>DLZV01000043.1:0-47716 GCA_003447235.1 Prevotella sp.
TGCTGATTGCCATTATACCCAGGGCGATGCCCTGGTCTAGGAGCTTTTGGGCCTTCAGCCCGTTCTTGAACCACTTGCGAAAACTTCAGTGAAAAACAACCAATACAACTTTTACAACTTGTAACAACACAAACGCGCTTATCACTCATATATCGGATGAACCTTCCTAATTTATGAATGAAGAGCCCAGCCTTTACTTCGCCACAAACTTCTTGCCGTTTTGGATATAGACGCCCTGCTTGGGAGGCTGCTGCAGGCGGACGCCCTGGAGGGTATAGACGCGGTTGTCGGAAGCGAGGCGGTCGGAGGTGGAAGTCTTTACGCTATGCTTTATGGAGCAGGCTTCCGAAATATTCATTCCACGGAAAGTGACCTTGACGCCTCGGAATTGTCCTGGAAGCAAAATGGAATTGAGCACACTTGTGCCACAGCCAATCAACTCATTGTAGCTCCATTCCATGCCATCCACAGAATAGTGGACCACGCGATAATAGATGCCACCCAAGCACAAGGAGTCCACCTTGGTCACTTCGGCACGAGCCTCCCTTTCGCAATCGACATGGACGAGGTCGCCGACCTGGCAGTCAAACTCATACATGACTCTCGGTTCTGCGTCGCCGGGGTAGTAAAAACAAATGTTGCGTCCCTCCTGATAGGCCGGTACCGTCCCTATCCCGGTCTCTACGAGCTTGCAGGTTCTGCCCCCTACGATGGTGTCGCCCAGGACGCTATACCGTACCGAATCCTTGACGACCAGCGCGCCTTCATATCGGGCATCATAGTTGAACACGGTCCATGTTTTGCCCTCCGCCAAAAACGGGATGCGTTCCTGCGCCTGTGCCTTCTGAGGCATCAGCGCGGCCATTGCCAAAGCCAAAAGAGCCATGGCTGAGATGTTCTTTCTTACGTTTTTCATCATGACATGTTTTTTTTAAATTGTTCCACTCTGTTTTTTTCCTATCACAGAAGCCAGCGCTTCTACTTCACCACAAACTTCTTGCCGTGCTGGATATAAATGCCCTTGGGCAAATGGCGCACGTCCATGCGGCGGCCCTGAAGGTCATAGACGCGGTCGTCGGAAGCGAGGCGGTCGGAGGTGGCTACCGTCTGCACGCCAGCGACAATGGCCTCATAGGCTTCTCGCGCGTGTTGACATAGATGCGGTGGCCTTCGGCGTCGTAGTAGTTCTCAAGGAGCGAGAAGGTGAAGAACGTGTTTGGCGCATTGTCGTGGCACAGGTAGTCGAACGGCGTGCCTTGCATATTGACGCAGCCCACGCCTTCTATCAAGCGGTGGCCCGACGACAGCACCAACATGCGGCGGCTCTGCCCGTCGGAGAGCGTCGTGTCGCCCTCTTGTACCACGGTGTACTGCGTGCCAAGATAGGCGTCGCCCACATGGGCGTCGTAGTCGTAGAGGATGTATTCGCCCTCCTCGTTCGTCGGGTAAACGTCGCTCGCCTGGGCAAAGGCAGCACGGTAGCTGTCGGCATCGGCCAGCACGCGGCCGCCCTCACGGCGCATGGCGAAAAGATATTTGTTGGAATAGACCTTCTGATACGTCTTTCCGTTCAGCGTCGTCTCGCCAGCACAAGCATAGCTTCTCCTGCCATGTCTCAGAAAATACAATTCATGGGTCTCTATGTTATTCGTTTTCCTATAGTCGGCACAAATCCATTGGCTATCGCAATGCGGAATACGCAAGAAATCGTTGCTTGTGAAGAGCAACTTGCCATCTACTTTGCAAGAATCAAACGTCATATAGGACGAAGTGACCCATTCAATTCCAGGGCCAGGATCGGGACCGACGTCGCTCCCTATGCCCTCGACCCAATATTCCCGTATGTTATACTTTGAGTAATCCGTGCCACCGTCGAAACAACCGATTCCCAAACGGCGATAGGGCTCACCGTCCACCAAGATCGTATCGACCGTATTCACATTGAGGCGGAAGTAATCGTGAAACACGGTCGTGTCTCCTTTGCCAAGGGAGAAATCATAAACGAGATGACTACTCCAGTCGGAGGTGTCGTAGGCGTCGTAGTAGGAACCCACTTTGCCCAACACCTTGCCGTTCTCCTCACGCAGAAATCCTTCTACCACGTTTCCATCATACAATTTCTTGTAGGCGACTCCGTCCAAGATCGTATCACCCTCGATCCGCTCTGTGTGAAAAGATTCTCCAAGAAAATAGTGGACACACCGAGTGTACCACTCCTTGCCCTCCTGCAGGAAAGGCTTAGGGGTTTGCGCTGCGGAGGCCCGAAGACCCGTCTGGCCAACGGTCTCTCTTCCGGTTTGCGATACTTGTTGTGCCATGCCCGGAAGCAAGGGACACAAGGTCATAAGAATAGATAGGTAAATCTTCTTCATACACCAACAATTTATAGTTTACAATAGTCTTAACGCTTGCAAATTTACGTGTTTTTTGTTATAACGCCAAATATTTTTAGCATTATTTTATCCTGCATGCCACATTACCCCCCCCGAATCAAAAATCGTCTTTTATCTACTTATATATCAACAAGTTACACACCAGCCTCCCCTTCGAAGTTTTTTTTCGGCAAATGTGCAGAAAAGCCAGTAGCCTGACCGAAGTTTGAGGGATACGCAAAGGCCACCGGGAGTCAAAAGAGCGTTGCCTCTTGGTCCCGGTGGCCTTATTGTTTTTTAAATTAATTAAAGAAGAGACGCTTCTACTTGACCACAAACTTCTTGCCGTGCTGGATATAAATGCCCTTGGGCAAGTGGCGCACGTCCATGCGGCGGCCCTGGAGGTCATAGACGCGGTCGTCGGAAGCGAGGCGGTCGGAGGTGGCGACAGTCTCCACGCCAGCGACGATGGCCTCATAGGCTTTCTCGCGCGTGTTGACATAGATGCGGTGGCCTTCGGCGTCGTAGTAGTTCTCAAGGAGCGAGAAGTCGAAGAACGTGTTCGGCGCATTGTCGTGGCACAGGTAGTCGAACGGTGTGCCTTGGACATTGACGCAGCCCACACCTTCTATCAAGCGGTGGCCCGACGACAGCACCAACATGCGGCGGCTCTGCCCGTCGGAGAGCGTCGTGTCGCCCTCCTCCACCACGGTGTACTGCGTGCCAAGGTAGGCGTCGCCCACATGGGCGTCGTAGTCGTAGAGGATGTATTCGCCCTCCTCGTTCGTCGGGTAAACGTCGCTCGCTTGGGCAAAGGCAGCACGGTAGCTGTCGGCATCGGCCAGCACGCGACCGCCCTCACGACGCATGGCGAAAAGGTAGCTATAACGCGGGCCGGGGTCCAGGCCAGCACAACGCGACTTGGTGCAGTTGTAGATCTTCTGATAGGTGCGGCCACCGATCTCCAGTTCGCCGACAGCAGCGTAGGTACGCTTGGCGTAGTTGATCAGATAGGGGGTATTGGCCGGATAGATGCGATAGTCGCCCTGCACCCATTGGCGCTGGCTTTGAGGCACACGCAAGAAGTCGTTGCGGGTGAAAAGCAACTTGCCGTCCACCCTGCAGGAGTCGAGCTCGTTGTGGGGACCGATGATGAACATGCCCCAAATGGGATAGAGGCCATAGGAGCTGCCGATGCCCTCCACCCAATACTCCATCGGAGAGGCGAAGCGGGACTCTTCGTAATACGAGTCAATAGGCGCGATCCCCAGACGGAAATAGTGCTGCCCGTCCACCAAGATGGTGTCGCTCGTCGATACGACGACGCCAAACCCATCCTTGAGCGTATCATTGAGCTGAAGGTTGAAGTCGAACAAACCTCCTGCCGAGACGCTGCTCACCTTGTGTCCCTCTTCGTGTAGGCCATCAATAAACTTGCCCTGCCAGTTGACCAGTTTCCAATAGGAAACATCACGCACAAGGGTATCACCACTTATCTTGCAGTAGTAGTTTATGTCAGCGCCACGCGGACCATAGACGCTGCGGTAATACCACTCCTTGCCCTCCTGGAGGAAAGGCATAGGGGTTTGCGCTGCGGAGGCCCGAAGACCCGTTTGGCCAACGGTCTCTCTTCCGGTTTGCGATACTTGTTGTGCCATGCCCGGGAGCAGGGGGCACAGAGTCATAAGAATAGATAGGTAAATCTTCTTCATATACCAACAATTTATAGTTTATAATAGTCTTAACGCTTGCAAATTTACGCAATTTTTATTATAACACCAAGTATTTTTAGCATTATTTTATCCTGCATGCCACATTACCCCCCCCGAGTCAAAAATCATCCTTTATCTACCTATATATCAACAAGTTACACACCGACCTACCCTTTGAAGTTTTTTTCGGCAAATGTGCAGAAAAGCCAGAAGCCTGATCGAAGTTTGAGGAATGCGCAAAGGCCACCGGGAGTCAAAAGAGCGTTGTCTCTTGGTCCCGGTGGCCTTATTGTTTTTTTAATTAATTAAATTCTACTTCACCACAAACTTCTTGCCGTGCTGGATATAAATGCCCTTGGGCAAATGGCGCACGTCCATGCGGCGGCCCTGGAGGTCATAGACGCGGTCGTCGGAAGCGAGGCGGTCGGAGGTGGAAGCCTTTTCGCTATGCTCTATGGAGCAGGCTTCCGAAATATTCTTTCCACGGAAAGTGACCTCGACGCCCCGGAATTGTCCTGGAAGCAAAGTGGAATTGAGCACACTTGTGCCAGAGCCAACCAACTCATCGTAGCGTCCTTCCATGTCATCCACAGAATAGTGGACCACACGATAATAGGTGCCATCAAAGCACAAGGAGTCCACCTTGGTCACTTCGGCACGAGCCTCCCTTTCGGAATCGACATGGACGAGGTCGCCGACTTGGCAGTCAAACTCATACATGATTCTCGGTTCTGCGTCGTCGGGGTAGTAAAAACAAATATTGCGTCCCTCCTGATAGGCGGGGACCGTTCCTATCTCGGTCTCTAAGAGCTTGCAGGTTTTGTTCCCTACGATGGTGTCGCCAAGGACGCTATACCGTGCCGAGTCCTTAACGACAAGCGCGCCTTCATATCGAGCATCATAGTTGAACACCGTCCATGTTTTGCCCTCCGCCAAAAACGGGATGCGTTCCTGCGCCTGTACCTTCTGAGGCATTAGCGCGGCCATTGCCAAAGCAAAAAGAGCAATGGCTGACATGTTCTTTCTTACGTTTTTCATCACTTCATGTTTTTAATTGTCCCATCTTTGAGCGTCGCCGAACAGCCTCGCGGCAAGAAAAGGTTGCTTCCTGATCTCAATCGAATTTCTGATCCGTCTTGAACATCAAGCGAGGATTCCTTTGCGACGCAAAGCGTCACGTCGTCAATAACAGCATTATCGACTATTTTCAAAGATGCCTTGTTGGAAACTGTTAATTTCGCCCCATTATGGAAATAGAGATTTCCTCCGACAGTCCACTGTATATTGGGATCAATGATGACATTTCTCAAGAAATGGACATCTCCATCTATGCGACCAGACTGAGAAATATGAATGGCATCACAACTGTCAGGCGTGATGATCTGCAAGTGTCCGTACTCGTCCATAGGACCATAGTTTGGATCTGAGTCATCTCCATCCTCTTCGTCTGGAACCCACGAAGGACAGGAAGCTGGTTTGGGACCAATTCCCCAATTATAATAACCATCCCCATCTTTATCTTCGCATACGATATCACCCTCACCCATATTGCTAACGTATATAGGGTAGTCAATCGCCTGCGCATAATGCATATTTCTCATGTTTTCAAACACAATATACATATATTCTGGGCTCATAATGTCCAGGCCATTTTCTTGATAACTGTTTTTGAATGTCCAAACAGTGCTTCCTATCAAAGAATCTCCAGGCAATATCACTTTGCATACAGACAAGTCGGTTCCATCGCCTTTGTGATGTAGATGCTTAATAGTATCACCTGCTTGGAGTACATGCCAACCGGTTAAGACCATGGCGTGGCTATTCCCCACATATTTTTTCCCGTTCCATGTATAGCCAAAATAAAAACCAGAAACTAATGGTCCTTGCGCAATGATAGCTTTTTTAATAATATCCTCTGCCTTTGAATTTATTTGATGATAGCCTTTTATACGCACCGTGTAATTTGGAGTCACCTCGTCACTTCTACAGTTATGGGCAGAATCTGCATCAACAAAAGGATAAGCTTCCTCGTCACAAACCCCATGGTCTCTAAAATAGTCTAATGGCGCATCAATAGACATACCACCTGTGTATGGATCTCGACTTTGGACGTATTCGTTACAACAAGCTGCCTCCTGTTCGGACAAATCAAGATCAAGCTTCTTGTTGTAATAGAGATTGCTCAATGCTTCAACACAACTAACTGCAGCAAAAGCAGAGCAATAACAGCTCTGTCCTTGATCTTTAACTGGAGTCATCCAATTAATACCATGCCGATTTCTCCAGTCGAAGCTTTTAACAACCTCACTTTCTGCCTGTGCCATTTTGGGGGACACAGTATCATTTTTGAGTACAAAGACACCACCTACATAGTACTCAATTCCTTGGCTTGACACACCATCAGGCAAACCCAGTACTTGTTTCCGTTGCTGATAGTTCATTAGAGCAAGGCGGGTAACTCCCGCAGACCAAGTCTTACCACGATTCTCATTGTACAGATTTATCTTTTCTGCAGCTTCCTTCGCTTGCTGATATTTCAAGCTATCTGACTTCAACAGATATTCCTTGGACCCAACACGATAAATCTGATCTTTGTAATCAACATTCACTGATTGAACTGTCAAAGCAGCATTTTTCACAAAGATTTTTATCTTTGTCGGCAAGACATTGGGCAACAGAGAGGTTTCCAGACCTATATTTACAAGACTCTCTGCAGAACCATTGCAAATCTCTGGATAGTTTTCATATACCAAATAGTCATTCCCTGATGCATCAGCTAAGAGGACGCGAATAAAGAAGTCTTCCGTATCCTTAACGGAGACCTGCCCGTCCAACATCAGTTTTACAATAGATTTTGACGAAGGCAAAGCGATCTCCCCTTGATTGCTGAACACCCTGCCAATGCTTATCGTTTCGGCGCACGGTGCATCCTTGGCCATTAAAGGCAATGGGAGGCTTACCAATAGCCAAAAACAAAGCGTCAAATATTGACTGGTAATTCTTTTTTTCATAAAGGAAATATTTTGTTTTTTATTATCTGGAAACTACCATCCGACGAGTTTCGCTGACCTTTCCGTTAACGACAAGCGTATAGAGATAAGTGCCGGGGGCGAACTCGAAGCTGGAAAGCGACACCTCGCTAAGTCCGTTGCTCACAGGAATGCGCTTGACGCTGGCGCCATTGAGCGTCAGAATGTCAACATAGGCATCCGAGGCGTCATCGGGGACGGAGACACGGACGGTCGATTGGCCAGTGAACGGATTGGGGGTGTTCTGAGAAATGCTACCCCTACCCTCGTCGAGCGTATTTGTCGCAATGTTGGTAGCAGCGTTCACCTTTCGCGTACCCGACGAGGCAACGGCTTCTTTAAGGTCGTCCAGCTCTGTCTTCAACTCCGTGATGGCCTGAACGAGGATGGGAACCAGTTGGGTATAGTTGACGTACTCATTTCCTTGTGCGTCTTTGATGATAAGAGCGGGGAATCTCTGCTTAACGGCGTTCACGTCAAGGGCGTAGTATGATTTGCCAAAAGAAGTGATAGGATTAGAGATCGGTGCAACAGTTCCTGTTTGCGTAGAGTCTGGCACGGATCCTATTCCAGAGCCAGGTACTTGCGCATTTTCAATGTACATGAAGGGGTTTGCAGAGGCGATACCATCCAATGCGCTATTGATAGGCCGCAAAGTCTGTGTGTTCTTCGCATTGACCTCGGCGCTGTTGACCACATTGCCTTGAAGCGAGCCAGTAACCTTCACATTGCCATCGAAATAGCCTGCATAGCGCTCACCAACCCTCAGGCCCAACGTCTTACCGCTGGTCGTTCCAAAGATAGCTGCTCCAGCCTGACTGCCTTGCAAGGCTCCAAGCACGCCAAAGTTGTAACCGCTTGTGCAGTTGCCTGCTACTCCGCGCAAACCAAAGGCTCGTCCTGTGTTCCTCGTCGTGGGGCTGTAAACCACTCCCTCGCCACCAATATTATAACAACCCGAGGCGGGATTGTGCAAGCCAAGGGATACATGATAGGCGGTGTCGCTGTATGCGACATTGCCTACAGAGAGAGACACGTTTGAAGTTGGTTGCTCACTTCCAATGTTCACGTTGCCGTTGTGATAAACGGTCAGCTGGGCAGAGGCGTTCATTGCGCCAAACACCAGCATTGATGATAAAATTGCTTTTTTCATAAAAAATGGCCTTAAGCCGTTTACATCACATTCCTACTCTGTTAAAGATTTTCGGATACCTCTTTTTATCTTGAGAAACGATTCCATTGTTCATTGTATGCTATATTTCTTATTGCTTATCAACTATGGTCTAATCTATCCTCAGTATATCTAAGGAATTATGACGCTGCAAAAGTACTATAGCAATATTGCGAAATAATTACAGAAATATTAAAATTATGTTACATGAAGAAGATATCTTAGTTTTTACCGCAAAATATTCAGAACCGCCAAAAAATGACGCTCCATTGCACTTCACAACAGCGTTCAACTTCTAATACGGAGACATGATAGGCCGTGTCGTTGTATGCAACTTTGCCTATAGAGAGAGAGACACGTTTGATGTCGGTTGCTCACTTCCAATGTTCACGTTGCCGTTGTGATAAACGGTCAGCTGGGCAGAGGCGTTCATTGCGCCAAACACCAGCATTGATGCCAAAAGTTTTGTTTTCATGTTGTTAAGTTTTATGGCCTTAAGCCTATTAATGCCGCAAAAATACGCACAACAAAGCAGTAGCTCATAATAAAAAATAACGGAAATACGGTACTTTTTAACGCACAAACAAAATACACCATATTTTCCTTTGTTTTTACCGCAAAAGTTTATAATTTCGCACCGTATAAAAATAACAATCGAAAAAATGGACCAGCATATACTTGAAAAAAGAGCCATTTCATCCAAGAAATACACATATTTGCAGTATAGCCTGGCTTCAGCGCTATCTAAATCCTCGTTTTTTTGCATCACAACCATTCAAGACGCAATAGAGTTGTACCCAGATCCTTGGTACGAAATGCACTCACATCGTTTTTACAGCATTTTCTGGTTTCACTCGGGAGAGGGCACCCATATCGTAGATTTTGACGAGTATAATATAGAAAAAGACTCCATTTTCTTCTTGTCTCCGAAACACCTCCATACCTTCCGTCACCTCAAAGACATCAATGGGATATGTATTATTTTCACGGAAGACTTGTTATTGCATTTAGGCACCGAACTGCTCAATTGCATAAAAGCGAAACTATTCTATCCCATCCATGGCGTATCACATTGCACCCTTCAGGAAAATGCAAAAAAGAAAATAGAACGTTACGCCAAACTTCTACAAGAAGAGTCTGAATCAAACACAAAGGACACTTCGCTAAAAGACAACTTCTTAGCCTCGGCTCTGTCACTATTTCTCATTGACATCATAAGATGGGGAGACTGGGAAGAGGCCGGTAAACTAAATGTAAACTCAGACCCTCATCGAACCTATTGTCTTTTTGTCGATTTGATCGAGAAGAACTTCGCGAAACATCATTCCGTGAAGTTCTACACAGAAACGATGAGAATTTCGCAAACAACACTTGCAGCACATACTCAACAATATGCAAAAACAAGCCCTTTAAAACTAATCAACGACCGTATTATCTTGGAAGCCAAGCGTATGATTCGCTACAGCGATTTGAGAATAAAAGAGATCGCTTTCGACTTAGGATTCAAGGATGATTCTTACTTCATAAAACTTTTCAAACGAAACGTAGGAATGTCTCCTATTGAGTTTCGGGAAAAAGAGAAATAGCTGAACTTGACATCCTCCGTTTTCGGCAGTTGTCTTAGCGTAAGCGTATCAATCGACATCTATTCTCTCCATTCTCAGTACCGCTTTTTGTACTACCTGCCTGGTACTGAAGTGTCACTTGCCTGGTACTGGAGTGTCAGTATGCTTGGACTATAGTGTCACTTACGTTCTACTGGATAGGTTCTCACTTCATTTTCCGGATGGACCATAGACAAACCTTTTCGGGGAAAATAAAAGTATGGTATAACAATAAAAATCCGACCTTACCACACTGCGGCAGGTCGGATTTTTATTATAATCCCAATAGATCGTCTTTTTACTTGCTCAGACGCTCCTCAAGGTGCTTGCGGATGGTCTGGATGAAGACGAGCGAGTTGACAGCCTTGGCCTCGACGCCCTCCATGAGGTTGACGAGGTCCTTGGTGACGATACCGCTGTTCATCGTGTCGAAGCAAGCGCCCTCCAGCTGGTCGCCGAAGTTGACGAGAGCCTGGATGCCGTCCTTCTCACCACGCTTGCGGAGCGCGCCGCTCCAAGCGAAGATCGTAGCGATCGGGTTGGTGGAAGTCTCCTCGCCGGCGAGGTACTTGTAGTAGTGGCGGGTGACGGTGCCGTGGGCAGCCTCGTACTCGTAGTTGCCATCGGGGCTGACGAGGACAGAGGTCATCATGGCGAGAGAACCGAAGGCGGTGGAGACCATGTCGCTCATGACGTCGCCATCGTAGTTCTTGCAAGCCCAGATGAAGCCGCCCTTGCTGCGTACTACGCGGGCAACAGCGTCGTCGATGAGGGTGTAGAAATACTCCAGGCCAGCCTGCTCGAACTTCTCCTTGTAGCACTCCTCATAGACCTCGTTGAAGATGATGCGGAACTGAGCGTCGTACTTCTTAGAGATCGTGTCCTTGGTAGCGAACCAGAGATCCTGGTGGACGTCGAGCGCGTAGGTGAAGCAAGCGTGAGCGAAGGAACGGATAGACTTATCGACGTTGTGCATGCCCTGGATGACGCCCGGGCCGTCGAACTCGTGGATAACAACCTCTTCCTTCTTGCCGCTCTTGCCCTCGAAGACGAGCTTGGCAACGCCAGCCTCTTCGCAGCGCACCTCTACGCCTTTATAGACGTCGCCATAGGCGTGACGGGCGATGGTGATGGGCTTCTCCCAAGAGCGAACCTGCGGCTTGATGCTCGGCAGCTGGATCGGAGCGCGGAACACCGTACCGTCGAGGATGGAACGAATCGTGCCGTTGGGGCTCTTCCACATCTGGTGGAGCTTGTACTCGTCCATACGCTGGTGGTTCGGAGTGATCGTGGCGCACTTCACGGCCACGCCATACTTCTTGTTGGCGTTGGCAGCGTCGATCGTCACCTGGTCGTTGGTCTGGTCGCGGTAGGGAAGACCGAGGTCATAGTACTCGCTCTTGAGGTCAACGAACGGAAGGATCAGCTCGTCCTTGATCATCTTCCACAGAATTCGGGTCATCTCATCACCGTCCATCTCAACGATAGGGGTGGTCATCTGAATTTTTTCCATTGCTTTGTAGGAATTTACTTTTTTATTAGTAATTGATTGATTCTTTGATGATATCTTCGTGCTGGCACGTGGCGGGAGGGCCGTCAGAGGCCCGCCCCGCCCGTGGCCGGACAAACATATTTTTTGCTGTTTACTTGTTGTGCTCCTTGTAATAGTTGATCAAGCAACCATCGGCCAGGATGGTGCGCTCGTCCTCGGTGAGGTTCTGGAAGAGCAGGTGGATGGGCTTCACGCCATTCTTGGTGATGACCTGAGCGTCGATCTCCTCCTTGCCGTCGAGGATGGCCTGGCGGATGCCGGGCACGAAGACCATGTCGCCCACCTCATACTGGAACTCGGTGTCCTTGCTGATGGTGAAGGGCACGATACCCCAGTTGATGCAGTTGCTGCGATAGCGCTTCGTGGCATACTCGTAGCAGATGTTGGCGTCGCCACCGAGCACCTTCTGGCAAGAGGCAGCCTGCTCGCGGGCAGAACCGTCGCCGGGCTTGTTGGCGAAGACGCAGGAACCGAAGGACGTGGTCTCCACGGAGGCGCCGACCTGCTTGAGGGCGGCGAGGATGTGGTCAGAGGCCTTGCCGGCGCGACGGTCGCGGTCCAGCTGCTGGATCTCCTTGCTACGGCCGACATACTCGGGCACGCGGCGGGAGAGGGCAAACTCGGAGAGGCGCAGCGGGTTGGAACGGTAGCTGGAAGTCTCGCCGGAGGGAATCAGCTCGTCGGTCGTCGTGACGGGGTCGTGGATGACGGCAGCCAGCTCGACCAGCATGTTCTCCTGCATCGGGTACATCTCGGGCCAGTCCTTGATGTTGGGACCGTAGCGGAGCGGCTGCTCGGCGTCGGCCTTGCCATAGCCTCTATAGACGCGATGCTCGTAGATCTTGTCGTCGAAGCTGTAGGGCTTGTAGTCGGCCTCGTACTCGATGTCGGTGGCGGCGGTGATGACACCACCATTGGCTGCGGAGGCAGCGATGCTGCGGGCATCCATCAGGGCGACCATGGAGATCTGGCCCTGGCCCGGCTTGGAACCCTCGCGGTTGGGGAAGTTGCGCGTGGTGTGGCGGATGCTCAGACCGTTGTTGGAAGGCACGTCGCCGGCACCGAAGCACGGACCGCAGAAGGCGGGCTTGATGACGACACCGGCCTCGATGAGGTCGCTTGTCACGCCGGCACGGTTGGCAGCGATATAGACGGGAGAAGACTGCGGATAGGCCGAGCAAGAGAAGTAGTCGTTGCCGGCAGACTGGCCGCGCAGGATGGCGGCAGCCTCGCAGAGGTTCTCATAGGTACCACCGGAGCAACCGGCGATGATGCCCTGGTCGGCATAGACCTTGCCGTCGCGGATCTTGCTCACCAAGTCGGGGTGCACCTTGTCGCCGAAGCGGCGCTTCGTGTCTTCCTCCACACGGCGCAGCACGGTCTCGGGATCGGCCTGCAGCTCGTGGATGGAGACAGCGTTGGAGGGATGGTAAGGCAGGGCGATCATAGACTCCTGCTTGGAGAGGTCGATGCGCACCATGCTATCGTAGTAGGCCACCTTGCCCGGGCGCAGCTCCTTGTAGTCCTCAGGACGACGGTGGAGCTCATAGTGCTCGCGGACCTTCTCGTCCGTCACCCAGATAGAGCTCAGACAGGTGGTCTCGGTAGTCATCACGTCGATGCCGTTGCGGAAATCGACAGAAAGGTTGGCGACACCGGGGCCGGCAAACTCCAGCACCTTGTTCTTGACAAAGCCGCTCTCGAAGACGGCCTTGACAAGCGAGATGGCGACGTCGTGGGGACCGATACCGTGGCGCGGCGTGCCCTCAAGCCAAACGAGGACCACCTCGGGGGCGTTGATGTCCCAGGTGTTGCGGAGGAGCTGCTTGACAAGCTCACCACCACCCTCGCCGACACCCATGTTGCCCAGAGAGCCATAGCGGGTGTGGGAATCGGAACCGAGAATCATATTGCCGCACTTCACCATCTCCTCGCGGGCAAACTGGTGAATGACGGCCTGGTTGGCGGGTACGTAGATACCGCCGTATTTCTTTGCTGCAGAAAGACCAAAGACGTGGTCGTCCTCATTGATGGTGCCACCGACGGCGCACAAAGAGTTGTGGCAGTTGGTCATGGCGTACGGCAGGGGGAACTTCGTCAGGCCGCTGGCGCGAGCCGTCTGAATGATACCTACATACGTAATGTCGTGCGACATCATCGCATCAAAGCGGATGTGCATCTCCTTGCCCTTGCCACCATTGACGTCATGGGCACGCAGAATGCCGTAGGTGATGGTGTTCTCACGAGCCTCGTCGGCCGAGGGCATACCCGTTGTATCCTCAACCACCTTCTGGCCGTCGAGCAGATACACTCCATGTTTGATCAGTTCAACCATAATAGAAATGACTTTTTGTTATTTAATAGAATTATTATTTTCTGTTCTTGATATGAATGGCGCCCGCTCCTATCGGAGGATGGCGTTGATGAGAATCGTCAGCGAGAGCATATCGGCGCAGCCACCCGGCGAGATGTTGTGGCGGATGAACTCGGCGTCGGCCTCGCGAAGCGAATTGACGGAGAACCGCTGGAGCAGCTCGCCGCTCGACCGGCGCACAATCTCGGCCGTCTCGGCATCCGTGCGGTAATAGATGTTGGTGTCCTGCAGCATCGACATGATCTTGAGCAGCGTGCGGTGGGCGCGGTGCGGGTCCTCGCGCAGCTTGCGGTAGTAGGGACCCCAGGTCTCGAAGAGGTCGGGATAGCCCTCGACGGCGTTCTCTCGCGCGCCCTTGACGCGGGCCTTGGCGACGACCTCGGCGCCATGGGTGTCGGCGGAGGGAGGGAAGCCCGCCGCTATCTCCTGGATCATCTGCTGCAGACGCTCCTTGCGCACCTCCTGGCCCTCGTGGGCGTAGAGCCACATGGCGGCGGCGACGGTGATGCCGAGAGCAAACAGGGCGCCGCGGTGGGTGTTGACCCCGTGGGTGGTGCGCAGCATGGCGGCCTCGGCCTCGATGCCGATGCGCTGCACGTCGGCCGTGGTGAGCTGGTCCGCGGACAGGCCGAGCTGGGCCAGCCGGACGAAATACGGGCGCAGCGACTTGATACTGCGCTCCATGAGGATATAGTCCATGTCGGTATGGGCCCCGGAGTTGTCCTTGTCGACCAGTCCGGGCTTCGGCGTGGTGTCGAGCTCCTGCTGGAGCGCATCGACGGCAAACTTGGCCATGATGTAGGGCTGGGTCGTGGGGGGCACGAGCTGCATGGCGGCATGGAGCTTGTTGTTCTCGATAAAGGCCCGGGTGCGCGAGGCGCTGATGGGCTTCTCCTCCAGCTCCTTGCGCTCGATCTGTACGACCTCGATGCCGCTCTTCGGCAGCAGCTCGGTCATCATCTCGTTGTAGCGGCGCGTCAGCGGGTCGAAAGGCTCGGTGCCGACGAAGCGCACCGTGGCGCCCAGGGCGGGGGCCAGGTAGCGGGCAAAGATCTGGAGATCCAGTTCGATCTGATTCTCCGAAGCCTTGTCGAGCTGCTTGAGGAAATAGGTGGGGAATGTGGCCTGGGAGATGGCATAGGCGCTGCCTTCGCAGACGGTCACATTGGCGAGGTCGGCGGTGCCGAGACGGATCATCTCCCGCCGCTCCTCGTAGTTGAAGTTGCGATTATTCTCCTTGAGGGGAATAACGTATAGGTTGTCCACTTGCTTGGAAGCCTCCTCGATGAGGTAGCGGTGGCCGCGGGTGAAGGGGTTGCAGTTCATCACGATCACGCCCGACTTGCCGGGGCGTGCCAGCCGCTCCAGGCTCAGCAGATAGTCCCGCAACGGCATCTGTCCGTTCTCCATGAAGACCACGCTGTCGGTCTCGGCCAGGGTCTCGAAGGCCAGGCTCTCGAAAACGGCTTTGTTGCTGGGTTTGGTGAAGACTTTCACCGTGGGGTAGCCCCGACGCTGCACGATGACCATCAGATGGGACACCAGGCGGTTGGCCAGGTGCTCGTCCTCCATGCCCTCCTTGACGGCGATGCAACGGATGGCGTCGCCCAAGAGGCCTCCGACGGCCAGCATCTCGTCGCCACCACAGGGGTAGATGGCCTCGTAGTAATCGACCTTGTCGAGTCGCAAGGTGCGCTTCCCGAGAAACTCTTCCACCTTGCGGCGCGCCGGTCCATAACCGATGGGCACTTCTCTTATCTCGTAGTCGGCATACATAAGCGTCAGTTTTCAGCGTTAAACTCTCTCACCATCTCGTCGATGCGCTGGAGAATCTCCTCCTGCGTGTGGGTATGATTGCGCATGCACCAGCGGGCCTCCTGATCGCAGAGCAGGCAGCGGCGCGGCGCGAAACCAACGTCGGTGCGCGAGAGAGGGGTGGCGTCGGACTGGATGACATCGAGGTCAAAAAGCCGACCCAGGGGATGGAAATCCTCGATGCCGCACATCTGGCGCTTCACGCTGCGCGCCTCGGCACGCACGATCCAATAGGCCTCGTAGCCCGTCGGCGCGTCGTTGGTGTAGCGGAGCACCACTTTCGGACCCAGAAAGGCCTGGACGGCAGCCTCGGCAGCACGGGCGATGACGCGCGTGTGGGCATTGCGCTTGACGCGGCCCGGCATGACGACGGTCAGCACGACAAGCGTCTGGCCAGGAAACTCCTGCAAAAGGCGCCTCTCCCTGTCCCACCGCTGGTCGCGGCTCTTCAATAGCTGTTCGAGCGTGATTTCCATCAACGTATGGTTGTTTTTTTTAAATCAATAAGGGAGGAGAGGGATTGGCCATGCACCAGGGCAGGCCAATCGCCATCTTCTCCTATTTTGTATGAAGGATTAGTCCTTGATGTTCTTGATGACATCCATCACCTCGCCGTTGCGGTTCATCACCACACCGACCACCTTGTCGCCGAAGGGCAGCGGGGCGGGCGTGCCGATGACACGGAGGGCACGGTCGCGGAGGCTCTCCAGGGTGACGAGCTTGATGCCGGCAGCCTGCATGCGCTCGGCGAGATCCGGACGGCGCGGATTGACGGCCACGCCATACTCCGTCACGACGACATCGACGGTGGATCCCGGCGTGATGAGGTTGGTCACCTCATTGACGACACACGGGATGCGGCCGCGAAGCAACGGGCAGACGACGATGCTCAGGGCAGAATCGGCAGCGGTGTCGGGGTGGCCACCGATGGCGCCACGGATGATACCGTCGCTACCCACGAGCACGTTGACGTTGAAGTTGACGTCCACCTCCAGGGCGGAGAGGATCACGATGTCGAGGAACTTCGTGGCGGCACCGGGCTCGTCGGCAGAGGCATACTCGTTGGCAGAGACCTCCTTGTGCTTCGGATCGACCTTGATGGACTCGGCAGCAACCTTGTCGAACGACTGCACGTCGATGAGGTGGTCGATGAGTCCCTCCTCGTGGAGCTTCACCATGTGGGCGGTGATGCCACCGAGGGCGAAGGAAGCCTTCACGTTCTGGTCGATCATCGTCTGGCGCAGATACTTGACGACGGCCAGCGAGGCACCACCAGAACCAGTCTGGATGGAGAAGCCCTCCTTGAAGTAGCCACTATTGACGATCACCTTGCAAGCCTCCTTGGCGAGCAGGATGTCGCGCGGGTTCTTCGTATCGCGGATGGCACCCGAGGCGATCTTGGAAGAATCGCCGACGGAATCGACGACGACCACCCAGTCCACATCGTGCTCAGAGATGGAGGTCGGCGTGTTGGGATAGCTCACGAGGTCGTCGGTAAGAATCACCACGTTGTCGGCATAGCGGGCGTCGGGAAGGGCGTAGCCCAGGGAGCCGCAGATGCTCTTGGCATTCTCGGAACGGGAGAAACCGCAGGAGTTGCCCATCGGGTCGCAGGAAGAAGCGCCGAGGAAGGCCACGTCGATATGGATGTCGCCATTGGCGATGGCAGAGCCACGGCCACCATGGGAACGGAACACCACCGGCTCCTTGAGGATGCCGTGGCTGATGGCCTTGGCCAGCTCGCCACGCATACCGGAGGTGGAGATGCGGGTCACGACGCCATTCTTGATGTGCTCGATGAGGGGCTTGTGGACGTCGTTCAGGCTGGAAGCAGCCACGTGGAGGTCCTTGATGCCCATCTCGGCGATCTTGTCCATCACCATGTTGAGCACCTTGTCGCCACCACGGAAGTGGTGGTGGAAGGATACCGTCATGCCGTCCTTCAGGCCGGAACGGCGGATAGCCTCCTCCAGAGAAACCACCTTCTGGCTCTCAGCCTGATACTCCTTGCGGGGCGTGGTGATCTTACGCTCCTCGCTGTGATAAATATTCTTCTTCAGGTGCTCGGCCATCTCGCCGATCAAAGCCTGTCTTTCCTCTAAATTGCTCATGCCAAATCCTCCTTCTTTATAACTCCTGCCGCAACGGCCAAATCAATCGTTCTCTGTGCGCGAAGGACGACGGGGCGGTCGACCATCTTACCGTTCAATGCAATCACACCCGAACCGCGCTTCTCGGCCTCCTTGATGGCGCCGACGACGGCCATGGCCTTGTCGATGGCCTTCTGAGACGGGGTGAACACCTCGTTGACGATATCGATCTGGCGCGGGTTGATGATAGACTTGCCGTCGAAGCCCATCTTGTGGATCTGCTCCACCTCCTTGCGGAAAGTCTCCATGTCGTTGAGGTTGGAATAGACCGTGTCGAGGGCGTCGATGCCAGCAGCACGGGCAGCCACGACGATGGTCTGACGGGCGAGCAGCAACTCGATGCCCTCCGGCGTGCGCTGCGTCTTGAGGTTGGCGCAATAGTCCTCGGCGCCAAGGGCGATGCCCATCATGCGCTTGGAGGCGGTAGCGATGGCGTAGGCATTGACCACGCCCAGCGCGCTCTCGATGGCAGCCATGATCTTCGTGCGGCCAAGGCAGCCAATCTCCTTCTCCACGCGCTCGATCTCGGCCTCCATCTCACGCACCTCATCGGCGGTCTCCGTCTTCGGCATACGAACCACATCGACGCCAGCCTTGACGACGGCCTCGATGTCCTTCTTGCCATACGGCGTGGAGAGCGGGTTGACACGCACCACCATCTCGGTCGTGCCGTAGTCGATGGTCTTCAGCGCGTTGTAAACGAGCAAACGTGCGGTATCTTTCTCAGCCATCGTCACAGAGTCCTCCAAGTCGAGCATAATCGAGTCGGGACCGTAGATGAAGGCGTCCTGCATCATACCGGGGTTGTTGCCCGGCACGAACATCATAGTTCTTCTTAATCTCTGCATACTTCTTCTGTCGGTTACTTTGTTCTGTTTAGACTTCCGTTAGTATAGATTCCAAGGATACGTGGTCGAGGACTAATCCTCCCAGACATCCTTGCCCGTGGCTCTGACTGCAGCAGCGGTGACGCGCGCACGAATGGTGCAGTCGAGGGCACCCTTGTCGGTAGCCTTCACATGGGCCTTCTTCACGCCCAAATTCTCCAATGTCTCTTTGATGACCTTGCGAATCTGGCCGCCGAACTGGTACTCTACCGTCGAGTCGAGGTCGATCTGAAGGCTCTCTTCCTCCGAGGGGGTAATCTGAACCAGGATGTCACCTGACTCCAAAGTCCCCGCGAATGCATTCTTTACTTCCATATCGTCGTTATTTGGTTTAAACGTATTCTATTTTATTAAGGAAATACGGCTGCACAAAAAAACGCGGAGGCGTGGGGAAATGAATGACCGAGAACAACCGCCCATCCCTGTAGTGGATTTCTGCTGTTACCTTTCATCAATTACCTTACGCTCCCGCGAGTAGTGCATTGCTGGCAGATTGCGTACAATCGCCCGTGATTCCTAATCACGGTGCAAATTAACAACGTTTTTTTGAAACCACCAAATCTTTTGCAACTTTTTTGAATACAAAACGCAAAATAATCTTAATAAGGGGAATTCGGGCTCAAGAAACGCATCAGAAGGCATGTTTTTCAGCCATTTAGCCATGAAGCGCCGAAGGGGCGCAGAAGCCTGGGCAAGTCGGAGGGGGACGGCGTCTGCGAGGCCTTTTGTCACTTCCGCTTGCTCAGGGGCACGTCGTACTCGAAGACCTTGCCGTTTTTCACATAGTAGCGGTCGTTGAACTGCTCGCGGGTGCGCTTCCAGCGGTCGTGGCTCCAGAGCCAATAGGCCGGGTGCTCGCAGATCGTGTGCTCCAGCATCAGGAAATAGCGGTCGGTCAGCTGGTTTTCCTCAAACTGGCTGGGGTCGAGGGTGATGAGCTTGAACTCGGCCTCGTAGTAGCCACGGCGCGGACGGCTGACCTCGAGGTAGAAGACGGCCTGGTCCAGTTTGCGTGCGATGCGCTCCGTGCCCGAGAGCACGGGGGTGTCGTGGTGGAGGAAGTCGCACCAATGGTGGATGTTGAACCAGAAGGGCTTCTGGTCGGAGATGTAGCCGACGACGGTCGGGATGCCTTTCTGGCGATAGGCGATGATGCGCCGGATGGACTCGGCCATGGGGATGCTCACCGCGCCGAAGCGCTGGCGGATGGTCAGAAACATCTTGTCCATGCCCGCATTCTCCAGCGGATGGTAGATTTGGCCGCACTGACCCTTCTGCGAGACCCACAGGGGCAGGGACGTGACCCACTCCCAGTTGCAGTAATGGCCCAGGTAGATGGCGCAGGACTGGCCCCGAAGGAGACATTCGTCCACACGGTCGGAGCCCTTGAAGACCATGCGGCGGCGAATCTCCTTCTCGCTGATGGAGAACAACTTGATGGTCTCCACCGCATAGTCGCAAAACCAATGGTAGAAGTCTTTCTCTATCTGCCGCAGGTCGGCCTCCGTACGATCGGGAAAGGAGCTGCGCAGGTTTTTCCACACGACGCGGCGGCGGTAGTGGACGACGTGGTATATCAAGAGATAAATGGCGTCGCTCAGCACATAGAGCAGGCGCAACGGCAGCAAGGAGAGGCCATAGAGGAGGCCATAGACCGTATAGTAAAGTATCTTCTGCATAAAAGTCGGTATGGGTTAGTGGGTGGAGGCGGCCTCGGGGGCGCCGTCCTGGTCGTCGGCAATGCGGATCGTCCCCTTCATGATCGTGAGGTCGTCGCGATCGAAGCGATAAGTAGGCGAGGCCAGGGAGTTTTCCTCCTTATAGTCGGGACTGGCCACGTCGAGCACGCCGCACACCAGGTCGTAGAGCAGGTCGTTGGTCCAGTATTTGTCCTTGTTGGCACGGAGGGCCTTGGCCCGATCGGGACGGCGCGCCACATACTCCTCGCTCATCCACACCATCAGGGGGATGTAGGTGTAGCCGAAGCCCCAAAAGTTGGGCAACCGCTGGCGGTTGGGCACGACGCCGTGGTCGCTGCAATAGATCATGCACTGGAGGTGGCACTTCGCCCGCAGCGTGTCGAAAGCCTGCCGCAGGACGCTGTCGGTGTAGTGGAGGGAGTTCTTGTAGTTGAGGACCAGGTCGTGGTTGTCGGCATCGCCCCACTGGCGGCTGGCCTCGGGGAAGCGGTTTTCGTAGTTGAAGTGGCTGCCCTTGAGGTGGAGCACCACGAGGTTGTTGCGCATGGGATCGACCTCGCCGAGGAAGTCTATCAGCGCCTCGTCATAATATTTCTTGCCCAACTGCTGGTTGGTCCACTTGGCCACGTCGGAGGTCTCGGCGACCAAGGTGACGGGGGTGTCAGCAGCACCGAGATGACCCTGGTTGCTGTACCAATGGACCTTGTAGCCCAGGCGCTTGGCAATATCGACGATGGAGGTGGAGGTGTAGAACTGGCCGCCATCATACTGGTTGAAGGCGGTGAGGGCTTTCTCCAGCGAGGGCACGGTCTGGATATCGCAACTGTAGGCGTGGGGGAAGAGGACGCAGTGGGCGCTGTCCTCGCTGAGGGCGCGCATCCAGGGGGTTGTGTCCTCCGCCATCGGCACAAAGGCGCTCATATACTCGCGCGTGGCCGATTCGCCGATGACCAGCAGGAAGGTGTGGGGGGCGGACAAGGGATGGAGGGCCCGGGCCTCTAAGTGCTCCATGCGCTGCTGCTGATTCTGGACGTAGCGGCTGTTGCTGCGCGCGTATTCGCTCACGTCGAGGTAGAGCTTGGCCAGTCCCGTGCGGGAGAAGAGGCTGTGGCGGGGCTTGAAAAGATAATGGGCCACCGCGCCCAGCAGGACGACGATGAGGGCGCTGCTCCATAGCGAGGCAGAACCAACCAGCAGCGGCTGGCCGACCAAGACAAAGGCCAGGACAAGGCCCACCAGCAAGACGAGGCCGGCGAGGGTCTTCCACAAGGGACTGGACCGGAAAAACTCGATGATCTCGTTGTAGTTGGTCTGGCGGATCAGCAACATGCCGTTCATGTCGATGACGTGGTGGTAGAGGAGGTAATAGCCTATCAGAAACAGCGGGGCGGCGAGGGCCAGCACCAGCAGCGGAGCCACGCAGACGGAGGGAAGGAGGACGGAGAGACCGGCCAGGACGCCAAAGAGATAGATGGCAAAGGCGGGGTCGATCTGGTTGTCGTAGTCGGGGGAGATCTTGCGATAGGTCAGATGGTAGGTCAGGGGGAAAGCCGCGGCCCAGAGCTCGGCGACGATCCAGAGTTTTAGCACCGCCGACTGCACGACGCTGGTCTCCGTCACGGCCAGCGGAAGCACGGCCACGAGGGAAGCGGGCAGGTAGCGCAACAGTTGTTGTAGTTTGGCACTGGGCGAAATGCCGCGGTTGCAGGCACGATAGAGGGCGTAGTTGCCCAGCCAAAGCAAGCATGCCAACCCTATTTGTCCCCAAATATGCTCCATAGTATTGTCCTATTTATATATGTGTGGGAATGATGACTACCGAAATCAGATACGGCAATATGATTTGCAAAAGTACGAATTATCGTCGAACGAGACAAATAATTGGGCCAAATACTTTCTGTGCGGGGCTGGAGGAGGAGCGAAGGAGGAACGGAGGAGGAGCGAAGGAGGAGCGGAGGGAACGAGGGGGAAAGGTCACTTGCCCCGCAGGCGACACATCAGATAGGGCACGGCCAGGCGCGCCACAAACAGGAGGCGCTGGGGGAAGGGAATCACCTCGCAGACCACCCGGATATTGTCGAGCAAGCCTTTGGAACGGGAACGATTGGAGACGCCGCCCGTATCAAACACGGACACGGGGAGAGGGACATACTGGAAGCGGGCGCCGCGCTGATACTGAAGGAGGAAGAACTTGAAATCGGCAGAGAGACGATGGCGGATATCAAAGGGTGTGGCGAGCAGGCAGGAGCGGCGGGTCAACACGCTTTGGTGGCAGAAGAGCATCCGATGGTAGAGGCGGTACTGGCGCGGCGCGGCCTTCACTACGCCGCCCTTCACCACGTCGCCATAGATCACGTCGGCCTGCGCTGGATCCACAGCGTCGAAGAGGCACTGAAGGACGTCGTCGCTGGCGAAGGTATCGCCTGCATTCATGAAGAGAATCCAGTCGCCCGTGGCCATCCGCACGCCTTTGTTCATCGCGTCATAGATGCCCTTGTCGGGTTCGCTGACCCACGACTGGATAGCGGCGGCATGGCGCTGGATGACGGCCACCGTGCCGTCGGAGGATTGGCCATCGACGACCACAATCTCCTTGTCGGCATAGCGCTGGGCAAGCACACTCTGCAGCGTTCGTGCCAAGAGCGACTCGGCATTGTAGGTCACGGTGATGATGGACACCCTGGGATGCGCCTCGCTGGTCTTCGTGGACTTCATGTTTTTATCTATCATTTCCATTCGTTGGTTCGTCTTTTATATCTATGGCATAAGATCTACTGGGCTTTGCCCATCCTGCGGGTGAAATACATCGAGAGGGCGAAGAAGAGCGCACCCGTAGGCAGTCCGACGAGGGCATCGACGAGGTAGTGGGCTTGGATATAGACCGTGGCACAGCAAAGGAGAACATAGAACGGGGCGAAGGCCAGGAGCAACTTGTAGTTGCGGGCGTGCCAGACAAGGAGCATGCAGACCGTGCTGATGCCCACATGGGAACTGGGGAAGGCAGCCACGGGACGCTCGCCAGCCTCCTTGGCCTCCTCGACAAGCTGGTAGAACAGGCCCGCAGGGTCGCCAGGGGACGGAAGGCAGGCGGTATGGGTGTTGAAATAGTCGTGGAGACTGGGGAAGACGCCCGCCACAACGTTCTCCATGCCAATGGCATGATAGTAGAACGTGGGGCCCACGACGGGCACGAAGATGAAGATCAGGTAGAAAAGGAAGAAGGAGATCATCACCACCGACGAGGCACGCTCAAACTCCCGGGGACGGCAGAAGAAGTAGTAGAACACAGTGAGGGCTATCATGGGGTAGTAGCTGAAATAACCCATGTCGAAGGCCTCGCTGAACCAGGGCGAGGGTAGCCACTCGTGGAAGAGCAAGGCGGGCTGGCAACCGAACAGCGTCTGCTCCAGCGTGGCGAAGACGTGGTCGAGGTTGGGGAGCACGCGGTTAATCTCATAGATGTCGGGATACCATACGCCAAGCAGGCTCATCTGGCCCGCTATGCGGAAGAGGCGCGTCAGACGACTGGGCCACAGACGATAGACCAGCCAGAGGGCAGCCGTCATGGCAAGCACGCGCACACGGCCCATCACCAGCAGATTGGCTTCGGGCAACTTCGTGTATAAGAACAATATCAGCAAAAGCGTGAGGGCAAGGTAGGCCATCACCACCCACTCGACGACCAGCAGGCCGCGGACGGGCTTCTTCTCCAGCGACACCAGGTCGCGGACAAAACCTTTGATTTCTTTTTCCATTCTTTCTTGTTCGTTTCGTGCCAAACGGTCCCCTACCCTGCCACCACGGCAAAGGGCGGACCTTCGGCGATCGACATACTACGCCGCATCATAGGCTATCGACCTACTACGTCATAACATAGGCTATCGACCTACTACGCGTAATATAGGCAATCGACATACTACGTCGTAATATAAACGAGGAAAGTGGAGAATTATTTCAAGTGGCGCATACTAAAAAATCCCCTTCCGAGGACTGATGCCTCGAAAGGGGAAGGGAAATAGAAGGAAGTCATGGGCGCGCATAGTAGTCGCCCAGACTACAAATGAAGTCGATTACTTGACAACCACCTTGCGGCCGTTGACGATGTAGAGGCCCTTCGGCAGCGTGTTGAGGTCGAGGTTGCGACCCACCAGCTCGCCATTGAGCGTATAGACATCGCCCTGGCGGGCAGCGTCGTTGATCTCGACACCATCAACTCCGGCTGCGACAGAATCGAGCAGGATGATGTCGGGAGCCTGCAAATCGTCGGCGCTCATCGTCACCGTCTTGTTGGCGGCGTTGAGACCCACCATCGTGACATAGATGCCATAGAGGCCGTTGCCAGCAGGAATATCGACAGAGAAGTGGCCGTCGGCATCGCTTTCGAGCATGAAGTTGCCCGTGGCACCAGCAAGACCCAGCACATTGATGGTGGCACCCATCAGCGGCTCGGGATCGGCCTCGCCACGCTTGGCGTAGATCGTGCCAGAGAGCGTGTTCAGACGGAGGAGCGTAGCCTCGCGGACGAGCGACTGCTGGTCGAAGGTGACGGCGGTCGTGTCGCTCTGATACTTCTCCTTGACGAAGATGAGCTGGTACTCGCCCTCAGCGTCGCGGACGTCGAGTGCGTAGTTGCCATTGTCGTTGGTCTCGGTCGTGAGCACCATGTCGCCCTGGACGAGCTTCACGGTCACATCGTCGAGAACGTCGGTGGTGGCACCATTGAAGCCCTTCACGCAACCCGTGAGACGGAACGGACGAGCCATCTGGTGGTCGAGGACGACATCGCCTTTGAGGAAGTCAACGGCGACGGTATCGGTCTTGTAGGTGTCGAGCTTGAAGATGGCGTTGTACTTCAGCAGCGGCTGAGCAACCTTCATCTGGTAGTAGCCCTCCTCATTGGTCATGCTGTTATAGACGACGTCGCCACTCTGGAGCTGGACGAAGACATTGGCGAGGGCCACACCCTTGCCATTGGTGACATGGCCTGAGAGCTCGTTCGTGCTCTGTACCTCAAGATACATCACCGGCGACTCGTTCTGGTCCCAAGAGGCATTGGCCAACTTGTCGAGGTTGTCATCGCCACGGTAGAAGGAGTTTCTCACCTTCTTGTCGGTGACGAAGGCCATCTTCGTGTACTCGCTGGCCTCAACATGGAAGGCGAGACGCAGGTTCTTGCCCGTATAGCGGAAGCCCTCGGGGATCTCAACGACGATCACCTCGGCAGGATTCTTCTTCGTACCATCCTTCTTGACCTCGAGCGTACCGTTATAGACGCGGGTCATAGCGGTCGTGTCGGCAGCGACAAAACCGAGCTCATAGTCGTCGTCGGTGTTCTCGATATAGACGCGCAGGTTGGCCTCATACTCCTTGGTGGTGAAGCCACTCTGGTAGCCGCGGAAGGCGATGCGCTGGATCGTAGAACCAGCGGGGATGCCGAGCTGGTCGGCCGTGTAGATGGTCTGGCTCTCAGAGTTCTTGTCGTAGAGACGGACAGGCACGGCATAATCGGCAAGGTTGGTCGAATCGAGCACCTGCACGCTGCCACCCGTTGACTCCGGAGCAACGACATACTGGAAGAGCGCGGACTGAGTGGTCGTGCCATGGGCAACGATCTTGGCACGGAGGACCATCTCGCCCTCGGCGTGCGGCGTGTAGCGGAAGTTGAGCGTCGCCTTCTCGCCTGCCTTCAGAGCGGGCGTGGCATAGGAAACTTTCTCATAGCCCTCGCCGTCCACCAGGCTGGCCGTCCAGGCACCAGCCTCCAGGTCGGTAGGCTCGATGTTCATCACATCGACCAAGATGTTGGAGCGGTTGTTGACCGTGAAGGTCTCCGGCATCGTGACGTTGTCGATATAGACTCCGTGGCCCTCCTTCAGGGAAGCGTTGACAGCCTCGGCGAAGCTGCTGACCTCCTGCTTGTAGGGCTCGTAGCCGATGGCCTCGGCACGGAAGGTGTAGGCGCGGTCGGTCTTGAAGACGTTGAGCTGATAGCTGCCATCCTCGGCCGTGGTAGCGGCGTACTGCACGTTGTCGGCAGTGAGCGTGACGTTGGCATGGGCGATAGGCGTACCGTCGGCCTCAGCAGTCACGACACCCGTGAGCGGCGTGGAAGCCGTGCTCTCCGTGACGAAGGTGATGACAGGAGCACCATCCTCGGAGAGAGTGAAGTCCTTGTCGGTGAGGTCGGAATCAGACTTGCGATGAACAGACTGTCCCTGAAGGTAAGACTTGTCGGTCTCGAAGCGTACGTTGGAATAGCCTGACGGCACGTCGGCGTGCATGAAGATACTGAGGTTGCGGCCGTCATAGACGAAGGAGTTCTTGAACGTGATGTTCATCATCTCCGCGGTCTCGGTCTTGTTGCCAGCGATCGGGAAGGTGCAGACATCGTCGAAGACCTGCTGCATCGTGTCGGTATTGTGGACAGCGAAAGGCGAGGTAAACACGGCATCGTCGGTGTTGCACATCCACACCTTCAGGTTGGTGGGAAGTTCCTTGCTTTCGTTCCATCCACGGATGATGATACCCTTGATGCGGGTGCCTGGCTCCAGGCCCAACTGAGCGGCCTTGTAGATGGCGTCGCTCTCGCTGTGCTTATAATAAGGAGCAACGGGGGTGCTGTTGTTGGTGACGGGGAAGGTGGGCTTGCCGACCTGGACGAGGCTGTTGCTCGTCTCGGCAAGTACCTGCACTGCCACGGTGTCGGAGGTGAACAGAATCTGACCACCCACCTCGAAGGCTGCATAGTAGTTGGCCGTGCCACCCTCGTGCGGCGTGAACGTCAGGTCGAACAGGCGGCTCTCGCCAGCGAGGAACTCAGCCTCGGCAGCCGTAGCCACCTTCTTGCCGTCGCGGTAGAGGCTGACGGCATAGGCACCCTTGGCCATATCGGCCGGGTGGTTGTTGACGATTCTCACGCTGGCCTGGCTCTCGCTATTGACGGTAGCCACGGTGGGGAGGTTGAGAAGCTGGAACATCACGTCGTGGGAAATCTTCGCATAACCCATGCCGTAGATGTTGTCGAGGCGCGCACCAGCCGACTCAAAGGCGAGGTAGAGATTGCCTGCGGGCAGGTTCTCGACCGTGTAGGAACGGAACTCGCCACTGTAGCGAGAGTCGGAGATAAGGTTGAAGGGACTGAACGTGTTGTTGTCGGTACCCGTACCCTCGATGGTGTGGGCAAGCGTCCAGTTCTTTCTGTCGGTAGAATAGTAAACGCGGAGGAAGGTAGCGTCGTCACGGCGGGCAGCATCGAAATGGAGCACGTCGCCACTCTTCACCTTCAGCATCGGCGTGATCAGACGCGTAGGCTCTACGTCATACTGTGCCTGGGCGCAATAGATGTTGTTGGGGAGGTTGGCCTGCAGGGGGAAATCGCTGATGAACCAACTTTCGCCGACGATGTAGCCAGCCGGCATCTTGCCATTCTCGAAGTTGGCATACATCTCGTTTGCTGCCACAGAGGTAGCCGAGAGCGCGATCTCCACGGTGCCACTGTTGGTCTCCAGCGTCAGCGTGCCCTGGTTCTCCGTACCCACCTGTCCGAAGGTGATGGGGAAGGTCAGCGCGGCGTGGGGAGCGACCTGCTGGGCCTTGAAGGCGGTGGAGAATCCACCCGTCATCGAGACATTGGTGATATCGAGCGGCGTAGCACCGTCGTTGCGCAGGAGATAGGAGTAGGTGACCTCGCCCTGGACAATGCCCAGGTCGATGGCGTCGCCTACGGGCTTGCCACTACGGTCGAGCATCATTGCCACGGGCTCGTAGGGATAAGCCTGGCGCTCGCCACAAGGCGTGAGCTCGCCCGTGAGGTTGTCGCGGACGGCGTAAGAGTAGTTCTTGGGATAAGAAGTGTAAGGCAGGGTGACAGTCAGCATGGCGGTGGTCTCAGCACCGAGGGCGAGATCCTCCGTCATGGCCGTCGTGCCCACCACACGGTTGTTGAGCGTGGTGTTGACCAGGGAGAGCGAGTAGTTCTCATCGCCCACCTTGAGGTCGCGCTGTCCGTTGTTGCGGAGCTGGACGGAGTAGTTGAGCGTGAAGTTGCCATCGCTTGCCGCATCCACATACTCGGGATTGCCATCGCTCACCTTGAGCACCTTCATGCGAGGCAGCGGAGTCACCTCAGCCGTCGTGGCCGTCACATTGTCGATCAGGACGCTGTTGCCACGGATACCGATGTAAGTGCCCTCGGCCATCTCCGGCACGGTGATGGTGCAGAAGCGGTCCTCGGAGAGCTCGGGAACCGGCATGTCGATGAGACCATCGGTCGTGAACTTACCGTCCTCGAAGTTGACATAATAGAACTTGATATCGCTACCATAGTTCAACGCCTTCACATCGACGGTGACCGTACCTCCGACAGGAGGAAGCACCAAGATGTCGTTGAGCGTCTGGGTCTGGGTGAGACTGTCCGTCACCGTCTGCGAACCGATGTGCAGGCAGCCCGAATCGTCCACGCCGCCCGTAGCCTGATAGGCGTACTGGACGTAGTAGGTGTTGGAGCGAACCACCATCGCATCGACGATATGGCCCCAGCCCAAGGGCGCAAACTCCGGGTCGGAGGTGTCGATCGGCGAGTTGAAGTCGTACTTGTACGGACTTTGTGTCTGCGCCTGTACGTTGTATCCGGCAAAGAGCACGGTGAGCAGGAGCAGCAGATGTCTGATTCTGTACATAGTTATTATTGTTTTAATGATTGGTTAAAGGGACAAGCAGACCCGCTCTGGGAGCGTTGGTTGGTCTGCTTGTCCTCTTGCTATGAATCCGATTACTTGACTACCACGTGGAAGACATGCTCGGCGACGCGCACGAGATAGGTGCCGCGCTGCACATGGAAGGTCTTCTTATCGACGTTGTCGGCCTTGGCCACCTGACGTCCGTCGGTAGTGAGAATGGTGACGTCGCTGCCATTGGCATTGCTGACGGTCACGGTGCCGCGACCTGTCATCACATTGAGTCGGCCCTGGGTCAGCTCCTCTACGCCGAGCGTGATGCCGGCCTCGTTGCTGAAGGTTGACTCGCCCTCGTCATAGACGATGGTGATGGTGTAGATGTCGCCATCGTTGCCTGCGTCGCTGAAAGAAGTGGCGTTGGCGTTGGCCGTGCCGATCTTCTCGCCGTTGCGATAGACATTGTAGTTGAGGATGGTCAACTGACCCTCGTGATAGGTGATGTCGTCGATGAAGAGAGCCAACTTGTTCTCGCTGACGCAACGGATAGCGAAGTACTTCGTGCCCTCGGGCAGGTTGGCCTCGTAGTTGTACCAAGCGTCACCCTCAGCCTCGTGGGTGCTGATGAGCTTGAAGTCCTCGACGTTGTCGCCAGTGGTGGAATAGAGGATCTCGAAGGCCTCCGGTGCGTAGGTCAGGGAAGCAGCCTTGGCCCAGAAGTCGATCTTCTGTGCACGACCGTCGAGCTCCGGAGAGATCAGCCAGTCGTCGCTCTTGCCACCATCGTCGGCAGACTCATTGTAGGTACCCCAAGAAGAGATATACTGCGTGCCCGAGTGAGCTACGAAGCGCGGCAGAGAACTGAGACCCATCTCGACGGGATCGAAGATGATGTAGGCCATCGGATCTCCGCAATGCGGGAAGAGGAAGCCACTGATACCGATCGTCGGCAGCTTGTCCCCATCGACTGTCTTCCAGTCGCCGATCTTCTCGCCATTGCTCCAAGCCAGGTAGCTCTCGAAGTCCTCCACGACGGTGCGGGAAGTATTCGTCGGCTTCGTCCAGGCCAGGTTGATGTTGTTGCCCTCGCGCTTAGCCGACAGGTCGGTGACGGTGGGCAGCTCCGGCTCCTTGACGTTGATGTTGACTTTCGCCGTTGTGTTGTCGCTGGGATCATCATCCTCGCTGGCGGGCTGTACGGTAGCATAGACCTCACACTGGCCTGCATCCTCCACCTTCGGAGTGAAGTTGAGGTAGTAGGTCTCTGAGCGGAACGGATCCAGCGGGCCACCCTTCTGGCTGGCCACCTTGCGACCGTTGAGGTAGAGGTCGATCGTGAAGTTGTCCTCCACGTTCTCGCCGATGTTGCGGACGGTGACGCCGGCCTCCATTACGTTGCCGACCGTACCCGTGAGCGTAGGCTTCGTGCTGACGGCACAGAGGTTGTGGCCAAGCACGTCGTAGATCTCCACGGCGTCGAAGCTGAGGCGCTGGAGCTCCTTGTCGTTGCACTCACCGAGGAACTTCAGTACGATGAAGTCGTAGGCGGCATAGTCGCCAAGGTCCACAACCTCCTCGATCCACTGACGGTCGCCCGTGAGCTTGCTATAGTCGATATCCTTGAGTTCGACGGTCTTGTTGTCCGGCGTCATGACCTCCAGGCGCAGGTGGTAGTCCAGGCCCGGTACGCCATTGTGCCAGAAGCGCAGCACAGGATTGGCAGCACCCTTGAGAGAGATCTTGCCCGAGTTGAAGGAAGCCACTGTTCCCTTTTCCTTCGGCGTCCAGTCGGCAGAACCGATGATATCGTCGGCAGAGTTGTAGCTCTTCGGCCAGAAGCAGTCGTCGGTATCCACCCACCAGAGGCTGTTGTCGAGGTTGCCCTTGCGGAAGGACTCTCTGAACGGCAGCGTGTAGGGAGCACCCGAGATGACCAGGTTGGACGCCTCATACTCGCCCTCGCCTACGTCGGAGACACCGCTCACGGCGAAGTAGTGGAGATCCTGCACGCCGTACATAGGAACCTGCGGCTGATAAGAGAGACCCTTCACACCCTCCTTGAGGATCACGAAGTCGAGGGCCTCCAGGTCGAGCGTATAGATATTGTACGTGAGCTCATCGGGCTCCACATAGCCACCGTTGACACCCAGGGTGCTCGGAGCCTTCCAGTCGACCGTGATGGCATCGAGGCCAGACGTGGCGCGGACATCCGTCGGCATGCCAGGAATGTCGAATCCGATATAGGCACGACGCTCGGCAGGCTCGCCGGCCTCGTCGCCCGAATAGGCGGTGATAATATAGGTATTGAATCCATCCAGGGCGCCATTGTCGGTGAAGGTCAGCTGCTGACCCGGCGTGACGTTGGTGAACGTGTGGATGAGGTCCTCAGTCTCCGCACGGCGGCGAACCTCGATCTTGGAGATAGAAGACAGCGTCTGTCCGTTGATGGCCTTGGTCGGGGCACGGAAGGTGAGGGTAGCCTCGCCCACTCCGTAGTCGCCCGGAACGATGGTCAGGTCGGTCACGGTATCAGGAGAGCTGAGCAGCGGGCCCTCGGTGACGAGGATGCTGTCCACGTAGGTGCGGTAGCCGTCCACAGGACTCTGGTCGTGGAGACCGAAGTGATAGACACCGTCAGCCTTGACCGTCACGGTCGTCTTGAGGTTGACCCACTCGTTCTCGGGAAGGTTCGTTCTCGGGACGATCTCGGTATAGGTAGAGGGATCGAGGCCCTCACCGAAGGAAGCACCAATCTGCTGGAGATAGCTGGTCATACCGCGGCGGGCACTGAAGGAGAAGTTGTACTTGCGGCCCGGGGTGAGGTGGATCTCCGGCGTGATGAGCCAGTCGTCGCTGGCCTGCATTGAGCTGAACGTACAGTAGGCTACGCCATTGGTGGCGTTATACTCCCACGTGCTACCATCGTTGTTGGCATCGACGATGGTGAAGAGGTTGAAGTCCTCCTCCGTATTGAAGTACTCCTCATAGGGCACCTCGCAGGCGTCGCCGATGAGAATCTTGTTGGAGGTGGCCTGTGTGCCGTAGAGACCCTCATAGACCGGGGTCACGACATAGAAGAAGGAAGTGAGCTTGCCCTTCTCGAGGGTTTCCTCAAACTTCACCTTGGTGTAGTTCTTAGCCACCGTCACGCGACCTGGGTAGCGGACGATGTCGTAAGTGACCTGCGGACCATTGACATAGCCGCCGTGTGTACCCTGCGTCGGCGCACGCCAAGTCAGCGTGGACTTCATCGTCTCAGGGTCGATCTTCAGTTTCAGAGAGGAGACAGCCTTGGGGTTGTCCGGTCCCACCCATGCGGTGGTCTTGGCCAGCGGGCTACGTCCTGCTGCATTGCTGGTGGCAGCAAAGATGACGTTGTCACCCTTGGAGGCCGTGATGTCGATGCTCACCTTCTCGCCCGGCTGGCACGACTTGGTCACGGGCTCTCCATTCTCGATACGCACGGAAGCGGTCAGCGTGCCCGTCAGCGCTTCGCCACCAAACGTCGTGGTCGGAGCGGTGAACGTAGCCACACCACTGGTGCTGCCCTTGGAGAAGGAGACAGAGAGGTCGTTGATCTTGGCCGGCGCATTCACGTCGGTCAGGGCCTCCGCCACGGTGAGACAGACAACCTCCTCGCCGTCGGGGAAGTCGGCCACCTTCGTAGCCTTTGCCGTCAGGGTGTCCACCTCGTAGAGACCCGAGGGCGAGTTCTCAAACGAAGCAGCCCAATAGAGCTTGTCCGTATTGCGGTCGAAGGCGGCACTCTGCAGGTAGAGCGGATAGAGACCCGTAGGACCGATCTCGGTCACGGCACCCGTGGTACGGCTGATCTTGCAGAGCTTACCCGTGCTGCTGATACCGTACATGCTACCCTTGGAGTTGATGGCAAAGCCGAGGAAATAGACATCCAGGTTGCCGATGGTCTGCGTCGTCAGGCTCGCATAGTCGATGACGTTGAGCGCATAGCCCGAGAAATCGCTGTTGTAAGCGATACCATACACCTTATTAGTAATAGGATCGACATCGGTGTCGAAGCAATAGAGGTCCGGGCGGTTGCTGACATCCTCGGTACGCGTCATCTCCCAGGTGTCCATGTCGTACTCATAGTACTGACCCATGATCTCGCCGAGGAAGCTGAAATAGCTCACGAAGCGGAACATGCCATCCTTGAACACACCACCACCGTTGGCGTCGAGGGCAGCGCCGCTGCAGAGGTTTTGGATCGTGATGGGGTTGGTGCCGCGGAACTGTCCCACATAGAAGGGAGTGGCGTCGCTGGGCAGGGTGTCCCACGACTTGGCATAGATGACGTTGCCCCAGAACTCCACGCCGTCTGACCGTAGCTCCGCTGCTGGCTCAGTCGGACACGCTGACGTTGGGCTATTGCAAGGGCGCAGTGGCCAGTGAAGGTATGGCCACCCAGAAAGGCAACACTTGGGTGTCGGCTGCGATCCAGCTTCCTGGCGAAACCATGGAAGCCTACCAGGGCAACAGCGTGGCGCAAGTCAGAGTGGCTCTGTGCTCCCGCTCCAACATCGACACGCTGCGCGTCTGGGTGAGAAAGACGCTGAAGGGTGAGAACCTGGCCGAGGGCTACATCACCATGAAGACGGACACGCGCATCAAGAAGGGCTGGAACGTCGTGGAGCTCAACGCGCCCTACGCCATCACGGGCGAGCGCCTCTACATCGGCTTCGACCTGAAGCAGCGCGGCAGCACCACTGCCCTCTCCGTCGTGAAGCCGGGTCAGACGGGCTCCTTCCACTACAAGAGCACCTCTGATGCCTTCTGGGGCGACCGCCACGGACAGGGTGCCATCAGCGTGGAGGCCGTCATCGTGGGCAACAACCTGCCGAAGTATGACCTGGCCCTCACGGGTGCCAAGGCCATGCTCAACGCCACGACGGGATCCGTGACCATGAGCGGTACGGTGTTCAACAAGGCCACACGCCCCGTAAACAAGTTCACCATCACCACCACCGTGGCTGGCCAGAAGTTTGCCACGACCTTCGACAAGACCATCACCTCAGGTCAGTATATCGACCTGAAGTGGACCATCAACCCGACCCTGGGAAGCGTCGATGGCGAGTCGGCCGTCAACGTCAACATCACCGACCTCGGTGACGAGACCGATATCGACCCGACCAACAACGCGCTCGACATCGCCATGGGCTTCAAGCGCAAGGTGCTGCTGGAGGAGTTTACCACCGAGTCGTGCCCCAACTGCCCGCGCGTGGCTGGCTACCTCCACACCGCCCTGGAGAATCCCGATTATGAGGGCGAGGTCTTTGCCGCCGCCCACCACGTGATGTACTACACCGACTGGCTCACCACGAAGCGCAGCGTGGTCAATGGCGAGTATATCAAGACCGACCTCTACGACTACGCTTCCCTCTACAACGACCGCGGCACCTACGCTCCGGCCATGATGTTCGGCCGCAACGCCTGGTTCGACGCCATGTCCACGGCTGGCAACAAGTGCTGCACCTACATGCCCGGTTCCGCCATGGAGATCGAGAGCCTCATCCAGCAGATCCAGAGCGATCCCGCCAATATCATCATCACCAACCTCTCCGCACGCTACGGCGACAACGACACCACCATCGTGGTCCGCGTGGAGGGTATGCGCAACAGCAGCGCCAAGGATGGTTCGCGCATCACGGTCATGCTGACCGAGGACAACATCGCTGCCCACGCCCAGATGGGTGCCGAGGGATCGTTCACCCACCAGCACGTGACCCGTGCCATCAACTCCATCTGGGGCGAGCCCATCGAGTGGGACGGCAACAAGTTTAGCTACGAGGTCTCCCTGGGTCTGAACACGGTCTATTTCACCAAGAACGACAAGGTGCAGGCCGGCAACTTCGAGGAGGCATGGCGCATGTGGAACAGAGACAACCTCAACATCGTCGCCTTCGTCAACTACTATTCCAAGAACGTGGAGGGCTGCGCCGTCGAGAATGTCGAGGGTGTTAAGTTCAACGACGCCATCAACGGCATCGAGGATCTGCCCCAGACGAAGGAGAGCCAGACCGTGCGCTCCGAGGTTTACACCATCGACGGCAAGCGCATCGAGGCCGACCAGATGGGCCGCGGTCTCTACATCATCCGCGACATCCAGGCCGACGGCAGCGTCCACACGCGCAAGGTCATGAGAAAGTAAAACACATACTGCTTCGGGAAGCAGAAAGCGTTACTGCTTCAGGAAGCACAAATGTACCCCTTCCGCCAGCAGAAGACCGACCGTCTCTCTGCTGGCGGTTTTCTTTTGCCCTGAGTCGAGGGAGGCCCGCCGCGCAAAGTCCTGCCCTATCCTTGCGCAAAAGTCCTTCCCTATCCTTTGCGAGAAGTTTTGTCCCTCTCTTGCGAGAAAATTCCGCCCCTCGCTTGTAAAAAGGTCAAAAAGTATCATTCTTTTCGCAAAACAATGACTTTTAAGACTCAATCAGCGGATAAGCAGCGAAAAATTATTAATTTTGCGTCCATAATGCGGAAGGACCATGACCAAGAAGATCATCTACATCATATACACGCTTATCCTTTGGGGCACCACTCTGGGGTTTGCCCAAGGCGACAAGGGCAATGGCGGCGACCAAACCACTGCCACACGCTTGCTGCAGGCCGGCGACAAGTTCTACGACCAGCGGCTCTATACGGCCTCGATGAAGAGCTATCTTGACGGCCTCCGCATCGCCGAGCACCAGGGCTATAGCGAACTGACCGCCCGCTTCTACAACGGCATGGGCAATCTCTACAGCACGCAGGGCGACTACCAGATGGGCCTCTACTTCTATCGCAAGGCACTAAGGAGCAGTCGCAAGACGGGCCAAAAGACGCTGCAGAACGCCGTGCTCAACAACCTGGTCGGGGCCTCGTGCTTCGTCGGCCAGGCCGACAGCGGCATGGTGTTTCTCCAGCAGATGGAGGCCAACGTGGAGCACAACAGTGGCTATCGCTACAATATCCTGATGGGGCGCGGCCTCGTGGCCAAGAGCCAGGACCAGCCCGCGGCAGCAGCCAGCTACTACATCCAGGCGCGGCAGTATGCCATCCGCACGGGAATGGACTCCTCATTTGTGGACAACACCAACTCCTGTCTCGCCCAGCTCTATATGGACACCCATCGCCTCGACTCCGCCATCCTGCTGCTCAAGAAAAACGAGGAGTGGGCCCGCCGCACCAACCACGACGAGTTTCTGGCCGAGACGATGCATCTCCTCGCACAAGCCTACGACGCGCAGGGCGACGCCACGCGGGCCTCGACATGCCGCATGGAGTATGCCAACCTGATGGAGAAGCTCCACTACGGCGACGAGCTCAACGCCATGAAGAACACACAGTATATCTACGACGCCAACAAAAACGCCAGCACCATCAATCTGCTCACGCAGCAACAGATCTTCGACAGCCAGCAGATACGCACCCAGGCCCGCTGGCTCCTCGCGCTCGCCATCGCCCTGGCCTTGATCATCGTGCTCTTCATCATCGTCTCGGCACAGAAGCGGCAGCTCCACCACGCCTACAACCGCCTCTACGACCGCAGCCAGCTCTTCCTCGCCTCCCCCATCCAGGCCAAGGAGGCGCCACAGGCCGCCAACAAGGGGGACCACCTGGAGGCCCATCAGGGAGGCAACCTGGAGAGCAACCAAGGAGACAAGCAGAGGGACGATCAGAGAGACGGACAGAGAGACGGACAAGGGGACGTGCAAAGGGACGACCAGGAGGAAAAAACTCAGGAGGCTGCTCCCCGATCGCTGATCCTCACGACCGAGCAACGCGCCGCCCTGCTCGCCGACATCGGACGCGTGATGGGAAAGGTGGAGGAGTTTTGCAGTACCGACTTCTCCATCGACCGCCTCGCCCAGCTCGTGGGATCCAATCCCCGCTACGTCTCGGAAGCCATCAACGAGGGCTATGGCAAGAACTTCCGCTCCTTCCTCAACGACTACCGCATCAAGGAGGCCATGCAGCGGCTCGCCGACAACGATCGCTATGGCCACTACACCATCAAGGCGATCTCCGAGAGCGTCGGCTACAAGTCGCAGGCCAACTTCATCAACATCTTCACGCGGCTCACGGGCATGAAGCCTTCCATCTATCAAAAGATTTCGAGGGAGCGAATATCCATAGAAAAATCATGCTAAAAAGCGCATTTTCTATTGCTTTTTCGTGAAAAAGTGACGGTTCCATCGGAGAAAGGTTGGCGTCCCTCTTTTTTGTCGCTACCTTTGCACCCATAAAACATATCAAAAAATATTGATTATGGACGCTAATTATTCTACCCACAAGGCCACGCCAAGGTGGCTTCGTTCTGTCGCCTCGCTTGCCGTGGCGGCATTGTTCTCATCGGCGGCCTGCGCGCAGGACATCCCCGCCAAGCCCGTCAATCTCCGTGCCGTGCAACAGGACGGCTACGTGACGCTGACCTGGGACCGACTGGCGAAGGATCAGGCCGACACGCTGCTGACTGAAGGCTTCGAGGGCAAGACCTTCCCCGAAGGCTGGAAGGTTCAGACGACCAACACCTACGATCCGACCTACACCTGGTTTCGCTTCCCGACTCCCGAGATGGAAGAGACGGGCAACGAGGAGGACCTGAACCTGTGGAGACACACGGGCAAGGGCAGTGCGGTGGTCACCTGGGACCAGGTGGGCGAGCACGAGGACGGCACACCTGCCGACCAGGACGAGTGGCTCATCCTGCCCGCCACCAAGGGAGCACAGTATCTCAACTTCTATACCGCCATCGACCCGAAGGTGCTCGAGTATGGCGAGTTTGAGGACTTCAAGGACCATTATTATGTCAAGGTGAGCCACGACGGCGGCAAGACCTGGAAGGCGCTCTGGGACGCTCGCTACGACAGCAACGGATCGGACGACTGGCAGCTCGTCTCGCTCTATCTCGGCGATGCCTCCGAGGGCGACGCCATCGTGGCCTTCCAGGCCCTGAGCGACCTGGACGACGAGGCCACGGGTCTCTACTTCACGTGGGCCATCGACGACGTGAGCCTCTATACGGAGGCCACGGGTGCAGCCGCTCCGTCGCAGCCGCGCGAGGGCAAGCCGCTGGCTTCGCTTCCCGCCTACCGTCCCTTCGCCATGACGGGCAAGAAGGTGGCCCGCCCCCTGCGCTCCGCCTACAAGGTGACGGGCGCCACGTCCTACAACGTGCTGATCGACGGCCAGATGCTGGCCAAGCAGGTCAAGACGACCGCCTATACCGACACGACCGACAAGGCGTCGGGCGAATACACCTATGGCGTGCAGGCCGTCAACGGCGACGCCGTCTCGGAGCCCGTGGAGGTGAAGGTCAACTTCTCTGCTCCGCGCACCAATGCTCCGCGCAACGTGCAGGTGACTTCTGCCTACGATGAAGAGACGGGCAAGTACAAGGTCAACATGACTTGGGACGCTCCCGAGGGCGACCGCCAGCCGAGCCACTACGAGTGCTACGCCAACGGCGCGCTGTTTGCCGGATGGCTCGAACCCGATGAGCGCGCCACGGAGCAGACGGGCGTGAACCGCGGCGTGCAGTACTATGCCGTCAAGGCAGTCTATGAGAACCCCGACGGCGAGTCGGAGCTGGTGGGCACGCTGGTGGCCATCGGCACGCGCAACACCGTCTCTGACCTCCAGGCTTCCATCGACGAGGACAACGCCACGGCCCACCTCACCTGGCAGGCCCCGAAGGCTTCGGAATATACGGTGGAGAAGTATCTCGTCTTCCGTGGTGGCAAGCAGATTGCCGAGACCACAGCCACGTCCTACGACGACACCAACATCCCCGAGGGCGACTACGAGTACAATGTCAAGACGGTCTATACCGACGGCGTTGTCTCTCTCCCGATAGCCGTGGCCGTGAGCTATGGCGAGGAGATCGTCTATGGACTGCCCTTCAACGAGGACTTCAACAGCGGCCTGCTGCCCGCCGACTGGGCAGTGGAGCGCATCAACGAGTCGATGAAGACAGACTATCTCTGGCGCTTCGACAACTGGTTTGAGCTCCCCGTCGCCGGTGGTGGCTTCGAGGGCAACTTCGCTTCTATCTGCTCTTCCATCTCTCCGCTCGTCAATATGTTCTCCGCCCTGGAGACTCCCTGCCTCTACAGCAAGCTGAAGGCCGACGAGAAGGTCTTCATCGACTTTGACATCGATTACTGCACCGTCGATAAGGCTACGGGTCAGAAGTCGGAGGCCGGCCTGAAGTATTCCTACAACAAGAACGAGTGGGCCGACGTCTGCGACGCTTTCGACGGCTACCACGTGGAGGATCTGGCCGCGGGCGAGACCTGCAAACCGCAGCACCTCTCATTTGACGTCACCAGCTGCTTCGCCGAGAACTCTCCGCTTTACTTCGCTTGGTTCTACAATGCGAAGAAGGCTCAGCACATCGCCATCGACAACGTGAAGATCTACATCGTCAACGGTTCGGGCATCCAGAGCACGGAGACGACCGCGAACCAGGCCGACGCGCCCATCTATAGCCTCAGTGGCCAGCGCGTGGCGGGCGACCGCAGCAGCCTCCAGCCGGGTGTCTATGTCCAGAATGGCAAGAAGATCGTCGTGAAGTAAAACCACTGGCCCTCAGGGCCCTACTATAATGAATGCCGCCAACGAACGGACCCTCGGGTCTTTCGTTGGCGGCATTGTTTTTTTTACGCTTGCAGCCCGGGCGGCGTCAGCCCATGATATCCTGCTGCGCGCGGTCCATCTCGGCAGTCGCCACGGCGAAGCGCTGCTCCGATCCGCAGGCCTTGACAAGCATGGCGGTGATGCTTTCGCCACAGTCGGAATAGTCAAGCTTCTCGTCGTGGAGCAGCACGTTCATCGCGTCGAGGAGCAAGCGGTAGAGGGAGGCCTGGCGGAAGCTGGCGCCCTGCCCTCCCGCGAGCCTCAGTCCGCTGGCGTAGGCGCGCACCATCGCGCGCACGGTCAGTTCGATCGCCTGGTCGGTATCGATGCCCTCGCCCTCCTGCTGCTTTGCGCAGGCAGCGAGGTGGTCGGCCACGGAGAGACAAGCGCCTTCGAGCAGCGCAGAGAAGTTGCGCTTATACTCTGCCACCAGCGCCTCGTAGCAGGCCTCCGATCCACAGGCCGCGAGCAGCATCGACCTCATATCCATGCGCTGCTGATGCGCCTTGCGCACCATGCGCTCCATCTCCTCGTAGCCGGAATGGATGACCGCCAGGGGGAAGAAGACCGTTTCGAAGAAGGCGGGGGCTATCTGTTCGTAGTAGTCGAGCATCGCCCGCTTCACGTTTTGCGGCTGTCGGCGTTCCTGGACAGATCCCTGTCCACAGTCGATCACGCCCGAGGAGAAAGCGTCGAAGAAGGAGCGCACCAGGGCAGCTTGAAGTTTGTGTTTGTCTGTTTTCATATCTATTTGGAAATCTGCGAGTTAGTTATTATGAGATTCAAGCGGCCCTCCACCCCGGGCACAGGGGATATACACAAAAAAGAGAGTCAGTGAAAACTAACTCTCTCTTTGTGCGCTCCAGGATGGGCTTGAACCAACGACCCCCTGATTAACAGTCAGGTGCTCTAACCAACTGAGCTACTGAAGCAGTAAGCAATCGTGTATTTCCGAATTGCGAGTGCAAAGGTACGGTGAATATTTGAAACCACCAAACTTTTCGGGCAGAAAATTTCCTTTTTCCCGATTTTTTTCATTTTTCCCTACCCAAGGCATCCAAATCTCCTTATTAAATTATACCTTTGCAGCTATAATCAGACATTCCCCTGACCAGCCACCTGCGCCAAGGCTCTCGCTGCCCTCGCTGGCATGGTCGTGGAATACGCATACAAAATCACGAATTCAACCCAAAAATAGAGAGAAATGACCAAAAAGATAATCGGCGTGTTGCTGGCCCTCTGTGCGCTAACGACGAGCTACGCCCAGGACAACGATCGTCACAACTTCGACGTGACGAAGAATCTGGAGGTGTTCAACACGGTCTATAAATACCTCGACATGATGTATGTCGATACGCTCAACGCCAACGAGGTGGTGCGCTACGGCCTGGGGGCCATGCTCAACTCCCTCGACCCCTACACGGTGTACTACCCCGCCGACGACACCAAGGAGCTCGACCTGATGCTGACGGGACGCTACGGCGGCATCGGAGCCATCATCCGCTACGACCTGGTGCGCAAGACGGTGGTCATCGACGAGCCGTATGAGGACACGCCGGCGGCCAAGGCGGGACTGCGCAAGGGCGACGTCATCGTGAGCATCGACGACTCCACGATGACGGGGAAGCCCGCGGCCTACGTCTCCAGCCACCTGCGCGGCGACGCGGGATCGACGTTCGAGATCAAGATCATGCGCCCCTCGACGGGCAAGACCTTCCGCAAAATCATCACCCGCGAGCAGATCCAGCAGCCTGCCGTGGCCTACTACGGCGTGCAGCCGGGCGGCATCGGCTATCTCTGCCTCACCTCCTACACCGAGAACTGCGCCCGCGACGTGAGGCGCGCCGTGCTCGACATGAAGCACCAAGGCATGAAGAGCCTCGTCCTCGACCTGCGGGGCAACGGTGGCGGAAGCGTCCAGGAGGCCATCTCCATCGTCAACATGTTCGTGCCCAAGGGCGAGACCATCCTGACGATGAAGGGCAAGATCAAGCAGGCCAACCGCGAGTTTACGACCAAGGTGGAGCCGATCGACACCGTGATGCCCATCGTCGTCCTCGTCAACGACCAGACGGCCTCGGCCTCGGAGATCACCTGCGGCAGCCTCCAGGACCTCGACCGCGCCGTCGTCATGGGCACGCGCACCTTCGGCAAGGGGCTGGTGCAATCGACCTTCGACCTGCCCTACAACGGCGTCATCAAGCTCACCACGAGCAAATACTACATCCCCAGCGGACGCTGCATCCAGGCCATCAACTACCGCCACGGGCGCGGAGGCTACACGGAGCATATCCCCGACTCGCTGACCCACACCTTCACCACGCGCCACGGACGCATCGTGCGCGACGGCGGCGGCATCAAGCCCGATATCGAGGTGCTGCCCGACTCGCTGCCCAACATCGCCTTCTACCTCGCCTCGACAGGACTCGACTCCACGGAGGCGATGCTCAACTGGGAGGTGAAATATCTCAAGGAGCACAAGACCATCGCACCTGCCGCCACCTTCGAGCTCTCCGACGCCGACTACGAGGACTTCAAGGCGTTTGTCATCCAGAGCGGCTTCAAGTATGACCGCGAGAGCGAGAAGCAACTCAAGAACCTGGTGAAGCTGGCGAAGTTCGAGGGCTACTACGACGACGCGCGCGCGGAGTTTGACGCGCTCGAACAGCGCCTCAACCACAACCTTGCCAAAGACCTCGACCACAACAAGGAGGTGATCAAGGCCATCCTCGCGGGCGACATCGTGGCGGCCTACTACTTCCAGCGGGGCAGCGTGGAGAACAAGCTGCTCCACGACAAGCAGTGGAAGGAGGCCGTCAAACTGCTCAACGACATGGATCGCTACCAGCGGACGCTCCAGCCTGCGCCCCAGGAGGAGACGGCCAAGACCGAGGAGCAGACCGCCAAGACGGAGGTGACGGCGGAGCCATAGCCTGGCGCTTCTTGTAGAATTCATACACATTTTGCATCATTATATGTATATGAAATATAAGACTTTACGCTTCCTTTCGCTTCTCTTCCTCGCGGTGATCGTCTCCGTGGGGGCGAGGGCCGCGGCGGACTCCCACAACCCCTACACCGCCGAGGCCAAACGCTACGACAAGCAACCGAGTGAGAAGGTGATGGAAGCGGCGAAGAAGCTGGCCGACGCGGGCGACTCCCAGAAGGCCATCATCCTCTACACGCTGGTCTGCCGACGCTTCAGGGCGGACATGCCGGAGAAGGAGAAGCAGACGTGCATCCTCGCCCACGTGGAGGTGAGCAAACTCTATATCACCAGCGCCAGCTACATCAAGGCGCTCGACTTAGGCGTGGAGGGCGTGAAACTCAGCGAGGAGTGTGAGAAGCAGCCCCACGTCGCGAAACTCTACAACTTGATTGGCAACGCCTATACCTACTTCCTCGACTATGAGAAGGGCATGAATTACTACAAGAAGGCGCTCGCCTTCTGTCGCAAATATCCCGACAGGGAGACGGAGTATAAGATCCTCTGCAACATGACCAACCTCTGCGTCCAGCAGCACAACCTCAAGGAGGCCAACCGCTACTACAAGATGAGCGAGCGCGTGAGGGACCGCAAAAACGACCTCGCCACCTACATGAGCAGCTACACACAGGGACGCATCGAGATGGGACGGGGCATCTACGCCAAGCAGATAGCGCGCTACAGACACCTGGCCGACTACGCGGAGAAGCACAAGCTGCCAGCTAAGTTCACGTGCTACGCCTTCGAGCAGATATACCTCTGCTTCAGGGAGATGCATCAAAACGACTCCGTGGTGAAATACCTCCACGTCTGCTACGAGACGGCGAAGCGCAAGGGCGTGCTTTTCCACTTCACCGGGGCCATCAGAAGCCTCGCCAACCACTACGACGAGGTGGGCGACATCGCCAAGGCCAACGACTACAAGACGCAGTATATCGCTATCGAGGACTCGAGCAAGAACACGCGGGAGTTTGACATGATGAAGAACAAACTCTTCCTCCACGAGGTGGAGCAGACGACGAAGAAGATCGACACCCTCCACGAGAAGGAGCAGGCGGGGAAGCGCACCATACGCCAGCAGCAGGCGGTCATCGCCGGCATCACGCTCGTCTGCCTCTGTGTCTGCATCTTCTTCTTCGTGATCTACAGACAGAAAAGGAAGCTCAACGACAGCTACCTCAACCTCTTCCGGCAAAACAAGGACAACCTCGAGATGCAAAAGAAAATGGAGCATCTCTACCGCGAGAACGCCAGCGAACTGGAGGAGAAGAACAAGCTCATCGCCCTTCTCCAGTCGCAGCTGCAGGAGCAGGGCAAGATCAAGGGGGCGCACGCGGCCAAGGAAGCCGTGGGAAAATACCAGGACAGCAACCTCAAACAGGAGCAGCAGGAGATCATCGCGCAGAAGATCATGGCCGTCATGGAGCAGACGACGGAATACTGCCAGACCGACTTCTCGCTCGACAAACTGGCCAAGCTCGTGGGGTCCAACAGCAAGTATGTCTCCCAGGTCATCAACGACTCGTTTAAGAAAAACTGCAACGCCTTCGTCAACACCTACAGAATACAGACGGCGCGCGAACGACTGATAGACGTGGACCACTACGGCAACCTCACCATCAAGGGCATCGCCGAAAGCGTGGGCTTCAAGTCGCCCACCACGTTCATCAACGTCTTCAAAAAGATGGTCGGCCTCTCGCCGTCGGTGTACCAGAATATGGCCAAAAAGGACGTGGAGGCATAGCCCGCCCTACCCTAAAACGCTCGATTTCAACGCGTTCTGTTCCAAATTCATAAATTTGTAACAGAACGTTTTTGCTATTTGCCCCTATCGTCGTACCTTTGCACCGTGATTTTTCACCACGCCTCAGCAGCGATATAATAGTTCCTCATAAGATAGATTTGTTTGTGCGCACCCCGGAATTGTCAATGACATTTTTCGGGGTGCGCTTTTTTGTTTCCTCCCGAGGTTTCAAATTTTTCTCCCCGAGGAAAGACAATTTGAAGGAGAAACGAAGAAATGTACCAGCTCAATGCGCGCATAAGGGAAAAACTTCGGGTGGATGGATATCCTCCGTCTTCGGCAGTTGTCTTGGCGTAAGCGTATCAGTCGATATCTATTCTCTCTATTCTTAGTACCGCTTTTTGTACTACCTGCCTGATACTGGAGTTTCACTTGCTTGGTACTGGAGTGTTAGCATGCTTAGACTATAGTGTCACTTATGTTCTACTGGATAGGTGCTCAGCATACTCTTTTTTTTCATATTAGGCTTTATCCCAAGTTTGACACCCAACATTTTTTTATCAATTTTTAGGGTGCCTGTTCTAAACTGAATGATACAAACATGGCTTCAATTAGCTTTTCGCTTGTCATTGACCTTCTCCTTTTGGTAGCTCTAACACGCTATTCGGTTTTGGCACACCATCGTTTGTCAACAATTGTGTCCGATCTATTGCTTAACTGTCAAAGGGGATGGTCAGTTCCTCGGAGCCGAGGAGGTTGAAGGTGCGGCGGTGGTAGGGCGTGATGCCATGCTGGCGGATGGCCTCGCGGTGCTTTCGCGTGGGGTAGCCCATGTTGTGCTGCCAGTCGTAGTCGGGATACTCCTGCGCCAAGCGGATCATCTCGTCGTCGCGGTAGGTCTTGGCCAGGATGGAGGCGGCAGCGATGGAGAGGTACTTGCCGTCGCCCTTGACGATGGTGGTATGGGGCAGGTCGCGGTAGGGCTTGAAGCGGTTGCCATCGACGATGATGGCCTCGGGCCGCACCTGGAGCTGGTCGAGGGCACGGTGCATGGCCAGGATGGAGGCGTTGAGGATATTGATCTGGTCGATCTCCTGCGGCGTGACGACGCCCACGGCCCATGCCACGGCGTCGCGCTCGATATCCTGGCGCAGGGCATAGCGCTGGCGGGCGGTGAGCTTCTTGGAGTCGTTGAGCCGTTCGTTGTGATAGTCGGGAGGCAGGATGACGGCGGCGGCATAGACACTGCCAGCCAGGCAGCCACGGCCAGCCTCGTCGCAGCCAGCCTCTACCCTGCCCTGCTCATAATAGTTTTTCAGCATAGCGATTGTGATTGTGTGTGTGGACAGACGGCCTCAGCGCATCGCCCCGTCGGAGAAGGAGAGCGGCACCAGGTCGTGCATGCTCCCTACGACATAGACGCCCTCGGTGCCATAGAGGAGCACGCGCATCGGCTGCTGGTAGCGGTCCTCCACCTCCAGCGCCACCTGGCGGCAGGCGCCACAAGGCGTGACGGGCTGCGCCGTCAGTCCCACGGCGTTGCGCGCGGCGATGGCCAGCGCCAGGACCGGCTGGTCGGGATAGTGGGCCTGGGCCGCAAAGAGGGCCGTGCGCTCGGCACAGAGCCCCGAGGGAAAGGCGGCGTTCTCCTGGTTGGCACCGATGACGACACGACCGTCCTGGAGGCGCACCGCGGCCCCCACATGGAAGTGGGAATAGACGGCATAACTGTGGCGCGTGGCCTCGATGGCCTGCCCCACGAGCGCTTGGTCCTCGGCGGAGAGCTCGTCCATCTGACAGAGCGTCACCTTTATCTTGATTTCAAGGTCTTGCATGGAGATAGGTGCTTGATGAGTAGATACTGTCAAAGAAACAATGACACCGCAAATCTACGAAAAAAAACGCAAAGACAGGGTATATTCTCCGTTTTTTATGAATATTTTTGGCCTTTAGATGCAAAAAGGAGCGAAAACGGGGGCGTGAATGAAGATTTCGACGCAGGCAGGCGGGCGTTGTGGGCGAATATTAGTATCTTTGTGGAAAACATCCAACATACTTATGCTTATGAAGAAAACATTGACCCTTGCGATCGCCCTGGCAGCGACACTTTCCCTCCAGGCGCAGAACCGATCGGACCTCCCGGACCTCTCCACGATCATCAGTAGCCAGCCCGAGGGCACGCTCCACAAAGACGTCAACCACTACTTCGAGGGCTGCTACGTCTATCCCTCCGACGGATCCATCTACGACTACTTCGCCGACGGCTGCGTGGCCGACCTGGTGGAGGCCGACGACGGCAGTCTCTACATCAAGAATCCGTTTGGCTTCTTCTCCGTCGATGACGCCGAGGTGTGGGTCAAGGCCGTGAAGGCGGCCGACGGCAACGGCTACGAGGTGCATCTGCCTCAGGCCGTCTATGACAACCAGGGCGGCGAGGATCCGGTCCTCTACGCCTGGCGCTACGTCAAGGACGGCAGCAACAACTACGCCAAGGTGGACGCCAACTCGCAGGTGGTGCGCTTCGAGCAACGGGGCGACTCGCTGGTCAAGGTGGGAGACGCCACGGCCTTCATCGGACTGGGGGCCGCCGACGGTTTCTTCTACGGCTATGGCGACACCGTGGCGGTCTATAGCAAGCCGGCAGCAGCGCCCTCGCCCTCGGCTACGGCCACGCCCGTGGCGTACAAGATGAGCTACTACGGTCCGGGCAACGCCAGCATGACCCAGGAGGTCAGCGTGGTCTTCGAGGGCAACCGCGTCTTCCTCGGCGGCTTGGACGCTACGCAGAAGGACTTGTGGTGCGAGGGAACGATCGAGGGCAACCAACTGAAACTGGAGAAATGGCAGTATATGGGCGTGGACCATGGCAACACCACCTACGGCGCGGGCCACATGTATCTCTACCCCTTCGGCTGGGGACCCTATACCGACAGTGAGGGCAACGCGCAGTATGGCCTCTACGAGATAGACCACCCGGCGCTGGCCTACGACGCGGCCACCCGGTCCTTCTCCACGGACGAACTGACGCTGGGCGTGAACCGCGGACGCTACTACTATCCCTACGTCTATTACACGAAGCCCAGCCTGACGCCCGTTGACCCCACCCTCTCTGTCGAGACGGCCAAGACGACGGAACCCACGCGCGTAGGCTACTACGACCTGACGGGACGGCGCATCGCCAAGGGCACGAAGGGCGTAGTGGTGCGCACCGCGACCGACGCGCAAGGCCATCGCGCGACCGTCAAGCAGGTGGTGAGGTAAAACGAAGGGAAAAGATTCCGACCTGTACGGTTGAAATTACCCAATACGCCCT
>DLZV01000043.1:47915-110692 GCA_003447235.1 Prevotella sp.
GGTTGAAATTACCCAATACGCCCTACCTTGCAGGGCGTATTGTTGATTGCTATTATATCCAGGGCGATGCCCTGGGCTATGGTCTGTTGGGCTTTCAGCCCGCTTCAACCGTACAGGTCGCAAGGATTTTGGCTGAAATCGTTTTGAATCGCTTGTTCAAAACTCCTTGGCCAGTCCGCCCTCGCTCGTCTCCTTGTAGAGCGAGGGAATGTCGTGGCCCGTCCGCTTCATCACGTCCACCACTTTGTCGAAGGAGACGCGGTGCTTGCCGTCGCTGAGCGAGGCGTAGAGCTGGGCGTCGAGGGCACGGCAGGCCGCAAAGGCGTTGCGCTCGATGCAAGGGATCTGGACGAGGCCGCAGACGGGGTCGCAGGTCATGCCGAGGTGGTGCTCCAAGCCCATCTCCGCCGCATACTCTATCTGCGACGGCGTGCCGCCAAAGAGCTGGCAGGTGGCTGCCGAAGCCATGGCGCAGGCCACACCGACCTCGCCCTGGCATCCCACCTCCGCGCCGGAGATCGAGGCGTTGTACTTGACGATGTTGCCGAAGATGCCGGCCGTGGCCAAGGCATGGAGGATGCGCGTCTCGGAGAAATTGTGGAATTCGGCCAGATGGACCAGCACGCCCGGCACCACGCCACTGGCTCCACACGTCGGGGCCGTGGCCACCGTGCCGCCGGAGGCATTCTCCTCACTCACGGCCAGGGCATAGGCGAAGACGCGGCCACGGCTCTGCAGCGACGGCTTGTAGGCAAGCGACTTCGTATAGTAGGTCGGGGCCTTGCGGGCCAGGTGCAAGGGGCCCGGGAGCGCGCCCTCGTGGTCGATGCCACGGTGGACGGCACGCTGCATCACCTGCCACACCTGGCGCAGGTAGTCCCAGATGTCCTTGTCCTCGCAAAGCGCCACATACTCCCAGTAGCCACGACCGTTGTCCTCACACCAGCCGAGGATGTCCTTGGTGGTGTGGAGGTTATAGACCTGCTCCGGGCGGAAGCACTGGTCCTCCTTGCCCTTGCCCTCCGACAGGGCGCCGCCGCCGACGCTATAGACCGTCCACTCCTCGGTGGGCTTGTCGTAGCCGTTGAGGGCGACAAACTTCATGCCGTTGGGGTGGAACTGCAGAAACTCCGTCGGTTTCCACACGATCTTCACGGGGGCGGCCTCGCGGAGCACCTCCTGGATGGCCACGTCGGTCATGTGGCCCTTGCCCGTGGCAGCCAGGCTGCCGTAGAGCGTCACCTCGAAGCGGTGGGCGTTGGGATGGCGCTTGAGGAAGATCTGTGCCGCCCGCTGCGGCCCCATGGTGTGGCTGCTCGACGGTCCTTTGCCGATTCTGAATATTTCTTTGATCGATTCCATGTCGGGAGGGGGAAAATACAGTTTGGGGATGGAGGAAAACGTCAGGCCCGGTCCTCGCGGAAGGGTCAGGCCCGGTCCTTGTAAATGAGTTTGTTGGCGCCGCTGGTGATGTGGAGGGCCTCGGGGTGCTCCTTGACGAAACTGTCGATATGGCGCACGCGCTTCTCGTCGAGGATCTCATCGACGGCAATGAGGATGCCCGTCTCCTCCACCTCGCCAAAGCCGTCGTTGATGGCCGTTCCGAAGAGTTTCATCGTCGGCGAGAGGTTCATGTAGGCGTTGACGAGCGGCGGGATATTGAAGCCCAGGTGGCGAATCTCGCGGTTGAGGATGCGGTAGTCCTCCCTGAAGTCGGCGCCCGTGAAGATCTTGGCCAGTTGCTCCTCGGGGTGCTCGTAGCTCAGCGGGTGGATGGGCACGATGAGGTGGTCCTTGTCGTCGAAGTGCTTCTTGAGGAAATAGAGGATCATGTCGCGGCCGATGCGGATGTAGCTCGGATACATGGTCATCTTGCCAAAGAAGTACCTGACGTCGGGATTGATGACCGTCAGCGCGCCGAGACCATCCCAAAGGTTGTCGAGGGCGAAGATGCTCTTGGAGTTCTTGCGCACGTTCTGGTAGTCGAGCGAGACAAACGATCGGCCCAGCTCCACGGTGTAGGGCATGTACTCCTGGAGGAAGCGGTCGGAGAAGTGGAACATGTGGCTGGTGGCCAACTCGGGCTGGCCGTCGGCATTGAGCCGCCAGTTGCGTCCGAAGAGATAGCGGTAGCCACCGATGATCTCCTCCGCCTCGGGGTTCCACACGATGAGCTGCTTGTAGCAGTTGTCCGACGTGTCAAACTCGTCTATATCTACGGCCTTTCCCGTACCGCCACCTGCCGCGCGGAACGCTATCTCACGCAGCCGGCCTATCTCCCGCATCACGTTGGGTGCGTTGTGGGCTGTCACCACATAGATATCGTTGTGGCTTTTGTTGGTCGTGCGGAGCAGCTTCTCAGGAGTAAGCTCGCTGCGCAGCACCTCTTTGCTGATGGGTTGGATAATCTCTTCTTCCATTTTTCCAGAGTTTGATGTAAAACGGGGGGATTCTCTTGTTCTGACTCTTCTTCTGAACCTTCTTCTGTCTCTTCTTCTGCCTCCTTAGAGCGCATAGACCTGGTCCTCCACCCACAGGGCCCAGTCCTTGGCCGATCGCGACCGGTCGAAGGCCTGCCAGGGGATGGGTTTGCCTATCTTGACCGTGAAGTCCTTGTCGACGTTGCGATACATCTCATCGACGAGGAAGAGCATCGCCAGGTTCACCTTGAGGTGGAGGCGCTTCTGCCAGTTGGCGATGCGGTAGAAGCGGTCGGAGTTGCGTCCGCTGAAATGGATGGGCACGATGTCGCGCTGATACTGCACGCTCTTCGTGACGAAGGTCTTCTTCCACGGCAGGTCGCGGATCACTCCGTCGGTCATCCGCGAGTTGAGTCCGGCGGGAAACATGATGATATGGTCGTTGCCCTGAAAGGCCGCCTCGACCATGCGTGGGAAGTCGCGGCTCTGCTTGCCCGTCTTGTTGATGCCCACACAGACCGGACGAAGGCCGGGGAGGTTCATCAGCAGGTCGTTGACCAGGTAGCGGAAGCGACCGTCGTAGTGGCGCCCGATGATGCTGCCCAGGGCCACGCCATCCTGTCCGCCGAGAGGATGGTTGCTGACGAAGGTGTAGAGTTTGCCATCATCCTTGGAGGGCAGGTTCTCCTCGCCCTCGATGGTGATATGCATCTTGAGATACTCCACGGTGGAGGTGAGCCATTGCGTGCCGACCTCGTCGCGGTGGTCGTACAAGAACTGGTTCACTTGGTCCTCGTGGGCTATCTTGCGTAGCCAGTTGATCAGGCAGCGGGGCACGAGGCGCGCCTTGCCGCCGAGTTTGCTGGTGAGTATTTTCTCGATGTCGATAGTCTTCTCCATCCGCTCTTTCTTTTCGTCAATTCTCTCTTACAATGCGCAAAAATACTCATTTTTCTCAAAGTGTGCAACTATTTCCGCCGAAAAAGTGGTCAAGACGCCCTTATTTCATGTTGTTGTCACATTTCCACCGCCTCGGCAGGGCCCTTCCGGGCGGCTCCGAGGTCCGACGGGCGAAGGACGGAAAAGAGGGCGTCCTATACCTGAATCAATAAAAAACAGACATTTTTGAAACTTTTGTGGGGGAGCGTGGGGAGATGTGGGGAAAAATGTGTACCTTTGAAACCGAAAATATATTTTCCTCAAAGAAGTACACATGCGATTTTTGGGAACGATAGATTCCAAGACCGATGCCAAGGGACGGGTGTTTCTCCCCGCCTCCTTCCGGAAGGTGCTGAGCACGGCGGGCGCAGAGCGCCTCGTCCTGCGCAAGGACATCTTCCAGCCGTGCCTTGTGCTCTATCCCGAGTCGGTGTGGAACCAAATGCTCGACAGCCTGCGCGCACGCCTCAACCGCTGGAACCGCCAGGACCAAATGGTCTTCCGCCAGTTTGTCTCCGACGTGGAGCCCGTGGCGCTCGACGGCAACGGCCGATTCCTCATCCCCCGCCGCTACCAGCAGATGGCGGGCATAGAGGGACAGGTGCGCTTCATCGGCATGGACGACGCCATCGAGATCTGGAGCGGCGACGAGGGAGAGGGTCCGTTCATGGACGCCGACGCCTTCGCCCAGGCGCTGGAGGACCGGATGGGGAGCGCATTCCCGGGCGCGGCAGAGAGCGAGAACGACAGCAACCAACCACGACAATGACCGATTCTACCCAGACATATCATGTGCCCGTGCTCCTCCAGGAGAGCATCGGCGGACTGGCCATCCACGAGGGTGGCGTCTATGTGGACGTGACCTTTGGCGGTGGCGGCCACAGCCGCGAGATCCTGCGCCAGCTCCATGGCACAGGCCATCTGTACAGTTTCGACCAGGACGCCGACGCAGAGGCCAACATCGGAACAGAGGCGGAGGACAACTTCACGTTTGTGCGCAGCAACTTCCGCTATCTGAAAAACTGGATGCGCTACTACGGCGTGGACCATATCGACGGCCTACTGGCCGACCTGGGGGTCAGCTCCCACCATTTCGACGACGAGGAGCGGGGATTCTCCTTCCGCTTCGACGCGCCGCTGGACATGAGGATGAACAAACGAGACGGACTGACGGCGGCCGACCTGCTGCGCGACTACAGCGAGGAGCAGCTCGCCGACGTGCTCTATCTCTACGGAGAGTTTCGACAGTCGCGGCGCATGGCGGCAGCCATCGTCAAGGCAAGACAGCAAAAATCGATCACGACAACGATAGAATTGGCCAACGTTGTCGCTCCTTTACTAAACAAGAGCCGGGAGAAGAAGGAAATGGCACGTCTTTTCCAGGCGCTGCGCATCGAGGTCAACCACGAGATGGACGCCCTGCGCGAACTGCTGGCGGCAGCCACCGACGTGCTCGGAGAGGGAGGCAGGCTGAGCATCATCACCTACCACTCGCTGGAAGACCGACTCGTCAAGAACGTGATGCGAAGCGGCAACGCCGAGGGCAAGGTCGTCAAGGACTTCTTTGGCAAGGCCAAAACACCCTACCGACTGGTCAACAACAAGGTGATCGTGCCGACGGCGGAGGAGCAGGAGCGCAACCCGCGCAGCCGTAGTGCCAAACTGAGAATAGCAGAAAGGACAGAACGCTGATGAGCAACAACAAGGAAACACAGGAGCCGCTGATGGGACAGCCCGTCGAGCTGGAGGTCGTGGGGGCCACGGAGGCCACACAGGCTGCCGGCGAGGCCTCTGTGCGTCCACAACGGGAGGAACCGCTGAAGGGCCGAAAGGCCGCCAGGAAGCCGGCTGGCAAGGAGGGAGAAGCCGCGGACGAGGCCGTCGAGGCGCAAGGAGCAGCCCGCGAGGAAGCCGCGACGGAGCAGCCCTCGGAAGAGGCGGAGGCGGAGCGCGTGGCCGAGGCCATCAGGCAGGCCATCGAGGAGCAGGCGCGCGAGGACGAGAATCCCCACTCCACCAACTACACGCTCCGACAGATCATCGGCGGAGAGATGCTGCAGACGGGCGTGATGCGCAAGAACGTGGGACTGATGGTGGTCGTGGGACTCTTTCTCTTCGTCTCCGTCACCAACCGCTACAGCGTGCAGGAGAAGCTCAAGGAGATCAACCGGCTGGAGGCGAAACTCAAAGACGCGAAGTACAGGGCGCTCTCCACGGGCAGCAAATACACCGAGAAGACGCGACTGAGCTTTGTGCTCCAGGCGCTGCGCAACAGCAAGGACAGCATCTTGAAGATCCCGGACCAGCCGCCCTACAAGATACAGGTGCCCGAGGAGGGAGGACAAGGAGAGTGACGACACGGTCCGTGGAAAAGGCCAGAAGGCCGCACGGACCCCATTTGATAACTTAAAAAACAACTACAATGAGTAAACTGAACGAAGCAAAGGTAATACCGCGCTACATGCTGGTGTCGGTATTGATGACGCTGGTGTCATGTTGTGTGTTGGGAAAAGCCTTCTACATCATGACAGCAGAAAAGGACTACTGGGCCGAGGCGGCCAAGCAATCGGCTCGCGACAGCGTGAAGCTGGAGGCCACGAGAGGCAACATACTGAGTTGCGACGGGCGGCTGATGGCCACCACGATGCCGCAATACAAGATATTCATGGACTTCGAGACGCTGCGGTCCAACCCTACGGACACGGCGTTTGCCGATAGCCTCGACGCCATCTGCCAGGGGCTCAACGAGATCTTCCCCGAGAAGCCGGCAGAGGAGTTCAAGGCCGAACTGAAAAAGGGATATGCCAAGCGGAGCCGCGTATGGCCGGTGTGGAAGAAGCGCGTCGATTACGACACGTGGATGGAGGTCTCGCAGCTGCCCGTCTTCCGCAGGGGCGCAAACAAAAGCGGAATCCACGCCGACAAGTTCACCTACCGGCAGCATCCGTTTGGGTCGCTGGCAGGACGCACCATCGGCGACCTCTACAAGGAGCAGTATGGCGGACGCGTGCCGCGATGTGGGCTCGAAATGGCCTTCGACTCCGTGCTGCGAGGCAAGGAGGGCATTGGCCACAGCATGATGGTGCGCAGCAAGTTTCTGACCATCACCGACGTGCCGCCTGAGAACGGATCGGACGTAGTGACCACGATCGACGTCAACATGCAGGACCTGGCGGAGCGGTCCGTCGTGGACGAGCTGAAACTGATCGGCGGGAAGGTCGGCGTGGCGATCGTCATGGAGGTGGCCACGGGAGACATCAAGGCCATGGTCAACATGCAGCACTGCGACGACGGAGAGTACAGGGAGATCGCCAACCATGCGGTGAGCGACCTGCTGGAGCCGGGATCGGTATTCAAGACGGCCTCCATCATGGCGGCCCTCGACGACGGCTATGTCGATACGACCTACATGGTCGAGACGGGAGGCGGCGTGTGGAACATGTACGGACGCGACATGAAGGACCACAACTGGTCGAGAGGCGGCTACGGCACGCTGATGCTGCCCTGGACGCTGAAGTATAGTTCCAACATCGGCGTGAGCCGCATCATCGACAAGTTCTACCACGACCAGCCGGAGAAGTTCGTGCAGAAGATCCACAGTTTCGGACTGGCCACAGACTATAAGGTCCCGATTCCGGGCTACGTGCCAGGCGTCATCCGCATGCCGAAGAAGAACAAGAGGGGACAGTACACCAACTGGAGCAAGACGGCCCTGCCCTGGATGAGCATCGGCTACGAGACGCAGATTCCGCCGCTGCAGACGGTCACGTTCTACAACGCCATTGCCAACGGCGGAAAACTGGTGCGCCCGCGCCTGGTCAAGGCGATCATGCGCGATGGCGAGGTGGTACAGGAGTTCCCGGTGCAGGTGGTCAAGGAGCAGATCGCCAAGCCTCAGACTATCGAGTGGATACAGCGCATCCTGCGCGAGGTGGTCAGCGAGGGACTGGGAAAAAAGGCTGGCAGCGACAAGTTTGAGGTGGCGGGAAAGACCGGCACGGCACAGATGTCGAAGGGAGCCCTGGGATACAAGGCGGGCGGCACCAACTACCTGCTGTCCTTCGCGGGCTACTTCCCAGCCGACAACCCACGCTACTCCTGCATCGTCTGCATACAGAAGGAAGGACTGCCCGCCTCGGGTGGCGGCATGAGTGGTGTGGTATTCCACAACATTGCCGAGGGCATCATGTCGCAGATCCTGAAGGTGAGCATGGAGGACGCGCGCGACTCGTCGTCGGTGCTGCTGCCGCGGGTGAAGGAGGGAGACCTCCACGCAGCCGACTTCGTGCTCCACGACCTGGGCTTCGACCTCATCAACGGATGGAAGGGATACTTCAAGTGTGGCGATCCGGTCTGGGGAGCCGTCGATGACAGTACCACCCGCAACCGGCTCACGCTGGTGAAGGGATCCGTCGTGGGACAGGCCTACGTGCCCGACGTCTGCGGCATGGGCGCGCGAGACGCGGTCTATCTCATGGAGAGCCGCGGCATCAAGGCGCGAATCAACGGACGCGGCGTGGTCGTCAGCCAGAGCCTGGCACCAGGCACACGCATCAGAAGCGGCATGAGCTGCAACCTGGCGCTGCAGGCGTAGCCGCCCCAAGAGAGGCGCTGGGCAAAGGAGCGAGCGAAAGCACCCATCCGTCGGGAGGACCGCAAGGCCCTGTCGGCGTGATGGGACTACCCATATAGGAACGTGATGGGGAATCCATGATATAAACGTGATGGACTACTCATATATATAATAAGGAGAAAACAAGAGACACAAAGATATGAAAGCATTAAGCGAACTGCTCAAGGCAGTGAAACCTCTCACGGTGGAGGGGAGCTGCGATGTCGAGATTGCGGGAGTGGAAATCGACTCACGCAAGGTGAAGCAAGGCGACCTCTTCGTGGCCATGAAGGGCACGCAGGTCGATGGCCACCGTTTCATAGGCAAGGCGATTGGCCAGGGCGCCGTGGCGGTCCTCTGCGAGGACATGCCGCAGGAGAAGGCCGAGGGCGTGACCTACATACAGGTGGCCTCGACGGAAGAGGCCGTAGGACCCGTGGCGACCCACTTCTTCGGAGATCCGTCGAGGAAGCTGAATCTGGTCGGCGTGACGGGCACCAATGGCAAGACAACCATTGCCACACTGCTCTACAATCTTTTCCGCAAGCTCGGCCACAAGGTGGGACTGCTCTCGACGGTATGCAACTACATCGACGGGGAGGCCGTCCCGGCAGACCATACCACGCCGGACCCCATCGCCCTCAACGAGCTACTGGCGCGCATGGTCAGCGCAGGATGTACGTATTGCTTCATGGAGTGCTCCTCCCACGCCATCCATCAGCACAGAATCGGCGGACTCCACTTTGCGGGCGGACTCTTCACCAACCTCACGCGAGACCACCTGGACTATCACAAGACGTTCGAAAACTACCGCAACGCCAAGAAGATGTTCTTCGACATGCTGCCGAAGACGGCCTTCGCCGTCACCAACGCTGACGACAAGAACGGACTCTTCATGGTGCAAAACTGCAAGGCGAGCGTCAAGACCTACTCCATCCAGCGCGTGGCCGACTACAGGGCGCGCATCCTGGAGTGCCACTTCGAGGGAATGTACCTCGAGATCGACGGCAAGGAGGTCGGCGTGCAGTTTATCGGACGCTTCAACGTGAGCAACCTGCTCGCGGTCTATGCCGCGGCGGTACTGCTGGGCGAAGACGCACAGGCCGTGCTCGTGGCCATGAGCACGCTGGGCAGTGTCAGCGGACGCCTGGAGCCGATCCGGTCGCCGGAGGGATTCACCGCCATCGTCGATTACGCCCACACCCCGGACGCCATCGCCAACGTGCTCTCGGCCATCCACGAGGTGCTCAACGGCAAGGGAAAGGTCATCACCGTCTGTGGAGCCGGAGGCAACCGCGACCACGGCAAGCGACCGCTCATGGCGCAAGAGGCCGTCAGACAGAGCGACAAGGTGATCCTCACGAGCGACAACCCGCGCAACGAGGACCCACAGGCCATCATCGACGATATGCTGGCAGGACTCGACGCGCAGCAGCGACGCAAGGTGATCACCATCACCGACCGGCGCGAGGCGATACGCACGGCTTGCATGATGGCCGAGAAGGGCGACGTCGTGCTCGTGGCGGGTAAGGGCCACGAGACCTACCAAGAGATCAATGGCGTGAAGCACCACTTCGACGACCACGAGGTGCTGCGCGACATTTTCAACGTAAAGTAAAGCAAAGACAGTATGTTATACTACATCTTCAGATGGCTCGACCAGTTTGGCGTCAGCGGATCACACCTATGGAGCTACATCTCCTTCCGTTCGATCCTCGCCCTTGTCCTGGCCCTCGTCATCTCCGCCTGGTTTGGCGAAAAGTTTATCAAGTACCTCAAGCGAAAGCAGATCACGGAGACGGCACGCGACGAGAAGATCGACCCATTTGGCGTCAACAAGGTCGGTGTGCCCTCGATGGGTGGCATCATCATCATCGTCGCCCTGCTCATCCCCGTCATTCTCCTGGGCCGACTGCGCAACATCTATCTCATCCTGATGATCGTCACGACGGTATGGCTCGGATTCCTCGGTGGCATGGACGACTTCATCAAGATCTTCCGCCACAACAAGGAGGGACTGAAGGGCAAGTACAAGATCGTAGGACAGGTCTCCATCGGCCTCATCGTGGGACTGGTGCTATGGGCCTCGCCCGACGTGAAGTCGAACCTGAACATGGAGCTTGGGCAGAAAAACGGACAGGAAATCGTCGTCAAGCACAGCGAGAAGGCGGAGAAAACGCTCAAGACAACCATCCCCTTCGTCAAGAACCACAACCTCGACTACTCCAAGGTGATGGGCTTCTGCGGCGAGCATAGCGTGGCGGCGGGCTGGATACTCTTCGTCATCATGACGATCTTTGTCGTGACGGCGGTCTCCAACGGCGCCAACCTCAACGACGGCATGGACGGAATGTGTGCGGGCAACTCGGCCATCATAGGCGTGGCACTCGGCATCCTGGCCTACGTGAGCAGCCACATCCAGTATGCCGCCTACCTCAACATCATGTACATACCAGGGTCGGAGGAACTGGTGGTGTTCTTCTGCGCCTTTATCGGCGCACTGATCGGATTTCTGTGGTACAACGCCTATCCCGCCCAGGTCTTCATGGGCGACACGGGAAGCCTCACCATCGGCGGAATCATCGCCGTGGGCGCCATCATCATCCACAAGGAGCTGCTGCTGCCCATCCTCTGTGGCATCTTCTTCGTCGAGAGCCTGAGCGTCATCCTGCAGGTGTGGTACTACAAGATTGGCAAGCGCCGCGGCGTGAAGCAGCGCATCTTCAAGCGCACGCCAATCCATGACAACTTCCGGACGCAAGACTCGCAACTGGACCCCGACTGCAAATATCTCATCCGCGTGCCGCATGGTGCGAAGCACGAGGCCAAGATCACCATCCGCTTCTGGATCATCACGATCCTGCTGGTGGCGCTGGCGATCATCACATTGAAAATCAGATAAGAAACGAAGAGCGGGAGGCTGACACGCAGGCCAACGGACGACGGCCCCTGGGCCGACAAGACGGACGCGGAAAAGTCTCCCACCCCGATAAAATCAAGCGCAAAAGAAAGATGAAAAGAATCGTAGTTCTTGGAGCCGGCGAGAGCGGCGCAGGTGCTGCCGTGCTGGCCAAGAAGCAAGGCTTCGACGTGTTTGTCTCCGACACATCGAAGGTGAAGGACCAATACAAGAAGCTGCTCGACGACCACGGCATCGAATGGGAGGAGGGCCACCACACGGAGGAGAAGGTGCTCTCGGCAGACGAGGTCATCAAGAGCCCGGGCATCCCCGACAGCGTCCCGATGATACAGCGCCTCATCCAGCAGGGCACGCCCATCATCAGCGAGATAGAGTTTGCTGGACGCTACACCCACAGCAAGATGGTCTGCATCACGGGAAGCAACGGCAAGACCACCACGACAAGCCTCATCTACCACATCTTCAAGGATGCGGGCTACGACGTGGGACTGGCCGGCAACATCGGAAGGAGCCTGGCGCTGCAGGTGGCAGAGGATCCGCACGAATATTATGTCATCGAGCTCAGCTCTTTCCAGCTGGACAACATGTACGAGTTTCGTGCCAACATCGCCATCCTGCTCAATATCACGCCGGACCATCTCGACCGCTACGACTTCAAGTTTGAGAACTATGCCGCGGCAAAGATGCGCATCATCCAGAACCAGACGCAGGAGGACAGTTTCATCTACTGGAACGACGACCCGGTGATCAAGAAGGAACTGGAGAAGTATGACATCAAGGCCGTGCAGTATCCGTTCTCCGAACTCAAGGAGACGGGATCCATAGGCTACATCGAAGAGGGACAGTACGTCATCGAGAAGCCTACGCCTTTCAATATGGAGCAGGAGGAACTCTCGCTCACGGGCAAGCATAACATCTACAACTCGCTCGCCGCGGGCATCGCGTCCAACATCTCCGGCATCCGCAAGGAGAGCATCCGCAAGAGCCTGAGCGACTTCCCGGGCGTGGAACACCGACTGGAGAAGGTCTGCAAGGTGGGTGGCGTGCAGTATGTCAACGACTCCAAGGCCACCAATGTCGATGCTTGCTGGTACGCGCTGGAGAGCATGCGCACGCCGACAGTGCTCATCGTCGGCGGCAAGGACAAGGGCAATGACTATGGGCCCATCAAGGAGCTCGTCAAGGAGAAGTGTCGCGCCATCGTCTATCTCGGCGCAGACAACGCCAAGCTCCACGCCAACTTCGACGAACTGGGAATCCCCGTGCGGGACACCCACTCGATGAAGGACTGTGTGGCTGCCTGCCACGAACTGGCAAAGCCGGGCGACACGGTGCTGCTCAGCCCCTGCTGTGCCAGCTTCGACCTCTTCAAGAACATGGAGGACCGTGGAGAACAGTTTAAGCAACTGGTAAGATCGCTCTGACACGGACTGAAAACATCACTTTCCACATGAGGTCATAACGCCACACCGTCGCAGTCTCACTCCGACACCGACTCCCCATCGGCACATCCATTGTGCCGATGGGGGCGGCGAAGGAGCCTCTATCATACCAATCACAAACCGTAGAAACAAAACAAGACAGGGCGGACGGGCAAGGAACGAGAGAAAAAGGGGAGGGAAAGACTGAACAACAACTATTCTGCGAATCTTCAAAAAAACACTCGATCCACTCGCATCCGCCTCAAAAACAGAAAGAAAGAAATGAAAGGAAAGTCATTGACGAACATTTTCAAGGGAGACAAAGTCATCTGGATGATCTTCTTCTTCCTCTGTATGATTAGCATCATTGAGGTCTATTCGGCATCCAGCTCGCTGACGCTCAAAAAGGGCTACTACTGGGCGCCTATCATGGACCACGCCAAGAAGATCATACTGGGAGTGGTAGCACTCGTCTGTGTGCTCAACGTGGAGTGTAAGTACTTCAAGATGGCCACGCCCTTCGCCCTCGGCGGATCCATCATCATGATCCTCTGGGTGCTCGTGGGCGGCGAGACCATCAACGGAGCCAATCGATGGCTCACCTTCTTTGGCATCCAGTTTCAGCCCTCAGAACTGGCGAAGGGAGCATTGGTGCTCGCCACGGCACAGATATTGAGTGCGATGCAGACCGACAAGGGAGCGGACCGAAAGGCGTTTCGCTATATCCTCCTGCTCTCGGCTTGGATCATCATCCCCATTGCCATGGAGAATGGATCCACGGCCTTCCTACTGGCCATCACCATCTTCGTGATGATGTTTGTCGGACGCGTGCCGCTGGACCAGTTGGGAAAACTCTTCGGCGTCATGGCGGTAATAGCCACCATTGCCCTGTCGGTCATCATGATATACGGCAAGACCGAACAAGAGCGGGCGAAGGACCCGCGCCACCAGCTGACGGAGCAAATGGCGAAAGCCAAGACAAAGCAGCCCAAGACCCTGGCGGATCGTTTCGAGGACCGCCTCGACACATGGAAGTCGCGCATCGTGAAGTTTACCAATCCCGAGGACGTCCCGGCCAACAAGGTGAACCTGCGAGACAAGGACTCACAGAAGAACTACTCCCACATCGCCATAGCCTCATCGGGCATCGTGGGAAAGGGACCGGGCAATTCGACCGCACGAGACGGACTCGCACAGGCATTCTCCGACTTCATCTATGCCATCATCATCGAGGAGCTGGGCATCATAGGGGCAGCGTTCGTCGCCTTGCTCTACGTCTTCCTCCTCTTCCGAGTCGCCATCATCGCCAACCGATGTGAGAACAACTTCCCCGCATTCCTGGCCATGGGACTGACGCTCATGCTCGTCATACAGGCGCTCTTCAACATGCTGGTGGCCGTGGGATTGGCGCCCGTCACGGGACAACCGCTGCCGCTCATCAGCCGAGGGGGTACGTCAACGGTCATCAACTGCATCTACATGGGCATGATACTCTCCGTCAGCCGTTCGGCCAAAAAGAAGGCCGCAGGAAGCATCTGGCAGGGGTGAAAGAGGAAAAATAAACAGAAAATAGTAGAAAGACATTTTTTTTGTTTATCTTTGCAGAAGATTGGCGGCACTCGGCAATTTGAGAGTAAAACTCTCATTACGCTCGTTTGCACTATCTTTGCAGAAGATTGGCGGCACTCGGCAATTTAAAACGAACACAATGGACAAAGAATTGAGGATAATCATCAGCGGTGGCGGCACGGGAGGCCATATCTTCCCCGCCGTGTCGATAGCCAACGCGCTGCGGCAGATGCGCCCCGAGGCAAAGATTCTCTTTGTCGGCGCAGAGGGCCGCATGGAGATGCAGCGTGTCCCGGCAGCGGGATACGAGATCAAGGGACTTCCCATCAAGGGATTCGACCGCCGGCATCTGCTGAAAAACATCAGCGTGGTGTGGCACTTGCTCAAGAGCCTGCGCATGGCACGCCACATCATCAAGGACTTCCGCCCGATGGTGGCAGTAGGCGTGGGTGGCTACGCCAGCGGTGCCACGCTCTACGCGTGCGCGCGAATGGGCATTCCCTGCCTCATACAGGAGCAAAACTCCTATGCGGGCGTCACCAACAAGCTGCTGGCCAGCCGTGCCAAGAAGATCTGCGTGGCCTACGAGGGGATGGAGCGCTTCTTCCCCGCCGACCGCATCATCATGACGGGCAATCCCGTAAGACAGAACATCCTGGAGGCCCAGGGCACACCGCAGGAAGCGCGACGCGCCTTCGGACTCGACGCGGAGAAGAAGACCGTGCTGATCGTAGGAGGAAGCCTCGGCGCAAGAACGATGAACCGCAGCGTGCTGGAGCACCTGGATCTGATCAAGGCGCATCCCGATGTGCAGTTTATCTGGCAGACGGGCAAATACTATTTCGACAGCATCCAGAAGGAGATGCAGGGAAAAGAACTGCCCAACCTCAAGGTGATGGACTTCGTGAGCGATATGGGAGCGGCCTATCATGCCGCCGACCTCGTCGTGAGCCGTGCCGGAGCAAGCTCCATCAGCGAGTTTCAGCTCATCGGCAAACCCGTGATCCTCGTTCCGAGCCCCAATGTGGCGGAGGACCACCAGCGCAAGAATGCCATGGCTCTCGTCCGTCGCGACGCAGCCCTCTACGTGGAGGATGCCGAGGCTCCGGAGAAGCTCCTGGACCTGACGCTGCAGACTGTGGCCGACGATGCGAAACTGCGCCAGCTGGGTGAGAATGTACACAAGATGGGCCTCAAGGATTCGGCGGAGATCATCGCCCACGAGGTCCTCAAACTGATTGAACAATAAAGGAGAAATTATGGAACTGAAAGATATCAAGGCTGTCTATTTCGTCGGAGCGGGAGGCATTGGCATGAGCGCCCTCGCACGCTACTTCCTGCACCGCCACCTCGTCGTGGCGGGCTACGACCGCACGCCGACACCGCTCACCCACGAACTGGAGCGCGAGGGCATGCAGATCCATTATGAGGAGGACGTTGACCAGATCCCTGCGCCCTGCCGCGACAGGGAGCACACACTGGTGGTCTTCACGCCCGCCATCCCGGCCTCCCACGCCGAACTGGCGTGGTTCAAGGAGCACGACTTCACCATCGAGAAGCGGGCACAGGTGCTCGGCACGCTCACCCGCACACACAAGGGCCTTTGCTTCGCGGGCACCCATGGCAAGACGACCACCTCGACAATGTGCGCCCATATCATGAGCCAAAGCCACATAGGCTGCAATGCCTTTCTCGGAGGCATCTCGAAGAATGTGGGCAGCAACTACATCCTCTCGCTGACAAGCGACTATGTGGTTATAGAGGCCGATGAGTTTGACCGTTCCTTCCACTGGCTGCGCCCCTGGATGTCGGTCATCACCTCTACCGATCCCGACCACCTCGACATCTACGGCACAAAGGAGGCTTACCTGGAGAGCTTCCGCCACTACACCGAACTGATACAGCCCGGAGGCGCGCTGATCCTCCACACAGGACTGGAGATGAAGGCCCACGTACCCGAGGGGGTGAAGACCTACACCTACAGCCGCGACGAGGGAGACTTCCACGCTGCCAACATCCGCATCGGCGACGGCAAGATCGTCTTCGACTTCGTATCGCCGCTGGAGACGGTGACCCAAGTCTCGCTGGGCCATCCCGTCCCTATCAACATCGAGAATAGTGTCGCCGCCATGGCAATGGCACAACTCAACGGCTGCACGGCGGAGGAACTGCGCCGCGGCATGGAGACCTACGCGGGAGTGGAGCGTCGCTTCGACTTCAAGATCAACAACCCACGCCACGTGTTCCTCAGCGACTACGGCCACCATCCGAAGGAGATCCTCCAGTGTGCCAAGAGCCTGAGGGAGCTCTATGCACACCGCAAACTGACGGTCATTTTCCAGCCTCACCTCTACACGCGCACCCGCGATTTCTATGCAGATTTCGCCGATGCGCTGAGCCATTTCGACGAGGTAGTGCTCACAGAGATCTATCCCGCCCGCGAACAGCCCATCGAGGGTGTGACCTCGAAGCTCATCTACGACCACCTGCGCGAGGGGGTGGAGCGCACGATGATAGCCAAGCACGACGTGGCGGAGTGGGTGCGCAGCCGAGACTTCGACGTGCTGGTCGTCCTGGGAGCGGGAGACCTCAACGACTATGTGCCCGAGATAACCCGCATACTGGAGGAGAAGGAAAAAGCATAACGCACAACAGGGAGGTATCGTGAGAGTCAATGTAAACTGGAAGCGCGTGCTGTTTGTCGTGGTCGACCTGATACTGGCCGCCTACCTCGTCATGGCCGTGACGTTGTGGAACACGCCGGCCTCGGCCTCCAGGGTCTGCTCCAAGGTGGATGTCAACATCTCCGACGCCAACAACGTCGGATTCCTGAGCGCAGAGGAGATCAAGCATATCCTCACGCAGCAGGGCCTCTATCCGCTTGGCAAACCGATAGCAGGGATCTCTCCACGATCCATCGAGGAGGTGCTCCGCACCAGTCCCTTTGTCAATACGGCGGAGTGTCACGTCACGCAGAACGGACACGTCACGATAGCCCTCACACAGCGCGTGCCCATCATCCGCATCAAGAGCAGCAGGGGCGACGACTACTACATCGACGACAAGGGAGGACCGATGCCCAACTCCAAATATACGAGCGACCTGATCATCGCCACGGGCCACATCAGCCGATCCTTCGCCCGCAACTACCTCACACCGATGGCCAAGGCCATCATGGCCTCCGACTTCTGGAGAAACCAGGTTGTACAGATCAACGTGCTGCCCAACAGAGGTATAGAGCTGGTGCCACGCGTCGGAGACCACATCCTCTACCTCGGAAGGCTGCCCGAAGGTCTCCAGCGGTCGCAGATCGAGACAGCAGTGACGGAGTTTATGGACAAGAAACTCACCCGCATACAAAAGTTCTACCGCTACGGACTCTCGCAGACGGGATGGAACAAGTATAGCTACATCGATGTGGAGTTTGACAACCAGATCATTTGCAAGAAACGACAGTTAGAATAATTAAATAAGGAATATATATATATATGGCAGAATTTATTGTAGCCATTGAACTGGGGTCGTCCGTTTTCCGGGGGATTGCCGGCAAGAAGAATCTCGACGGGAGCATCACCGTGCAGGCGCTCGTCAAGGAGGATGCGACGCAGTGTATCCGCAAGGGAGTGGTCAACAATATCGACAAGACCGCTACCTGCCTGAAGAATATCGTGGCCAAGCTCAGCAAGACCATGAAGCAAAACATCAGCCATGTGTATGTCGGAGTAGGCGGCCAGTCGGTGCGGAGCGTGCGCAACGTGATTGTCAAGGACCTGCCCACGGAGACGATTGTCGATGGCGATATCGTAGATGGACTGATGGACAGCAACCGCGGCATGGACTATCCTGACCTGGAGATCCTCAACGTCGTCACACAGGAGTATAAGGTCGGCAACCAGTATGTCGTCGATCCTGTGGGCATCAAGGGCACACGGCTGGAGGGCAACTTCCTCAACATCGCCCAGAGAAAACTCTTCTACAGCAACCTCAACGAGGCTTTCGACAAGGCGGGCATCGCCATTGCCGAGATTTTCCCCGCCCCGCTGGTGCTGGCCGACAACGTGCTCACCGAGTCGGAGAAGCGCGGAGGCTGCGTGCTGGTGGACCTGGGAGCTGACACTACGACGGTGTCGGTCTATCACAAGAGCCTGCTGCGCCACCTGGCAGTCATCCCCCTGGGCGGCAACAATGTCACCAAGGATATCACGGCACTGAAGATGGAAGAGCGCGAGGCTGAACTGCTGAAGCTCAAGCACGGATCAGCCTATACCGAGATAGCCGACATTGATCCAGCCCTCACCTACTCCATCGACGGCGAGCGCACCATCGAGAGCAAACAGCTCATCGAACTGGTGGAGGCACGCGTGGAGGAGATTGTGCAGAACGTGTGGCACCAGGTGCCCGCGGAGTATGTCAGCAAACTCCTGGGTGGCATCATCCTCACGGGTGGCGGTTCCAATATGAAGAACATCGAGCTGGCTTTCAAGAAATACACGCACATGGACAAGATACGCAAGGCGCGCTTCGTCAACCTGGCCATCAAGTCCAACATCGACGACATCAAGAAGCACGACATCACGCTCAACACCATCATCTCCCTGCTGGCCAAGGGCGACATGAACTGTGCAGGTGGACCAATCGTACACCAGCAGTCCACGGGAACAGACCTCTTTGGCCAGACGACTACGACAACGACCACCCATCCGACCACCAACGGCGAGGGTGGCACACAGCCGCATACGGGCGGCGACAATGGCGGAAGCGGTGGAAATGGCGGAAATAACACCCAGCCCACACCACCTCCCGCACCAGGGCCCACACCTGCTCCAGAACCAACTTCCGCACACGAGAAGTCTGGCTTCTTTTCGAAACTCGCCAAGAAGATAAAGGGCTTTGGCGGCAAGATCTTGGAGGCTGAGGAATAGAACGAAAACTGCCAAGCGCAGGCTACGAGAAGAATACTATCAAGATAACTTTGAACAACAATGATGGATAAAGATAAAGACAACATGGCCACGCTGGCCGATCATCTCGACTTCGGCGAGCCGGATCGTCAGAACTGCATCATCAAGGTGATCGGTGTGGGTGGTGGAGGCGGCAACGCCGTAAACAATATGTACAAGCAGGGCATCCACGACGTCTCGTTTGTGGTCTGCAACACCGACGCACAGGCCCTGATGGACAGTCCCGTCCCCGAGCGACTCCAGCTGGGCAGCGAGGGTCTGGGAGCAGGCAACCGACCCGAGAAGGCGCGCCAGGCTGCCGAGGAGTCGATAGACGACATCAAAGCAATGCTCAGCGACGGCACGAAGATGGACTTCATCACTGCGGGCATGGGCGGCGGCACAGGCACGGGAGCAGCACCGGTCATCGCCCAGGTAAGCAAGGAACTGGGCATCCTCACCGTCGGTATCGTCACCATCCCCTTCAAGTTTGAGGGCGACAAGAAGATCGACCAGGCCCTCGACGGCGTCGATGAGATGGCAAAGCACGTCGATGCGCTCCTCGTCATCAACAACGAGCGACTGCGCAAGGTCTATCCCGACCTGAGCCTCCTCAACGGCTTTGCCAAGGCCGACGACACGCTGAGCGTAGCAGCAAAGAGCATTGCCGAGATCATCACCGTCCGCGGACTGATAAACCTTGACTTCAACGACGTGCGCACCGTACTCAAGGATGGTGGCGTAGCCATCATGTCCACGGGCTTCGGCGAGGGCGAGGGACGTGTGCGCAAGGCCATTGAAGACGCGCTCAACTCACCGCTGCTCAACGACAACGATGTCTATAACTCGCAGAGAATCCTCCTCTCCATAGCCTTCAGCAGCGAGAATGGCACCGACGGACTGGCCATGGAGGAGATGAACGAGATCAACAACTTCATGAGTCGCTTCGAATCCAAATTCGAGTTGAAGTGGGGTATTGCCATCGACAACACCTTGGAGAAGAAGGTGAAGATCACCATCCTCGCCACGGGCTTCGGCCTCGACGACCTGGAGGATGTGGCCAGCTACCATAGCCGCCTGGACAAGGCGCGTGCCAAGGAGGAGGCACAGAAGAAGGCCGAGCAGGAGGAAGCCGACGCGGAGCGTAGCAACAGACGCGACAAATACTATCGCGACAACGGAGACAAACTGACCAAGGCACGTCCACACATCTACCTCTTCTCGCAGGACGACCTCGACAACGAGGACGTGATCCTCGACGTAGAGTCGATTCCCACCTTCAACAGGACCAAACCGATGCTGAATGAGATCAAGAAGAAATCGGCTCCCGAGCAGGTCCGCGAGGAGCAACCGGTCAAGGACAAAGTGGAGGGAACCATCCGCTTTGAGTAAGCACTAGTAAGGATCGCTAATTGAAGGCGATTTCCATCCACCAACCTATGCAAGGGGAGGCAGGTCCGTTAGTCTCGGAACTGCCTCCCCTTGTCACATTTCCCAAGAAATAGTCTTGGTTGTTATTAGGAAAAGATGTACTTTTGCCTAGAAGAAAGTTCTGTCCAGCGACGTTGAATGTGCGTTCAGCGTCACAGAACCTGCATTCGACGTCGTCGAATGTCTATTCAACGTCGTTGAATAGACATTTTACTGAGGTATAAATACTGGCGCAGGGGCAATCCACGGAGAATTTCCTCTGCGCCCTTTAATCACAGAATGCAGAAGAAGAAATAATGCAGACTGCGTGGAAAGAGATAACAGAAGCAGCAACAAGAGGAAGCGCGTGAAGAAAGAAGAAGCGCGCGAGCACTATCCCCTCATTCCGCCAGGGCTGACTCCAAACTCATCCTTGAAGCACTTGTTGAAATAGGATGGCGAGGTGAAACCCGTGGCGTAGGCTATCTCTGCGATGGAGCGGTCGGTCGTCGTCACCATCGTGCGCGCCTTCATCAGTCTGGCCTTGCGCAGGAGTTCCACGGGCGTCTTGCCCGTGAGTACCTTCACTTTACGGTAGAGTTGCACGCGCGAAAGGCCGATCTCCTCACCCAGCCGCTCTACCGAGAAGTCGGAGTCGGCGAGATGCTGCTGGATGATTTCCCGCAGTCTTGTCACGAAAGTCTTATCCTGCGAGCAGAGCCGTTCCTCCTCGGCCGCCTCCGCCTTATCGCCCGAGAAGAGAGAGCGCAGCAGCGTGCGCGAGCGCAGCAGGTTGTCGATACGCGAGAGGAGCACCTGTCCTGAGAAAGGCTTCGTCAGATAGGAGTCGGCGCCCGTCTCGTAACCCTTCTCACGCTGTTCGGGCAACGAGCGCGCCGTGAGCAAGACGACGGGGATATGGCTCGTCGCAATGTCCTCCTTCAGTTGACGCGTAAACTCCAGGCCATCCATGACTGGCATCATCACGTCGCAGACTATCAACTTCGGCACCTCGCGCCGCGCCTTCTCCAGGCCTTGGCGACCGTCTGCCGCCTCCGAGACATTATACCGGTCTTTCAGGATAGACCGCAGATAGGCCCTCATCCCGTTGTTGTCATCGATGATGAGTACCAGCGGGCGGTCCGCATCGAAGTCTTCGGCATTGGTGATGCGATCCGCCGCCTCCTTAGCATTGATATCCTCGGGCACATAGCTATCGTCTACCAGTTCCCGCTCCGCCACCGGCCTTGCCTCGCGATCCTTGGCAGGGTCGTAGCCTGGCTGGGCGGCAGGCAGCGAGATAAAAAACCTTGTGCCCTCTCCCTCGTTGCTCTCCACGCGGATGTCGCCATGATGGAGATCCACGTAGGCCTTGACCAACGACAGTCCAATCCCCGTCCCGCCGACAGCACCGCGCGCCTGGTAGAAGCGATCGAAGAGATGAGGCAGCGCCTCCTCCTCAATTCCCTTGCCCGTATCGCTCACGCTGAGCACATACTGCTTGCCGTCGTAGGACAATGCCGTTGTGATCCGTCCGCCCTCAGGCGTATATTTTAACGCATTCGACATTAGGTTGAAATAGATATGCTCCAGCTTGTCGCGGTCAGCAATGATCACAGCATCCTGTCTCACCTCCGAGGCGTCCACATCGATCGTGATCTTACGGCGCGCCGCCACCGCCCGGAAGTCGTTGGCCCATATCGCCAGTTCCCGCTGCAAGGCGAAGCGGTTGAGATGCAAGTGCGCCTTGTTGTTCTGCACCTTGCGGAAGTCGAGTATCTCGCCCACGAGTTGTATGAGGATGCGCGTGTTGCGCCGCACCATCTCCAGCATCATGCGATGCGCTCCCTGCACGGTGTCGTCCTCCAGTAGCTGATCAGTCGGTCCGGCGATAAGCGTCAGCGGCGTGCGTAGCTCGTGGCTCACATTGGTGAAAAACTGCAGTTGCGTCTGCGTCATCCGCTCCATCTCCTCCGTCATCTGTCGCTGCTGATCCATAGAAGCATTGAGCTGGCGGTTGATGCGCGCCTTGGCCACATAAGCCCTGACGGCCAAACCACAGGCCACGACGAGCAGCACGACGAAGAACAAGAGCACCAGGAGGTAGCCACGCTGTGTATTGAAGTCGTCGGCTGCCTTGTCGATACGCGAGCGGAGTGTGGCGAGGTGGTCCTGCTGGCGCATGGTCTCATCGTTCTGCATGAGTAGCACGCGGGCGTTGTCACGGGTGACAAGGGCCGAAGAGAGACGGTTTTCGCGCTGATAGGACTTCCCTTCAAGAATATTCATTGCCAGCCTCATCACCTCGTCGCCACGCGTCGGATAGATATAGGAAGCAAAGAGCGTCCCGTCCTTGACGAGTTCCAGTCCGGCTCCCTTCTGCGGCATGGCGTCGATTCCGCAGAAGCGGATGCGCTGGAGGTCCAGTCCGTGCTGCTGCGCTGCCCGACGCGCGCCCATCGCCATACGGTCGTTGTGGGCAAAGAGGCAGTCGAAGTCGGGATGCGGACTACGCAGCAGCGAGTCCATGGCCCGGAAGCCTCCCTGCTCCGTCCAGTCGGCGTGGAGCTTAGCCACAATGTCGATCGAGGGACGCACGGCAACTACGCTATCGAAGCCCTCTGCCCGCTCTATCGCCGGCGACGAAGACGAGAGTCCACACAACTCCACCACACGTCCTCCTTTGGGCAGCGCCCCCGCCAGGTATTCTCCCATCGACGCGCCAATCTCACGATTGTCCGCACCGATATAGGCCGTATATTTGTTGGATCGCGTACGGCGGTCAAAGATGATCACAGGTATTCCATTCTCATAGGCACGGTCAATGGCGGGAGAGATCGAGACCTGTCCTGGCGCCACGATGAGCAGATCGACCCCCTTGTCCACAAAGCGGTTGATCTGATCCGTCTGCAACCGTACGTCGTCGTTGGCCGAGGCGATATCGAGATCCATATTATTATAGTATAGGGCCGCCACCCGCAGTTCCTGGTTAAGTTTCTCGCGCCATACGTCCTCCGAACATTGCGAGACACCGATGACATAACGTTTCTTCCCGCCAGTACAAGAGGCCAGAAGGGCGAGGGCTGCCATCAGGGCAGCGATATAAGCGAAATGCTGAATAGACTTTAGCATAAAACGGCTTTTTAGTATATTTGGGCGCCCAAAATTACATAAAAAAGACAAGACAGGCAAACAATTTGTGTGCTTTTTGCATTTCCCAGATTCTAAGGCCCTTCGTCCGGCCCTATGCCAGCAGAAGAAAACGCTTCCCCTTCTTCCACCCAGCAAGCGAAAAGTAGCCTTCACGACCGCACCAAACAGCAAGGCGAGGAACAGGAAACACTTCCTGTCCCTCGCCATTATCAGAAGACGGCTGAGCGGTCTGCCATGGCCTTAGGATAGCCCACCAGCCTTTTTTCTCTCTTTCATTGAGATATCCCCATGCACCGGGGGCACATACCGCTTACAGGCCCAGACGATAGGCCGTAAGGTTTTTCACCTCCGCCTTGCCACCCTCGGCATAGACTTTCACGTGGTTGTAGGGCACGGTGGGGAACACCAGGTTGGTCATGGCGATGCGTCCGCCATCTACAAAGAGCTCGACGGAGCATTTATCGACGAAGACATCCAGATGGTAAGTCTTGCCACACTGTGCTGCCACGGGGGCCTCAGCACAGCAGCCATTGCCAGCAGAGTGGTCGTCGTCACAGAGTGCGAGCGGAGCCCATGTGCCGAGGGCGAAGTCGTTCTTGTAGTTGACGACAAGGTCCTGCGACAGTTTTCCCTTCATCTCGCCAGCTGCCTCGGCACGCTTCTCGATATCGTGGCGCTCGGCCAGCCGACCAAAGTCGGTGAGTCCGCTCTCCGAGCGGTCCATGACGACGCGCTTCTTCTTGAGGTCGAGATAGAGGACCGTGCGCTCCTCCTTGTCGTTGTAGAGCACGATCCCGACCACATCGGCCTCCTTCGGCGTCACGTCGGCCTCCAGCTCGAAGGCTCCGTCGCTACCCTCGAAGAGGTTGCGCTGAACATAGGGGTTGGCGTTGTCCACGGCCACGTTGCCCAACTGCTTGGTCTCCTTGCGCAGGGCGCGGGCCTCCTCCACGACATTGGCCGAGACATAGGTCTCGCCATGGTTGGAGAACAACTTCAGTTCGCGCGGCAGCGCGTTGGCGCCACGATACTGATGGATCGGAGTGACATTGGCATACTGCCAGTTGCTCATCCATGGCACGGCCACGATGCGGTCTCCGAGGTTGGAGAAGGTGACGGTGGCGTAGTGGTCCTTGCCCCAGTCGAGCCATTTCACGGTGGTAGGTTTGGAATCGCACTTGAACTCCTTGCCGTCAAACTCGCCTACGAAATACTCCGTGGCCGAACCGCCAAAGACAAAACCCGGGTTGACGTTGACGATCATGACATACTTCTTGTTGGCTGGGTCGCCATCGACGGCCAGCGGGAAGAAGTCGGGACACTCAAACTGGTTGGGCTGGGCTCCGAAGCCCTCACCCCACTGGCTTACGTAGGTCCACTTCTTGAGATTCTTCGACTGATAGAAGCGCATGTTCTTATCGGCCGACACGATCATATACCACGACTTCGTGGGCTCATACCAGAAGATCTTCGGGTCGCGGAAGTTCTCCTGTCCGTCAAACGGCGTCACCACGGGGTTGCCCTTATACTTGATGAAGGTGCGTCCGTTGTCCTTGCTGTAAGCCATACACTGCACCTGCACCTGCTTGCCGTTTCTCATGCTGTGGGAAGTGTAGTAGGCGATGATTGCGTTCTTGCCGAATCCTGCCGAGTTGCGCGTATCGACGATGGTGCTTCCCGAGAAGATGTGTCCCATCGGGTCGCGGGCGATGGCGGGGTCGAGATGATCCCAGTGTACGAGGTCGCGGCTGACGGAGTGGCCCCAGTGCATGTTGCCCCACTTCGATCCGTAGGGGTTGTACTGGAAGTAGAGATGATACTCCCCATCCTTGTAGGTAAGTCCGTTGGCGTCGTTCATCCATCCGTAAAGCGGCGTGTGGTGATAGACGGGGCGGTAGTAGTCCGTATTGGTCGTGTCGAAGGTGTCCGATAGTTTCATCTCCTTCAGTGCCACGGCGTCTTTCGGCAGTCCTACGATCTTCACCACTGCCTCTTTGCCCTGTGTGAGGGCGAAGGGTACGCAGTAGTCGGTCTTGCCCACGGCCAGTCGGACGTCCATCCAGGTGTCCGTGGCCTTGCCGCTATAGAGCTGCAGCTGGGCCTCGGGACGTTCCTCCTCTATGGGGAGGATGAGATACTTCGTCGGGTTCTCCACCTTGATGATCGTGGTGTCGCCCTTCTGTGTGGTCTGCAGGGTCTGTGCCGTGGCCGAGAGGGCCACGAGTGCTCCTGCCGAAAGCAGATACTTGATCTTCATTGTCTTATGATTTTAGTCGTGAAACATTTGGTTAGAATTTCAGTGTGGCCGAGAACTCCACGGTGAACGGGCGGAGGTAGGAGCCCGTCATGAGCTGGTTGTTGATGCCCTTGGCCTCGTCTTTGGTGATGAGCTCCGCACCAGCGATGCTACCCTTGGCACCCGTCTGGTTGAGGAAGTTGACCACGGTGCATCCGAGCGACAAGCGCTTGCTGGCCTGCCAGTTGACACCACCGAAGGTCTCCCAGTGGCCGTTGAAGTAGTAGGCCTCGTTGATGTTGGCGTAGGTCTTGGAGAAGTAGCGGAAGGAAGCCCAGAGCTTCAGTTCCGGCGTGATCATGTAGCTGGGGTCGAGCTCGATGAGCACCTGCGGCACCTCTGCCACGATATTTCCCGTTGCGTTGATCTTTCCCTCGTAGCCGCTTGCAAACTTCACGCTGGTCTCATACTTCTTGTAGGTCGGTTTCTGGTAAGTGAATAGGAAGTGGAAGTCGAATCCTTTGAAGGGGTGTGCGACCACGTCGGTGGTCCAGCCCCACGTCTGAATGTCATAGGTCAACGGAGCAGCCTTGATTTCTCCGTCATGCTGAAGGTTGAGCGTAGAGTTGTTGTTGGTCTTTGAAATGTATGAGAAGAGAGAGGTGAGACTCAGCCACGGGTTGTTGTAGTAGATACCTGCGCGTCCCAGAGGCACGCTGATTCTGCCCGTGTTGGGCATCGTGGCGGGCGCGAAGGTCGAGATCGTGGGGTGCTGCACGATGTAGGTGAAGTCGCCCGTGAATCCGAAATTCTTCGTCAGCTTGTAGGTCAGCGCTGCCGTGAAGTCGTAGTTCACCCAGTTGTATGCCATCTGCGTCGGTGCGATCAGCGTACCGTCGGGAGCGGTGGTGCCGAGGTAGTAGTCGGCAAAGCGTCCCACATATTCGCCGGCCACGTTCTTAACCGCGGCGTTCTCGCCCTTCAGTCGCTGCCACTCGATGCGCGCGCCGTAGTAGGCGTTGAGCTGCGGCGTGATGTCCCAGTCGTGTGTGAAGTAGAAGGCCAGTTTGTTCTCGTGTCCCTGGTAGTACTCCGAGGCGTTCTTGTTAAAGTCATAAAAGATGCTCTGGCGCTTGCTGGCGTCCCAGAGGCGCACGGCGTAGGATCCGTCCTCGGGCACGCTTTGGTCGTACATTGTCGTGTTGGAGCAGTAGTCGATGTGGTAGTACCACTCGTTCACGCCGATGCGCAGCGTGGAGGTGCGGAAGGTCTTTGAGAGTTCCGAGGTGAGGAGCATCTCGTTGATGGTACCTGCATTGAGACACGACATACGCGTCTGGACGTAGCGTCCGCCGTAGCGCTGCGGCTGTCCCATGGCGTCTTGCTGCATGTACTGGTAGTTGGCGGCTGCACCGTCGGCCTGGAGGTCGATGAGCTGCATCGGAGTCTGGAATACCAGTGCACCCCGGGCGTGGTCGAAGCGGAAGGCCGTCTTCCAGTTGAGCCCGTTGTCGAAGCGGAAGTTGTTCAGGAGCGAGAACTCTGAGGATCGGTTGCCGCAGTAGTCGTAGAGCGAGGTCTGCCGCAGCGTGCCAGTGCGCATATCACGATAGGTGATGTTGGCATCGACGGGGAGATAGGAAGTCGTTCCGAGCTTGAAGTCGCCAAACTCCTTCACGCTGCCGTCGCCGACATAGATGAATGGAGCCGACTGCATGGCGTAGTTATAGACGGGGTGGGAGTTGGCATACTTGTACATTGCCGTCAGCTCGCCCCTTCCTGCCGCATAGCGCTGGGTGAGGGCCAGCTTGTAGATCTGCGTGCGGTCCTGATACTGCGAGGAGCGCACCTTGAAGGTACCTGGGTCGAAGTCCTGGTACATGCTTGCACTGTAGAAGAGATCCTTGTTGAGCGATCCATTCATGTTGAGCGACATCTCCTGCAGGCCAAAGTGGTTGGTCTTGTAGTTGAGCGTACCCTGAAATCCCTTCTGTCCGAGCTGCGTCTGCGAGTTGACGGCATAGCCGATGTTGCCAGTGGTGATAGCCGTCTCTGAGATCTTCAGCAGTCCGACATGGGAGAGGCTGGCATCCGAGCGCCACGTGGCGTTGACGGTGTGGGGATTGGTGGCATAGGTAACGGGGAGTCCGTTCTCCAGCACATTGACGTCGGCGGAGGGGAGTCCGATCTGGATCTCGCGCGGGCCGTTGGCGCTGGCCGCGTTGAGCATCACGTTGCGGTCGCCCTCCTCCTTGGAGTGGTCCGTCCGCTTTCCTTCATTCTGCGCGCTGGCCGCGGTTGCCATAATGGAGGCAAGGACCAAGGCGCCAAGTTTTGCTGTGTTGAAATGTTGCATAACGGTTCAGTTATTGTTTACGGCTGCAAAGTTACGAAGATCGACGCCATCAGGGGTTAAAATTCCGTTCATCGGCATTCACTTTTGTTACATGCAACATTTTTATTATTCAATGAACGAAAAGTAGCATCGACGTCCCCGCGGGCTGCCTGGCGCCTGGCCTGTCCGGCATGTTACATTTGTAGCAAAATTGTTGCGCGGCTCGGTTTTTACTATCCTACGAAACATGATTGATATCCCCCTGGCGAGAATATCTCTACCTTTGCAGCACAATTCGTAACTATACTATTCCCAATGACAACAAAAACGTATCAGCCAATGAGCAACAACAATTCTTCCAAGATGACACTCGTCCCGGTGATGATCACCTTCTTCACGATGGGCTTCGTCGATCTCGTCGGCGCTGTGTCAAACAACATGCAGGAAGACTTCGGCCTCAGCGACTCAGCTGCCAATTTCTTCCCCTCGCTCGTATTCTTCTGGTTTCTCATCTTCTCCGTGCCCACGGGCATGCTGATGAATAAGATCGGCCGTAAGAAGACGGTGCTCCTCTCCATCATCGTCACGACGCTGGCCGTATTCCTTCCCCTCTTCGACAGTTTCATGCCGACCAAGGAGAGCCAGCTCTGGCTGATGTACATCTCCTTCTCGCTGCTGGGCATCGGCAACGCCATCATGCAGACCTCTCTCAATCCGCTCGTGACGATCCTGGTCAAGGGCCACCTGGCCTCCACGCTCACCTTCGGTCAGTTTGTCAAGGCCATCGCCTCGTTTATCGCCCCGCTCATCGCGGCATGGGGCGCCACGACCACGGCGCCGACCTTCGGCCTGAGCTGGCGTATCCTCTTCCTGCTCTTCTTCCTCATCGGCATGGCCGCCACGCTGTGGCTCGGCATGACCCCCATCGAGGAGGAACCCGCCCAGGACCAGACCTCGGGCGTACTGGCCAGCGTGCGGATGCTCGGCGCGCCCGTCGTCCTGCTTTCCTTCGTAGCCATCATGTGTCATGTGGGCATTGACGTGGGCACCAACGCCGTGGCGCCGAAGATTCTCCTGGAGCGCCTGGGCACCCCGGGCGACACGCTCAGCCAGTTTGAGTACGCTACGAGCATCTACTTCGCCTTCCGCACCCTCGGCTGCCTCACGGGGTCCATCCTCATGCGCCGAATCAATATCCGCGCCTTCTTCACCATCATCGTCCTGATGATGGGCGTGGCCATGGCGGGCTTCGTGTTCGCCACGGAGCAGTGGGTGCTCTGGGCCTCGATCTCACTGGTGGGCTACGGCAATAGCAACGTCTTCTCTATCGTCTTCTCCCAGGCCATGATCTCGGCTCCCGAGAAGAAGAACGAGGTGAGCGGACTGATGATCATGGGCCTCTTCGGCGGCACGGTCTTCCCGCTGCTGATGGGTCTGGCCAGCGATGCCGCCAAGGCTTCCGGCCTGCAGCACCCGCAGACGGCCGCAGCCGTGGTGATGGCCGTGGGCGTGGCCTACCTGCTCAGCTACATCCCGCGAGTCAAGCAACAGTAAAGAAAACAAATCACTATCAACTATAAATACCTATCAAATTATGACAACGAACGAGAAATACGTAGTGGGCCTCGGCGAGGCTCTCTGGGACATCCTTCCCGACGGCAAAAAACTGGGTGGCGCTCCTGCCAACTTCGCTTTCCACGCTGGACAGTTCGGCCTCAACGCCATCGCCGTGAGTGCGCTTGGCGAGGACAAGCTGGCCGAGGAGACCATCGAACAGCTGGAGGCCAAGAAGCTGGCCTATTGTATGCCGCGCGTGCCCTACCCCACGGGTACGGTGCAGGTGACGCTCGACGCTGGCGGCGTACCGACCTACGACATCAAGGAAAACGTAGCCTGGGACAACATTCCCTTCAACAAGGACATCGAGGCCATAGCCCGAAAGACGCGCGCCGTCTGCTGGGGATCGCTGGCTCAGCGCAACGTGGTGAGCCGCAACACGATATACAGTTTCCTCGACGCTACACCCAAGGACTGCATGAAGATCTTCGACATCAACCTACGACAGAACTTCTACACCAAGGAGGCCATCCGCGCCAGCATCAAGCGCTGCAACGTCCTGAAGATCAACGACGAGGAACTGGTGCTCATCGGCCGCATGTTTGGCTACCCGGGGCTTGATATCGAAAACAAATGCTGGCTCATCCTCGGCAAGTACAACCTCGACATGCTCGTGCTCACCTGCGGCATCAACGGCAGCTATGTCTTTACGCGCGGCACCATGTCCTACCAGCCCACCCCGAAGGTGAAGGTCGCCGACACCGTGGGCGCTGGCGACTCGTTCACGGGTTCCTTCTGCGCTGCGATCCTATACGGTAAGAGCGTGGCCGAAGCCCACCGACTCGCTGTCGAGGTGAGCGCGTATGTATGCACACAAAACGGCGCTATGCCCGTACTACCACAAGAGGTAAAAGAATGTAAAGGATAACAAAACGCAAGGGTGTGTCAGGCAGTCGCCTGGTCTCGCCCGCCAAAGCCATGAGGGTCTCTCCGTGTGACGCGGGGGGATCCTTTTTTTATGCCACTTTGAAGGACTTAACTTCATCGGCCTACGAAGTTAACTTCATCGGGCTATGAAGTTAACTTCATTTTTCGACCCATCCGACATGGCTTTGGCAAGGGGGCGCAGGGCAAATAGAGCAAAAAGCGGTGGAAAACCACAGAGGTCTTCCACCGCTTCTTGCTAATGGGTTGTTCTATGCAGGATGGTTTAGAGCTCCGGGAGCATCACCACTTGGATGTGGTTGTTGGAGGCCACGACCTTCTTGAGGAAGGCTACGATCTTGGCCGGCGTGAGGCTCTCGATGGCGGCACGATGGGTGGTGTAGAGGTCCACACCCGTCTCGTTGTACTCGTCCATGACGTTGAGCCAGTAACCATTGGTCTTGAGCTCCTCGTCGAGGTTCTTGAGCATGTTGGCCTTGATCTTCTCCACCTTGTCGGCATCGATGTACTTGTCGCAGTCCTTCATGCCACCCTCCAGCAGGGAGAGGGCGAGCTCGGCCTTGTTGTAGTCCATCGGACACTGGTCGAAGATCTGGACAAACGCCTTGTCGCCCATGCGGCTCACAGAACCGTATGCACCCACGCTATAGGCAGCTGAGGCGTCCTCGCGGATGGTCTTCAGATAGACCATAGAGAGAGCCTGGCCGGCTGCGTCAGCGAGAACAACGTTCTCGATGTTGTAGTCCATCGGCATGTGGTAGAGGTCGCTGGCCATGGCCTTCGGAGTCTCGGCCTTGCGCTTGAAGTTGACGTTGACGATGCCCTTGGCGATAGGATCGGCGCTGACCCACTTAGAGGCCTTGCCCTTCGGCAGGGCGCCAATATACTTCTCGATGAGCGGACGGATCGTAGCCTCGTCGAAGTTGCCGACGAAGTAGAAGGTAAACTGGCTGGCATTGGCGAAACGCTCCTTCTGGATCTGCAGGATGCGGTCGTAGCTGATGTGGGCCAGGTCGGCCTCCTCCAGCGGAGTGTAGCGCGCGTCGTGGTTGTAGATAGCGCAGGTCAGCGAGTCGCCGAAGGCGGCCTCGGGAGAGAGACCCTTGTTCTTCAGAGACTGAGCCACCATAGCCATCGTGGACTTATAATTGTCCTCGTCCTTGCTGACGGCGGTGAAGTTGAGGTAGATAAGCTGCATCAGCGTCTCGATATCCTTCGGAACGGAGAAGCCGCTGAGGTACTGGTAGTACTGGCCGAGACCTACGCCGACGTTGGCCTGCTTGCCGAGGAGGGCCTTCTGCAACTCGTTGTTAGAGAAGTTGCCCAGACCGCAGGTGCCCATCACGAAGTCGAAGCACTTGAGGTTGTTGTAGTCTGCCTTGCCATAGAGGCTCTTGCCGCCACGGGCCATGGCCTGGAACTGGATCTCGTTGTCCTTGTAGTTGGTCTTCTTCAGGATGACGCGGGCACCATTGGAGAGCGTCAGCTCCTTGTAGCCAAACTTCGTATTCTCCTTCTCCTTGACGATCTTGCCAGCCTTCGGCAGCTTGGTCTCGTCGAGCAGCGGCTCGTTCTTCACGTTGTCCTTGTAGGCCTCGAGCTTCTCAGTGCGCACACCGTTGATGGTCTGCTGCATCTGGGCCTCGGTGGGATAGACCTTGCCGTCCTTCTCCTGCTCGTAGAGCGTGACGACGAGGTTGGTATCGTTGTCGGAGATGAGGTCCTTGGCATACTCGTTGATCATATCGACGGGCAGCATCGGGATGAGCTGTGACATGATCTGATACTCGGCCTCGATGCCGGGAATGGGCTCGTTGCCGAGGTAGTTGTCACGATACTCGTCGCCAAACTGGTCGTTCTTGATCTTGTTGCGATTCTCGTAGGAAGACTCCAGCTGGGAGAGATACTCGGCCTTGGTGCGGTCGTACTCCGTGGCGGTGAAGCCAAACTGGCGCACGCGCTGGGCCTCGCGGTACATGGCGGCGAGAGCCTGGAGCTCGTGGCCCTCCTTGGCGCTACCAGCCAGGTTGAAGGCGTCCTTCGTCTTGGAGTAGATATACTGACCGTCGTAGGCGTAAGAACCGAAGAACGGGCAATCCTCCTTCTGCGTCATCTCGGAGAAGCGCTGGTTGAGCATCATGCTGATCATCGTCTTGGCATAGTTCTCCAGCAGGTAGTCCACGGTCTCCTTGGCCTTGTCGTCCACGGGGTCATGCTTCATGGCGATGGTGATGCTGCTCTGCTGCAACTCCTTGTCCTTGTCGAAAATATAGATGGCCTTGTCGTTGTCGGGCACGGGCACATCGACGACGGGCGTGGCGTTCTCGAGCTTCTTCACGTCGCTCCAGAGACGCTTGATCTCGGCCTCGGTATGATCGACATCGATGTTACCGACGACGATGATGGCCTGGTTGCCTGGGTGGTACCACTTGTGATAGTAGTCGCGGAGCTCATTGTACTTGAAGTTGTCCACCACCGACATCAGACCGATGGGCAGACGCTCGCCATACTTAGAACCCGGATACTGAAGCGGAAGCGTGCGCTCGAAGATACGCATCGAGGCTGAAGTGCGCATCTGCCACTCCTGGTGGATGACGCCACGCTCCTGGTCAATCTCCTTGTCCACCAGCGTGAGGCCGTTGCTCCAGTCTCTGAGGATCAAGAGGCAGGAGTCGAGGGCCGTCTGGCGCTTCGTCGGAACGTTGCAGATGCGGTAAACGGTCTGGTCGATACTCGTGTAGGCATTGAGGTCGCTACCAAACTCCACACCCAGGGAACGGGTGTACTCGAGGAGCGTACTGTCGGGGAAGTGCTCAGAGCCATTGAAGGCCATGTGCTCCAAGAAGTGGGCCAGTCCGCGCTGAGACTCCTCCTCCTGGATGGATCCCACACGCTGGGCAATGTAGAAGTTGGCCACGTTTTCCGGCCAGTTGTTGTGGCGGATGTAATACGTCAAGCCGTTGTCCAACTTACCGATGCGCACATTGGGATCGATAGGGATGGCAGGCATCTGCTGGGCAGAGGCCATTCCGGCGACGAAAGCAAAAGCCACTACAAGAAAGTGTTTAAGTTTCATGCTCGTTATTTATTGATGATTAGTATATACATTTTCATTGGCGCACAAAATTACTTAAATTCTTTGAAAGCACAAAGTTAGGAGCCTCTCTTTTAATCAAAAATAACGCATTTTTATAATAAGGGTAGAGTTTCTCTCACGTAAGCTCATTCTTCGACGACTGAAAACGCTGCTGCAGACACCAGCCCATAGCCCAAATTGTAAGCAAGAGGGCGTAGCAAAGCACGGTCTGGAGAATGGTGGGATGCAGCTCGATAGTGGCGCAAGGCAGGGAGGAAACCCATCGAAGCACCTCGTTCATCACCTTGGCAACGCTCACTACCATTTGGGCAACAAGTGTTTGCACTACGGGCAAGGGTGTGGTAAGAAAGAGAGCCAGGACGAGGTAGAGCAGAAGAGTGGCACAGGGAACGGCCACAAGATTGGAGATGAGAAAATAGGTGGGGAGCGACCCGAAGGCGTAGGCCACGAGGGGCGACGTGCCGATCTGGGCAGCAATGGAAAGGCTGGCGAAGGTCCACAGGCCGCGGGCAAGACGGCGCCACCATACGGCCCTGCGCGACGTCTTGGGAGCCACGAGGAATGGCGGAACGAGGATGGGCAGGAAAAGATGAATGGACAACACTGAGAGAACCGAAAGCTGGAAGCCCAGGTCATAGACCAGCAGCGGACGGACGAGGACCATGAGGAGCACCGTGGCCAAGAGGACGTTGAGAGGCTGCGGGCGGCGGAGTGCCAAAAAGAAAACTGAATAGAGGGAGAGCAGCAGGGCGGCACGCACGACCGACGGCGAGAGACCCGTCAGCAGAGCAAAGGCCCAGACACAGGTAAGGGTGAGCAACGAGGATAACCAGCGGCCGGATCGGCGGCGCGAGAAAAGAGAGAAGAGGCCGCAGAGAATACCGAGATGGAGGCCGGAGAGAGCCAAGACATGGGCCACGCCCGATCGGCTATAGTCGTCGCGAAGGCGCTTAGACAGACCACTCTTGTCGCCTAGCGAGAGGGCAGCAACGACGGCAGCCTCATCGCCACCGATCTGCCACTGGCGGTAGCGGTCCAAGAGGCGTTGACGTACTTGGCGCGCCTGGAGCACGAGGCGATTCCACCAGCCCAAGGGTTGCAGGGAGACACGGGCCTTCTGCCAGTTGGAGGGAAGGAGGAAGGTCTGGGCGGAGAAACCGTGCAGACGGAGCCAACGCGCATAGTCGAAGGTGGAAGCGGCCCAACTTTGTGGGGTTTCGAGGATGGAAACAGCACGGAGGCCGTCACCGACATGGAGACGGTCGTAGCGATGCGAGATCGTGTCACGGAGCAACTGGGCCTTGACGAGGAGGGGCTTGCCTTGGTGCTGGAGGACAGCCATGTCGAAGCGCACGACCTTGCCCCGAGGCACGGGTTCGCTCATCACCACAGCCTCATAGCATACCTTCTCCTTGGGCAGCAGGCGATGGAGGCCAGCCTCAGCCTGGGCAGAAAGCCAGGCGCCCAACTGAAACAGGGCCGTCAGGATCAGGAAATTGCTGGCCTTGGGGTGGCGGCGGCAGAGGAACAGAACAATGAGGGTGGCAGAGAGCGACGCCACCCACACCCCGACGGACCAACCCACCCATCCCGCAAAGACGATACCGAGCAACAGGAGGACCGTGGGCAGCAGGAGGGGAAAGGAATGGGTGAGGGGCTGTGACATAAGACAAAGTGTGAGGGTGGGCCTATCGTCTCTCCGAGGACTTGCTGCGGTCGATGCCGTGCTCGCGGGCCCACTTGATGTTGCGGGGATGGTGGTTGAGGATCTCCTCGCGCAGCGTGGAGGTGTCGATATGGGTGTAGATCTCTGTTGTACCGATACTTTCATGGCCCAGCATGGCCTGGATGACACGCAGGTCGGCTCCGCCTTCGAGCAGGGCTGTGGCAAAGCTGTGGCGCAGGGTGTGGGGGGAGATGGTCTTCTGGATGCCTGCTGCCCGTGCATACTGCTTCACCATGATGAGCACCATCGTGCGGGTGAGGTGGTGGCCACGACGGTTGAGAAACACATAATCTTCCTCACCGGGTTTGACGTGCATGGCATTGCGGTCGGCATTCCATAGCATCAGTTCGTCGATGGCTCGCTGCGAGATAGGAACAAGGCGCTCCTTGCTGCCCTTCCCCAGGATGCGGAGGTAGCGCTCCTCGACAAAGAGGTTCTGAAACTTGAGGTTGACGAGTTCGGAGACGCGAAGTCCACAGGAGAAGAGCACCTCAATGATGGCTTTGTTGCGCTGTCCCTCCCACTTGGCGAGATCGATGGCGGACTCCAGCATATCGACCTCAGCAGTGGAGAGCACCTCGGGCAGATGGGCGGGCTGCTTGGGCGACTCCAGAAGAACGGTGGGGTCAGCCTTGAGGTAGCCGTCAAGGACGAGCCAGCGGTAGAACTGGCGGACGCCGCTGAGGATTCGCGCCATGGAACGCGCACTGATTCCAAGGTCGGCGAGCGAGGCGGCAAAGTGCTCCAACTGCTCCAAGCGTACGTCGAGCACGTCGGTCCGCTCCGTAAAGAGATAGCGGAGCAACTTCCCCAGGTCGCGCATATAAGCATCGACGGTATTGGGGGAGAATCCTTTTTCCAACCGCAGGTAGCGTTGGTAGCGAGTGCTCATGCTACTTTCCATCATCGAAGTGGGTTGTTATATAAAAAACAGAGGCAAAGAAAGAACGACGCTTGAAACAGAACGCGAAAATCGAGAAAGAGCAACAAGGAAAAGAGGGACAAGAGGGGTGGCACAATTGGGGATACGCGCAATACCTATTTCGCCACGACCTCCTCTATGCGCTTGACGATCCGCTCGGGGGCAATGCCGGCCATACAGGCAAAGTCGCCCCGCAGGCAGGGGGTGTTGCCATAGACGCTACAGGGACGGCAGGGGAGGCCCTCCACCTGTATTGCATTCTCGGCAGGCTGGCCCCATCCCATGAATCCGGCAAAGGGATGGGTAGCTCCCCAGACGCTCACCACAGGAGTGCCGACAACGCTGGCCAGATGCATATTTGCGCTGTCCATGCTCACCATCGCGTCAAGGCGACTCATGAGAATCAGTTCCTCATCGAGGGAATGAAGCAGCGTGCCCACACACTGTGTCTTCGGGAAGGGTTCGGCCCAGGCCGTAAGGAGATCTCGCTCACGTCCGCCACCACCAAAAAGGAAGAAACGCCACGAGGGATGACGCTGGTTGAGCAAGGCGATGAGATCTCGCATCTTCTCCTCAGGATAGATCTTGCCCGCATGGGCAGCAAAGGGGGCGAGGCCGACCCACACTTCCTTAGCTCCCTTTTGGCCGACGACGGGGACGAGGGGGGTGAGGTCTGCGCCCTCCTTCGGAAAGATGGAGGTAAAGGAGAAACTAACGGGGTAACCGAGTTTGGCAAAGACTTCGGCGTAGTTGTCGAAGGAGGTGGGTTGCTGCACCAGTTCCTTGTTCTTTTGGGCGCAGAGACGGCGCTTGCCCTTGCGATGCTTGTCAATATGGGCGACCTTGAAGCCCTCCAGGGTAAAGCGGTGGCGAAGAAACTTCGTGCGCAGCACGTCGTGGAGGTCGGCTACCGCCGTGGGGTGCTTGGCCACCATACGGCGGTAGAGGGTGTTGAGCCCCCGCACACCGTGATACTCGCTGCCCACATCGGCAGCCATGAAGTCCACATTGGGAGCGAGGTGCTGGAAGAGGGGACGCGCCGTTGGGCGACTTACGACAGAGATGCGCAACTTTGGATACTGCGCAGCCAAAGAGGCAATGACGGGAACCGTCATTGCTACGTCGCCCAAGGCGGAGAAGCGGATTACGATGATATGGTCGGCCTTCACGCTTTGTTTTGATAGAGCACGGGATTGGTGGTCGGGTCGTTGTACATCTTCATCTGACGATAGACCTTCATGTACTTGCGGCCCGCCTGGATATCGTCGAGCAACTGACCAATGGCGGTGGAGAGATCGCGCTGCTGCTCCAGGAGCACGTCGAGCTTCGTCTTGCACTTTGCAATGTGCTCGGGACTGGCGTCGGTGCGCTCTGCCTGCTCCCGCATGTGGTAAATCTTCAGGGCGAGGATGCTCAAGCGATCAAGGGCCCAAGCTGGGCTCTCGGTATTGAGCGTGGCCTCGGGGAGCACCTTCACATCGCAATAGAGCTGACGGAAGTAGGAGTCGATCTGCTCCACCAGGTCCGTGCGGTCCTGATTGCTGCGGTCGATGCGACGCTTGAGGCTCATGCCATCGACGGGGCTGATATGGGGATCGCGAATCAAATCCTCAAAATGCCACTGTACGGTATCGATCCAGCACTTCAAATAGAGGCGGTTCTCTATCGAGTCGCGCTCGTAGGGGTTATGGATAGGCGTATCGACATTGTCGGTGACGTGATAATCACGAATGGCCTGATTGAAAATCTCGTTGCAATGTGCTATGAATGACATTTCAATTGTTTTTAGTTTGTTGTGCAAAAGTAACGCTATTTCCTGTAAGTACAAAATTTCTTGCCAACTTTTTGGCTTGGAACGGGCAGGAGCAGGCCAAAGGGAGCTGGGATGGTGGGAAAAACGTCACTTCCCCCCCCCGTCTGCCCGCTTGTTTTCTGCTTTTCTGCCACCCGAGCCACACGTTTGCGAAAAAATGGTTATCTTTGCACCATGCTATGCACCCCTGCAAGGAGGGGGATGGTACTGCCGTGTCTGAGAGACAGAGCGGACAGCCACAACTTAAAGACAGATTATCATAATTATAAAATACGAAATCATTTATAAAAAACGAGGATATGCAACCATTAGTAAGTATCATCATGGGTTCTACAAGCGACCTTCCAGTGATGGAGAAGGCTTGCAAGTGGCTTGAGGAGCAGGAAATACCGTTTGAGGTCAACGCCTTGTCGGCTCACCGCACCCCAGAAGCGGTGGAGAAGTTTGCGCGTGAGGCCAAAGGCCGCGGCCTCAGGGTCATCATCGCCGGAGCGGGTATGGCGGCAGCACTGCCGGGCGTGATTGCTGCCTCGACGACGCTGCCCGTGATCGGCGTGCCCATCAAGGGTATGCTCGACGGCCTCGATGCCATGTTGTCCATCATCCAGATGCCACCGGGCATTCCCGTGGCTACAGTGGGTGTGAACGGAGCGCAGAATGCGGCCGTGCTGGCTGCCGAGATGATGGCGCTGGCCGACGAGGAGATCGCACGCAAGGTGGAAAACTGGAAAGCTGGACTGGGCAAGAAGATAGAGAAGGCCAACGAGGAGCTTGCGCACATGGAGGGTTATCGCTTCAAGTGCTAAGGCACACGCCTGGCCCATACGCTTTACTTTTCTTTATGTGTTTTCTATCTTTCTCATACGTTCTACCTAAAATATAGCTTAGGGAAATGACAGATTTGTTCAACTATAAGCGGCGTGCCGCAACCGTAGCCCATGTGGGACGGCTCAACATCGGTGGAGACAATCCTGTGCGCGTCCAGTCGATGACCACAACCTCGACCCTCGACACCGAGGGGAGCGTGGCGCAATGCAAGCGCATCATCGACGCAGGAGGCGAACTGGTGCGCCTGACCACACAGGGACGGCGAGAGGCCGAGAACTTGGCCAACATTAGCCGCCAGTTGCGCGCAGAGGGCTACACGCAGCCGCTTTGTGCAGACATCCACTTCAACGCCAACGTGGCCGACGTGGCCGCATGCCATACAGAGAAGGTGCGCATCAACCCGGGCAACTACGTCGATCCGGCCCGTACCTTCAAGCACCTGGAATATACGGACGAGCAATACGCACAGGAACTGGAAAAGATCGAGGAACGACTGACGACGTTTATCGACCTCTGCAAGAAGCACCATACGGCGGTACGCATTGGCGTGAACCACGGAAGCCTCTCCGATCGCATCATGTCGCGCTACGGCGACACGCCAGAAGGTATCGTGGAGAGCTGCATGGAGTTTCTTCGCATCTTCCGCAAGCACAACTTCGACGACGTGGTCATCTCCATCAAGGCGTCCAACACGGTTGTCATGGTGCGGTCAGTACGCCTGCTGGTAGCGGAGATGGATCGCGAGGACATGCACTACCCACTCCATCTCGGTGTAACCGAGGCGGGTGAGGGCGAGGACGGACGCATCAAAAGTGCCGTGGGAATCGGCGCACTCCTTGCCGATGGTATCGGCGACACCATCCGCGTATCGCTGAGCGAGGAGCCGGAGGCGGAGATTCCCGTCGCCAAGCACCTCGTGCGCTACATCCGGCGCAAACAGGGACATCTCCTCGTGCCGGGCGTACAGGCCAAGAACTTCGACTACCTGCGGCCGGAGCGTCGCAAGACGCAGGCTGTGGGACCTATCGGCGGCACACAACCGCCCGTGGTCATCGTGTCGGAGGTGCAAGGCGCGAAAGAGGGAGTTACACAGGGTCAGGAGGCGCTGCGCCCCGACTACATCTATGTGGGGCAACAGATGCCTGACCTACCCGTAGAGGGACAACGCTACATCGTTGATTTCAACGCCTTTGGACGGGAGCTGCAGAAACACATGGACGTGGCCGACTATATGTTTCCTATCTTCCCCTACAATGCCATGCCTTATATCTCGGCGGTGCCCGACACGGCGCCCATCTTCCTGGTGCTGCCCTATGGTAGTTGTGCCGAGGAGTATAAGGCGTGCCTGAAGGCAAACCCCAACGTAGTGGTGGTCGTACCGAGCCAGCATCAGAACCGACTCGGAGAGCAGCGCGCACTCGTCCACGAACTGATGGCAGAGGGTATCGAGAATCCCGTGGTCTTCGCACAAGCCTACAAACACTCGCAGCAGGAGAAGGCAGACCTGCAACTGGAGGCGGCTGCGGACATGGGTGCGCTGATGATGGATGGACTGACGGACGGACTCTGGCTAATGAACGATGGCGACATTGCCATGCAAGATCTCACCGACACAGCTTATGGTATCCTGCAGGCAGGGCGACTGCGCATGGTCAAGACGGAGTATATCTCCTGTCCGGGCTGCGGACGCACGCTCTACGACCTTCGGACGACGATCGCACGGGTGAAGGAGGCCACTAAGGGCATGAAGGGTTTGAAAATTGGCATCATGGGATGTATCGTCAACGGGCCGGGCGAGATGGCAGACGCCGACTATGGTTATGTAGGGGCTGGCGTGGGACGCATCGCCCTCTATCGTGGCAAGGTATGCGTGGAGCGTGGCATTCCAGAAGCCGAAGCCGTGGAGCACCTTCTCCAGCTTATCAAGGAAGACCAAAAACGAGGACAGAAGAAATAACTTCTGAACGTACGTTTTTCGAAATAGAAACGGATTCATCCGATAACACTGTGGCAACCCTGTCCACATGCGTTATCGGATGAATTGTATTAGGAAATTGGAGCTATTCCAAGCTGATGTGTTGTGCGCGCACCTCATCGGAAAGGAATATGCGGGCATGGTCTTGAAACTTGTCTGCACGCTCGGTGGTGAAATAGCGAACGGTGCCCTGCTTGGTGCAGCGTGTTTCCATTTCGGGATGGCGATGGAGGTAGTCGTGCAAACTGCTGGCTATATACGATCCTTGGGCCACCACACTGACTCCCTTGGGGACGTAGCGACGGATGGTGGGCAGAAGAATGGGGTAATGGGTGCAGCCGAGGATGAGCGTATCAATGGCTGGGTCGGTATGGAGGATAAGATCGATACGCTTCTTGACAAAATAGTCAGCACCAGGGGTGCCCGCCTCGTTATTCTCAATGATAGGCACCCAGAGCGGACAGGCCACACCTGTAACGGTGATGTCGGGCGATAGTTTCTTGATCTCAAGGGCGTAGCTATGGCTACGGATCGTGCCCTCGGTGGCAAGGATGCCGACATGGCGGGAACGGGTAAGATTGCCCACGATCTCGGCCGTAGGACGGATCACACCCAGCACGCGACGTGCCGGGTCGATCAGGGGAAGGTCGTTTTGCTGAATGGTGCGCAACGCCTTGGCAGAAGCTGTGTTGCAGCCCAGGATGACTAGATGGCAACCCATCTCAAACAGTTTGATGACGGCCTGGCGTGTGAACTGATAGACCACGTCGAAGGATCGAGAACCATAGGGTGCGCGTGCATTGTCGCCCAAATAGACATAGTCGTACTGGGGCAACTGTTGGCGGATGCCCTGAAGAATGGTCAGTCCGCCATAGCCGGAATCGAAGATACCGATAGGTCCGGGAGTTTGTGGGAGAGTCATAGTGATGAGTTTTTTATCTTGAAATATCGTGAGGAAACACGGACAATAGCGAGACCATGAAAGGAAACACAGGAAACCACGAGACCGTGTGTGGAAAGACAAGCGAGAGGGTAAGTGCGCGGGACGCTCCTACTTTTTCCCACTCAACTCCTGCTTGAGTAGGAGCGTAATCTCGTCGCCTTGTGCACTATCGGCATAGGGGAGGTTGTCGCCGTCACTATTAAGGACAAAGGCGTAGCCTCGCTGGCGGGCAATCTCTGCCACAGCGGCCAGCAACTTGCGTTTAGCTGGAGCATAGGCTCGCAGGGTCTCACGTGCCAGCAGTCGCTCGCCTTCGGCCTTGAAGGCAATATTCTGGCTCATCAGCTCCTGAAGTTCGGCCTGGCGCTTGCGGCGGATAGAGGTGGCTAGGTTGCGTTGCTGGTCGAGAAACTCCTCGTACTTCAACGAGAAGTCGTCAGCGGAGCGTTTAGCCTCACGGGCGTACTCCGTCTTGAGAGAATCGACATAACGTCCCGCAGCCTGGTATTCGGGCATGGAACGCAGCACTTCCTCCTGGCTGAACCAAGCAAACCGTAGGGTGGGCGTAGATTCGGGCGCAGTCTCTTCAGTGACTGAGAGCGAGAGGGGCGCAGCAGCCTCTTGCGCAGTGGCAAGGATTGGGAGGCTCGCGAACAGAAGAGTGTAAAGGGTCTTTTTCATCTTCATTTCTTGGTTGATAAGCGATTGTGAGTAAAAGCGGTCAAGGGCAGACAGACCCGATGTCTATCTGCCCTTGACTGCATAACGGGTCGATGCGGCGTCGACTTACTTCATCTTGGCAAGCTCTGCCTTCACCTCGACGGTGATATCCTTGCTGATCGTGTCGTTGATGTAGAGAGGCTGACCGCCGTCCTTCTCCATGATATAGACGTAACCACCCGCCTTGGCAACAGATGCAATAGCCGTGCGAACCTTGTCGAGCAACGGTCCGAGCTTACGCTGCTGCTCGTCGTTGAAGGCCTTCTGGTTGTCCTGGGCGGTCTGCTGAATCTTCTGGTACATATCGTTCAACTCACGCTCAGTCTCTTCCTGCTTGGCGGTAGGCATGGTAGCCTTGGCCTTGTCGTAGGCCTCGGCCTTGGTCTGAAGCTCTTTCTGCATGTCCTCCAACTGTTTCTGATACTCGTTGCCCTTGGCCTGCAGCTCGTTCTGAACTGCTACCGCCTCGGGAAGGGACATCAGGAGAGCCTGGGAGTCAATGTGGCCAAACTTCTGTGCAAACATCGTCATCGGTGCGCAAAGCATCAATGCAATCAGTAACTTCTTCATTTTTCTTTTAGCTTAATGATATTATTATTATTGTTTCTTCGTAGATCAATCCTGGCTATAGCCAAGTTTCTGGAGCACCTCATTGCTAATGTCGATCTTCGGCGAGCCATAGATGATGCCCGCGCTATCGCTGGAGCGGTCTATGACAAGGGAGTAGCCGCGCTGGTCAGCAATATCCTTCACGGCGGTGTAGATCTCCTCCTGGATCGGCGTCATCAGGGAGGTGCGTTTCTTGAACAACTCACCCTCCGGACCGAAGTACTTGCGCTTCAGATCTGAAGCCTGCTTCTCCTTGGCCATGATGTCCTCCTGGCGCTTCTTCTTCTGCTCCTCGGAGAGGAAGACTACCTCGTTCTGGTAGTTCTTGTACATCGTGCCAGCCTCGGTAGTGAGGGCTTCGACCTCAGCCTGCCATTTCTTGCTCACCTGGTTGAGCTGCTCGTTGGCGCGCTCATAGGCGGGCACGTTCTTGAGGACGTATTCCATATCGATGAGGGCAAACTTCTGTGCCATCGCCGCCTTCGGAAGGAGGGCGAAGAGAGCGAGCAGGAGTAGTGTCCAGGCTTTTGCGCCCATCATCTTGCCAACTGTCTGTTTCATATTCTTTATTGCTTTTGTCTATTCGATATTGTTTTCGTTGCTATTCCTCGCGTGGGGCAGTGGATTCTGTCAGACCCTATCCCTTCAGGGATTGCCTCAGGCTTCCCCCCATGAAGATCATGGTTCCTGGGGAAGAGGCCCGTGCGCAGACGGACTTAGAACTCCTGACCAAGGATGAAGTGGAACTGACTGCCACCCTTGCTGTAAGATCCGTTGTTATAGACCTTGTCGAAACCATAGGCCCAATCAAGACCCATCAGACCTACCATCGGGAGGAAGATGCGCACACCAATACCTGCCGAACGCTTCATGTCAAACGGGTTGAAGTCCTTGGTCTGTGCCCAGGCGTTGCCCGCCTCGATGAATCCGAGTCCGTAGATCGTGGTGTTGCCCAAGAGGAACGGATAACGGAGCTCCAAAGAGAAGCGGTCGTAAGCATAGGCGTTATAGCCAGAAAAGTTGACCTGTGCCTGGGCGTTGTTGGAGATGGAGCCGTTTTCGTAACCACGGAGGCCAATAGTCTCCTCGGCATAGCCCGTGGAATAGCCACTCATACCATCACCACCGACGTAGAAGGTCTCAAAGGGCGACTGCTTGAAGCGGTTGTAGGAACCGAGCAATCCCAGTTCGACACGCGTCATGAGCACGAGACTCTTCGTGGAATTGGTCAGTGCGGTGAAGGTGCGGGCCTTGAACTTCCACTTGTAGTACTCCACCCACTTGTACTTCTCCTGCTGCTCCTGTTGATAGGTAGCCGACTGGGCATTGGTAGCCAAGTGCTCGTAGTCCTTGCCATCCCACTTAGACCAGGGCGGCGTCATTGTCAGCGATACCATAAACTCGGATCCGCGGCGCGGGTAGAGCTGGTTGTCGGTGGAGGTACGGTTGAGCGTGACGCTGAGATTGAGGTTGTTGGCCGTACCGTTGGACATGATGAAGTAGCGCCAGTTGCGCAGGTCATAGCGCTGATAGGCGAGCTGGAGCGAGAGCGTGAAGTAATCGTCAGGCCATCTGAGACGCTTACCCCAACCGACATTCACACCATAGAGTTTGATGTACTTGTCGGGGTCGTAGTAGTTCTCGTAATTGTTGTAATTGTAGTTGCCATAGCCATACATGTAGTTGTAGTAGTTGTACATGCTGGAACTATTATAGTAGTTGCTTGACACGTCGGTCTGCTTGCTGAAGAAAGCACCCACGCTAAACTGGATGGGGCGGCGTCCGCCAAACCAGTTGGTGGAATACTGTGCAGAATAGCTCTGGTAGTAGGACGCATTGCTCTGTGCGGAGAGCTGCAAGACCTCACCGTCGCCAATCGGCATCAACCCCTTGTGCTCTTTGTTCTTATGAAAGAGGTTGGCCATGGAGAAGTTGTTGAGCTTCAGTCCCACACGTCCGATAACGCCCGTCTGTCCCCATCCGAACGACAACTCAATCTGGTCGTTGGACTTCTGCTTCAGATTCCAGTCGATATCCACCGTTCCGTTCTCGTAGTTGGGATGCGGGACAGGATTGACCGACTCGGGGTCGAAGTGACCCATGGAAGCAATCTCTCGTGCGGAACGCTGCAAGGCCTCTCGGGAGAAGAGGTCGCCAGGCTTCGTGCGCAGCTCACGGCGGATGACATTCTCATAGAGTCGATCATTGCCATTGATGCGGACACGGCTGATACGCGCCTGCTGACCCTCGAAGATACGCATTTCCAGGTCGATGCTATCACCTACGACGTTGACCTCAGCTGGTTCAAGGTTGTAGAAGATATAACCGTTATTCCAATAGGCATTGCCCACCGCGTCGTCGTCCTCCGTCAGTCGTTTGCTGAGGTACTTCTGATTATAGACATCACCCTTGTGCATACCAAGCAGGGCTGAAAGGTAGTCTGTGGAATAGACCGTATTGCCCACCCAGGTGATGTTGCGGACATAATACTTGATACCCTCATCGACCTCCACATAGACATTGACGTGCTTCTCGTCGGCATTCCACACACTATCGCGCAGGATGCGGGCGTCGCGGTAGCCCAGCTCGTTGTATTTGGCTATAAGATTCTTTTTGTCCTCTGCCCAGCGCTCGGGCGTAAACTTCTTCGCTTTGAGGAAGTTGCCCAGCTTTCCTGCCTCGTGGATCTTGGCAAAAGCTCCCTTGCGGAAAAGGCCACCCTTGATCTTGCTGGCAGGCAACTGCTGGTTGCCATGGATATAGATGGTGCGGACCTTCAGTTTCTCGTGTTTATCTATCTCGATGTCGAGGATAACGTGGTTCTTGTTGACCACGTCCTCGCGCTGGCGGATGTTGATCTCAGCGTTCTTATAGCCCTTGTCATCGAAATACTTCTTGGCGATGAGCTTCGCGCGGTCGATCATGTTGGGCGTAATCTGTCCACCCTTGAGCAGTCCGAGGGAGTTTTCGAGGTCGGTCTGCTCGCTCTTCTTCACACCACTATAATTGATGGTGGAGACACGGGGGCGCGTCTTGAGGTAGATATGCAGATAGACGTCGTTGCCGATGATCGAGTCGGCTGCGATAGAGACGTCAGAGAAGAGTCCGTGCTTCCAATAGCGCTTCACGGCATCCGTGACGGCATTGCCCGGAATTTCGATCTCCTGTCCGACCTGCAGACCGGAGATATTCGTGAGCACATAGTCCTCGTAGCCTTCCACACCTGACACCTGCAAGCCCGCCAGACGATAGTTGCCTGGCACGCCCGCATAACTGATCGGTGGGTTGACAATCTTCTCTTGTGCGCACACCTTTGCCGCCGTTCCCACCGAGAGAAAGCCGGCAAGCAGCAACACCTTATCTATCTTGTTCATCCTTGTTGATTTTCGTTCTCAATTTGTTTCTCGGTCTTTCCGAAACGACGTTGACGGCTCTGGTAGCTGATGATGGCCTTGTGGAGGTCCTCCTCGTCAAAGTCGGGCCAGTAGGTATCGCAGAAGTACAACTCCGAATAGGCTATTTGCCAAAGCAGGAAATTGCTCACGCGCAGTTCCCCGCCCGTGCGGATCAGCAAGTCGGGATCGGGCATGAAACTTGTCTGCAAATGCTGGGCAATAACTTCCTCTGTGATATCCTCCGATCCAATACGGCGGGAAATGAGAGGATTCCATTTCTCATCGACAATATCCTTGACCGCTTTTACGATCTCCCAGCGCGCGGAATAGCTCAGGGCCACGACCATCGTCATAGCCGTATTGTCCTTGGTATGTTCCTCCGTCTCGCGGAGCTTCTGCTGCACCTCGTCGGGCAGGCGACCCATATCGCCAATGACGCGGAAGCGCACGTTGTTCTTCATGAAGATCTCGTCCTCAAGCGACGAGAGGACCAGCCCCATAAGGGCAGCCACCTCCGTGGCTGGGCGATTCCAATTCTCCGTGGAGAAGGTATAGAGCGTCAGAAACTTGACTCCTAAGCGTGTGCACTCGGAAGTTATTTTCCTGACCGTCTCCACCCCCATCTGATGGCCGTAGGAACGGGGTTTCCCGTGCTCATTGGCCCAACGGCCGTTGCCATCCATGATAATGGCAATATGCTCCGGAATGCGGTTCGGATCGAGCGTATTGATCGTTGTTATGTTATTCATCCTCGTTGTGGCAAGTTCTGCACTTGGCCTTGAAACTATATGTGATGGTGAATTGGAGCGTGGAATAGCAATCAGTATTCTTGAAAGCTCCCGTGCTCGGGATATCGTAGGGGTCTTTCTTGCCGTCGAGCTCGTCACTCAACGAAAAGTGTATGGCCCATTCCACTCCGATATTGACTCTCTTGCCAGCCTTGTATTTAATACCAATACCCAGCGGCACATTAGCCGAAAAGACGCTGCTTTTGTCGGTCTGACCATCTAGGGAGACGTAGGTTGCACCCAATCCTGCAAAGACGAACGGCGTGATTGGCTGTGCGCCACGATAGTCGCGTCCCGTCCCGTAGGGCCAGAAGTTGTACTCGTAGGTGAAGCCCACGTCGATAAGTGTATTGTTGAACTCATAAGGGGGCTTTCCTGCAAGGTTGGGATAGTAGTCCTTCACGTCCGCCGACGAACCCTTCATCTTGCCGTAGCTGACATTGGCCCTCACCCCCATGTAAGGCGAGAGATTGTAGCGCCAAAGCAGGGAGGCCATGGGCTGGAGGTCCTTGGTGATCGTACTGTTGAAGTCGCCAAGATAGCCCATCATGCCGCCACCAGCACCCACCTCCATGAGATAGGTATCCTCCTCTTGCGCCCGCAATGAAACGGCGGGCAGCAGCAGAAGCAAGATATAGAGCAGCGTTTTCCTCATTCTTGTCTTGATGACTTAGTATATGATCGAACTGATCCCAGTACTTATATTTTTCCTAATATATAATAGGTAGCGACGGGCAAAGTCTTGTCGGCCGACTACTTCTTCCAGGCAAGACGATCGAGTCTGCCGCGCCACAACTGTCCGTCACTGTTGAGCAACCAGATATAGTTGTCGGCATCCGCTACGCCTGTGAAGGCTGCTGCCGAAGTCTGAAACGCGGACGGAATAGTCTGTGTCTCCGTTGGCTTCCAGGTAATACCACCATCCTTACTATAAAGAAGCTGGGAGAAGCGTCCCTCTGCATCAGTACCAAAGGCCAATGCACCGTCGTTATAGGCCGTGATTGTCAGACCGTTGTAGGCCTGGAGAGCATAGCGGTTGTCATCGGCCACATCGACATAGGTCCACGGATAGACGATATGGGTGTCGTTGTAGTCCGTAATCTTCGTCCAGGAGGCTGCATACTTTCTTCCCGTGAGTTTACCAACGATCAAAATGCGGTCCACCTCGTCGTTGGTACGGACGGGCTGACAGGTGTAGCCTGCTATCTCAGTGGGCATCAACTGCTTGTCGTCGCCGATTGTAGTCTCTGTCCAGGAGGATCCCTCGTCGCGAGAGCAAACGATATGGCCCGTAGTGGTAAGCGCAAAGAGTTCCTTACGACTGGCAGCGACAAGGCGCACGAGGCCATTATCGCCGTGACTCTTCTGTTCATAGTGGATGCCGTCCGGGGTAGAGAGCACGACACCTTTGTTGACAAAATACATCTTGCGCCCCATCGTCACCACGCCTTGGTAGGCATCAGCAGCAATAGGCGTATTGATATCGGGAGTAAGCATCCGCAGATTGCCGTCCTTGCGACTTCCTCCCAGCACAAGGCCACTACCTTCGGCACGTCCGAATACATAGAGACTATCGCCCAGGACGACAGCCTTCATGGCGGTCATGGAAGAGAGTATGGGCTGGTCGGCCATGCGATTCCAATGGAAGTCGTCGCCACTCTGCTGGTGGACATTGACCTTGACGTCATACTTTCTCCATCCCGTGCCGTCAAGCGACAAGCAGCGGAAGACGCGGGGCTGGCGCAGGTCGAGCGAGTCGGTGGCATCGTAGCGGACCAGACTGTCCTTGTTGATTCCCAACGTGTCGGAGGGAAGACGCTTGATATAGATGAGGGCCGAGTTGCGTGTGGTAGCCGTGACCACCACACGGCTCACGTCGGTACGGAAGGGCAATGAGTCGGGATTGTAAATCTGTCCTTTCACATGGTCGATGACAAAAGGAAAACTCTTACCGACGATGTGGACAAAGTAGGTAGAGTCGCTACCGTCCTTCGCCACCGTGTCGCGATATTGCTTCATCGTACCGAGAGAGAAGGAGACGATGCCCGCATCGTTGTAATAAGTATAGGAGTTGTCGACATCGTCATCATCGTTGCCGAGGCAGGAGCTGAGCATTGCGACAGCAGAAAGGACGACCATGAGCGGCCAAATCTTGCGTATCATCATTTTTGATCTATTGTACTTTTTATGCGTTGCCGCTGCTGCCTAAAGCTGGCGGTAGTGCAGCAAAACGGCTCGCCTACCCTTTCGGACGGCGTTTTGCTTGCAAATTTAAGCAGAATAATCGAAATAAGCGCATTTTCAAAGTGTTAATTATGTAAAATAGGGAAGCGAGTGCCCTTTTTTAAGGTTGTTTAGTAGGATACGATTTAAGCACCCTGTTTTCTTGCCAGCGAAAGCAGGTCGAGACGAGTAACAAAAAAATCCAAAATCAGCCGCCGATCCAAGGGCAACAGTCACTACTGTTTGCCTGTTCTGCGATTGATTTTGGACCCCCACCCAAGACCTTTGGCTCAAGTGGTTGTTATCAGACTTTCGTCCGTAGTCTGCTGCCTACTTGATCACGAACTTGTGGAAAGAAGGAGCTGTGCCCACACCCTGTACACGGGCGATATACATGCCAGCGGGAAGGGTGGAAAGGTCGGCCTTGCCACGGGCGCTGGTATTGAGGACGAGCTTGCCATCCTGACCATAGATGCTAACGACACAGGTGACGTCGCCGCCGAAATGGATCTCCTTGGCATTGGCATCAACATAAGCCTTGGTAGAAGTCACCTGTTCTACCTTGTTGGGATCGCTGGCCTCATAGTGATAAATCAGCGTGTAGGCATAGATGGCCTCATCGACATCGTCATCGTCGGCATCAGCCCAGATATCCTCCTCCTCAAGCTGGCTGTTCAAACCGAAGGTGCGGCCGATATTGTACTCGTGGGATGCGGGATAATAGATATCCGAAGCATCGACGGAAGTATTGTAGCGATAGACGTTTTTGGCGACGATGCGCGAGCTGACTACAATGCGGTCCTCGGTGACGTTGCCCAAGTCGTCATAGTCAAACTCCTCGGTATTGGCCAACTCATACTGACCCTCATTGACGCTATAGCGCTTGACATTGGTGATCTGTCCCTTGGCGTTGTACTCATAGACGTTCTTGTTGGCCTCGGTAAATACGGACGGGTCGAAGAAGTCGGAGTAGCTCTCGACAGTAGTGATATGCTGACCAAGCTCATTATAAGTATAAGTGATGATCGCAAACGGATTCTCGTAGTCGTTGGCCCAATACTGTGTCTGGCGTGTCATCCGGTTCTTTGCGTCGTAGGTGTAAACGATATGGGCACTCTGGCTGAGCTCGTCGCTTCCAAAGGAGTTGTAGTTGTCGCGCCACTCTACGTTGCCATTCTTATCATAGCCGTAGGTGCACTTCGCCATGAGCTTATAACCCTCATCGTTGTCGCGATTCTGGAAAGCATAATCCACCTCGATTTGGCTCTTGTCGTTAAAGACCAGGCTGTCGTAGTAGATGCTGCCGTTGTAGTCGTGACGCTCCACACGGTTGAAACGGCCTTGGTCGTCATATCCGAAGAGGGTAAATTCATACTCATCGTTGCTGTAGATGGAGGCAAGACGAGTAGACTGAGCCGATGCGGCAGAAGAAAAAAGTGCAGCTGCACCTAAAAGGAGTAATGTTTTCTTCATAACTTAAACCAATAATTTGTTTTTATTTGTCTTTAATATATTTCATGTGCGAAGATAGCACTATTTTCCTAAACGACCAAGCGTTTAGGTGAAAAATTGGATTTTTAGCGTGTTTTTCCCGGAAATTACTCGCCTACGAGCATTTTTTCCGCCATTTCCCTCTTTGTAGAGGGGGCAGTCAAAAATGGATAGAGCACAGGTTGGTACGAATGAGCAAGGGCGGGCTACAAGCGGTTTTCCGCTTACAACCCGCCTTTGCAGATATCCTTGGTCTATTCGCCTACAGAGACCAGGTAATAGTTTTTCTTGCCACGCTGTACGAGCAGATACTTGCCGTCGATGAGGTCCTCGGCTGTGACAGGACGGTCGAAGGCCGTGAGCTTCTCCTTGTTAAGGCTCACGCCGTTGCCCTTGACGAGCTTGCGCATCTCACTCTTGCTGGGGAAGATCTGCCAACCCTCCTGACAGAAAATATCAACGGCAGGTTGTCCGAGCTGGTCGCGGGAGATCGTATAGTGGGGCACGTCCTTGAATACATCGTTGAGCGTAGCCTCATCAAGCTGCTCCAGCGTCTCGCGGGTCGCCTTGCCGAAGAGGATGTTACTGGCAGCGATAGCCATGTCGAGGTCCTCGCGCGAGTGGACCATTACCGTCACCTCCTCGGCGAGACGACGCTGCAGGGCGCGGCGGCCCGGATCCTGTCTGTGCTCGGCGATGAGCCCCTCGATGGTTTCATGGTCGAGGTCGGTGAAGATGCGGATATAGCGCTCTGCCTCATCGTCAGCCACATTGAGCCAGAACTGATAGAAGGCATAGGGCGTGGTGCGCTTGGCGTCGAGCCAAACGTTGCCACTCTCCGTCTTGCCAAACTTCTTGCCATCGGCCTTCGTGATGAGCGGACAGGTGATACAGAAGGTTTCTACATCGTTGCCCAGAGTGCGATGGATCAGCTCAGTACCCGTCGTCATATTGCCCCACTGGTCGTTGCCACCCAACTGCAACCGGACGCCATGCTCGCGGTAGAGATGGAGAAAGTCGTAACCCTGGAGGAGCTGGTAGGTAAACTCTGTAAAGGAAAGTCCATCGCGCGCCGTACCGTTGAGACGCTGCTGCACGCTCTCCTTCGCCATCATATAGTTGACGGTGATGTGCTTACCCACCTCGCGGGCAAAGTCGAGGAAGGAGAAGTCCTTCATCCAGTCGTAGTTGTTGACCATCTCGGCCTTGTTGGGCGCCGTGCCGTCGAAGTCAAGAAACTTGGATGCCTGCTTCTTGATGGCCTCCTGATTGTGGTAGAGCGTCTCGGTGTCAAGGAGATTGCGCTCCGCACTTTTGCCTGAGGGATCGCCAATCATACCCGTAGCGCCTCCGACGAGAAGATAAGGCTTGTGTCCACAACGCTGCAGGTGGCGCAGCATCATGATGCCGCAGAGGTGTCCGATATGGAGGGAGTCTGCGGTAGGATCTGTGCCGAGATAGGCCGACACGGTATGTTCCAAAAGATATTCCTCTGTGCCTGGCATGATCTGTGCAAGCATTCCACGCCATTTCAGCTCTTCAACAAAATTCTTCATAGGAATTGTATGAGATGTATTTAAAAGATTGTTCTATTTCTCCTTATTAATATATATCGCCCCATCATGGGCGCTACGCATCGTAGTGGACCCGCCTCTTGACTCAAGGCACGGGGTCGTAGCCCGATCCACCCCAGGGATGGCATCTGAGCAGTCGGCGGATGGCCAAATAGAGCCCCTTGAAAGGTCCGTGCTTTGCTATTGCTTGACGCGCATACTCCGAGCACGTCGGCGTGAAGCGGCAAGAGGGAGGCGTGAAGGGCGAGATACATTGCTGATAGAAGCGAATGGGCAGGATGAGCAACCAGCTAAGGATGCGCGAAAGTGCCCGCGCGGCTTCCGAAAGTCTCATCATCACGCTATGTGCTAAGTTCGTCAGGCTTTGGCCCTACCCAGTCGCTCCGCCAAGCGGGCAAGGAGATTGCCCATGCGATGGTGGACGGTCGCGGTATCAACCAAATCATCGCTCAGCCAAATGAAGGCCAGGTCCAGATGGTTGCCCTCGGGCAGCGCCTCGGCGAAGATTTCCTTTTGCAAGCGATACGCCTCACGCAATTGGCGTTTCACGCGATTGCGCGCCACAGCATGCTTCAGATGGCGCTTCGGTACGCTCAGAAGCACCTGCACGGCCACAGGGTCATACTCCGGACGGTCATAGAGACGATAGACCACACGAATCGGAAAGGCCGACAACGCACGGCTGCCTCCTTTACTGAAGAGACGGTCTATCTGCAACTTGCTGACGATATGCTCTTCCTTGCCGAATGTGTGCTTACCCGCAGTCATCTTCGTGGGCGTTATATACTTTGGTCTATGCGCTTCTATGAATTATTGCTGTACTCTGTTCTCTCGCTTCAGATAGTTTTCCACCGCTGCCGTCATAGACGGAAACTCCTTGGTGGGTGCCTCCAAATCAAGACGCAGTCCCGAGTCGCGGATCACCTTGGCCGTAGCAGGACCAAAGGCTGCGATACGAACGTCGCCCTGCTCAAACTGGGGCATACTATTGGTAAACGACTGCACGCCCGTGGGAGAGAAGAAAACCACCATGTCGTAGTCGAAGTTTTTCACATCTTCCTCCGTCAACTCATTGTTCACCGTCCGGTACATCACACACTCGCGGTGCTTGAGGCCCTTCTCGTCCAGCAGCATAGTGAGACTGTCGTTGTGGACCGAACTCTGCGGCACGAGATAATTCTCCACCTTGTGCTTCACCATAGTCGGGATGAGGTCCGCAATCTTGCCCGTCTTGCCAAAGAAGACCTTGCGCTTGCGGTATTGGACGTATTTTTGAATATAAAGAGCGATGGTTTCGATGACACAGAAGTACTTCATGTCCTCAGGAATGGTGATACGCATTTCCTTGGCCAGCTTGAAGTAGTTGTCGACAGCGTGGCGTGAAGTGAACACTACAGCCGAGTAGTCGAGGATGTTGATCTTCTGCTGGCGAAACTCCTTGGCCGTGATTCCTTCCACTTTGAAGAACGGCCTGAACACCATTTCTACACCTTGTGCTTTCTCTATGTCAAAATAAGGAGATTTGGCACTGGGCTGTGGTTGGGATATCAAAATCTTTTTAATCATCGTTGTCTTAAAAATTTATATTCAAATAGCTTGCTATCATTTCCAAAATGCCCCACGAAGTCACGATCGGCATCAGTTCGAGCGCACAAAAGTACAAAATAATTTGCAGATGGACGTTCGATTGACTGAAAAAGATGGTGAAGCTTTTGTAAAAGGTCAGAATCTTCACCAAAACGATGATGGAAGCGGTGTAGATAAAGGCAGAAGGGAGCGGAAGGTCGAAATAGACGACGAGAAGGACGAGTGGGAAAAGCAGCACGCCCTCCGTGGCACTAAGCAGTCGCCAGGATCGGTTCAATTGTTCATTATTTTGACGATGGAAAAATACCCAATTGACAAACTTATAGATACCATACTTCACTCCGAAATAGAGCGTGAAGAAGCCCGCAAAAAGTGCGATAAGGGCCAGTTGCGAGTCGATGACGAAGTCGGTATGGAGGTAGAACGCCTGATAGACATAGTAGATAATGCCCAAGAGCATGGCGGTCTGGAGGATGAAGAACCACTGGAAGCGACGCTCCAGGGCCGTCTCTGTCATCTCGGCCACGCTGCGCGGCACGAAGAAGAAATTCTTCAGCTGTTGCAAGAATAGATTTTTGGAGAAGGAAAAGGAAAACATAGCCAACAAGAAGCAGCCCAGCAACAGCGAGGTGATGGTGTTGTCGTTGCGCAGGAGATAGGGAGCAGGATCGCCCGCCACGCCCACCCGTGGCAGTCCGAGCTCGGGGTGGAAATACTTCCCGCCATGGAAGTAGGTCGTGTCCATGAAGCGTGTCTTCTCGAAGGGCTTCACCTTCAGCACCCGGATGCCGAAAGTCGTCATCGTGTCCGTGCGCGTGTTGTAGACTATGTCGCCGACCTTGAAATGGGCCTGAATGGCCGAGTCCTTCTGATCCTCGGTCGCGTCAGGACGCAACTCCTGCAACACACGGTAGGGAGTCATCCCTGCCGTGTTGCGCGTCTCCCCGTCTATTGTCGTAAAATTGGACCCCGGATTGGGCGTCGCGTTTTCATTGACGGGTTGCGTCGTCAGCGTATCCTTCAGCAGAACAGGCATTTGCTTAGAGTCCGAATGCTTCTTTCAGTTTCTCCACCAGGTCCAGTTTCTCCCAGGTGAACAGTTCCACGTCGATGGTCTTCGTCTCGTGGTAGCGGCTCGTAAAGCTTTTCTTCACCACCTCATTCTTGCGGCCCATGTGGCCATAGGCTGCCGTCTCAAGATACATCGGCTGGCGCAGCTTGAGCTGGCGCTCTATGGCCTTAGGCTTCAGATCGAAAAGACCCTTTATCTTTGCGGCTATCTCGCCGTCGCTCATCGCCACATGCTTGCGTCCATAAGTATTGACATAGACACTCACGGGCTCCGCCTTGCCGATAGCATAGGCCAATTGTACGAGTACCTCATCGGCCACACCCGCAGCCACCATATTTTTGGCAATGTAGCGCGCCATATAGGCGGCTGATCGGTCCACCTTGGAAGAATCCTTGCCCGAGAAGGCGCCGCCACCATGGGCACCACGTCCGCCGTAGGTATCGACAATGATCTTGCGGCCCGTCAGGCCCGTGTCGCCGTGAGGACCACCAATGACAAACTTGCCCGTGGGGTTGACCAAATATTGTATGTCGTCGTTGAAGAGTGCGAGGACGGACTCCGACTCGATCTGCGCCTTCACCCGCGGCATGAGTATTTCCTCCACATCCTTCTGAATCTGAGCCAGCATTGCCTCGTCGTCGTCCATGAAGGGGTCGTGCTGGGTCGATACGACGATGGTGACGATGCGCTGCGGCACACCCTCGTCGCTATATTCCACCGTCACCTGGCTCTTGGAGTCGGGGCGGAGATAGGTCATCTGCTTACCCTCCTTGCGGATGTCGGCCAGCGTCCGCATGATAAGATGAGCGAGATCGAGCGTGACGGGCATATAGTTGGCCGTCTCATTGCAGGCGTAGCCGAACATCATTCCCTGGTCGCCAGCACCCTGCGCCTCCTCGTCCTCGCGGCTGACGCCCCGATCGATATCCTCGCTCTGCTCGTGAATGGCAGTCAGGATGCCACAAGACTTCGAGTCAAACTGATACTCAGCCTTATTGTAGCCAATACGGTCGATGGTCTTGCGGGCCACGGTCTGCAAATCGACATACTCCGTGGAGCGCACCTCGCCCATGATCACCACCTGTCCCGTTGTGTTGAAAGTCTCGATGGCGCAATGTGCCTTGTCGTCATAGGCCAAAAACTGGTCGAGCAAAGCGTCGCTAATCTGGTCCGCTACTTTATCGGGATGTCCTTCAGAGACAGACTCTGATGAAAAAAGATATGCCATTCTGTTTTCCTTGTTGAAGTTCTTATTACCTTATAAATTGAGTCAATCACTCGATTGGGGTGCAAAGTTACGCAATTTTGCTTGTATAGCCATGCGTTCCAACTCATTATTATATTTTATTATGCTGCGCGCCGCTCTCCAGGGGCTATTTCCCATTGAGTATTCGCTTGATGTCGTTGAGCTTGTTGAGTGCGTCCATCGGCGTGAGGTGGTCGATGTCGAGATGTAGTATCTCGTCGCGGATCTGCGAGAGCACGGGGTCGTCGAGCTGGAAGAGCGACATCTGCATTCCGTCGGTCGCCACCACATTCTCCACATTCGGTTTTCCCGCCGACCCCACCTGAGCGTTGTCCGCCTCCAGCTGCTTCAGGATCGTCGAAGCCCTGCGGACGATGGAGGGCGGCATACCTGCTATCTCGGCCACATGGATACCAAAGGAGTGCTCGCTGCCTCCACGCTCCAGTTTGCGGAGGAAGATCACCTTGCCATCCATCTCCTTGACGCTCACATTGTAGTTTTTGATGCGGTCAAAGCGTTTCTCCATCTCGTTGAGCTCATGGTAGTGGGTGGCAAAGAGCGTGCGAGCCTGGGCACGCTTGTGCTCGTGGAGATATTCCACGATGGCCCAGGCTATGGAGATGCCGTCGTAGGTGGACGTGCCGCGCCCCAGTTCGTCGAAGAGCACGAGCGAGCGTGGCGTGACGTTGTTAAGAATATTGGCAGCCTCGGTCATCTCCACCATAAACGTTGATTCGCCCGTGGAGAGACTGTCGCTGGCGCCCACTCTTGTAAAGACCTTGTCCACCAGTCCTATGCGGGCGCGCTCGGCAGGCACGAAACAACCCATCTGGGCCATGATTGCTATGAGGGCCGTCTGGCGCAGCAAGGCCGACTTACCCGACATATTAGGACCCGTGATCATCACAATCTGCTGGCGCTCCGTGTCCAGATAGACATCGTTGGGGACATATCGCTCCCCGACAGGAAGCTGCGTCTCGATGACAGCATGGCGACCCTGACTGATGTCGAGCACGTCGCTCTCATCGACCACGGGGCGCACGTAGCCCTGCTCCTCCGCCACCTTGGCAAAGGAGAGCAGGCAGTCGAGATGGGCTATGACATTGGCATTGATCTGAATCTGCGGGATATACTCCCTCATGTCCTCCACCAACTGCATGAAGAGCGAAGTCTCGAGGGCGATGATCTTCTCGTCGGCACCGAGGATTTTCTCCTCATACTCCTTCAGTTCCTCGGTGATGTAGCGCTCCGCCTGGGCGAGGGTCTGCTTACGCACCCACTCCGCTGGCACCCTGTCCTTGAACGTGTTGCGCACCTCCAGGTAGTAGCCGAAGACGTTGTTGAAGCCTATCTTCAGCGAACTGATACCCGTCTTTTCCATCTCTCGCTGCTGTATCTGCAACAGATACTCCTTGCCATTGTCGCGGATGGATCGCAGGTCGTCGAGCTCAGGACTGAAGCCCGCCGCTATCACGCCCCCCTTGTTGATCTGCAAGGGTGGGTCGGGCTGTATCTCCTGCTCTATTCTCTTTCGGAGCGTCTCGCAGAGGTTCAGTCGCTCGCCCACGCGCCGCATGGCCTCGTTGTCCGACTCTAGGCAAGCCGTCTTCACGGGCACGGTGGCAGCCAGCGCATGGCGCAACTGGTTGACCTCTCGGGGCGAGATGCGGCCCACCGCCGCCTTGGAGATAATGCGCTCCAGGTCGCCGATGCGGTGAAACTCGTCGTCCACCGTCTCGCGGAAGTCCGTGTCGCGGTAGAAATACTCCACACCATCGAGCCGCTCGTTGATCTGCCTGACATCGCGCAGCGGGAAGACCGTCCACCGTCGGATCATGCGTCCGCCCATCGGCGTGACCGTATGATCGATGACGTCAAGCAGACTCGTGCCCTCCTCCTGCATCGGCTGGAGGAGCTCCAGGGACCGGATGGTGAAGCGATCGAGACGTACGTAGCGGTCCTCCTCGATGCGGCGCAGCGAGGTGATATGAGAGATATGTGTGTGCTGGGTCAGTTCCAAATACTGCATGATGGCCCCTGCGGCAACGATGCCGTTGCGCAGGTGGTCCACGCCAAAACCCTTGAGGTTCTTGGTTTTGAAATGCTTGAGGAGCTTCTGTCGCGCCGTCTGGTCGGTGAAGACCCAGTCGTCGAGTTCAAAGGTGACGAATTTGGTGCCAAACTGCTGTTCAAAGTCCTGCTTGCGCGTGCGGTCGTAGAGCACCTCCTTCGGCTGGAAGTTGCCCAGGAGTTTCTCCACATAGTCGTAGTTGCCCTCTCCGGTGAGAAACTCTCCCGTGGAAATATCAAGCAAGCTCACACCACAAGCCCCCTTACCGAAATGGATGGCGGCAAGAAAGTTGTTCTCCTTGTAGTTGAGCACGTTGTCTCCCATGGCCACGCCCGGCGTCACGAGTTCGGTAATGCCGCGCTTCACCATCTTGTCCATCTCCGAAAGACCCTTCTTGCCCTTGATGGCGGCTCGCTTTTTCTTCGGATCCTCCAGTTGGTCGCAGATGGCCACACGCTTTCCCGCGCGGATGAGTTTCGGTAGATAGGTGTCGAGGGCATGGTGGGGAAAACCCGCCATCTCCGCCCCACTCGCCGCTCCGTTGTTGCGACGCGTGAGCGTGATGCCCAGGATGCGCGCAGCCTCCACCGCGTCGTCGCAGTAGGTCTCATAGAAGTCGCCGCAGCGGAAGAGCAGCAGCGCCTCGGGGTGCTTATCCTTCATCGAGAAAAACTGCCGCATCATGGGGGTAAGTCCCTTGTCGTTTGTTGCCATAGTCAGCCTTTGCCTTGTTGAATTGTTGCCGCAGAGGGAGAAAAATCAAGCAAGCAGCGTGGCTCTTCCCCTTCGCGAAAGTTCAAGGATGCAAAAATACAAAAATAAGGCCGAATGGCAAAATGATACCCCCGTTTTTGTGCCTGGCGGGCGCAAAAAGTTCGAGGCGCGCCCGCCCAGCACACAGATTCTGCGCCCTTAGCCGACGCAGCGCTTGAGCCAGTTCCAGCCCTCCCGCACCCACAGGACGAGGGAAGAGCCCAGGATGATGATGGCCCAGTCCGTCACTTTGAGGTCGCAGACGTTGAAGAAATGCTGTATTCCCGGCAGTTCCACCATTGCTATCTGTCCAATGAAGATGATGGCCACGATCAGTAGCAGTCCCTTGCAGCCCTTGAAATGGAGGGCGCTGCGTCCCGTCTCGAAGGCCCTGGAACAGAAGAGATAGAAGAAATGGGTCATCACGAAGATGGTGAAGAAGAGCGTCTCCTCGTAGCGGGTCAGTCCGTCGGACGCTCCGAGGCGCACGTGGAGCAAGTCCATGAGACTCGTGATGCCGGCGTGCTCGAAGATATAGAGCAGCACGAAGAGCAAGACGAAGAAGCAGCCGCCCACACCCAGGATATTTTCATACATCGCGCGGGTGAGGATGAAGGCCTTGCGGTCTCGCGGCTTGTCCCGCATCACGCGCTCCGAGGGCGGCAGCGAAGCCAGAGCCATGGCGGCAAAGGTGTCCATGATGAGGTTCACCCATAGCATCTGCGTGACCGTGAGCGGGCTCTGCGTGCCCATGAAGGCTCCGCTGAGAACGATGAAGCACGCCGCCACATTGACCGTGAGCTGGAAGAGCAGGAAGCGCTGGATGTTCTTGTAGAGCGAGCGTCCCCACATCACGGCCTTGCCGATGGAAGAGAACGAGTTGTAGATGATCGTGATGTCGCTCGCCTCCTTGGCCACGGCCGTTCCGTCGCCCATCGAGAGTCCGACGTGGGCCGCCTTGAGGGCAGGTGCGTCATTGGTTCCGTCGCCCGTCACGGCCACCACCTGGTCGAGTTTCTGCAGCGCCTCTACGAGCCGTTTTTTGTCCATGGGGCGCGCCCGGGCAATGATTTTCAGGTCCATCACACGGCGAGCAAGTTCCTCGTCCGAGAGGGCTGCAAACTCCGGCCCGGTGATGATTTCCCTGTCTCCGTCCTGCGGAGTCCAGAGACCTATCTGGCGCCCTATCTCCTTGGCCGTTCCTGGCGTGTCGCCCGTGACGATTTTGATCAAGATGCCCGCCTTCATACATTTCTCTACTGCTGCCGGCACATCGGCCCTCACGGGGTCGCTGATAGCCACAATGCCTTGGAAGGTAAGGCCCTTCGCCACCACCTTGCCCTCAGCGATGGCCTCCTCGCCGTCCTTGAGTGGCAACGAGGCAAAGCCCAGCGTACGCATGGCCTGGCCTTGATAGCCAGCCAGCCAGCCATCGATGGTCTCGCGCGCCACGTCTCCTGCCGTCTGGGCACAGAGCGAGAGCACGATCTCGGGCGCACCCTTGACGTAGAGCACGCGCTGCCCTCCGAGCCGAGGCGAGCGGACGACAGTAGCCATATATTTGCGCTCTGTGGAGAAGGGCAGTTCCTCGTCGATGGAAGCAGCCTCGCGCAACTGGCGGTAGTCCACGCCCTGCTGGTCGAGCCACAGCAGGAGAGCACCCTCAGTAGGGTTGCCCAGCACCTGGGGCGACTTCGGGTCGGAGAAATCCAGCGAGGCCGTGGAGTTGACGGCCATTCCCTCGGCCACAGCATCATCCCGAAGGCATCCCGAAGGCATCCCGAAGAAACGGCTCTCATAGACCTGCATTTTGTTCTGCGTCAGCGTGCCCGTCTTGTCAGTACAGATAACGGTCGTAGCCCCCATCGTCTCGCAAGCATGCATTTTTCTGACGAGGTTGTTGGTCTTGAGCATCCGCCGCATACTGTAGGCCAAGCTCAGCGCCACGGCCATGGGAAGTCCCTCGGGCACGGAGACGACTATAAGCGTCACGGCTATCATCAACGTGTTGAGCGTATAAGTCACCAGATCGTCCCATTGCTCCGCACCGCCAAGCGACAGATGGAAATAGTAGATCATGGCCAGCAGCAGGAGGAAGTAGCTGGTGGAAGCCACGGCCTTGAACGTCCAGCGCCAGCGCTTGAAACGGCAGATGACAAGGTAGAAGAACAGCGCCGTGGGCAGAGCCAGCGTCCAGACCACGGGCGCCCAGTCGAAGAAGACGATGAGCCGTCCCACGATGATGAGGGCTGCGAATACATAACTGACGTTGGTCACCAGCAGTCCGAGGCGGTCCAGTTGCTCGTTGAGCGGCGTGCGGACACTATTGTCTATCTGTGCGGCCTCGAAGACCTTGCCATTCTCCGTGGCGTCGCCCACGGCCGTGACGCGCATCCTGCCGTGGCCCTCCATCACCTTCGTGCCGCGCAAGACGCGGTTGGTGGCAAAGGTGGCATTGGGGTCGAAGTCTTCGGGGTGAATGCTCTTGCGGCAGACGGGCTCTCCCGTGAGCGACGACTCATCGACCGAGAGGCTCACCGCCTCCAAGAGTTCGCCGTCTGCGGGAATCTCCGCTCCCGTCGGCAGCACCACAATATCGCCCACCACCACCTCGCGCTTGGGGATGGAGGTGACGTTGCCGTCGCGGATCACCTCCACGGGCTCATCGTCGTGGACCTGGTTGAGAATGGAAAACTGCTTGTCGGCCTCGCGCTCGAAGTAGAAGGACACGGCTGTAGCCAGGAATATAGCCACAAAGATGCCCACCGGCTCGAAGAAGACCGTCGCGCCGTGGTGCAGACCATAATACTCGTAGCAGGCTATGCCGATGGAGAGGACACCCGCGAAGAGCAGGATAATGATCAGCGGGTCCTTGAACTTCTCCAGGAAAAGCGACCAGACGGACGCTTTTTTCGGCGGAGTAAGGACATTTTCCCCGTATTTCTGACGACTGGCCACCACCTCCTCGGCACGAAGCCCCATGATGTGTTGTTGATCTTTCATCATTGATAATCTTATACTTACCGCCCCACTCCACTTTCTCTCTTCTTTCCCTTAGCCTAAGGCGAAGGGAGGGGGCGTTTTTTGAGGAATGCAAAGTTAGCGACAATACCAAAGAGCAACAAACGATTTATAATTATTTATTAGTAGCCAAACATATTTTTAGACAAACGTCATCGAATTGTAACAATCCGCCTGAATGAGGTCGTTCCACAAGAGATCTGCAGTCGAATCTTATCTACAACCGAAACAAAGGGTAAGCTACGACCAAGACGAAAGGTAAGCTATGACCGAGACGAAGGGTAAGCTATGACCGAGACGAAGGATAAGCTACCATTGAGACGGGCCCTCAGCTACCGTGGGTCGCTCCTTGTTCTATGTGTCTCATGAGTTGCCAATGCGATAGTCTCTATGACGTCATTTGGTAGAATCACACCTATCTCTAAGACCTTCCAAAAATGAAGTTACTGAAGTTTCGCAAGTGGTT
>DLZV01000015.1:0-1100 GCA_003447235.1 Prevotella sp.
ATTTCCTGCATAGTATTGTCCGCATAGCCATGTGTCCCCGCGAAGCCGTTCCATTTCATGGCACTCTTTCTCGCCATGGCATAACTTGAGCAAGCTCAGTTCTGCGCATGTCCCCGCGAAGCTGTTGTTTTTTGTTGTTTACCATGCAGAAGGCTTGTTACACGCGTAGCGTGTGTTTGTCCCCCGCGAAGCGTTTGTTCATCGTTGTAAATGTTGTTTTTGTTGTTTTTCTTTCTCAGCAGGCGATAAGGGAGAGGGCGAGGTAGCGAGAGGTCGTTCCGATCGTGTGGCGAATTTCCTTTAGTAGGCGCCGTGGGCGGGTGGCCCGTGGGAAGCCCTGGGGCTTCGCCCTCCCCCTTTACGCAGGGCGGGTGGCAGGGTCAGCGGTTTTCAGAGAGGCCGTGGCTACAAGCAGACGTTCTGCTGCTCGTTGGGCCGTGAGGCCTGCCGACCCGCCCCGTGGGTCAGTCGCCCAGCGTGCCGCCGCCCTGGTCTCCGCCGCCCGTGGTGGCCGTCTTGAAGGAGGCCGTGAGGGTGAGGTCGGAGGTGAGCTTCACCGTGCGGGGGTTCTGCGTGCTGCCGTCGCTCCACTTGTCGAAGGCGAAGCCGGTCTTCGGGGTGGCCTGGACGGTCTGCGTGCTGCCCTCGTCGAAGGTGCCGCCGCCCGAGACGCTACCCTGGCTCTCGTTGGCCGAGCGGACCGTCAGCGTGTGCTTCTTCGGCTGCGTGGTGCCGCCGGGGTTGGAGGGGCTTCCAGGGCTGGAGGGGTCTCCATCGGGTTTGACGGACGCGGAGATATCCACGTTGGTCTTGCCCTCCTTGATGGCCTTGAGGACGGCCGCCTGGGCCGAACGGGTCGCTACGAGGTTGAACTCGGCGTCGGCGAGGAGGTTGCGGAACTCGCTGCCCGGCTCCCAGCAGACCGCGACGCGCTGGATGTTCTGCGAGCTGAACTTCTCTGCCGTCTCAGCCCCCTTGCTGCTGAGCGAGAGAGAGAAGTCGCCGAGCTCGCCGAGGCGGATTTTCTTGCCCTCCAGCAGCTGCTCGCGCATGCAGTCGACTGCCATGTAGAGGATGGCCATGATGTCGGCGCGGGAGTA
>DLZV01000015.1:1460-26034 GCA_003447235.1 Prevotella sp.
GTTGACGGCTCTTGCCGTGATACTGTAATTAATCATTGCTCTTAAGGTTTTAAGGTGTTGAAAATTGGGTTTTAACTCTCTCTTGGCCCTCTCTTTTGCCCTCCTGGCTTTCTCTTTCTTTGCTCGCTCAGGAGCGAGGGCCTTGCTCGAAAACAGAGACCTTGCCGATGGTAGCTTAGGACCGGCGCCGATAGTTGTTTGTCCCTCGCCCCTGTCGTAAGAGTGGCCCGTCGCGGGCCCTCTACGGAGTTGTTCCGTAGGTCTCGATTAACGGGTACAAAGGTACGGAGATTTTTTGATACCACCAAACAAAATCACAAATATTTTCCAACTTTTTTTCATTGCAACAAAATGGGCACATAGCAAAGCTATGTGAACCTCTTGCTCTCGTTCAGAACTATCTTTACAATCTATTCTTTGCGCAGAGCGGGCAAATGGGGAGAAGAGAGGAAGCCCATCATGTTACAATGTTACAATGTTACATGTTACGTTAAGAGAAATCCACTTGGGCATTGTCGGGCTCAAAGAATAGTATATATAAATAATATATTATTTATATATACTATTCTTTGGCCTATTTTTTCACCCCCTTCCGTGAATTGCGCGAACGGCTTAATGTAACATGTAACATGTAACAATCCCCCAACCGCCATCAACATCCATCAACAGCCCTCAAGCACCATGCAACCAACTGATACTCAGCATATTGTAACCCAAAAGATACGCCCGCCGCAAGCCCGCGGCCGCCTCTCGTCCGCCCGCGTGTTCACCTTCGTTAACAAAAAACCTCCTTCCCCCACCCTCTTCTCCGCTCAAAAAACAGCGAAAAGCGCGTTGGATTCACACAAAAGCGCGTATTTTTGCGGGGGTCGGAGACTGCATCGGCGAGGGCAAAACAGGGGCGCGGCAGTCGCTATCGCGTTGTTTTTCGTTGTATTTGTTGTTCATGTTGTTTTCTTGCCAAATAGTATTAAACATTATTAAAATATCAAACAAGAGTTCTTTTGTCCAAACCTTGTTCATTATCTTTGCAGTGTTCAATCGCATTGAACATGACCATATCATTGAACAAGCAAAGAAAAATGAAGGAAAATAGTATCATAATAAATCAAGCACTGGAAGCCCTTAAAGCAAGCCTTCCTGTGGATGATGTCGTGACATTAACCTCTGCCGACAGAAACAGTGACAGAGGATATGATGCTATACTCAATATGATGGGTATTGATTTTGTATGCTATATTAAGGAAAACATAACCAAGACCACACTGAATCCAACATTGGCAGCGATGCAAGCTGTGAATGATGGCAAGCATCAGATCCTGCTTGTCACGCGATATGTCACACCACGGTTGGCGACAGAATTGGCAAATAAAAGCATCAACTATCTTGATTGTGCAGGCAACTGCCTTGTCAGATATACGAAAAGGGGAAAAATGATTTTCCAAATATCCAACCAAGGCAGAAAAAGTCCCGAACCACAGACAAAGACATATCCTGTATTCCAAGAAGCAGGATTGAAAGTTGTCTTTTATCTGTTGCAAAATGCAGAGAATGTAAACAACCCCTATCGAGAGATAAAAGAGCAAACCAATGTGTCTTTGGGAAGTGTGAAAAACGTCTTGGATGAACTTGCGAGACGTGGTTTTGTATTCAACACTCAAAATGGTCGTTCCCTAAAAGACAAGAAGCAGCTTCTTGACTTGTGGGTAAGCAATTACAATGAGGTGCTGAAACCAAAACTTCTGATGGGTAGGATGTCATTTAGAACTGAAGAGAAAAGAAACAACTGGCAAGACATTGCGTTGCCACAAGGAATGGCATGGGGAGGAGAGCCTGCTGCAAACTTGGCAGACGGATACTTGCAGCCAGGAAGTTTCGATATATATACGAAATTACCTGCCGCACATCTGATGCGGACTGGTGCGGTCAAACAAGACCTCAATGGGGAAATACATTTATACAAAAAATTTTGGAACGAGGAAACTGACAACAAGACGGTTCCTGCCATATTAATCTATGCAGACTTGATGGGCAGTGGCAATGGCCGCTGTTTGGAGGCTGCGCAGCGTATATTAGAGAATGAGCTTAAAGATTTCGAGTGAAAAGATAAACAATCCATTCCTTGTGGATTTGCTGGAGAAACTTGCAGGCAGCTTTTGCAAAATGGAGCATGACTTTTATATCATAGGAGCCACTGCCAGAGATATCATCATGCAACAGATGTCGGGCATATCGTCAAGTAGAAAGACAAGAGACTTGGACTTGGCGATAGCAGTTCCTAATTGGCAGGAGTTTGACAAGATCAAGAATTGTCTGATAGCGGATGGTTTTAAGAAAGACAAGACAAAACACCAACGCTTCTATCATGCCGACTATGAGATAGACATTGTGCCATACGGATATGTTGCCAAGGAAGACGACAACATCTATTGGCCACCCGAAGAAACGATTGCCATGTCGGTAAAAGGTTTCGACGAAGTGCTTTCGGATGCTATAAAGGTTAGCATAGACGACAGGTTCACGGTAAAAATAGCTTCTTTACATGGTCTGTTCCTGTTGAAATTCAACGCTTGGATGGACAGGCATCTGACCACAAGTAAGGACGCCGAGGACATGTCGTTCATTTTGGACAACTATTTTATGGCAAACTTAGAAAGAAATGTGTACCCAGAAGTATATGACTGGGAAGATTTTGATGAATATGTTGCAGGTGCCTATTGGTTGGCTAATGATTTAGCGAGTCTCTTAACCCAAGAGCAACTGGCATATTACGCTGACATGATAGACCGGGAATTACAGTTAGAGGAGAAAAGTCGTCTGATAAGCCAAACCCTCAATTCACAATCGGGATTGACTTATGACCAAGTAAAAAGAGCTTGGCAAACAATATATAAAGTTTGGTCCATCCGACATTTCGAGTGACGCATGGAGCAGCGCAAGTGTTAAGGGCGATAAGGAAAACAGCCAAACAACTTTTACAACAGTATTTCGATATGCATAGAGATAGCCGTGTACGTGAGGGGCGATGATGCTGGTCGCGTCTCCCCCTTTGCTACGTCTATTGGGATGATTGCCGCGCTAACAAAGGATAAAAATGCGGTTGTTGGGTTAAATAATGTGAACGGAGGGGGTAAATGAATTGATAAAAAAAGTTCTTTTTACTTTTGTACTCTCATTAGAACGCTCTATTGCGCTCATGACAAGCGTAGATTGCTAAGTCGGTATGGTGCTCAGCCCCAGCGACTTCATACCTTGCTCCCGCGACCTAAGGGAAGAGAGATGTGTATAAACAAAGGTCAATGGGGGATGGGTACTCATCGTCTCCTTCGGTCTTATGTGACCTCGCTTGCTGATACTAACTGTCTGAATCAATGTCTAATCGGGATGCAGAGGGGACATTCCAACTCATAAATAATTAAAGATATGAGAAACTTTACATTACACAAATTTCTCGCCACGCTGTTAATGGCAGTATGTAGCGCGACGCTGAGTGTGGCGAAGAATGTGGCGAAGATTGGATCCACGGAGTATGCCACGCTGGAGGAGGCGGTCAATTCGGTAGCACAAGGTAAGAATGGCTACATATATATTCTTGCCGATGCGTCTTTTGATAATCTCCGCATTGACGGGAAACGAATAACCATAAACCTACAAACACATACCGTTAAGGGCAACAACATAGCTGTTAATGGAGTAGATGGAGTGAAAGATACACATCTGACTATCCTTGATTCCAAAGCCGATAGTCTTAGCGTTGATGAAAAAAACAATTATAAAGTTTCTTACACTATTTCCGGTACTCTTGAGTTGACAGGTAGCATCCGTGCGTACAATGGTGCTGGCATTAATGTCACGAGTGGAACCGTTGTATCGACCCAAGGTGTTGCTCTTTTTGCTGTAGGTGATGAAACTGGGCAAAAAGACATTACTTCGTATGTCAAGATTACTGGTGGATATGTCAAGGCACAGGAGTTTGGTGTCAGTCCTCAAGGACGCGGAGCCTCCGTCACAGTGAATGGCTTTGCTGTGATAGAGTCGTTGGACAATGCTGCCGTAGCAGGCAATGGCACTAATAGCCCTGAAGAGAAGAGGGGTGGAACATCCATCACCATTTCGGGTAAGTGCTGGCTCATCGGACGCATTCAGAGCCCAGGTTATGCCGCCTGTGGCATCTATCATCCGCAGCAAGGAATCTTGACCATAAAATATTCACGCGGTATTCCTAACATTGTTGCCGTCAATGGTGCAGGCATCGTGATGCGTGGTGGAACCCTCGATTATAGAGCAGGCAACATCATCGCTACTGGCGACGCCAACTTCGTAGGCAAGGTAGGCGATTCGCGCGTAGTAGTAGGAACCAGCGGCATCGTCTATGACCGCGATTGTGACTACTATGATGCTGCTAATGTCAAGATCAACATATCGGACAACTCGGGAACAAAGCAAGTCGTGGGCGCCAAGGCTGCCATACAGGTGATCAATGATAAGGCTCAAGACATCTCCGGTGTGATTGATATCCAGGGAGGAACTTTCTCTTCTGACGTGTCTGCGTATGTCAATGCTACGGAACGAGAAATGTTTGAGCATGAAGGAACCTACTATGTAGGTGTTTTCAAAGCCCAAGTTGTAGGCGGCTTGAAATATGAAACGGCTTTGACAGCTATCAACGAAGCTCCTGCCGGTTCTACGGTCGTCCTGCTGAAAGACTGTAGCGCGATTGGCAGTGGTCCTGATATCAGAAAGAACGTCACATTGGATCTGAATGGCAAGAATTTGATATTCCGATCTATGACCGTTGCCAAAGGTGGCAATCTGACTATCAAGGATAGTGGTAGTGGTGGAACCTATAGCGGTACGGGGGCTAACTATAGTGTCTATGTTAAGCAAGGTGGTGTCTTCAATCTGGAGAGCGGTACGCTCACCAATACTTCCAACGCCAATGGTACTTCAAACGTAGTGGTTCGGGTCGAAGGTGGCACCGCCACAAACCCTGCTGCATCCACTGCCAATATCAAGGGTGGCAAGATCGAAAGCAAGGGCACTCCCGTCTTTGTCCGCGACCCAGGCGCTACGGTCAATGTCTCTGGTGGCGAACTTAAGGGCAGTGGTCTCGCTTGTATCGCTGGCAATGGCTCTGAGGGTATGGGCGGCACCACTATCAACGTGAGTGGCGGCACGCTTACTGCTAAGCCTTACGATGACACATCAGCTGCTTGCGGCATCTATCATCCTAATGAAGGAACGCTCACCATAACAGGCGGAACCATTAATGTCAACAATGGTGTGGGCATTTTGATGCGTGGTGGCGAGATGACCATGACTGGTGGTGAGATTAACGCCACAGGCGATGCTACGAGAACAGGAACTGTGGGTGATGCGCGACAAATAATTGGCGTGAGCGGTGTAGTATTTGATCGCGATGCCAACTATCCTGCTGTTGCCACAACCAGCATAAAGATTGATGGCGAGGCTAAGGTGAGCGGTGCCAAGGCTGCCGTGGAGCTGATAAACGACAATAATGTGGCTGATGCAAAGAGCGCCTTTAAGTTGAAAGGCGGTACCTATAGCAGCGATGTTACTGCTCTGCTCGATGAAAACTCTGTAGCCGTGAAGCAAGGTGAAAATTATGTTGTCACCACTTACTACGCCCAAGTAGGCGAGACAAAGTATGCCACGCTGCAGGAGGCTGCAAATGCAGCAACAGCAGGACAGACCGTGACGGTGCTCAACGATGTAGACATGACTAAGGACGGCAACCTCACGGTAAAGGTGGGGAAGGATATAGTCCTTGACATGAACGGTCATTCTATCAAGGGTGCAAATGCCGATTATAAAAACATTAGGGTACGGGGCAAACTTACCCTTAAAGACTCCAAGGAGAACAGCACGGGTAAGATCTATTCGGAAGACCCATATAAGAGTGGTGTTGATAAAGCATTGATATATGTAGATGGCAATGGTGAGTTTGTTATGGAAAGCGGCCATATCAACACCGTTCTTCCTAATTCTGTTAAAAACGGTCAGTTTGCTATAGGCGCATTTGATAACTGCAAGGTCACCATCAATGGTGGTACTATTGAGGGAGGATATTCTGCCATCACAGGTTATGGTGATCCGAAGGATAATACTACCATCACCATTAACGGCGGCACACTCATCTGTCCGATGGATTATGCTATCTATCATCCGCAGCCTGGAAAGCTTACGATTAATGAAGGTGCAACGATCTATGGCGGCGCTGGTGCAATTTGTATGAAAAGCGGAGAACTCGAAATAAACGGAGGTACGCTTACCAGCAAGGGTAAGGGCAACACAGGCAACTGGGGCGACGGTACAGGCGGTCTGGGCAACGCAGCCCTCAACTTCTGCAAGCCCTATGGTGACGTGAAGGCTATCATCAAGGGTGGTACCATCACCGCCGAGGGCGATGCTGTGCTGATTGATGCTCAGCCCACAGAAGGCAAGACGGTGACTCTCGCCATCGAGGGCGGCACCTATAGCAGCGATGTGTCAAAGTACTGTTCTCCAGGATTTACCGCTACGCCCAACGCTGACGGCACTTACGGTATCACCCATGTAGGCGATGGCGTACTGGTGGTCTATGACAAGTCCTATGATCAAGTAGCGGCTGGTGGAAGCATGGATATCGATATGGATCAGGTCAACAAGATACTGGTGGCCGAGGCTGGAGCGAAAGGCGTGACCACTACGCTGACCAAGAACTATACCAACGCTGGCTGGTACTCATTCTTCGTGCCTTTCGACTTTACGTTGACCGCTGAAATGCTGAATCATTTCGAGTTTGCAACGCTCTACGCCACCGCGTTGGAAAATGGCAACGGCAGTCCTGTCATCTCATACAAGAAGGCGAAGGCTGGCGACAAGATAGCGGCTTTCTTCCCCTGTCTGATCAAGGCCAAGGTTACGGGCGAGCAGAAGCTCAACGTAGGTGAGGTGGACTATAAGAGCATGAAGGGAGTGACTCCAAAGGACTGCAGTTCTATCACAGAGCTCTATACCTTCTATCCCGTGATGGAGAAGACCTACATTGCAGACAAGCATGGATATTATCTCAACTCTGAGCAGAACAGCTTTGTCTATAATGCTCACCCCGAAGCTCATATCCGGCCGCTCAGATACTATATGACCATCCAGGACAGAGGCGACATGAGTTATATCGAGCCTGCCAACGGTGGCGCCAGCAAAGCCAAGATCTGCGTGATCGGCGAGGACGAGCCTACTGGCATCACGGATCTTGTAGATGATGCAGCCAACGCATCGGGCAAGGTTTACAACCTGCAGGGTGTAGTGGTAGGCAACACTACCGAGGGTCTGCCCAAGGGCGTGTATATCAAGAACGGACGTAAGATAATCGTAAAATAACAAAACGATATGAAAGAGAAAAGAGAAAATTATGTAAAGCCCCTATTGTATGTCATCGAAACGGAGCAGCCGCTGATGAGTGGCAGCTCGATAGGTGTCAATACAACAACCTCAGAGTACAAGCCCGGCCCTTGCGAAGTTCGCCGCTATGAGGACTATGAGGAAGAGGAAGAAGACGACTGGAGCAAGTAAGAAAGAAGTCTTGTGTAAAATAGGGATTGTCGTTCAATCCTAACAATTCAATATCTATAGACGAGGGTATGCCTTCTGAGGTTACCCTCGTCTTTTTTTTGGTGGGGCATTGTCTTATGCAAAGACACAAAAAATATAACGCACAACTTTTGGTCATGTCGAAAAAGCTCCGCAGCCGGCCAACGGTTAGTCCGTTTTTTCTCTGCAAGCACAACTTTTCAGCCTGTTCAAATCACGATTTGCCATATTTAAAGTATTTCGATATGCATAGAGATAGCCGTGTACGTGAGGGCGTTCCCGACGAGTACGGCGACAACCCCCACGAGACGGGATCGATCCCGATGGAGTACGTATCGGGCAAATGCTGGCTGGTCGTCGTCCAGGGCGACAGCATGCGCGACTACGACCTCCACGAGGGCGACCGCCTGCTGGTGAGGACGCAGGACGTGGCGCGCTCGGGCGAGATCGTCGTGGCCCACTACGACGGCGGCCCTACCGTCAAGACCTACTTCGAGGACGAGGACGGGTCGAAGTGGCTCACGCCGGGCAACGACAAATACCAGGCCATGCGCATCGACGAGACGCACGAGTGTCGCATCTTCGGCGTGGTGCAGACGATCATCCACGAGCACCCGCTGGGCGACCCTGCGACCTGTATCAGGTATGTGAGAAAGGCCAAGGAGGACGAGGGGGCGCAGCTCTCGCAGCAGACCATCGCCCGTGCGCTGAAGGAGACGCTGGGGTATATCCAGTGTAAGCGCCATTGGTTTGCCGTCTTCGCCGTGCTGCGCGACCTGCGGGTCGTCGACGGCCTCGGCGAGTTTGTCGACCTTCTGTCCGAGATTATGGGCGAGGAGGCTCCCGATCTCAACCTCAAGGACCTTGGGAGGCTCAACGTGATGAGTTTCAGAAAGCCCGTCCGCCTTTGGGACGAGAACGACTCTCCAGCCGCCTGTGGACGCTTCCAAGCTTATCGGGAGATAGCTCGTCGCTTCCACAAGAAGTTGCTGAAGTAGGGGGGAAGGCTCGCTGAAAACTTTCACCAAACTTTCACCAACTTTCACCAAACTTTCACCGAGGGACCCAAAAAGGGGTGAAAAAGTGGACTTCTTTCACTTTTTCTTTCACCAACTTTCACCCGACCCTTAAAATTTCGTCGGGCACGAAAGATTCCCATACCTTTGCACCGTCAGTTGAGACCAACGAGGCCCGCTGACGGTGCTGGTCTTTTATAGCCCTCATAGCGCCGTCTCGCCTCTTGCGCCCGCCAGCTGGCAAAGTAACAGGTCAAGAACAAAGGGGTCGCGAAAAGGCGCGACGTAAAACGAGCGTTATGAGTATGTATTTCAGTTTCACGGTTTGGAGGTTTTTGTTTAGCCTCAGCATGAATTGTAGTAAAAAGGAAAAGTAAGCGCACGATGGAAGGAAAGATTATGCGTGTGGTGCAGCAGGGCGAGGCCTTCGCTGTACAGAGTCAGAAGAGCGAGACGGGACAGGTGAAGAAGTGCAACATCCTGCTGCAGGAGCTCGGCGGGAAGTACGCCGACCAGTATGCCTGCACGATGCTGGGCAACGCGGCCACCTGCCGCTTCTCCCGGGACGAACTGGTGGCCGTCAGCCTCCGCTTCACGGTCAACGAGTATGAGGGCCGCCACTATCAGGACATCCTCGTGGCGGACATTCATCGCTTGAATCGGTGATTTATTTTTAACATTAATCATCGTTAATCGAAACATTAATCATCGTCAATCGAGACATTAATCGGTCATTAATAGGATTGGCCCAAGGGCCAATTTAGTGAACAGGAAAAGTAAAAATCTGAGTTGAGTACGAGGAGGATATTCCATGGTAAAGCGCGCAACAATCCACGTCTCTTCTCGCACAAAAATGAATCATCCGAAAAAATGGAGGACTTAGGGGAATAAAAAGAAAACAACAAATACAACCTATACAAGATTTTACAACCAAGTTACCTTTGCAGGAAAAGCAGGTTGCAACATGTCCTGGCGAAGCTGTTGTTTCGGTTGTTTACCTTGCAGCAAGATTGCTCAAGACGAAGCGTTGTTCATCGTTGTAAAAGTTGTTTTAGTTGTTTTCCCTACTCAGCAGGCAGTATCGAGGAATTTCGTCCTCGCGAAGCGTTGTTACATGTTGTAAAAGTTGTTTTAGTTGTTTTCCCTACTCAGCAGGCTGCATCGAAACAATACGATACAACATTGTCGATTCACCTTCAGTGTCCCTCCGTCCCCAGGATGAAACAAAAACGATACAGTTATGAATAAGAATAATAAAAACATCAACAGCAATCAGAACCATGGCGACCATTGCCAGCATGTACAGATCGGCGGACAGGCTTACTACGACGACCGCAAGTATTTTCTTTTTTCGCCCGACGCACCCGTGCCGCAGGCCGTGGAGAGTTTTCGCAAGGCGGGCGTAGGCCAGCAGATGAGCGACGGGACGTTCGACTTCGTCGTGCGGCCCAAGGTGAAGAGCCGCAGCGTGCTGATCCGCAAGCTCGCCCACGGACGCATCAGCAGGACGCAGGACAACGCCGTGCAACTGACGTTGAAGTTTTTCCGCACGGAGAACGTGATTATCGCCCAGGCCATCATGGACGAGGCGCAGGACGCCATCGACGCCCTGCTCAATGATCAACTGACGAAATAAAAGAAAGGAGGAAACTATCATGAGTGTACACTTGATATATTATCAGCAGGGCCACAAGATGATGGAGGCCGTGGCGACCGAGGAGGCCTACCGCCGCTATCGCGACAGTCAGACGCAGGCGCGCCTGATGGAGGCGATCCGCCATCCGAAGCCCGAGACGGACGTATCGGCAGCGAAACGCAAGCTGGTGCAGTTCAACTACTCCTGCCTGCCCACGGAGGACGGTTGCCTCAAGGGGGCGAAGCGACTGAGCAAGTCGGTCGGCATGGACATCGACCACCTGAGCGCCGACGAGGTGGAGCTGGTGGCCGCCACGGCCATCGACAAGAAGGACGAGCTGGGCCTGCTCATGCTGGAGCGCAGCGCGCGCGGAGGCGGCCTCCATCTCGTCTTCCGCCGTCATCCCGAGATGGACCAGGAGGCCAATCTGCGCTGGGCCTCCGACCTGCTCGGCGTGGAGTATGACGCTGGCGCGAAGGACATCACCCGCGTCTTCTTCGCCACCACGTCCGAGGACCTGCTCTATCTCCACGAGGACCTTTTCGACAACGGGGAATGTGAGTCGTTCGCGGGCTCAGAGGCTACTTTCGCGGGCTCAGAGGCTGCTTTCACGAACGTGGAGGCTACTTTCGCGGGTTCGGAGACTACTTCCACGAACAAAGAGGCTACTTCCACGGCCTCGGAGGCTACTTCCGAGACGGAGGCAGACCAGGCCCAGCCAGCGGCTGCCAAGGCCTCAGAGACCACAGCAGCCTCCCGCCCAGCCAACCATCCGCTGGAGGCGGGCGAGGACGCCAAGGAGCAGAAAGACGAGAAGGGCGAGAAGACGGCCTCAGAGGAGAAGCCTTTGTGCTACAAGGGCATTCCCTACGACCGCATCATCGAGAAGTGGTGGGCCTTCTACAACGAGGGCGATCACCCCATACGCTCCAACCGCAACACGCTCACCTTCGTGCTGGCCGTCAACCTGCGCCACATCTGCGACTCCGACCCGCTGCTGCTGGACCGCATCATCCCCTGCTACGACGGATTTCCCGAGGCGGAGAAAATGGCCTGCATCCGGTCGGCCCTGGGCGAGAAGATCACGCAGATGCCACGGCGGCTGAAGGACGTGCTGACGGCCGTGCGCCAGGACATGAGGGCCGAGCCCAGGGAGGAGGACGAGGAGGAGACCATCGCGCAGGACGACCTCCAATACTACGACGCGCTGCCCAAGATGCCGCAGGGCGTGAGGGAGAGCATCAGCGCCGTGGGCCCGCATCTCGCCATGCCCGCCATCTTCGCCATCACGCCGGCCATCGGCATGCTCGCCACGGGCGTGCGCGTATTGATCCACGGCAAGCCCTCGCAGCTCAACCTCATCAGCTACATCGCCGGCGACTTCGCCTCGGGCAAGGGCAGTCTCGACCCCATCATGGCGGCCTGGCTCGCGGAGGTGAAAATGGTGGACAAGGGCTACTTGGAGGCGGAGGAGGAATGGCGCGCACGCAAGCGGGCGGCCAAGAACAAGAAGGAGCAGCCCGAGGACCCGAAGTATCCCGTGCGCTGCCTGACGCTCAACACCACCGTGGCCAACCTGGCCGACCGTCTGGCCAACACCCAGGGCAAGCACGCCTTCTCCTTCACGCCCGAGGCAGACACCGTGGCGCAGAAATGGCGCACGGCGATGAGCGACTTCTCCGTCATGCTGCGCCAGGCCTACGACGGCACGCCCTACGACCGCGAGGCAAAGTCGGCAGAGGCCGTCAACGTGCATATCGACAAACTGCTGTGGAACGTCGTGATGTGTGGCACGCCCGACGCGCTCTACCGCGTCATCACCAACTACACGGACGGCTTTCAGAGCCGTGTGGCCCTGGCACGCACGCCCGACAACACCTTCTCGCCGCTCTCGGAGAGCCTCTTCTTGCTCACCGAGAGCCAACAAATGAAGATCCAGCAGGTGGCCCATCTGTTGCCCCTGATGAGTGGCGACGTTGACCTGCCCAAACTGGAGAAGAAGGGCCGCGACTGGCTGGAGCGCATCCGCATCGAGACGCTCAAAAGCTACGACAAGACCAAGGCGCGCCAGCGCTTCCGCACCTGCCCCACGGCCATGCGCATGATGACCTGCCTGATGCTCTGTCGTGTGGCGGAGCAGATGATCCAAAGCTACGGAGAGCAGGGAGCGGAGACGCGGCTGAAGGCCGAGCCCGACCTGTGGAAGACCATGCTACAGCGCCAGCAGACGCCGCAGATGCTCGCCGCCTTCGACGTGCTGGCCGACTACATGATCGACAACGCCATGCTCTTCTTTCGCGAGCGCATCGAGACGGCGTTTCGCTCGGGCTCCTATGTCTCGTCGGGGAAGGCACGCTCCCGCAAGAGCAAGAACGACTCCATCTATGAGGAACTGGCCGACAGATTTACCACCGAGGAGGCCTATGGAGTATCCGTCGGCATCAGGGGCGGCGATATCTCGAATGGCAGCGTGCGCACCATGCTCAGCCGATGGGAGCAGCAGGGAATGGTCGAGAGGATCGAAAGAGGGGTTTACAAGAAATCTCACTATGGAGACGTGTAGTCACCCATCGCCAGCAATTGCCACCAATTGCCAGCATCGCCACCAATTGCCGCCAATCGCCAGCATCGCCACCATCGTTACATTGTTACATTGTTACATGTTACATGTTACGTTAAGGCGATTCTCACTTCGCACTTCTGCTGCCTCGGGCTCTGCCAAATCATCAAAACAACGATCATCAAAACGGTCATCAAAAACAAAACATCAAAAAAGGAGAACAAAACCATGTCACTTATACTGTCAGAACACTTCCGCCTCGCAGAGTTTACCACCTCCCTCGTCGCCGTCACGCGGCGCATAGACAACACGCCGCCCCTCCCGGCCATCTGCAACCTCCAGCAGCTCTGCCTCCACGTCCTGGAGCCGCTGCGGGCCCATCTCGGCCACGCCGTCCGCATCAACAGCGGCTACCGCTCGGCGAAGCTCAACGCCGCCGTCGGGGGCGTGAAAACCTCGGACCACACGCGCGGCTGCGCCGCCGACATCTTTGTCCCCGACGTCAAGACGGGCCGCCAGTGGTTTGCCTGGATGATGGACAACCTCCCGTTTGACCAGCTCATCTGGGAGACTGCCTCCAAGGGCCAGGCCCAGTGGATACACGTCGGCTACCGGGGCGCGGGGCGCAACCGCCAGCAGGTGATCGGCCACCTCGTGAAGCACTAACCAAGTGGTGGTTCGTCCGAGATTTCGAGCGACACACGAAGTGGTGTAAGCATCAACTCGCCATGAGCAGAACTTGAGCAAGCTCAGTTCTGCTCATGACTTACCCAAAGATTTGTGTCATGTTGTTGCCTCCTGACTTCGTCACTATAAAAGCCGCTATTTTAGAATTGTCTAATAAATAGGACTTTATAACATAGCTTGTATGGCCGATATTCTCTTTGTCGAAGCATTTTGGCTTGCCTTATTCAACGATAAAGTTGAATTTATTGGCTTTTTCTTGCCATATTCAGACAAAAGCATTAACTTTGCACGCAAAACAACAGGAGATTATGGCTACAAAGGAAGAAGTAGAATTGTTTCTCTCCAAATTCATTCAAAAGGTAAAGGTATTCGGCATTGTCTTTCGTGACGACAGGGGCAAGAATATGCAGACTCTTTTGGAACTGGAGATAACGCCTAAATACCGGGAAGATGTCATCATGAACCTTGACTCCGAAGACTACGTGGAAGGACCGATAGAGGACACCTTAAATAAAAAAGGAGAAATGTGGGTATTCGGAAAAGAGGTTAGCGGACGTGACATATATATAAAGATTTCAATGGGCATCAGTAATTCAAGTGCCATTTGTATCTCTTTTCACATAGCAGAATATCGTATCACATATAAATTCAAGTAAGTCATGAAAAGTCCATTTACAGGAGGCGAAGCAGTCCTTGTCACAGAGACTCGAAAGGCTGTTTTCAGAAAAGAGGAATACGAGTACACCCACCTGTGTTATCAATGTGTCGATACGCAGGAGACATTCACGACCACGCAGGTGGATACGTTCAATACTTCGCAGATATACAATAGTTATCGTACTGCCCATGGCATTCCTTATCCCGACGAGATAAAGGAAATACGCAGCCGCTATATGTTGTCGGCATTGAAGATGTCAAGGATTTTGGGTTTTGGCGATAACCAGTACCGTTTGTACGAGAATGGAGAAATTCCCAATGTGGCCAACGGACGAGTATTGAAAGCCATCCAGTCTCCAAAGACATTTGAGACATTTGTGGATGCGGCCAAAAACGTATTGTCTGACGATGAATACATGAAGATAAAAACACGTTTGGAAGAGTGCGAAGACCGGTCTTCCATGGACGGTTTGATACACAAGCTCGTTTTCGGCGACAATATACGCAGCCGATATAATGGCTATGCCATGTTATCCATAAGCAAGTTGAAGAACGTCCTTTTGTTCTTCATCGAAAAATTCAACGGCGTGTTTGTCACCCAAATGAACAAAATCTTGTTTTATACGGATTTTCTGTCTTATCGGGAAAACGGACAAGCCATGACGGGTTTGTCATTCAAAGCCATCCAATACGGTCCGGTGCCCAACAGATGGGACAGGGTGTATAGTCTGATAGATGACATCAACCTGATTGAAGTGGAGGGTAAAAACGGGAATGTGGGCAACAAACTTGTGTCGGATATGCCATGCGACATTTCAAGTTTCTCCAACGAACAGTTGTCAATACTTGAAACGGTTTATGATACGTTCAAGAATGACAATTCTGTATCCATATCAAACAAGAGCCATGAGGAACCGGCATGGATAGACAATCAAGGAACTCACTCATTCATCGATTTCAAATATGCGTTTTCATTGAAAGCGATTTGAACGAACAAGTGAATTTAAAATGAGGCGGTCGTTCGGAATACTGACCGATGACCGCCTTGTTTCATATTCTGATTGCATCAACAAGAGGAGTGTACGCAAAGTACACTACAATCGCTCGTTGTCATACGTTGTACTCGTTGCTTTAGTTGTTTTCCTGTCTTTGCAGGACAAGCGCGTGCGTGTTTGGGGGCACACGCCACCATTGTTACATGTTACATGTTACATGTTACGTTAAGGACTCCCCCACTTCTGCCTCCGCCTCGGGAGCAATGGCCTGGCGCGCCAGCTCCCATATCACCATGCCCGCCGTGACGCTGACGTTGAGGGAGTGCTTCGTGCCAAACTGCGGTATTTCGAGACAACCGTCGCACGCATCGACCACCTCCTGGTGGACGCCCTTCACCTCGTTGCCGAAGACCACGGCCGTAGGGACGGTCTGCCGCGGCAGGTTTTGGAGCTTCGTGGACCCCTCGGCCTGCTCTATGGCATAGACCCGGAAACCGCGCTGCTGCAGCGAGCGCACGGCCTCCAGGGCAGTGGCGCAATGGCGCCACGCCACACTGTCCTCAGCGCCCAGGGCCGTCTTGTGGATCTCGGTGTGGGGCGGCGTGCCCGTGATGCCACAGAGCCACAGCTCCTCGATACGGAAAGCATCGCAGGTGCGGAAGACGCTGCCCACGTTGTACATCGACCGCACGTCGTCGAGAACGACGACCAGCGGCAACTTCTCGGCCTCGCGAAACTCCTCGATCGTGAGGCGATGCATCTCGGGAGTGGTGAGTTTGCGCATCAGCCCATCTCCTCCTTGGCTTTGTAGGCGATGGCGTAGCTCTTGATCTGCTTCACCATCGAGAGAAGACCGTTGGAGCGCGTCGGCGAGAGGTGCTGGCGCAGACCGATCTTCTCGATGAAATAGAGGTCGGCGTCAAGTATCTCCTGCGGCGTGTGGCCGCTGAGCACGCGGATGAGCAGCGCGATGATGCCCTTGGTGATGAGCGCATCGCTATCGGCGGTGAAGACGAGGCGGCCATCGGCGTAGTCGCATTGCAACCACACGCGGCTCTGACAACCCTCGATGAGGTTTTGCTCGTTCTTGTGCTTCTCGTCCAGCGGCTCGAGGTCGTTGCCCAGGTCGATTAGCATCTGATACTTGTCCATCCAGTCGGTAAACTCGTTGAACTCCTCGATGACCTCGTCTTGCAATTCGTTGATCGTATTCATTGACTTACGTTTGCTATATAGTTCTATATATACTATTCCTAAATTATGCTATAACAAAAAAGAACGACAGCCTCCGCTATTCCACCACACGCTGGTCTATACGAAACAGCTTGTCGTTGGGCCGCACCTTGCCCGGCACGGAGAAGGCCACGCGCGTGCCCTGCTCGGCCTCGGTGATGGGCTCGCCATGGTCGCCATGGAGCTCTTTCACCTCCACATACATGGCGCCCGTGGTGTTGCCCGTGATGAGGAGCTTGTCGCCCACCTTGAAGGTGGAAGCCTCGACGGCGGCCTCGGCCACGCCGATACGCGAGAAATAGTTGGTCAGCTTGCCCACCAAGACCTTCTGCTCCGTGGCCATGGAACCATAGTGCTTGTTCCACTCGCCCATCTTGCGTCCCTGGTAGTAGCCGTCCCAGAAACCACGGTTGAAGACCGCGGCCAGGCGCTCGTCCCAGGCGTCCTTCTTCTCCTCGGTGTAGGTGCCGTCGAGCACGCTCTGTATCGCCTCCTTGTAGCAGCGCACCACGTTGAGCACATACTCCGCTCCGCGGGCGCGGCCCTCGATCTTGAACACGCGCACGCCCGCCTTCATCATCTTGTCGATGAAGCGGATGGTCTTGAGGTCCTTCGGGCTCATCAGATACTCATGGTCGGCCTCGATGGCGTTGCCCGTCTCGCGGTCGGTGAGCAGGTAGGAGCGGCGGCAAATCTGCACACACTCGCCGCGGTTGGCGCTGCGGTCCTGGGCCATCAGGCTCATGTAGCACTTGCCCGAGACGGCCATGCAAAGCGCGCCATGGCAGAACATCTCGATGCGGACGGGCTGGCCCGCAGGACCGAGGATGGGCTCGGGGCCATGGATGGCCTCGTAGATGTGGCTGACCTGGTCCATATTGAGCTCGCGCGCCAATACGGCCACATCGGCAAACTGTGCATAGAAGCGCAGGGCCTCGACGTTGGAGATGTTGAGCTGGGTGGAGAGGTGGACCTCCAGGCCGATCTGCCGGCAGTAGCTCATCACGGCCACGTCGGAGGCAATGATGGCCGAGACGCCCGCATCGCGCGCCGCATCGAGTATCTCGCGCATCGTGGCGAGGTCGTTGTCGTAGATGATCGTGTTGACGGTGAGATAGGTCTTGATCCCGTGCTCGGTGCAGATGGCGACGATTTGCCGCAGGTCGCCAATGTCGAAGTGATTGGCCGAATGGGACCGCATGTTGAGCCGGCCCACGCCGAAATAGACGGAGTCGGCACCCGCCTCGATGGCCGCGGCGAGCGACTCGTAGCTGCCCACGGGGGCCATGATCTCATATTGTTTGCTGTCTTGGTAGTTCATGTTCTATCTGTGTCGGGGAAGAAACTGTTTCTGTCTGTGTCAGAGGGAAACTTTCTGTCTGTGTCAGAGAAAAAACCTTGGCCCGGGGGCCGAAGGCCATTCTATTTTTTTGTTCGCAAGATGATTTGGAAAAGACTCGGGACGAGGATCGAGAGCGAGCAGAGCAGGCCCACGACCATCAGGCGCTCCGAACCGTGGAAAAAGTCGATGAGCTGGCCGTCGGCCATACCGGGCAGGAGCTTGAACATCAGGTAGGCCACCGTGTTGTTGACCCAGTGGACGATGATGCCTGGCATCATGCTGCCCGTGCGGTAGTAGAGCCAACCGAGCAGGAGGCCCATGATGAAGCCGTGGAAGCCCTGCGCCCAGTTCATGTGGACCACGCCGAAGAGCAGGGCCGAAAAGGCAATGGCCAACCAGGGGGCCCAGGCGCGGCCCGCACGCTCCCCGGAGGCGCTGGATCTCGTGGGCGCAACGGAGGCGCTCGACGCCGTGGGGGCAACGTAGCGTCCGCTCTCCCATCCGCGCACGCGCATCATCGAGAGCAACGTGCGCAGGAGGCCGCCGCGAAACACAAACTCCTCGGCCACGGGCGCCAGGATGCCCAAGGCCACATAGCCCCAGGGCTCGCGCATGACGCTCTCGAAGAGGGCCTGGTGGGAGTCGGCCATCTGTATCTGCAGTTGCTCATAGACCCACTCGAAGGGCAGGATCGTGCCCAGCGTGAGCAGGCCGCACCACACGAGTGTGGCCCAGGGGCGGGAGCGGAGGTAGGTGCGGTCGAGGGGGGTCCACCGCAGGCGCGGATAGACCAGGATCGTGAGCAGGCTGGAGAGCACCGACGTGGCGGCGACAAACTGCCCCTGCTGACCGCTGGCCACCTGCTGCGCAAACTGGGCAGCATCGACGTGGTTCAGATACACATAGACGAGGGTGACAAGTCCGTTGACCACCATCTGAATGACGAGAAAGACGATGAAGATCAATAGGAGGTCCACCGCCATTCTTCCTGGCTTTCTATTCTCTTTCATCTGTTGTTCTATTTTTTTCTTTATTTTTTCTTAAACGATTATGATAAATAACTACAAGCGATTATGATAAACAACTACTGCGAGCGATTATGATAAACAACTACTACAAGCGATTATGATAAATAACCACTGCAAGCGATTATGATAAACAACACGCATCGAGGATCGTCTGCTTGTCGCGGGCCAGTTGGGCGGCCAGCTCCTCGGGCGAGGCAAACTTGCGCTCCTCGCGGACGCGGCGGAGAAACGCCACCTCGACCTGACAGCCATAGAGGTCGCCCGCAAAGTCGAAGATATGCACCTCCAGCGAGACCTTCTCGCCGCCAAAGGTGGGGCGCGTGCCGATGTTCATCATGCCCAGTCGCCACGTCGCCTCGTCGCCTACCTTGACCCTCACGGCATAGACGCCCGAGGCGGGCACGAGACGGCGCGGGTCGGCGAGCTGGATGTTGGCCGTGGGGAAACCGAGCTTGCGGCCCTCCTGGAATCCGGCCACCACGCGTCCGCCCATCCTATAGGGATAGCCCAGGCAGCGCGAGGCCGCCTCCATCTCGCCCGCTGCCACGTGGCGCCGGCAGACGGTGGAACTGACGTTGACGCCCTCCAATTCAAAGACGGGGTTTTGCACCACCTCCATCCCCATCTCGCGGCCATAGGCCACATAGTCGGCGAAGCCCTCGGCACGGTTGTGGCCGAAGCGGTGGTCGTAGCCGATGAAGAGTTTGGCCACGTGGAGCCGCTCCAGCAGCAGGTCGTGCATGAAGTCGCGGGCGGAAAGCTGCGACAGGGCCGCGTCGAAATGGAGCACGGCCACCACGTCCACACCCGTGCGCTCCAGGAGATAGAGTTTCTCCTGCAGAGGGGTGAGCAGGCGGGGCTGGTAGTCGGCATGGAGCACCTCGCGGGGATGCTGGTCGAAGGTGATGATCATCGACTGGCGGCCCTCCTCCCGCGCGGTCTCAACCACATGGGAGATGAGAAACTGATGCCCACGGTGTACGCCGTCGAAGAAGCCGATGGTGGCCACGCTCGCGGCCAGGTCGGCTGGGCAGTCTTTTTGAAGATAGATGGTTCTCAATACTTCGCTTTTTTGTTTTACCTACTATAAAGGTGCAAAGGTACGATGTTTTCTCTCCATTTCCGACAATGGAGCGTTAAGTTATCCTTATTTTCTCCGACAATCACCCGACAATCGTCCAACAATCGCACGACAAGGTCGCCCGCGAGGCGGAAAAAGGGGCGGAAAAGGGGGCATCCGATATTTGGAGCGACAGGGCACTTGCGTTTCCAATACGGCCTGCTGAAATGGGAAAACAACTTGAACAACTTTTACAACTTTGAACAACGCTTCGCGGGGACATTGTCTTTTCGAGGCCCATGCAGATCAAGGCTTGCTTGTTGCGAAACAACAAAACACAACGCTTCGCCTTGGACACATTTCCAGTTGATTTCTCCTGGCGTTATGTCCCCGCGAAGGTTCCATTCATGGAACCCTTGTTGTATTTTCTTGTTTACCTTGCAGCAGGATTGCAACACGCGAAGCGTGAAAAGTTGTAACTTGTTGTAAATGTTGTATTTGTTGTTTTCCCCTACTCAGCAGGAATTTTTGCTTGAAAAGCGTTGTTTTCAATGATTTTTATATTACTCAACTCCGTGCGTCACTCCAAATATCGGATAACCAAAGGAAAAGGAAAGCGTCAGCCCCAGGACGTGAACTATCCCGGGCTGACGCTATAGAAAAATGCGGAAAACGAGGGCCGACTTACTTCCTCACCAGCTCGAGCACCTTATCGACGGCTGCCGCGAGACCATCGCGGTCCTTGCCGCCAGCCTGGGCATAGTGGGGCTGGCCGCCACCACCACCCTTGATGAGCTTGGCCGCCTCGCGGATGATCTTGCCCGCATTGAGCTCATGGCTAGCCACGAGATCGTCGGAGAACATCACGCTCAGCAGCGGCTTGTCCTCATGGACGGAACCGACGACGCAGACCAGGTTGTCGGGAATGGCCTGGCGCACCTTGAAGACCAGATCCTTGGCGGCGGCGGGATCGAGGGGAACGACGGCCTTGACGACGCGCAGACCATCGACCTCCTCGGCCCTGCGCACCAGCTCCTGGGTCATGCGCTCCACGGCCTGGGCACGGAACTGGTCGATCTCTTTCTTCATGTGGTCGTGCTCGTCGATATACTTCGTGACGACGGCCTTGAGGTCCTTGGCGTTGTTGAAGAGCGACTTCAGGTCGCGGAGCGTGTCCTCGAGCAGATAGATGGCGTTCTCGCAGACCTCGCCCGTCATGGCCTCGATGCGGCGCACACCAGCAGCCACGCTGATCTCGCCAACGATCTTGAAGAAGCCGATGCGGCCCGTGGCAGCCACGTGGATACCTCCGCAGAACTCGCAAGAGGGTCCGAAGCGGACCACACGCACGCGGTCGCCATACTTCTCGCCGAAGAGGGCGACGGCGCCCAGCTTCTTGGCTTCCTCCATCGGCATGTCGCGATGCTCGTCGAGCTGGAGGTCCTGGCGGATAAGGCTGTTGACCAGCTGCTCCACACGGCGCAGCTCCTCGTCAGTGACTTTCTGGAAGTGGGAGAAGTCGAAGCGCAGCGTGTCGGCGCTGACGTAGGATCCCTTCTGCTCCACATGGTCGCCGAGCACCTGCTTCAGCGCGTAGTCCAAGAGGTGGGTGGCGGTGTGGTTGCGGGCGGAAGCCTCGCGCAGCGGCACATCGACGCAGGCCGTAAACTCCTCCGTGGGGTCCTGCGGCATACGCTTGAGGATGTGGATGCTTTGGTTGTTCTCGCGCTTCGTGTCGCTCACGACCACGGTCTCGTCGCTGCTGACGAGCTTGCCCTGGTCGCCGACCTGGCCGCCCATCTCGCCATAGAACGGCGTATAGTCGAGCACAACCTCGAAGAAGGTGGACTTCTTCTGCTTCACCTCGCGGTAGCGCAGGATGTGGCAGGGATACTCCGTGTGGTCGTAGCCCACAAACTCCTGCTCGCCCTCGCGCAGCACGACCCAGTCGCCGTTCTCCACCTGGGCCGCATTGCGGGCGCGGGCCTTCTGCTTGGCCATCTCCTCGTCAAACTCCTGCTCGTTGACGGTATAGCCGTTTTCGCGGCAGATCAGCTCCGTCAGGTCGAGGGGGAAGCCATAGGTGTCGAAGAGGCGGAAAGCCTGGGCGCCACGCAGTTCCTTCTCGCCGTGGGCCTTGAGCTCGTCCATCTCGCCGTTGAGGAGGTTGATGCCCTTGTCGAGGGTGCGGAGGAAACTGTCCTCCTCCTCCTTGATCACGCGGGCGATGAGCTCGCGCTGGGCTGGCAACTCGGGATAGGCAGCGCCCATCTCCTGGATCAGGACATTGACGAGGCGGAACATAAAGGCCTCTTTCTGACCGAGGAAGGTGTAGGCGTAGCGGACGGCACGGCGCAGGATGCGGCGGATGACGTAGCCAGCCTTGGCATTGCCCGGCAACTGGCCGTCGGCGATGGAGAAAGCCACGGCGCGCAGATGGTCGGCCACCACACGCATGGCGATATCGACCTTCTCCTGGTCGGTCGCGCCCTCATCCTCGGTGCTGCTGGGCGTGGTGAATCCGTACTTCAGGCCCGAGAGGTTCTCGATCTCCTTGATGATGGGCTGGAAGATGTCGGTATCGTAGTTGGAGTGCTTGCCCTGGAGGATGCGGACGAGGCGCTCGAAGCCCATACCCGTATCAATCACGTTCATGCCGAGCTTCTCCAGCGACCCGTCGCTGCGGCGGTTGTACTGCATGAAGACGAGGTTCCAGATCTCGATGACCTGGGGATTGTCCTTGTTGACCAGTTCGCGGCCAGGCGTCAGCGCCTTCAGCTCGTCGGGGCGATTGTCGATATGGATCTCAGAGCAGGGACCGCAGGGACCCGTGTCGCCCATCTCCCAGAAGTTGTCGTGCTTGTTGCCGTTAATGATATGGTCCTCGGGCACGTGCTTCCGCCAGAACTTGGCCGCCTCTTCGTCGCGGGCCAGGCCTTCCTTCTCGTCGCCCTCGAAGACCGTGACATAGAGGTCCTCGGGGTTGAGGTGGAGAATACCAACGAGATACTCCCAGGCTGCGTCGATGGCGCCCTGCTTGAAGTAGTCGCCAAAAGACCAGTTGCCCAGCATCTCAAACATCGTGTGATGGTAGGTGTCGTGGCCGACCACGTCCAGGTCGTTGTGCTTGCCACTCACGCGAAGACACTTCTGCGAGTCGGCGCGGCGGCGCGGCTCCGGATCCTTCGTGCCAAGTATGATGTCCTTCCACTGATTCATGCCCGCGTTGGTAAACATCAGCGTGGGGTCGTCCTTGATGACCATAGGGGCTGAGGGCACTATGGCGTGACCTTTCGACTCGAAATATTTCTTGAACGAGTCGCGGATTTCATTTGCTGTCATCATCGTCTTATGTTTTTAATTCCTAAAATTCATCCTAAACAGTTGCAAAGGTAATGACTTTTGAGTATTTTTGCAAATCCAAAGGAAACCGATTGAATTAAAGAAGGAAAAAACATGGAACAGATCAATGCAGAGCGCCCCAATAAGCTCTACTACTCCATCAAGGAGGTGGCTCAGATGATGAACGTCGCGGAGAGCCTGCTGCGCTATTGGGAAACGGTTTTCCCCAGTCTGAAACCGAAAACCAACCAAAACCGCGTCAGACAATACACGAAGAAGGACATAGAGCAGGTGCGCCTTATCTACAATTTAGTGAAGGTAAGGGGATTCAAGATCGCCGCAGCCAAGAAGATGCTCCAGCAGAACCGCGACGGATCGGAACGCACGCAGCAGGTGCTGGAAAGCCTCATCAACGTGCGCGACGAACTCAAGGACATCAAGAAGCATCTCGAATCGCTCACCTGATGGTTTCCATGCGAATCGCCCGCCTCGCCCGCTCTATGAAGGTGCTCCATGCTACGAAGGTGCTCCATTCCACGAAGGCACTCTATTCTACGAAAACACTCCGTTCTATGAAGGCGATCCGCCCGCTCCCTCGCCTCGCCCTCGTGGGCTTCCTCCTGCTGCCCGTGGACCTGATTTTGTTGCCCATGGGAGTCGGGGGCGTTGTCCCACCACAGAGCCAGCCAGGCAAGATGGCAGCGCAGACTGGAGCTACCTTTCGCCCGGGCGACATCGTCGGCGAGGAGATTGTGGCCCGAAGGGGCGTGGGCAGTTTTTTCTCGGTTTCCAAGATCAGCGACTCGGTGTTTGAAAGGATGCGGGGGCGGTCCTACAAGGAGGGTTGCCGTGTGGCGAGAGAGGAACTGTGCTACCTGCTCTGTCTCCACAAAGACGCGCAGGGCAGGAGCATCGTCGGCGAGATGGTAGTCAATCGGGCCATTGCCAACGACGTCCTGGAGATCCTGCGCAAGCTCTACGACGCCCACTACCCCATCGAGCGGATGCGCCTCATCGACGACTACGGCGCAGACGACGAGCGATCGATGGCGGCCAACAACTCCTCGGCGTTCAACTACCGCATCACGACGGGAAGCACCAAACTCTCGGCCCACGCCCGAGGACTGGCCGTGGACATCAATCCGCTCTACAACCCGTGTCGGCGGACGGTAGGCGGCAAGGTAGTGGTGGAGCCGCGCCAAGGGCGGAAATACCTGCAGCGCGAAGCCAAATTCCCCTACAAGATCGCCAAGGGAGACCTCTGCTATCGCCTCTTCACCTCCCGCGGATTTGTGTGGGGCGGCAACTGGCGGACCGTGAAGGACTACCAGCATTTCGAAATCAGGAAATAACTCCATATCCCCGCGAAGCGTTGTATTTTGTTGTAAATGTTGTATTGGTCGTTTTCCCTACTCAGCAGGATAT
>DLZV01000015.1:26434-39943 GCA_003447235.1 Prevotella sp.
CAGAAGGCTTGTTTGACGCGTAGTGTCTTGTCCCCGCGAAGCGTTGTATTTTCTTGTAAATGTTGTATTGGTTGTTTTCCCTACTCAGCAGGCATATACCCTTAGGAAGCCCCCTCCAAAAAAAAGAAAAAAATCCGCAGCCTCATAGACAAAGACTGCGGATTTCTCATATTTTCTTGCTTTCTACCCTAAGAGGCAGTGATTTAGAACATTTTGAGGCGGTACATGAGGCCGAGCTCAATGCGGTTGGTATTGTAGTCCTGCAGCCCGCACTCTTTGCTATAATCAAACTTGCGACCCGTGTAGGCCAGGAAGACGCGGAAGTCCTCGCCCTTGACGGGGAAATACTCCACGCTGGCCAGGTAGCCATAGCTCTTGCGGAAGTCCTTCATGGCAGCGACATTGTCCACGCTGGCCATTTCGTACATTCCCTTGACCATCAGGTTCCACTGCGGCACAAACTGCCAGTTGAGCTTCGTGACGAACGAATGGTAGTGGACGTCGCTGAAATAGCCTGGGCCCGCATCGGGATGGTCGGCATCCGCCAGCAGCGCTGCTCCCTCGCGGCTTGCAATGCGCAGACGGTCGAGGCCCTCGAAGGCGCCCATGTAGTCGAAATACCACTGCACGCGTGGCAGGTTGAGTTTTTGTCCGAGGAAGAGCATCCGGCTATACTTATGCTTGGCCTCGGTCTGAATACCCCAAGACCAGCGCGTCTGGAGCTTGTCGCCGAAGAAATTGCCGTTCCAGCCGAAGATATAGGTCAGCGGATGGTTGGAAGCCTCCAGGAGGCGCTTCGTTCCGTCGGCCTCCAAGGAGTAGGCTCCTTCGCCATACTCCTCGGCAAACTTGTTGCTATAGGCGTCGGTGATGCTGAGGGTGAGCTCCTGGCTGGCCACGGGACGATAGGAAACGTTCACACCCGCCTTGAAGATGTCGATATTGTTGCCCATGTCGCTAAACTGATAGATATACATGGGGTTCTCGTCATACTCGAATCCTCCCCAGTACTGACACACCTTACCCGCATGGACGCCCAGTTTCTCGTTAAACTGGTAGCCTACCCAGAGCACGTCCGTGGCAGCAGCGAAATTGTCCTCCGACTGCGCGTTGTTGCCACTGTTCAGACGATGGCGGAAGCGGTAGGAGATCTTGTCCGTCAGATGGCCCATAAACTCCAGGCGCGCCTGGCGGTTCTTGAAGGCCGAGCCCCACTCCGTGCCGTTGTCCGTCTCCTGAAAACTGGCTGCGTAGTTGATGTAAACGTTGAAGGCGTCGTTTTTCTTCTCCAACTTCAAAACGCGCTCAGCCAGGCTGGTGCATCCCTCATGGTCGCCGCCCATACCTGTGTTGTTGCCCTGTGCGCTTGCTCCCAAGGTGAGGGTCAGCGCGGCGGCTGTTACAAAGATTTTCTTCATGTCGATATGATTGTATTGATATTATTCTATCTGTTTTTTCTCTCTTATTTTTTGTTGTCCGTATGGTCGTCCTTTATGGTCGTGCTCATGCCACATATCGCGCCAACTTTCCGTCTGCTGACAGAGCCATTTTCCCGTTAGATCCGTTCTGCCGTTCGGTCGTTAGGGCCGTCCTGCTTAGAGCCGTTCTGCTTTAGACTTGTTCATCTTTAGTGCTGTTCTGCTGGCTGGTCCTCCTGCCATTAGAGAGGGCTCAGAGGAAAAGCGTGATGAGATAGCTCACGCCGATAGCCACAAACGTGGTGACGAAGCCTGGCAGTTGAAACGAATGGTTGATGACCCAGCGTCCCACGCGCGTGGTCCCCGTGCGGTCGAAGTTGATGGCAGCTACCTCCGTAGGATAGTTGGGGAGGAAGAAATAGCCATTGACGGCGGGAAACATGGCCACCAGAAGCAGCGGACTGATGCCCAGGGCAAGGCCCAAGGGATAGAGGGTGGTGACGGTGGCAGCCTGGGAGAAGAGCATGACGCTCATCACAAACAAGGCCACGGCAAACGTGAACGGTGCTTCGGCTACCATCCCGGACAAAGACTGGTTGATGGCCTCGGCGTTGCCCGTATAGAAAGTGCTGCCCATCCATGCGATTCCGAAAATGGCAATGACGGCATTGATGCCTGCGGCAAACACACTGCCCTTCGTCACGTCGCCCACCTTGACCTTGCCCACCAGCATGATGAGGATCACGTCGGCCATCATGATCATCTCGATGGTCTCGGACATCGTGACTCCCTCGGGGCGCAACTGCGGTTGGAAACCGAACAACACGACCAAGGCCACACCGAAGAGGAAAACCCAGACGGAGTATTTGGCCTCGGGGCGCGCCATCGTCTCGGCTTGTCGCAAACTCTCCGTATCCTTCTCAGGACAGATCAACCCCTCTCTGACGCGGCGCTGATACTCCGGATCGTCCTCCAACGCCTTGCCGACACGGTTTTGGATGAAGGCGGCCACAAGGATGGCCACCAGCGAGGCGGGTACACAGACCATAAGGATCGTACCCAGCTCCACTCCCGCGCCGCCCAAGAGGTTCTGGGAGATGATAGCTGCCGTGGCTGCAGAGACAGGGGAACCCGTAATGCCCAGCGAGGCCGAAATGACAGCCAAACTCAAAGGACGCTCGGGCCGAATCTTATTGGCCTGGGCTATCTCGCTGATGATGGGCAGCAGCGAATAGCAAGTGTGGGCCGTACCCGCCACCAAGCAAAAAAGCCAGGTGCAGAGCGGACCATAATAGGTGATATGGTGAGGATGCTTGCGCAGGAAGATCGCCGCTTGTCCGACGAGATACTCCAGTCCGCCCGCAGCCTGTAGGGCCGCAGCGGCAGTCACTACGGCAAGGATGATCATCATCACATCAATAGGTGCGCTGCCTGGTTTCAGTCCGAAGCCATAGACCAGCACAAAGACGCCGAGCATACCGAAAATACCCAATCCGATTCCTCCCATCCGTGCGCCAATAAAAATCATCGCCAGCACGACTGCGAGCTCAAGAAGAAGTATCGTTGTCGCCATGAGATTCGTTTGGTTGTTGATAATTGATTGGTTCATTCCACCCGCTGCACTACCCTCGTCACAGGCTTCTTGTCCAGGGGGGATTCTCAATTCGCTCTCTTATTCGAATGCAAAGATAATGCAAATCGAAGACAATACAAAAAAAATGCAATTCTTTTTTATTGTTGAGATGCAGCTTAGCTTATCGAAAGATAATGCAAATCGAAGACAATACAAAAAAAATGCAATTCTTTTTTATTGTTGACTCATCCAAAGAAGCTACCTTTGCCGGATAATGTATAATATAAATGTACCCAAGGCGAAGCGTTGTATTTTGTTGTTTCCATACAAGCGACCCTTGGTTTGCATGGGCCTCGAAGAGGCGATGTCCCCGCGAAGCGTTGTTACTTGTTGTAAAAGTTGTTCAAGTTGTTTTTCCAAATCAGCAAGTCGTATAGGAAACAACACAAACAAGCCTATCACTCCATTTTCCAGATGAAGCACAAAAAAGGCCGTGGCAACTTCTGAGCTTTTTCAGAAAACGCCACGACCCTACTATCAGAACAGTTTATTCTGGCCTAATTACGCTTTAGAAGAAATAGGCCACACCAATCTGCCAAGAGTTGTTCTTGCCCTTGGTAGCATACTTGCTTAAGTCAAGAACATTGCCGACAATGCTATTGGCGCGGATGTCACCCGTGCTGCCACAAGCAATGTTGTAGTTGGCCGTGACCTGCAGGTGGTTGAGCACCATGGCGCCAAGACCCACGTTGACGCTGAAGTTGGAAGTCTTCAACTTCCACTCGGCTGCATCATTCCAGAGGCTCTGCTCCTTGTCGCCCACGTTGAAGCCAAACTGCGGACCTGCGAAGAGGAAGATGCTGGCCGTAGAGCCCAGTCCAATGCCGTAGCGAAGGTTGATGGGGATGGCAATCTGGCGCTGCTTGAGCGTCTGCTCCGTATCGACAACACCCTGCACTCCATCCACGCTGACCTTGGCCTCGCGCTGGTCATAGAGGGCGGAAGCATCAATACCGAGACCAACTACGGGCAGGGTGAACTTCACGGTCGGACCGACGAAGAAGCCAACACGGTTGGAAGCGTCGAGAACCTCCTTGTCGAGCGACATGTTCGTCACGTTGACACCAGCTTTGACACCAAACTGCACCTGAGCACTCGCCGTGGTGGCACTCATCAGGCCAACGGCAACCAATAAAGTAGTAAAAAACTTTTTCATACGGTTTCTGTTTTAAATTGTTAGAAAAATTATAACCATCAGGTCCTTTGGCGTTTACACGCCAAAGGACCCACACACTCTCTCATCAATGGCGCTGGCGGCGCACGGAGACGCGTGCTGCACTGCCCGAGCCACTACCGCCCGAAGGTCTGCGGCTGCGCTTGACAGAAGGCTCCTTGTCGCCAGAACGGCGCGTGCGGGCACTACGCTTCGGCTTTCTGCCGACCTTCTCCTGCGCGGTCTGTACGCTATCCAGACTATCACGCTTCTCCGGGTTGCCGAAGATATTCTTCTCGAAGTCCTGGAGCTCCTTCTCGATCTTCTTTTGCTCCGCGCTCATGGCCGAATCGGTAGGACAATACTGCGCGAGCGTGCGTCCAAGCATGTTCGTCGTCTTGTAGATCTTGCCCTCATACATATTGCGCGTAAAATAGTCGTCAACACTCATGACCGCCGCATTGTTGAGATTGGAGGTCATCATCGTCTGCTTCGAGAGATAGGGAGCCAGGTCGTCGTACTTCACCCAGAACAAAGGATACTTCGTCTCGCCGTCGCCGAAATCGTCCTCGCGATAGAGTATCGGACAGAGGGCGATGACCTTGCGACGGAACGTGGACGTGCCTTGGTCGTAGTAGGCGCTCTCCTTAAGGTAGTAGCCCTTCACCTCGCCCGAGGGAATGTCGCTATTGTCGAGGTAAATGCCCTTGCCGCGCCGCTCGTAGTAGATCTTGTAGTTGTCGAGAAATTGGATCGGCTTGATACGGGCCGAGTCGGTGAAGAGCTCGTTGCCGTCCAGCCTATACTCGTAGCAGTAGATGTCGCGGTGGAGCATCAGTTTGAAGATGTAGGTGAAGAGGTTCATCTGGCTGCCAATGGGCTCCGTCGGATAATAGAGACCAGCATTGGCGTCGTCCGTCAACTTCACCTCGCGGTAAAGGTCGCGGCGCCACACGACGTCCTCAGGCATCTCCTGTACGGTGGGGAAGGAGATGAGGGCGCGCGTGGTGAGCGCGTTGGCTCCCGTCTGCGTCTGTTGTTTCTGCTGTTCGACTCTTCGCTTGGCGGGCTGGGCTACGACCGAAACCACCGAGAGAGTCATGCAAAGGATGAAGAATATCCGTTTCATCGTATATTTCCTATTCTAAGTATTGTCTATTCTGTTCGAGATGTAATATCATTCGCTACCGCACGATCACCTGCATGGCATTGCCTCCACCCAGGCTGCGAGTGGTGCCATCAGGACCGTGGACTACCACGTTGGTGATGTAGAAGCGACGGTTGCGGCTCAAGTGGCGGAACTGCTCCTTCTGCTGGGCCGTAAAATGCGATCCGTTGGAGGACAAGGGAACGGCATTGCCCATGTTGTCGAAGAAGACGGTCTGGAAACTCGTCACCTGGAACGGGATGTCGAGCAGTCCGTCGTCGATGGCTGCATGAATGCCCGAGGCTGCCATCAGGTTGGCCTTGGAGAAACTGCCTCCCTTGAAGCGGTCAGCGCCCATGGCGATGTAGGGAGCTGGATCGGGCAGTTTGCGCACCCTAAACTTATACTCGCCAACCAGTCGGCCCTTGGCAGAGACGCGGAGAGTGACGGGATTGCCGGGCGTGGTGGGACGTGCGATGAAGTGGCCACCACCACGGGCCGTCAGCGTACCGCCCGTCATCGTCGCCTGCACGTCGCTCTGCGAGGTGTTGGGGATGGAGATGGTGATGGGGTTGTCGAAGCCCGCATAGAGCACGTTCATCAGGTCGGCAGCAATCGTCGCCATTCCGTCGAAGGGCGGTATCTGCTGCATTCCGTCGGGCGAAATGTAGTTTTCTGGCTTCGGACCGCCAATGACCATGTAGTCCTGCTTGAAGTCGCGGCGCAGCACATTGCCCATCAAGTCGCGCACGAGCATGTAGCCCTGGATGGTGTGCTTGCCTGGCGCTCCTGCCTTGACCTGAATCGTGTTGCCCTTGATCTTCTGTCCGTTGACATAGACCTCCGGCGACTGGGTGGAGTCAACAGCAGCCAGCATCATACGGGCCGTGATGGTCTCGCCCGGATAGAGGCGCGTCTGGTCGGGGACAACGATGGCTTCGAGCTTGTTGACCCGAATGTCCTTGAGTCCCACGTTGGCCACGAGCGTGTGAAGCACCTCGCCTTCCGCGTAGCGTATGTCGCTCTGCAACTTGGAAAGCAGCGTGACGGCGGCCGCCGTAGGCATATCCTCAAACATATACTCCTCCCAGTTTTTGTTGAGCGCCGCCGAGGGCACGGTCGTGGAGAGGTTGCTGCTGATGATCTGCTTCTGCAATGGGTCGTCGATGAGACGGAGTATCCGCTCACGGTAGCTATTGATAGCGTCGAAGAGCTTGCGTCCCTGTCCCGTGCCCGGGCTCAGCATGACGACGCCTGCTGCTTCGAGGTTGTCTTTGTTCTTGATGTGAAGCGGATCGCCCTCCGGTCCGTCGGCCTCACGGACGATGAGCGTCTTCAGCTCTTGGGCGTAGTTGAAGAGCGAGTCGCTCATAGCCCTCACCGTGGTGGCACGCTGAAACCACACGCGCGCCTTGGCAGGATTCTTGCGCATGATCTGCTCCAGCTCGCGATAGATGGCCTCGTTCTCCTTCGTGGAGTTGCCCGTCGTCCGGTTCAAGCTCTCCTCCACAATGGAGAATCCGTTGAGCACCTCGGTGGAGATGTTCAGCGCGAGCATGGCCATGAGGACGACATACATGAGGTTGATCATCTTCTGGCGGGGCGATATCTTGATTTTCTTGATAGCCATATTTTGCGTTGTGATAATGCAGGGGGCGGGGCCGTAAGCCCTGGCTCTCCCCTACTGTATGCTGTAAACTACTCGGCAGCAGGAGCTGTGGGGGCTGCTGCGCCAGGGGCTGCGGCCCGCATGTTGACCGTCATGGCCTCTATCATACGGGCGTAGATAGCATTGAGGTCGGCAATCTGCTGTGCCATCTTGCGCGTCTGGTCGTTGATCTGGTCGATGGTGCCCACCTGCTGGCTCGCGCCCTTAAGCTGCATCTCGTAGATCTTGGCAATGCCCGTGAGCGTACGGTTGAGGTTCTCCATCTCCTCGCTGTCGCGGGCGAGACGCTGGCTCTGCTCGTTGACCTTGCCCAACATGTCGGTGAGGTTCTTCAGCGCATCGACATATTTCGTCTGTGCCTCTACCATCTCGGGAGCCTGCTGCTGTGCACCCTCCACATCGCCGCGCTGATAGTTGAGCATGGCCATAGCCACCTGCTCTGCGGTGGGCATGGAAACAGCTGCAGGCTGTGCGCCAACCGCAGCATGGGCTGCATCGAAGGCCTCGTCAGCAGCAGTCTGCTGAGCGCCGTGGTGAACAGCGGGACCCGCTGAAGGGGCCGTTGAGCGAGCCGCCGTGCGACGGTGGCCCGAACGGCCATAGACCACGCGGGGTTGGGCCCCACCAGCGACGTTGGCCTCGTCGGCCTCATCGCTATGCTCATAGTCGCCAGACTCGTCAGCATAGTCCCCAGCCTCCTCGTCGGCAAAGACCTGCTCGCCCGAGAAGGTGACACGGGTGGGAAGTTCGCGACCATCGTCGGTCTTGTCGAAAGGACGGTCGAAGGCCGAGAGGAAGAAGACGACAACCTCCGTACCCATACCGAAGAACAACCAGAAGTTGGCTCCCGGCAGGTGGGTGAGCTTGAAGAGTGCGCCAAGGATCACGATTGAGGCGCCCCAGCTATATCCGTAGTTGAGAAAGGTCTGTCCAGGGACGCTGTCCATCCACTTCTGCAGTCGGTAGATGACATTATATTTACTGTAGTTCGACATTATCTTTTCTTGCTTCGTTTTTGACTTTTCTTACTCATTTTCGCTGCCTCGCTCGCGCTGCTTGCCAACGATCGCACACAACGGAAGCCGATGTAGGAACGCGGCTGGTTCTGATACTCCCAGGTGCGCCAGGCTGCACGGATGTAGCTCTCAGGATCCTTCCACGAGCCGCCGCGCACGCTCTTCTTTTTCAGTCGGTAGGGATCTTCGAGCGCCGCCTTGTATTCGAGCTGCGGATTGAGGTCGTTCATTGCATCGACACCCGCCTCGGTATAGACCGTGCTGGTCCATTCTGCCACGTTGCCAGCCATATCAAAGAGTCCGTTGCTATTGGCCGAGTAGATACCCACCTTGCTGGTGATGAGGTTGCCGTCCTTGGTGTAGTTGCCACGGTCGGGCTTGAAGTTGGCATAGAAGCAGCCGTTGCCGCTCTTCACGTCTTGGTTGTTCCAAGGGAACTCATTCTGATCCTTGCCACGGGCTGCAAACTCCCACTCTGCTTCGGTCGGCAGACGGTAGCGCTGCACATAGCGTGCCTCGCCGCCCAGTCCCTTGAGCAGATAGTCGGTGCGCCAGGCGCAGAAGGCGTTGGCCTGCTCCCACGACACGCCGACCACGGGGTAGTCGTTGAACGACGGATTGCTGAAGTAGGAACGCAGGTAGGTCTCATTGTCAGAGTTGCGGAAGTCGTTGACCCAGCACGTCGTGTCGGGATAGACGTTGACAATATAGGTATTGAGGAAGTCCCACGGTCCGGAGAGCGGACGGTTGATGGTCTCGCTGTGGATCACGCCCTCGTCATCGACATAGGCCGTGTCCTTGCTGATCATCACCACCTCGTTGGGATCGACCATAATGTCGGTGTTGAGGTTGCGCTCCTGCGGGTTGAGACGATTGCGGCGCAAGGCTGCTGCCGTGTAGTCGTAGATCTCGTAGCGGTAGTTGAGCTGGCGCGCGTCGAGCATCTTCTCTCCCGTGGCAGGATTGGTGACGTAGAGGCTCTCGAAGGCTCTCAGCTCGTCCTCCGTCGGCTTGCGAGGCAAACGCTTGTTCCAGTTGAGATGAGGAGTGACGGGGTCGCCGTTCTTATCCTCGGTGATCATGTAGCTCTCGTCGCCACCGTAGGACGGGTCTGCCAGTCGGGTACGGAGAATGGAGTCGCGCACCCAGTGGACAAACTGCTTATACTGCGAGTTGGTCACCTCTGTCTCGTCCATCCAGAAGCCATCAACACTAATGTCCTTCACGGGCATTGACTTGCCCCACAGGCTGTCCTGTTTCTCAACGCCCATCCGCAGCGAACCGCGCTTCACGAGCGTCATACCGTAGGGCGTGGGCTCCTTGAAGCCACGTCCGCTCACGCCGACCACCTCGCCGCCTCTTCCTGACGACGACGCGCTCTTGCCACCGAAGCAGCCCGAGAGCAACATGGTGGCCATCATACTCGCGCAAATAGCCAATATGTACGTTCCTTTTCTCATATCTTACTGGTTTGGAGCACCCGCCCTACCCCGTCTGGGGAAAAAGGGCGGCGCTTCTTTCTATTTTTATTTATCCTTATTTATTTATCTTAATTTATCGATCAACTCTTCTTTTGTCTATCTACACTCACCCATATCCATCTACTCTCACTGCTATCTACTCTCGCCCACTCGCTACAATATCCGCGCACTCTTGTGGAGGTTGCGCCCCTTCTTCTGAAGGTTGATATCCATCTGATAGCTCACCACCAGTTCGTGGTAGCCGTTGCCCATACCGGCGCCACCGGTGAACATCTCGTAGCTATAACCGACGTTGATGCCCTGAAAGCTTCCGCCGATATAGCCCGTGACGGAGTTGGTAGGACTGTAGCCGAGACCAGCGTACATACGTTTCTTCTCGTTCTGATAGACCACGCGGGCAGTGATATCCGCACGATAGGCCGTACCGTCGTAGCGAGCCAACATCGAGGTGGGAACGCTGATGTAGGGACTGCGCAACTTGATGTTGTAACCTCCCGTGAGGTAGAAGGTGGGATCGACCTTCATCTCATTGGTCTCGCCGAGCCCCACGGTCGGGCCGGTGAGGTGCTGTCCGCTCACGCCGACGTACCACTGGCGGTGGACGTAGTAGAGGCCGAAGCCCATGTCAAGGGCGTTGCCGCTGAGCTGCGACTTGGAGAAAGCTGGATCGCTGCTGTCTTCCAGATCAATCTTCGTACCGTCAAACTTCTCCATGACGAGGCCGAGCTGTAGACCTGCCGAAACCATACCCCCGAAGAGGCTTTTGCGAAAGGCATACTGGGCGGAAAGACGCTGGTGGGTGAACGCGCCTATCTGGTCGTTGAGCATCGAGGCGCCCACGCCATGATACTGCCGCAGAAGGTAGAGGGGCAGGTCCGCGCTCACATAGAACGTCTTGGGACTGCCCTCGTAGCCCGTGAAGCCCATTGAGTAGGCGCCCACGGCATTGAGTTTGTTACCCTTTCCCGCTGCAGCCGGGTTATACGAAGTCTCCATCAGCCAGTAGTGGCTAAAGACTGGGTCGTATTGCGCATGTGCGCCGATGACGGCCAACAGCGTGAGGGATATGACAATAATGCGTTTAAACACATTCCAATAACGCACCACTTCCCCTTTTATTGCCATGAGGGTTGATATATTTTGAGAGACGGATCAAAAAAAGTCGGGATCCTGCCGCGGTTTTTATGTCCCTCCGTCTTTGCCATCCCATCGTTTCGGACGGGACAAATCGTTTTCGAATGGTTCTAAAAAACCCATTCTATCCTTTCATAAAACAAAAAGTGTAAAAGTATGGTTAAATATTTTCTGCTCTCTACTTTTTTGCGTAACTTTGCGGTGCAAATCAGAAACAGGTTGCACAAAGGGATAAAACAAATAGCATAAAACTTTTAAAAGATAAAACAATGCAGTATTTAACAAATGACAAGCTCGTTATCGTCGGTGCAGGCGGTATGATTGGTTCTAACATGGTACAGAGCGTTCTGATGCTCGGCCTCACTCCTAACATTTGCCTCTACGATATCTATGAGCCGGGCGTTCATGGCGTGTTCGACGAGATCCAGCAGTGTGCTTTCGAGGGTGCCAACATCACCTACACCGTTGATGCTAAAGAGGCCTTCACGGGTGCTAAGTACATCATCTCCTCTGGCGGTGCTCCCCGCAAGGACGGTATGACCCGCGAGGACCTGCTCAAGGGCAACTGCCAGATCGCTGCCGACTTCGGCGACAACATCAAGAAGTATTGCCCCGAGGTGGAGCACGTGGTCGTCATCTTCAACCCGGCCGACGTGACTGCCCTCACCGCTCTCATCCACTCTGGCTTGAAGCCCAACCAGCTGACTTCTCTCGCTGCTCTCGACTCTACGCGTCTGCAGCAGGCTCTCGCCCTCGAGTTTGGCGTGCAGCAGGACAAGGTCACGGGTGCTCACACCTATGGTGGCCACGGCGAGCAGATGGCTGTCTTCGCTTCCCAGGTGAAGATCGACGGCAAGCCCCTCTCTGAGATGGGTCTCTCTGAGGAGCGCTGGGAGGAGATCAAGCACCACACCATCCAGGGTGGTTCCAACATCATCAAGCTTCGTGGCCGCAGCTCTTTCCAGAGCCCTGCCTACAACGCTGTGAAGATGATCGAGGCTGCTATGGGCGGCAAGGAGTTTACGCTCCCCGCTGGCTGCTATGTCAACTGCGATAAGTGTGGCTTCAAGAACGTGATGATGGCTATGCCTTCTACCATCGACAAGACGGGTGTTCACTTCTGCGCTCCCACGGGTACAGAGGACGAGCTGGCTGCTCTCAACAAGTCTTACGAGCACCTCTGCAAGATGCGCGACGAGATCATCGCTCTTGGCATCATCCCCGAGGTCTCTGAGTGGACGAAGATGAACCCGAACCTCTAATCCGTTCGGGATTGTAAATAAGCTTTTTTGTTTACAACTTCATAGAATGAGGGGGTATCATCCAGCGAGGTTGATACCCCTTTTCATATTATGCACCATCCCCCCACATTCCCCTCTCCACATTTTATCACCGACGTTACATCACTAATGTTTCGTCAGCAATATTTCATCACCAACGTTTCATCACCCTCAGACGTTATGGACAAAGCGACGCAGCGACACAACAACATGGCGGCCATTCGCTCCAGCGGAACAAAGCCCGAGCGCATCGTGCGCCAATACCTGTGGCGCAGAGGCTTTCGCTACCGGCTGAACAGTCCGCGCCTGCCTGGCCACCCCGACCTCGTGCTCCGCAAATACCGCACCTGCATCTTCGTCAACGGGTGCTTCTGGCATGGCCACGCCGACTGTGGTGCTTTTCGTCTACCCAAGACCAACGTGGCGTTTTGGCAAAGGAAGATAGAACGAAACAAGGAGCGTGACCGCGAGGAGCAAAGAAAACTCGCACAGATGGGCTGGCATTGCATCACGGTGTGGGAATGCGAACTCAAAACTGCTCGGCGCCAGCAAACGCTGGAAGCATTGGCACACACGCTCAACCACATCTTCCTACAGGACCACAGCCGACCCAAAGGGCCGACCCACTACAGACTGAGGGAGGAGGAAGAAATGACGGGAATGGCAGCAGAGCCCGAGCAACGCGGTAGTGAACAGCCTAATAACGGTGGCAACAAATAGTCGGGTAATCGCGACAACGGTCGGCCCAACAATCGGGACAAGAGCCAGCCTGAAGACCGTCTTAGCCGATAGGAAACAAACTGCCAAGAACCTGCTCGATGGCCTCAAGACCTTGCTGGTCAGCCTCATGAAAGGAATCCAACTCGCTGCTATCGACATCGATGACGGCTACGACCACGCCATCTTTCATGACGGGCACGACGATCTCCGATTGCGACCGCGAGGAGCAGGCGATATGGCCTGGGAACGCATGCACGTCGGACACCATCAGCGTCCGCGCCTCGGCCCAGGATGTGCCACAGACACCACGCCCGTGCTTGATGCTGAAACAGGCCAAAGATCCCTGAAACGGACCGAGCTGCAGTTCGCCGTGGCGCACCACATAGAATCCCACCCAAAAATAATAGTCGAAAGCCTCCTTGAGCAGCGCCGCCACATTGGCGAGCACGCCTACGGGGTTGTCCACTCCCTCCATCAATCCTTTCACCTGCAGCAGGATCTCAGCATACTTCTCTGCCACGCCAGAGGCAGACTGCGGTTCAAAAGTCTTCTGTTCTTTGTTTTCCATCATCTTACTTTTTGATTTAGGCTGCAAAGATAGGCAAATCCGCAGAAAATGACAAAGGAATGTACAACGAAGTGTAAATCCTCATAGGCTTTTGCTATAGTTATTCTATTATCTCTTTATCCAAAAACTAGGCATAATATGCCCACAAACAAGGCAAGGACGAGTGACAATGCACAGAAGCAGAGTGCCAGTAATGCTATTCCCATATTTTATTCTGATTTATTGTTTTGTTCTTTGTCAAACAAGTCATCATCCTCATGGAGCAGACCATGTACCCACCACGTATCGTC
>DLZV01000015.1:40227-79229 GCA_003447235.1 Prevotella sp.
CGATAGGAGAACGATACGGGATCAATACGGGATTGATACGAGAACGATACGAGAACGATATGAGAACAATACGAGAACGGTCTTTTCCGAACCCCATCCGAAGTTATTGATAAGAAATTTAATCTTTTTATCATTATTCCTTTTGATTATATTTTACATTTCAACCACTTGCCTCTTTCAGCTGTTTATGCCAAGAAGGCGAGCTCACCATTTGCCCTGGCGCAGCCTCTATACAAAGATAACCTTCCGTTCAGCTGAATGCAAGCCGATTAGCATGAATTAACGCCCCATTAACTATTCCTCCGTATCCATTTAACAAAGCCCATCTCAGGCCAAAAGCCTTCATTGCGGTCTTTCCTCATGCCCTTCCTCCTGTTTTATCCGCCCAAAGGTTGCTATCTCCGATCTCTACCAGCAGCCAAGAGATGCATATTTTGACTTATTAAAATTGCGAACAAACGAAACTGTTAAGTTTGAAAATCATTTACGACAAAGACCACCGAAACCTAAGGAGCAATAGCCAGCAAGACCTTAAACACCGCAGGATCCTTGTCGCTGACATTTGCGCCTGTAAGGACAAAGGCTACAATCTCGCTTCTGTCATTGCACGCAAGATGCAGTTTGAAGCCGTGACCCCAGCCCATAGTTCCTTTCCCATCGGTGGCGATACCTTAAATACCTTATTGGCGTATCGCCTGAGATTATGGCACACTGGGATCATCATAGAACCAACAAAGGTTATGCCAGTACACCTTCCGAACGCACCCAGATTAAGAAAGAACATGACTTGAAAGAACACTCGGCTTTCCAACTCCACAAAAAGGAACTGATAAGATGGAAAAGAAGTCAAAAAAAACAGGATACAAAAAAGCTGAGCAATAGCGATCCATGACCCGTAGTCACAAACGCGCTATGCTCAGTCCTTTTCTTCTTACCTAAGAAACAACTCAATCTATTGGGGAAAATAAGTCATCTTGAACACTTTCAAGATCTTTTTAGTATATCGTGTTTTCGGGATCGAAATTGGCCCAACCTGCCGTCCAGTCATCGGAAGCGTCGCGGAAGGCACCTACGAAGGTAGCAGACTTGTCAAACCAGTTGTTGGACTGGAGTTCGGCAAACGATCCCTGGAGAGCGCCACCCACCGAGGTGCTGGCAGCAATGATGGACTGAATGCCCTGCCAAGAGCGTGCCACCCATTGATCAACAACCTTGTTGCCGTTGGCCGGGAGGAGGAAGAACGTACTGGAGAAAGACTTCTTCGACGGATCGGTCGTCTTGGACTGATAGTTGTAGAGTTCGTCCTTATAGACTTTGTTAAAATCTGATCCCGTAATGTCCGTACCAGCAAAGACGATGCGGTGGAGCTGGAGCAGACCATCGGTAGCGGCCTTCTGCGTGTTGCCCTTCTCGCTGTCGAGTATAAGACCAATAGGCCATCCTGCTACGACACTGTTGTAGCAATTGAGACGCGTGTTGCGGCGCAGGTGCATTCCTGCCTGGAAGCGGCCCGTGGAGGAACCGTTGCCCGGGTTCATCTTGCCTCCGTCGAGATAGTCGGTGGTGTTCTGGAAGTCGGCATCGAAGACCTTCGGCCCCAGGAACGTCATGTTGGAGAAGGTGGCAGAAGTGAAGGGCTCGGCTGTAGAACCCTCGGCGTTGTTGTCGCTCTCGAAACCATTGCTCTGCGAGGCGTCGGCTATACGCGAGTCGCGGACGCTGAGACCAAACTGCACGTTGCCCGAATAGCCATTATCGGTGTCGAAGTCGTCATCCCAACCACGATAAGCGATGAGGTACTTACAGTTGACCGTGCCACCAAACCACTCGAAGGAGTCATCGTTGCTATAGCTGATCTGCACATGATCGACCGTCGTTCCAGCACCTACCGAACCAAGGGTGAGACCGTTGATCTCCTGGTCCTTCTTGAAGGGATAGCCAGCAAACTCGATGCGGACATACTGCAACACACCCGAGTTGTCGTTGGCGTCGGTGCCACCATGCTTCGTACGCGGACCTCCCTCTATCTGCTGGGCGAGCACGCCATTGTTGTTGGGAGCCTTGCCACAGACGATCACGCCACCCCAGTCGCCAGGACGACGGCTGCCAGGAGCCCGCTCCGAGGTGAAGACGATCGGTTCTGTGGCCGTACCCTTGGCAATGAGTTTGCCACCGGGCTCCACGATAATAGCCGCCTTGGTTTCCTTGTCGCCCTTGACGATAGTGCCAGCAGGAATGGTCAGTGTAGATCCGCTGGCCACATAGACCCAGCCTCGCAGCAGATAAGTGCCTTTGGCGAGCGTCTGCTGACCCTTGAAGACAAAGTTTTGGTCGCCGTTGCCGATGACCTTGCCCTCGGGAGCCTCCTTGCCTTCTGCATCGAAGAGCACATGGTCGCACGACTTGAAGCCACCATCCGTGCCCCAGACGTAAGAGACGCTGGAATCTGGTGGCGTGACAGGGCTGTCATTGTCATCATCACTACACGCCGTCAGCGTGGCCGAGAGAGCGAGGATGCCGAGGCATCCGACAATCATCTTGCTTGTTTTCATCATTGTTTTGTTGTAATTAGTTGTTGTGTTGTGTAAGCGGGCTTGCGCCCACCCCACTTGTTGACTTTTCATTGTTTTTTTTGCTGATACAGTGGCCTTTGGCGCCCACGCATCTCCGGGGAGAGATCAAAGTGTGAGAGTGGCCGAGAAATTGAGGTTCATTCCTGGACGGTAGCGGCGCGTCACCTGCTCTATACGGCGGCCCTCGCCCTGCACCATCACATCGGAAAACTGCTTGAACGTGACCTGCTGATTGAGGAGGTCTCTGATGGCGAGTTTGATCTCCAGCGGACCAAAGCGCTTGCTGGCCGTCAGGTCGAAGGCGTCGCGCGGCATCTCGTAGCTGTCCGGCACCCGGATGTTTCTCGAAGCGTCGCCGCCACCCGTGGTGCGTCCCACGCCCACGATGCGCTTGCCAATGCGGTTGTAGAGCAGGTTGACCGAGAGCTGCAATGGCTCATTGTAGTAGAAGATTCCCGTATTGACCAGATAGGGCGATTGTCCCTGCATGGGGCGATCGTACTCATTGCTACCCGGGGCAAACCGCACACGGCTATGAATGAGCGCCCCGTTGAAACTCCAGGAGAAGTCTTTCAGTCCGATGAAGTCGAGCTGCTTGCGTATGTCGAGCTCCAGCCCGTAATTGTTGGCGGATCGTGCGTTCATGTAGGAGTAGATGACGTCCGTGCCACCAGAGAGCGTGTAGACCCACTCTATCGGACTATCGAAATGCTTCCAGAAGGCAGCCAGCGAGATGACCTCTCCGCGCGAGGGATACCACTCGTAGCGCAGGTCGAGGTTGTCCACATAACAGTTGCGCAGGTCGAAGTTGCCCTGTACGTCGGAGGCGAGATCGAAGTCGTAATAGACCGACGGCGACACCTCTCTAAACTCGGGGCGGTTGACGCTCCGTCCATAGCTCACGCGCAGCTGGTGCTCAGGCAGAAGGTGGTAAGTGACATTGAGAGATGGAAACCAGTCGCCCTGGCGGTAGTAATGGCTCTCGTGGCTCTCGACAGCCGACTTGGTGTTGGAGATAAGTTCCATGCGGTTGTACTCGTAGCGCAGACCAGCATGGGCCTCAAACTTGCCCAGTGGCAGTTCTGCCTCGATATAGGCAGCCCCCAGCAAGTTGTTGCCACTATAGTCGTTGAGTTTGTTGACATCCTCCAGGAGATAGAGTTTGTTGGCACCAAAATAGGTCTCGTCGGAAAGCAGGGCAGTCATATCCATCGATCGGAATCCCTCGGGCAACTGACAACCCTCGTGGTCGTACCAGTAGAAGAGGTTGCGCGTCTTGTACTTCCTCGTGCGATACTCCCCGTAGGCTCCCCCTTTGAGCGATGGACTCCACGACTCGAAGTCGAAGCGATGGGTATCGTTGAGTTGGAAGGAGAGGATGTGCTCGTCGAGCGAAGTCCACTCGCGCGAGATATCGTTCTGATAGAGCCACTGGTACTGATCACCCTGACTGGGATCTTCGCAGTAGAGGATATATTTCCTACGATCAGGCAAGCGACGGTTGGCATACGCATAGCCGACACTCCAGTCAAGTGCATCGCCACCGAAGGTATGCCGTCCCGTCAACTGTCCTGTATAGGTGGTGCGGCTCTGATAGTAGTACTCTGCCGACCGCTCTGGTTCCGACTGTGCGCTGACGCCCTGTCGGAGCGTGTAGCGGCTGTAGCCCAGTTGGTTGAAGATGTTCTTCATCTGGTATTTGTTCTTGCCATTGGGGCTCAATAGCGTCAGGTTGAGCATGGCCCCCAGACGCGCCGAGTGGGTGTACTGGTCGTCGGTGGAGAGGCGCAGCGGGTTGATGCGGTCGTTGTCAGTATCATAGGCAGCATAGAAGTTGTTGACCATACCGCAGATCGTGCGATACTCATTGCTGTAGTTGAAAGCACCGATGAGACCGAGTTTTGCCCCATCAAGACTCCAACTGCGACTCCAGTCAGCCGCCAGCTTGAGGTCGGCCCAAGGAGTGTACTGGCGAACGTGCCAGTCGTTGTTCAGTCCGTTGTGAAGGAGGTCGATCATCGGATTGCCGCCCCCATTGGTGCCCAGCGTGCTCAGTTTGGCGTCCATACCGCCCGAGAGCGACCGCATCCCACTATCGAAGCCCAAGAAGTCGGTGGGCGACGACTTCGGCGAGAGGAAGGTGCGGAAGGCCGTCTGCGTGTTGCAACTGCCACCCAGCGTGAGATGGAGAGAGTTGCTGGTCGGAATTTCCTTGGTGTTGATGAGGATGAATCCGCCCGTGTAGTCGGCAGGATACTCAGCCGTGGGCGTCTTGACAATCATCATGTTGTCGATCTGCCCACTGGGAATCATGTCGAAACTGAAGGCGCGACTGTCGGCCTCGCTACTGGGCGCTGCCCCGCCATTGATCCAGACGTTGTTGTAGCGTTGGGAGAGTCCGCGCACCATCACAAACTTTCCCTCGATAAGGCTCACGCCAGGGATGCGGCGGATCACCTCGCCGGCGTTGCTGTCCTGACTCCGCTTGATTTCCTGTGCGGAGACGTTGCTCACGATGACGGAGCTGGTTCGTGCGGCGTCGATCATAGCGGCATCCGTATTCAATCTCTTCACCGCCGTCACGGTCACGTCGCCCAGCTGCTGTTCGTCAGCCGCCAGCGTGATGCGCAAGTCATCTTCTGCGCCGTCGGCCTTAGCCCGAACTCCGTCAATATTTTTGGTTTTGTAGGATACATATTGGATGACAAGGGTGTAGCTCTTACTCTTGTCGAGACCCTCGAAGTGGAACTTTCCATCAATGTCTGTGGCCACACCCAGCGACGTTCCCTTCACCTGCACGGTTGCACCGACCAACGGCTCCTGCGTCTTGGAGTCGACCACCATGCCCCGAATGTCCTGCGCCCATGCTCCTACGGGGAGGAAAAGCGTCAGCAGGGCAACGCCCGCGAGTCTATGATAACACTTCTTCATTTTTGTCTATCGTTCGTTTCTTTGTTTTGACGGTGCAAAGGTATTCCGACGATGTGACAGAAGCGTTACCAAGATGTTACAAGACGATGAAGAAGGCAATATCAGCCCAACAACACGCTAAGCATGAGACAAAAATGTCTAACAATGAGGCAAATAAGAGATTTGAAGAAATACTGAGAGACACTACCGAAGAAGCGTACAACAGGCTTCTACTTTGCGCTGATCCTTGGCGAACAGCCCAAAGCAGAAGCCACAGTCTTCGAGTCAGTCGAACTCTTTGACGGAGACCAATTCATACTCCTCCTCCGGTTCCTCGGGCATTTCTTCGGAAGGTGAGGGCGGATTAGCGGCAGAGGGTGAATTGGAAGATGAGGACGGATTGGTGGATGAGGGCGAATCGGTGGACGGACCAGAGGGCTCGTCCTCTACGACGGGAGCAGCAGGAGCAGCGGAACGCAGGAGGCTGACCATAAGGCGGGCGGCCTCGTCGGGAGCGATAAGGCGGCCCAGGCGGTCGGCGACGGTGCGGTAGCCCTGGAGCATTTCCTCGCGGTGGGGCTGACCAGGGAGGACGCGGTAGAGTTCGTTGATGATGCGGTAGATGGTGAAGTGGTCGGCAAAAAGTTCCTTGACCACCTCGGCATCGGCCACCAGGTTGACCAGCGAGATATACTTCACCTTGAGGACGTGGTTGAAACCGAAGCGTACCAGCTTGGGCACGGGCGTCTTGTAGCACACCACCTGCGGAACGCCCAGGAGGCAAGTCTCCAGCGTCGCCGTGCCACTGGTCACGAGCGCGGCCACGGAATGGGTGAGCAGGGCATAGGTCTCGTTGTCAACGATGGGTACCTGCTGTTTGCCCAACACCTTATTATAATAATCGCGGCTGATGGATGGTGCGCCCGCCACGATCATCTGATAGTCTTCGAAATGGCGCGCGGCCTCGATCATGGCCGGGAGGTTGTCTTTGATCTCCTGCTTTCGACTGCCTGCGAGCAGGGCGATGATGGGCTTTTCGGAGAGGGCGTGGCGCGCGAGGAAAGCTTCGCGGCTCTCAGAGTAGTCGCGGCGAAACTGCATGACTTCCTCGGCTGTGGGATTGCCGACATAGTGGATGGGATACTGGTGCTTCTGATAGAACGGCACCTCGAAGGGGAGGATGGAGAAGAGTTCCTTGACGTCGCGGCGGATGGCCTTGATGCGCCACTCCTTCCAGGCCCATATCTTCGGCGAGATATAGTAATAGACAGGTATCTGCGTGTGCTTGTGGACGTAGCGGGCTATGTCGAGGTTGAAACCCGGATAGTCGACCAAGATCACCACGTCGGGACGCCACGCCACAATGTCCTCCTTGCACCACTTCATGTTGCGGAAGATGGTGCGCAGGTGGAGCAGCACGGGCACGAAGCCCATATAGGCAAGATCCTTGTAGTGGCGCACGCGCTCGCCACCGACGGCCGACATGAGGTCGCCGCCGAAGAAGCGAAACTCCGCCGAGGGGTCATACTGGCGCAGCGAGGCCATCAGCCGGCTGGCATGGAGGTCGCCACTCGCCTCGCCCACTATCAGATAGTACTTCATATCGTCAGAACTTCAACTTCCGCATCAATTCATAGTCGGTCACGTCGATGGTAGATGGCGTGACGGCCACATAGCCGTGATTGAGGGCCCACTGGTCGGTATCGACGGCCTCGGGCTCATCGTTGTGGAAATGGCCCACCATCCAGTAGTACTTGCCACCACGCGGATGCTGACAATCGACCACCTCGTTGGTCCAGCGCCCATAGGTCATACGACACACCTTGATGCCACGAAACTCCGAGCCCTTGGGGAAGTTGACGTTGAGGCAGGTACCCTTCGGCAAACCCTCGGCCAAGACCTTCTCCGTCACCTGGCGCACAAAGGGTCGCATGGCCGAGAGGTCGGCCTGGGGGTCGTAGTCGCAGGAAGAGAAGGCGATGGAGGGAATATACTTCAAAGCCCCCTCGTAGGCCACGCCCATCGTGCCGCTGTAGTGGTTGTTGACCGTGGAGTTGTCGCCGTGGTTGATGCCGCCAATCACAAGGTCGGGCTTGCGGCCGTCCAGCAGCTGATCGATGGCCAATTTGATACAGTCCACGGGCGTACCGGAGCAGGACCACACCTGGGCGCCCGCATAATCCTCGCGCCGACGCAGATAAAGCGGGTCGGCGGCGGTGAAGGCACAGGAGAAGCCCGAGCGGCCTCCATCGGGAGCGCAGACAAGCACATCGCCCAGGTCGGCGATGAAGGAAACAAGGCTTCGGATGCCGTTGCTATCGAAGCCGTCGTCGTTGGAAACGAGGATGAGGGGTCTGTTCTGATTCATCATTGCATCAATCTTTGAGCCGCAAAAGTACGAAAAAAAGTTTTTAAAGCCGTCGGTTTCTCATAGTTTTTATGTACCTTTGCCCAATATTACACTTGAAACAGACAGATACACAAGAAGGAAGCGGACAAAAGGGATGCTTATCAGGGACTTCACCCACCGAGCACCCAGCGCCCAGCAACGGACAACCTCCGCCGAAGGACGCTCCGCAGCGCAGCCTCATGGCGTATTTTTGAGAATATTGAAAATGGGAAAAATCATAGCTTTAGCCAACCAAAAGGGCGGCGTGGGCAAGACCACGACCACCATCAACCTGGCCGCTTCCCTGGCCACGCTGGAGAAGACCGTGCTTGTCCTCGACGCTGACCCTCAGGCCAACGCGTCGAGCGGATTGGGCGTGGACATCAAGGAGGTGGACTGCTCAGTCTATGAGTGCATCATCGACCACGCCGACATACGCGACGCCATCTACACCACGGACATCGAGGGCCTGGACATCGTGCCGAGCCACATCGACCTGGTGGGAGCGGAGATAGAGATGCTCAACATGAAGGACCGCGAGAAGGTGCTCAAGGGCCTCCTGCAGCCGATCCGCGACGAGTACGACTACATCCTCATCGACTGTAGCCCTTCGCTCGGTCTGATCACGGTCAATGCGCTGACGGCAGCCGACAGCGTCATCATCCCCGTGCAGTGTGAGTATTTCGCCCTGGAGGGCATCAGCAAGCTGCTCAACACCATCAAGATCATCAAGAGCAAACTCAACCCGAAGCTCGAGATCGAGGGTTTCCTGCTCACGATGTATGACAGCCGCCTGCGCCTGGCCCGCCAGATCTACGACGAGGTGAAGCGCCACTTCCAGGAACTGGTCTTCCGCACCGTCATACAGCGCAACGTCAAACTCTCCGAGAGTCCCAGCCACGGACTGCCCGTCATCCTCTACGACGCCGACTCGGCGGGCGCGCGCAACCACCTGTCCCTGGCCAAAGAGATCATCGAACACAACAAGAAAGGATAACTCATGCCCGTACACAAGAAATACAACCGCAACGTCAAGACCAACGCCCTCGGACGCGGACTCGACGCGCTCATCTCCACAGAATCGGTGAGCACGCAGGGTAGCAGCACCATCAACGAGGTGCCGCTGCAGCAGATCGAAGCCAACCCCAACCAGCCACGACGCGAGTTTGACCCCGTGGCCCTGGAGGAACTGGCCAACTCCATCCGCCAGCTGGGCATCGTACAGCCCATCACGCTGCGACAGGTGGACCACGACCGCTTCCAGATCATAGCGGGAGAGCGCCGCTGGAGAGCCTCGCAACTGGCGGGACTGACGACCATCCCGGCGTATATCCGCACCATCAAGGACGAGAACGTCATGGAGATGGCCCTCGTGGAGAACATCCAGCGCGAGGACCTCAACGCCATCGAGATAGCCCTGGCCTACGAGCACCTGCTGGAGAAGAGCGCCATGACGCAGGAGAAGGTGGCCGAACGCGTGGGCAAGAGCCGCCCCGCCATCGCCAACTACCTGCGACTACTGAAGTTGCCCGCCCAGGTGCAGATGGCGCTGCAGAAGAAGGAGATCGACATGGGCCACGCCCGCGCCCTCCTCTCTTTGGACAGTCCGTCGCTCCAGCTGAAGGTGTTTCGCGAGATCCAGAAGAACGACTACACCGTGCGCCGCGTCGAAGAGGTGTGCAAACAGCTGAAGAACGGCGAGGACGTGCAGTCGGCGAAGAAGACTATCGCTGCCACGCGCCGTCTGCCGGAGGAGTATAACATCCTCAAGGACCAGCTCTCGCAGCTCTTCGACACGAAGGTGCAGATGAGCTGCAACGACAAGGGCAAGGGCAAGATCAGCATCCCCTTCGCCTCGGAGGAGGAGTTGGAGCACATCATGAGTGTGCTCGACAGAATGAAGCAGCAACCGGGAGAATAAGCAGACCATGAAGATGATGACGAAAGGCAGGTTTTGGAGCGTCTTCCTGGCGCTGGTTCTGGTGCGCGGGATGGCCGTGGCGCAGGTGGCGGGTCCCGACACCATCCGTGTGGTCTATCCTGACGACACCGTCGCCGTGAGGCTGCACTCCGCCGATCCCGCCGACCCCACACTGCAATCGCTGTGGGAGGCCGACCCGACGCCGACTCTTTCCAAGGCTCAGACCAAGGGGAAGGAGAAGCGGCAAAGGCGCGACTGGAGCCAATGGCGACCGGAGGCGAAGCGGGCGATGTGGCTGGCCCTGGTACTGCCGGGAGCCGGACAGGTCTATAACCGCAAATACTGGAAGCTGCCCATCATCTATGGCGGGTTCGCAGGATGTATCTACGCCATGACGTGGAACAACCAGATGTACCACGACTACAGCCAGGCCTACCTGGACATCATGGACGACGACCCGACCACAGAGAGCTACAAAAACTTCCTGCACCTCGGCACGGAGATCAACGAGAGCAACCTGGCCCGCTACCAGGAGATCTTCCGCAAGCGCAAGAACCGCTACCGCAGATGGCGAGACCTGAGCGTCTTCGCCACGATAGCCGTCTATGCGCTCTCCGTCATCGACGCCTACGTCGATGCGTCGCTCTCGGAGTTTGACATCTCAGAGGACTTGTCGCTGCGCGTGGCGCCCGTCGTGATGGGCAATGACGGCGTAATGACGACCCGACGCAGCCCGTTCGGACAAAACGCCATCGGACTGGGATGCAGCCTGAGATTCTGAGACGAAACAACACCAAAAGCCAAAATCATTAGTACCAACTATATATATCACAACAATACACATCTAAACTAAGGGGGAATAGACATGGACAATACTATTACCGGCGACCAGGATCAGAAGCCTGGCATGATGGAGACGAAGTCCAGCGATCAGCAGCCCATCGAGCAGAAGGCTGCTGACCAGAAGCCTATCGAACAGAAGGCCACCGACCAGAAGCCTATGGAGCAGAAAGCTGCCGACCAGGCGGCACAGGAGAAGGCAATGGTGGACAACGCTTTCCAGCACCTTCTCGACACCTACCTGGCCTCGCGCCACAGAAAGAAGGTGGGGATCATCACCAAGGCTTTCAACTTCGCGCGCCAGGCGCACCAGGGCGTGAAGCGTCTCTCGGGCGAGCCATATATTATGCACCCGATAGCCGTGGCGCAGATCGCCTGCGAGGAGATCGGACTGGGAGCCACGAGCATCAGCGCGGCCCTGCTCCACGACGTCGTGGAGGATACCGACTACACGGTGGAGGACATCGAGAACATCTTCGGACCGAAGATCGCACAGATTGTGGACGGACTGACCAAGATCTCGGGTGGCATCTTCGGCGACAAGGCTTCGGCTCAGACAGAAAACTTCAAGAAGCTGCTCCTCACGATGAACGACGACATCCGCGTCATCCTCATCAAGATCTGCGACCGCCTGCACAATATGCGCACGCTGGCCTCGCAGCCGGCCAACAAGCAGTATAAGATAGCAGGAGAGACGCTCTATATCTATGCGCCTCTGGCCAACCGCCTGGGCCTTAACAAGGTAAAGACCGAACTGGAGGACCTCAGTTTTCGCTATGAGCACCCGGAGATCTATCAGAACATCGCGAAGCAGCTGGAGGAGACGCAGGCGCAGCGCGACGAACTCTTCCGCGACTTCACGGCGCCCATCCGCGCGGCCCTCGACAAGATGGGACTCAAATACGAAATCAAGGCGCGCGTCAAGACGCCTTTCTCCATCTGGAACAAGATGCAGAAGAAGCACGTCTCCTTCGACGAGATCTACGACATCCTGGCCGTGCGCATCGTCTTCACGCCCAACGTGAGAGAGGACGAGATCAACGACTGCTTCTCTATCTACGTGGCTATCAGCAAGATTTACAACAGCCATCCCGACCGCCTGCGCGACTGGGTGAACCATCCCAAGGCCAACGGCTACCAGGCGCTCCACGTGACGCTCATGTCCAACCAGGGCAAGTGGATCGAACTGCAGATCCGCTCCGACCGTATGGACGAGATAGCGGAGCAGGGATTTGCGGCCCACTGGAAGTACAAGGAGGGCTACGAGATCACGGAGGACGAGGGAGAGCTCAACGACTGGCTCCACACCATCAAGGAGATCCTCGACGACCCGCAGCCCGACGCCATGGACTTCCTCGACGCCATCAAACTCAATCTTTTCTCCTCCGAGATCTTCGTCTTCACGCCCAAGGGCGACTTCAAGACCATGCCGGCGGGAAGCACGGCGCTCGACTTTGCCTTCCAGATCCATACGTTCCTCGGAAGCCATTGCATCGGCGCGAAGGTGAACCACAAACTGGTGCCGCTGAGCCACAAGCTCAACAGTGGAGACCAGGTGGAGATCCTCACCTCCAACGCACAGCGCGTGCAGCCCTCGTGGGTCAACTTCGTGGGGACGGCCAAGGCCAAGGGCAAGATACAGGCCATCCTGCGCAAGGAGGGACGCGAACTGCAGAAGAAGGGCGAGACGATACTCCACGACTGGCTCGCTCAGCACGAGCTGGAGCCTTCGGCGCAGCGCATGGAGAGACTTTGCGAGGCGCACAACCTCCAGAATTCGGAGGACCTGCTGCGCGCACTGGGTTCGCACACCATCCAGTTGGGCGACGACGACATGGACGCGCTCACGGGCAAGAAGAACAAGGACGGGAGCACGTCGGCGTGGTTTACGAAATACGTGCCCTTCCTGAAGAAGAAAGACGCGGGAACGGGCAAGGAACGGGACGCACAGGATCTGATGGCCTCGTCGGAGGGACTCATCACCGTCGATGAGAAACTCAACCGCAAGAAGCCGATCTTCATCAGCGAGAAGACCATCAACGGCTACATCTTCCCCTCCTGCTGCCATTGCATACCGGGCGACGACGCGCTGGGCTTCATCGACAACCGCAACCATATCGAGATCCATAGCCGCAACTGCACCGTGGCCTCCAAACTGAAGGCGAGCTACGGCAACCGCATCCTCGACGCGAAGTGGGACATGCACCACCAGCTCTACTTCGACGCGACCATCCACATCCGCGGCATCGACCGTCAGGGCATGTTGCGCGACGTGGCCGAAATGCTCTCCGACAAACTCGGCCTCAACATGCGCCGCATCACCGTGACGTCCAACAATGGCATCTTCGACGGCACCATCGAACTCGGAGTACACGATGCCGAGGAGCTGGAGGTGATCATCGAAAACCTCAAGCAGGTGGACGATCTCAAGGAGGTGAACCGCATGTAGCAGTATAAGCCTAATTTCTCACGGCCATCCTCCGCCACAACCAGCGGGGGATGGTCCGCCACAAAGCCGTAAGGACACGGTAGCGCCAGTCGATCACGCAGACATGGCGACGCGTCCTTATGGCTTTGACTATATCCCGGGCCACGCTCTCTGCCGACATGAGCATGGGGTAGTGTTTGCCGTCGCCGAGCAGGTCGGTCCGGACGAAGCCCGGGCGCAGGTCGGTGAAGTGGATGTCGAGATGGCGCAGGCGGGCCTGCTGCTCCAGGGCCTCGATATAGACATTGCAGAAAGCCTTGGAAGCACTATAGGCGGGAGCCACGCCCAGGCCCTTTGTGCCCGCTATCGACGATACGACGGCGATGTGGCCGTGGCCCTGGACGGCGAAATAGCGATAGGCAGCACCGACGAGCCGCGCGAAGCCCAGCGCATTGGTGCTCACCGTGGGCAGTTCCTTCTCGGGCAGCAAGTCCATGTTCTGCCACCCCACCCCGGCCACATGGAGGTAGAGGTCCATGCCGCCCAGCGCGTCGATCAGGCGCAGCAGACGCTCCTCCGACTTCTCCTGGGTGACGTCGATAGGCGCATAGACGACCTGATCCTGAAACTCGCGGCGCAGGGCCTCCAGCGTCTCCGTGCGGCGCGCGGCCAAGCCCAGCCGCCACCCTTCCTGGAGCAACAGGCGGGCTACCTCGTAGCCGATTCCCGACGAGGCGCCGACGATGATGGCCTTCTTTCCTTTCGTCATATTGATGGTCTCGTTGTTTCTTACCTTATTTATTATAGAAGGAGAGTTTTTGTTACGAAGCAGCCCACTTCTTTCATAAAAGTTATAAAAGCAGCCCTCCCCTACTCCTCCACCACTTCGAAGTCCTCGTTGTGTACACCACTGATAGCCAGCGCACAACCGCCAAAATCGAAGACGAGCTGACGGTTGCGCTGGATGCGGACGATGTAGCCCTCGTAGCCCTGGAAGGGGCCGGTGAGGACGCGGAGCCTGACGTGGTCCTTGGCAAACTTCTCCAGGGGTTCGCGCAGGAAGGTAAGGCGCTCGGGGTGGATACGCGAGACGTTCATGAAGGGGCGCATGATGGCGTCCTCGATGGAGGCGGGACAACCGCGGCTGCGGTCGTTGACAAGATGAAACTGTGGGAAATGCTCGTCGAGGAAGGCCTGCAGATCGCGCACCGTGCCCTGGAGAAAGACCAGTCCGCTGATGGAGGGCTGCAGGACCTTGCGCACGCCCCGCTGCTTCTCGGGGTTCTTGTACTCGTAGTGGTAGGACTGATGGATGAAGAAGGGCTGCGGACGGCCTTCGGTCTGCTCGTTGTAGTGCTCCAGCCATTTCTTGAAGGTCTTGGCCGCAAAATGGCGCAGGTAGAGATAGCTCCACGAGGTGGGCTTCTCGGAGGTGCTGCCCCAGGTCTCGGCCAGAGGGCGGCGGGGCACGACCTTCTCCTTCGAGGCCATCAGCGAGTCGGCCTCGACTATGTGGATTCCCTTGGGCAACTGCTTGCCTCCGCGGTCTGCGCTGAGCGCATCAGAGCTTTCTTCTGTCATCGTCTTCTTTGTGATCAAAATCCTCACGCCCCACCCCGCTCTCGCTGGCAGAAGGGACGATGGGGCGGCAAAGATACTACTAATTATTGGATTGGCCGCTTTCTTTTGCTTTTTTCTTTTGCCTCGGGCCGCTGGCCCTTCTTCTTTCTCGCATGCTTAGCCATCAGCCTTGTGCCCCATTTTGGCCCTAACCACGGGGGCAACAGGTCGCTTGCACGAAGCGGCAGGAACCCACATTTTGTAAAGCCTCTTCACAAATAAAGGCAAGGAGGTGAAAAAACTCTCAGAAAAAGCAGCGTGTAAACAAATAAAATACTAACTTTGCATTCGCAATAGATTCGTGCAGCCATCAACTTGGCGTTATGAGAGAGAGAACAGAGACACTTTCCACGAAAACGACACAAAGCAGGGGTTGGAAGACCAAGAGCCGAATCGGCGCCGACAAGGACCGACAGGATCACTCCCTCTACTGTAGTTTTGCATCAAGGCGAGTGGGACGGTTCTATCATCGCTCAAACTAAATTAATTGCATAAGTCTAACAAAAGTTGGAATGAAATGAAACTATTCTACCGATTTGTCAAATGGGCCTTCTCCCGAGGCACGCTTCCTTATTGGTGTATCTTCGCTTACGACACCCTTTCGGTGCTGGTATCTGGACTGTTTGTCTATACCCGTCAGTATGGCGTGGACAACCTCTACACGAACTTGAATCGCGTGGGCCTGGGCATTGGCCTCTGCATGGTACTCTACATGTTGGTCTTCTTCATCTTCCACACGTTCAACGGCGTGCTCCGCTACTCCAGCTTCATCGACCTGCGCCGCGTGGCCTACTCCAGCTTCACGGCGAGCATCGCCATCTGCGTCTTCCACCAGCTGCAGATACGCTTCGGTCTGAGCAACTACATCCTCGTGCCGCGCTTCGTCAGCGGCGTGCAAATCTTCATCACGGCCACGATGCTGATGTGGACGGCACGCATGGCGGCCAAGGCGCTCCACGACCTCTACAACAACTTTGGCATTTCCAAGAACGTCTTTATCTATGGCGCCCAGTCGGGGGCCGTAGCCCTGGCGCGAAGCATCGTCTCCGACCCGAGCTCGCGCTACAAGATCAAGGGATTCATCAGCGACAACGAGATGATGACCTCCTCGCGCATCTCCGGCATCAAGGTCTATGAGGACTCGCCCGAACTGGTGGAGACCATGCGCAAGCTCCACGTGCAGGCGCTGCTGGTCTCGCCGCTGCAGACGGAACACTTCACCCACGACACCAAGTTTATCGACGCGCTCATCGCCGCCAAGATCAAGATCATGATGATGCCGCCGGCAGAGGAGTGGGACGGCAAATCGACCATCTCCCACACGCTGCTCCACGAGGTGGACATCGAGGAACTGCTGCCGCGCGACAAGATCGAGGTGGACATGGAGGCCATCAAGAAGATGCTCACAGGCCACCGCATCCTCATCACGGGCGCGGCGGGAAGCATCGGATCGGAGATGGCGCGCCAGGTGACCACCTTCAAGCCCTCGGAGCTGATACTGGTCGATCAGGCCGAGACGCCTATGCACGACGTGCGCCTCTACATGATGAACCACCACAAGGACCTGAAGGTGTGGTCCATCGTCGGCTCCATCACCAACGAGTCGCAGATGGAGCAGATCTTCGCCGCCCACAAGCCGGAGTATGTCCTCCACGCCGCGGCCTACAAGCACGTTCCGATGATGGAGGACAACCCCGCCATGGCCATACAGAACAACGTCTTCGGCACACGCGTCATCGCCGACCTGGCCGTCAAATACCAGACGCGCAAGTTTGTGATGATCTCCACCGACAAGGCCGTCAATCCCACCAACGTCATGGGCTGCAGCAAGCGCATCTGCGAGATCTACTGCCAGTCGCTCAACAAGGCCATCCAGGACGGCGAGGTAAAGGGCGTGACGCAGTTTGTCACCACCCGCTTCGGCAACGTGCTCGGCTCCAACGGATCGGTCATCCCGCTCTTCAAAGAGCAGATCAAGAAGGGAGGCCCCGTCACCGTCACCCATAAGGACATCATCCGCTACTTCATGCTCATCCCCGAGGCCTGCCGCCTGGTGCTGGAGGCTGGCACGATGGGCCACGGCGGCGAGATCTTCGTCTTCGACATGGGCGATCCTGTCCGCATCGCCGACCTGGCCCAGCGCATGATAGAACTCTCGGGAGCCAAAAACGTCAAGATCGAATACACGGGTCTGCGCGACGGCGAGAAACTCTACGAGGAGGTGCTCAACGACGCGGAGCAGACCAAGCCGACCGTCCACCCGAAGATCAAGGTGGCTGCCGTCCGCGAATACTCCTACAAGCTGGCGCGCAAGAACGAAATGGACCTCTACGACCTCTCCCTGCAGTATGACGACATGGAGATCGTGAGAAAAATGAAGGAGATTGTGCCGGAGTATAAGAGCCGCCACAGTAAGTACGAGGTGCTCGACAAGGCGTAAAGCGCCAACCTCTCCCACCACCATAAAACCATCAAGGCTTCTCTCCACAGGGACGCCTTGATGGTTTTTTCTTGCCCAGCGCATGATGGCACTTTCTTGCCCTATAATGGTACAAAATGCCGTCAGCCAACTATTGCGGGAATGCCGAAACAAAAACGTTAAACGTTAAAACGTTATTATCCACCCCTCCTTGTCACCCTTAACGTTTAACGTTTTCTCTTCTCCACTAACCTTCCCTGGTCACGCAAAAAGCACGCCAACCCCCATGCAAACGACAGTTCATAACCCATGCCAACAACAACTCACAAACCATGCAAAACGACGACTCTCACCCCATGCCAACAGACGTCCCGAAACGCCCCTCAGTTACCCTCCGCGCCAGTCATAAGCAACCATCCGCCTCGCCCCTAAGCTACCATCGCCAAGGTCCCCCTAAGTGGCGCCCAAGCAAACACTCAAGCAGCCGCCTTGCTCGCCTTGATAAAACCCACAAAGCACCGCAAAAGTTAGCGGTAAAACGCCACAAAAGTTAGTGACGAATCACCGCAAAAGTTAGTGGTAAAATGCCGCAAAAGTTAGTGGCAAAACACATAATCAATTGATTGCCAAGCACGTTGCACACATCATCAACTACAGGCAAAATACGGTTTATTAGAACGTTTTTGTTTGGGCATCTTTGTTTTGATGTTGCTCAGACAAAAGAAAGAAGTCACGTTGCCACGAAATCACGCCTTAGAGCAATCCAACCCAACCACCTTTGCCATAGAAGTCTCGCGTTCTTACATGATAACGTTATAACGTTTAACGTTTTCAAAATCGCATACGCCTACCACAACAACCCACGAGAACATCAAACAACTCCAAGAAAAGAGCAATCCATAAGACAGAGTTAGAACTTGCCTAAAACTAGAAGGAAGCGTGTGTAAATGTAGGACAAAATGTAGAAGACCATTTTATTGACGTCAATAAAATGGTTGTTATCGGTTCTGGTGCTGAGCGTCAGATAGATGACATTATGCTAACACGCTATGCTTGCTAGCTTGTCGCTCAAAATGGCGACCCTCGTAAACCACAAATCGCATTTGCACAAACTTACTTTGCTGTGCAAACTCGTCGTGCAGAACTTATAGAACAGCGTCTTATTGAAGTTGAAAGAGTTAAGGCACGTGCTAAACTACAGGAAACAGAACGTAAACTTTCTGGCGTACTTTATGAACGAGGGGTGAATGACAAGAGTTTTGCTGTGATACGTTCCAAAGGAGACCAAGCATTATTTCGTTTGAATACCGCAACGCTGAAGCGACGCATGGGAATCCCAGAGAAACGACCATTAGCAGATTTCCTCCCCACTATCAGCATCAAAGCAAAGGATTTTGCAGCAGAAATGACGAGTGTGAATGTGCAGGCCAAAGACCTTCAAGGAGAAAGTCGTATAAGCCAAGAGCATATTGCCAACAATGCTGCTGTTCGAGATATGCTTGTGCAGCGTGGTATAGTTCCAGAGAACCTTCCTGCGGCAGAAGATGTAAAGAAGGTTGAACGCAGATTGGCAAGTGAACAGAAAAGGCTTTGGAGAACAAGAAGAAAAAATAAGATGGAACAGAATAAGAAAGATTTGCTCTTTGAGCAGATAAATAAAATTAGTGAGGTTATTTCAACCCTCTCGGAAAACTTCTCGCAAGAAGAAGTTGATGACGAAATAAACTTTTTGTCAGTGGTGAGAGATAACTTAAAAGATTGGGGTGAGAAAGGAAGGCTTGATGCATAGACTACCCAAACATGAGCCTATTAGGGTTTTTGAAGGATTTGCAGGCTATGGTGGAGCTACATTTGGGCTTAGGCGGGCAAAAATCAATCATAAAGTTGCTGAAAACGGAGGATATCCACCCACCCAAAACGGGGACACCCGTTCACTTTTCTGGCTCCTTAGTCTGCCAAGCTCGTCCCATTAACGTCTTAACGTTATAACGTTTAACGTTTTTGTTTTGGCATCTTGTTTTGACGTTTTGATGTTGCTCAGACTAAAGAAAGAAGTCACGTTGCCACGATATCACGCTTTAGAGCAATCCAACCACCCTTGCCATGGAAGACTCGCGTTCTTCCATGATAACGTTATAACGTCTAACGTTTTCAAAATCGCATACGCGTTCCCCCAGCAACCCATGGATTTTTCTATCTGCTCCATTTGTGGCCACACCTGTGCAAATCTGCAGCAAACATGGATTTTACCGCAAAAACACCCAATGAATTGACACAAAAACACCAAACGCTTTACCGCAAAAACATCAAACGTTTTACCGCAAAAACGACAAATGAATCACAGCGAAAACTCAAAATAGATTTCGCAACCAAATAAAAATTAGTAACTTTGTGTCGAAAACAAGAAACTATAAAATATGCAAGAGGACAAGCATGAAATAAGCAAAGACAAGGACTGCCAAGACTTCCTTGCGGGGATAAAAGAACTGACAAGGGAGCTGACGCAGATTCGCGAGCGAGCAGCCATAGAGTACACCCCCATAGTGGAGGAATTCTGCGCGAGGAAACAGGCATCGGAAAACGAAGTAGGACGGATGCTTGATCTTCTGTTTGGGTTTGCCGACGACGAACGCATATTGCTCATGTACAAGAAGGTGTGCCGAAGATTCATCTATGAATATCCCGAAACTATCAGTTTCTACATCATGGAGTACAGAAAAGAATATGATCGCGAGAGTCTTGTCGGGACCGAATACGAATATCTGCTTCACGAGGATAACGACTTGTCTGACGAAGGGCGTGAAGCAAAATAGCCGGTTGCAACGGAGAGAATCCTATTTGTTAAAGCCTGCGCTCAATCATAAGATTTACCCTATTTTCTTCTTTTATATTGATTAGTTTTTATACCTTTGTGGTCAACAAATGACAACTCCAACAAGAAATAGTCTGTTGGTTTAACCTAACCTCCGAACTATAACATTGGAAGATATCACCAAGCAGCCTCCAACGGCTGATGCTTCATTGTATAATGGGCAGCCTACCGACACAGGCTCATCGTGTCCAAGTGCAGGACTCACCTCTTGTACGCCCTCCATCTCAAAGGCCAAAGGTGGGGTGTCGGTAGAGAATGTGCCTTCTGAAAACAAGCAATGGTTTGTTCTGCGCGTTACGTATGGACGCGTCCTCAAGGCAAAAGCATTAGTAGAGGCTAAAGGCTTGGAATGCTATGTGCCTCTGCGATACAAACATATAAACAAGAATGGGAAGAAGCGGATTGTCATAGCCCCTCTCCTGCCCTCTTTTCTATTTGTTTCTGCCACAGCAGCACAAGTCGAGTCCTTGCTTTATGAGATCAAGATTAGCTCTGAGGGAAACAGGAATCTATTAAGTTATTACTTTGACCACACTATTTGTCGTCAAGACAATCCTGATCGCAATCCTCCACTCACCATTCGCAATGACGCGATGGATAATTTCATCAGGCTCACATCCATCAAGAATCCACACATTATACCAGTTACAACAGAGATCATCCAGTACAAATTAGGCGATATGGTTATTGTGACAGATGGAGATTTTAAAGACGTTCATGGTAGAGTGGCAAGAATCGCAGGACAACAGAGAGTGGTCGTAGAACTATTTGAAGGATGCTTAGTGGCAACGGCATATATTCCGAAGAACGCCATGAAGCTGTATGTGGAACAATAAATCATCACTACACCAATGACAGAAAAAACATACTTAGCTTCAATCATAAAGAAGCTATGGATTTCTTTTTGAAATCAGAACAGTATCATGGTTTCGAGCTACCTGAATATTTCGTATTTGACGAATTGCTTCAAGAAGTCAAGAACACCATTGGCAAAACGCCCTATAAAGATTGCTTGCGAAAAGGTATATCACCAGAAGAATTACCCGATGTAAACCTTGACATTTTACTCAACAAAGATGGACATTACGCAGTTCGCCCCATTATCCTTGCAAATCCATTCCTTTATTATTTTCTTGTTAGAGAAATTTGTAATGAGCGGTCATGGTCGGTCATAAAGCATCTCTTTGAGAAGTACAACGTTCCGCATATTACATCTTGCGCATTGCCCGTTATACCTAAGGGAAAAGAGCCATTTCACAAGTCCACTACTATACTCAACTGGTGGAGTTCTATGGAACAGCGGAGTATAGAGCTTTCTTTGGAATATCGCTACATGTTTGTCACGGACATCACCAACTGTTATGGTTCGGTCAATCCGCAAGCATTTGATTGGGCCTTCTCGTTCAAAGGAACAAAGCACGAGCAGGAAACAGAAAATCCGATAGCCAAGAATATCCAAAAGTATCTTCGTGCCTTCCAACAAGGGCGCAATATTGGCATCCCTCAAGGAAATGCCATATTCGACTTTATAGGCGAAATAATCCTTGGCTATTCTGACCTGTTACTCCATGAAGCAATACAAAGAGAAGGTATCACCACTTCATACGAAATAATCCGTTATCGTGACGACTACCGCATATTTTGTAATGACAAGGATGAACTCGAAAAGATTTCCTATGTCCTTCAGCACGTGTTGGAGAGCTTGAACTTCCGCATGAACAGCAAGAAGACCAAGATCAGCGATAGCATAGTTACCGATGCAGTCAAGCCCGACAAACTTACATATATCTACAACACACCTATCTTCAACAAGAAAGGTTGCGACTTTGACAGTTTCGAGAAGCACCTGCTCTACATTCTTATGTTCGCTCGACAACACCCCGATAGCGGTTCCATCAAAACCATGCTCTCGGATATAGACAAGCGTATAGAAGACTGGCTCGAGCCTTATGAAGAAGAAGTCACGACGATACCAATTCTTGACGGAGAAGAACCCACAACCGAAAAGATAACCAAACGACGCAGACTCGTAGGTGGTAGCATTCGCGCCATGTCTGCAGTCTGTACACAGATAGCCTTAGAGAATGTTGGTTGTTGCCATTATGCCTTGCGCGTTCTCAGTAGAATGGTTGACTCTCTTAAAAACGAGAAGGAGAAAAGCGCAATCATAAGTCTCGTATATTCCAAACTATGCAATCAACCCAACTCTGACTACAATCAGCTTTGGCTGCAAAACATCACGTATCAGCAAGACCAGAAAAACGGAACATCTCCATATAAGATGAGGTTGTGCCGTGTAGTGGCAGGGGACGAAAATGTAAAGTTGTGGAATAATGAGTGGGTGAAGCCCAAGCTCTCGTCAGGCTTGCATATAAATGGTATTGTTGATGCCGAGGCCCTGAAGAAGGTTACGCCGGTGATTACATTCAGGGAGACGAGAACATACAACGAATGGTAAATTATTTTAAATTGCAAATCACATGGACAACAGGACATACTATTCGAGTCTTTTGCAGAAAACAGACGACGAGTTGATAAGAATTCTTTCTCATTATTGGGGAGTATCTATAGAAGATTTAAATAAACCTTTTAAGGTAATCGCGACTTACAAGAAAGCTCCCAAAAAGGATATTAAAGGTCGCGAATATGGATATTTTGAAAATGTCCACAACTTAAATGGTGACATCTTGTATTATCCACACAAATTGGGTAAGGTAAGGGTGTTTTCTCTTCATAGAGACAGTTTCTTAACAAATGAGTTTTGGCAGGTCAATGTTAAACTTGCATCACGCATACAACGAATCAAGTTCAACCATCCATTTATGCTTGAAATAAGTGATACATTTTTAGACGAGCCCAAACTGTCATTTGTTGACAAACTAAATAAAGAAAAACTTATTCGTAAGATATTTGAGGAAACAGGCTCAACAAGCCGTGATGCAAAGAACACGTCAAATGCTCTTCATGCCATAATGGGAGATTTGTATACAGAGTCGGAGAGGTTTATATTTGAACTTTTGCAGAATGCCGACGATCAACCTCAAGAAGGCTCTTTGGTAAATGTTACCTTGAAAACATTGAACGAAGATTTACTGTTTTTACATTCTGGAAAGCCTTTTTCTGTAGCTGATGTTGAAAGCATCTCAAGCATAGGTGATAGCACAAAGAAAAATGATTCTGAAAAAACAGGCTATAAAGGTATCGGATTCAAATCTGTTTTTTCTGAAGCAGAAACTGTATACATCAATTCCGGCAATTTTTCATTTGCATTTGACAAGAAATCACCCGTCTATTCTAACGAAGAAGACATGGATACAGTTCCATGGCAAATCAAACCTATTTGGGAAGAAAGATATCGTCTTCCCAAAGAGGTACAAGAGGAATCTCTGTTTTTTTCAGCCCCAGTTGGCATCGCTTTAAACGTGGATCATCAAAACATAATTAAATATGACAAAATAATAACAACTCTTTTGTCAAAGCCACGCTTCGCACTTTTTTTGAGGAATATTGGGCATATACGATTCGAAAGCACCAAGGGTGATGTCATAGAAATACAAAAATCGATAAATGGCAATACCGTTCGACTCTCATCCAATGAAATCACAGAGGATTGGATTATAAAAGACTATACAATTCGAATTCCAGAAGAAACACAAGAAGCCCTACAAAACGAGAAATTAGTACCTAAGAAACTTAAAGAAGCAACAAAAACTAAAATAACTTTTGCAGCAAAGATTATAGAAGGGAAAGTAGTTCCTGTACAAGATGCTGTATTGTTTACATACCTTCCTACTAAAGTCAATGATTTTGGTTTCAAGTTCCTTGTTAATGCCGATTTTTTAACAACAGCAAGCCGTGAGTCTATACATTTCAAAAACACATGGAATAGATTCTTGTTCGGGCAAATTGGCGCGTTGTTAGTAGATTGGGTTAAATCACTGGCAGATTATGACGGTGCGTTGTGCTTGCTGCCAAAGGAAAAATATGATGGAGATAATCTTTTGACTTTAGACTTTTATAATTCGTTTCAAAAATCAGCATCTGAGCTAGACTTCATAAAGGGGCAAAACGGAAATCTTATCACACAAGACAGAATTATGATAGACAAATCTGGCTTATCAAAAATCATCGGAAAAGATTTGTTCTGTTCAATTATAGATCCGAATAAACATCTTCCCTACTTCGATTCCGATGAAGATGCGCTCAAAGAATCCAAATTATATGATTCTGTTTATAGGGTCACTACTCTTACTGTGTTAAACGCAATATACAACAATGCTTCTTTCTTGAACTGGTTTAAAGATGCTTCTGAAGACTCTAAGGAGTCTTTCTATGATTGGCTAATCAACAAAGATACTGAAAAAAGCAGGGGAAGTATTGTACGGGTTTGTGAGAACTTGCCACTTTACAAATTTAGCGACAAGTATTACTTTAAGAATGAAATAAAAGCTACACAAATAGTTGTTCGTAAAGGTCATGCAAAACTTGTACCCTTATACAAAGCTATAGGTCTTGATTGTTCCACAAATATAGACGAACTCCCTATTGCAAAGTTTTATTCAGATAAGATTGTTGTGGCAAGCTTTGAATACATATTCAAACATTTAAGAGAAAATGATAACTTTTCAAAATTGATTATTTCCGAAAATGTTACAGACATAAAAATTTTAACAGAATGGCTAGACGAGCAAGACAGGTCAACGCAAAAACACGATATAATAGTTAATTTTATTGAGTCGTTGCCTATATTGATCTTTAACAAAGAAATTTTAAAAAGAAGCGACATCGTACACACACAAAAGAAACCAATATATCGAAACAACATCCTTGTAGGAATAATAAATGAAGAAACACTTGACAAAACAAGGATTATCACTACAAACAAATTATCTGGAGTTGTTGATCTTTTATCCAAAATAGGCTTATTCTGCTCAAACAATATAGAAGAGACTCCATTTTCAAAATACTTTAGATTACCAAAAGAAACAGATGTATATAATGTTATTTGTGAAAAGGCGAATTTTGCGTTAACAGAAAACATAAATGTATTAAACCCTTTAGAGAAAGTCACCTTATTCAGAGTAATGAAAAATCTTAACTGCGCTGAAAAGGTGGACTTGTCCCATAATTTGTTGTTCTGCAATCAAGCGGGTACGCATCGACGCAGGTTATCGAGTATGACCGTTTATTCTCCAAATTTACCACAATGGATGCATGAATACACGATTAGTGAGAAAGAGTCTTTCCCAGACTTAGAGCCATATCTTGTAAAAAGAGAAAGAATCTTCGATGATATTATTAAACCAAACATAAAGGAATTGAGCAATTCTATCTCTTTAAAAGAAATGTATCTTTTTTATAAAGGCACATGGACTATGGATTTCTCTAAAAATCTTATTGACAAATTTGGAATAACAGAAGCCATAGTTGAAATGGTCGAAGTACTGGGTGTTGAATCAAAAAAATATCTATTACAAAAGCTGCAAAAAATCGACATTAACTTATCAAAAGTCTACAATTCCGAGGATTTAGTTTCCAAAATCATCAGAATCGCTTTGGAGGTATATAACGATGACGAGATACGTCTATTGACTAATAAAATATACGTTGGCGAACGGACAGTTTCTTCATATACCATTAGCGATAATATAACGCTTGAGTATCATGATGGAAAGTCCTTGTCAATCCCATTATCTAAACTTCTGCCAGAGTATGAAGAGCCTGATATGATAAGTAAAATTAAACATTCGTTGTCGAATTTCTCAGACTCGGAATTGACTAAATTGTTATGCTTACAGCCCATGGGAGCTGCAGACGTTTGGGATAGATGTGATAAGGGTAAAGGCTACACACCATATTTATATTTATTGGGGATCTATTACGCAAGAAAAATTCGCGGCTGGTATAATACATGGGTTCCGAATATTATTCTTGCCTCTTTGCCCGACTCATGGGTTCATACTCTATTAAACATTATGTTTGACCAGCAAATTAAACTATATAACGATTCTTTTGGATATAGATTGAGCAAGTATTTTAGAGGATATTTCAAAAACGAATATGTGAATGAAGACGAAACCATATTGTCCTCTATTGAATCTTGGGCTGATACTGACCAAAAGAAATCTTACCTCATTTCTTTAGGTGTGAAAACAGACCAATCAAATCTTATTACATTTAGAAAGAATTTAATTGAGAACAAACCAATAGAAGCGATTGATATAGAGAAACAAAAGGAACAAATAGTTTCAACTGTAAACTATTTGAAGAACAAGAATAAATTACCTCTTGTAGGAGAAAGTCAAGTTGCTGCTTTGCGACAATTTGTGGCGTATGATAGGTATTTATCCGCTATTGTTGATTTGTCCATGTTACAAGAGAAATCAATAGAATATGATTTACATGAATATTATCTTTGGAAAAATGATAATACAATAAGTGTATTTATCTACAAAGGGAAAATGCCCAAGCTCCTCATCAAGACTAATGACAATAATCTTTTATTGTGTACATTTGAAGATGGTGATTATTATTATGATGCATCAACAAGAAAGCTGTATATATCAGCAGGTTGTGAGCCTCGAGATATTCTATATAGTATAGTTTCTGAAAGCTCCATCCCTTTCAAATCAGAAGATTGGCAACAGTTATTTTATGACAATCTTGTATCTAAAACAGAAATTGAAAAGAAAGACGAAGAAATAGATAAACTTAGATCTACGCTTCAAAAATATATTGACAAGTATGGCAACTTGATAGATACAGTACCTCCTAAAAACGAGGAACAATGTCAAGAAAACCAAATACATGGAGATAACGAAGAGCGTGAAAATAGCATAAATCCAGAGGTGACAAATCATGGCCATGACGTTGATAAGGATAATATCGATGAGGATAAACGTATAGATAAAAATAGAGAGGCACGATATGCTGCGAAAGATTATCTTGAGACCAAACCTGAAATAAATAGCTCTATGTGGAATCCTGATGATAGTTCCAGAATCGTTAAGGGAAAAATAAAAAAGAACGGACAACCTGTGACTGTGGTTATAACGAGCTCAAAAAACAGAAAGCTATACTTGCACCCATGGGTATTTGCTGAATTGATGGTGAATTCTGAAAACATCTTGCTGAACTATGGAAGTGACAACCAAATACATTGCCTGTCATATGAGGACATTTTTAAAGATAACCCAAATGTCAATCTTATATTTGACACGGATATTGTAAATCCAAAGGCAATGGCTGAACTTGCAAATAAGTATATGGAAACAAAGAATACTTGTTTTGTTATTGAAAATCCTAAATATTCCCAGTCAAATGAAATCAAGTCTTTTGGCTTAAATGAAAAGAGACATGGGGACGTCGAGATGAATTTATCTGAAGAGGATATCTTTAATTGGGATTAATTATGTATTATACAAGAGAACAACATAAGAGGTTTCTTGACAAGGAACTCGCCGCTATTAGCGAAGAATATTTGAAAAAGCTCAATTCAAAAGCGTTAGCTTTATTGGCAGAAAATGAAGTTTATATCTCACAATTTGTAAAACTAGACTTTAAAAAAGACAATTCGAATGACTTAGAACACAATGCGTTAGGGTCTGGACAGATGATACTTCGGTTTAAGAAAGACAAAGGTATTCCACGAAAGAATGAATATTTTACGGCTATAGTTCTTGAAGGAAAAATGTGTTTACCCAGAAATTGGGGAGAAATAAGTTGGGGCAACTTACGCCGTCATCAAGTTGAATTTTCAGAAGTACATTGTGTATGGCAAGGTAAAACTGATGACAATGGCTTTCTTTTGTGTGGTTTTGCAGGACTATCAATAGAGATGGCAGAATTTCTTGAAAACAAAGAGGGATGCGTTATCGTTTTGGGACCTCAGGAACCACCTATGGACTATTATCAAAACCTCATTGAAATAGTCAATAACAAGGACACAAATATGGTCGCAAAAGAAATCTTGGATTTCGATAAAAAAACTGTCGCATGGAATCCAGTCCATATTAATTCGAACAAAGAGCAAGTAGATGGAATTGTCAAAGCTTTGGAATTTACTCCACAATTGATATTTCAAGGCCCTCCAGGAACAGGAAAAACATTCCTAATGGCAAAACTAGTAGAACATTTATTGAGTCAGAATAAGAGTATACTGGTTACGGCTATGACAAATAGAGCACTTATGGAACTTGCAGAGAAAGACTGTTTAAAGAAAATATTGTCAGAGAGACGTATAATGAAAACAAGTGTTTCCTCTGACGAACTTACTGTCTGTAAGAATATAGTTCCTATAGATAGTAAAAAGATCACTTGTGTTCCAGGCAGTTTAACATTGACGACTTTTTACAATTCTAGTGGTTGGGCAAAACAATGTTACAACGAGCGTCCTTTTGATTATGTCATTATGGACGAGGCTAGCCAAGCATTGTTTGGAATGATTGCAGCATGTAAAAACCTTGGACAGAAGGTAATTTGGATTGGTGATCAAAATCAGATGCAACCTATTGTGTTACTTAGCAAGGAATCTCTAATTAGAAATGATTTTACGATGTTAGCAAATGGCTTTGTAACTCTTTGTGGTAACTTCGACTTTAAGTCATATATTCTAACAGAGACTCACCGTTTGCTAACAAAGTCCGCGAAACTAACCAGTATATTCTATCACACACCAATTAAGTCGGTTGCCGAATTTGATTACATCTTTGCAAAGAACAACTTAAACTATCTTCCTAAAGATGGTGGAACTGTTCTTTTGTATAAGAAGATGCCTGTTGGTGAAAAAGCAGACAAAGATTGTTGCGACTTTACCATTGGAATAGTAAAAGATATATTATCAACTCAACCAAAGATAAAAATTGCTGTATTGACAAAATTCCGCGCAGCAGTAAGAATGTTACAAAATCGCTTTGTTAGCAGATATGGTAGCAAGGAAAACGTGCTTATTGATACTGTAGAACGAGTTCAAGGTTTGACTTGCGATGTATGTATCTATCATATTCCTAATACAATGATGAGCATGTCGCTTGACAAACCTTTGTTCAACGTGGCAACCAGTCGCGCCAAACAGTTGACAATAATTATTGCGGACAATTCTATACTAAATACACCATGTCATAGAGATGTACAGTCATATTTATCAGAAATAACTTCTGGCATAATCCCCAATCAACAGAAAGAAACTTCTGTAGAATAGGAGGAAAATGTAATTGAAAAAAGGAATATCAAATTACATATTAAAGGGAAAATCGACCTTTCGCAATTTGAAACCCAGAAGCAAAAAGCTGTAAAATCTTCCATCAAGAAGAATTTGTACATCATCGATACAGTGCTATCGTCAGTCTGCCAAGCCCGTTCTATTAACGTCTTAACGTTATAACGTTTAACGTTTTTGTTTTGGCATCTTTGTTTTGACGTTTTGACGTTGCCCAGACAAGAGAAAGACGTAAGCTGGTAATAAGAGGCGCAAGAGAACAATTGTCCGTGGATAGCCTCCAGGCCACTAACCAAACATCCTGAGCGCGACGGGACACGAAGAAAGAAGGACACTTGTCGACAGGCCCAGACGATAATCTCTGCTCCATTTGATGACAAAACAGATGAGCAAACGAGCCTCGTTCCAAAAAAATGCGTACCTTTGCAAGTGAAGGCGACGAGGAGGCTCCAGGCAAAAGGCATGGACAAGAGTCGCTCTCGCAGGAAAAGACTTAAACAACACGATGGCCCATGGAGATACTCTCTCATTTTAGGACGATAGAAGAACTCACCAAAACATTGTCGCGCGAGCAAGGGTTGCTGAGCGAGATGTTTGAGAAACGAAAACTGATGAAGTTTCCGTTAGGAGTGGCTTTGGAGCTCATCGGGGGAAACGAGATGCGTCTCAGAAGGCTCATCGACTACGGGGTGCTGGTCGAAACGGGCAATACGGTAGAGATCGAGAGCGACTACCTCAACTTTTTCGAGGAGGTGCTGAATGTCAACGAGGAAATCAGCGTGTTGAGCGTCCAGGAGTGTATCAATACGCTGAAAGAGTATATAGGTTATTACCTGCAAGAGACCAACATCAACCGAAAGGCGGGCTACCAAGACAGCGTGCGGCAACTGCTGAAAAAGACAGGATTCAGAACCCTGAAGAATGTCGTGGACTTGAAACGCAATATGGACAATGCCTACAAGCAAGAGCCCAACTACGTCATCAAGAAAAAGAAGCTGCAGAATATGGACGAGAAGAGCCATAGCATCCGAGCGATGATACAGGAGTGTGAGAAACTGATCGACAACGAGCAGGCTTTCTTCCTCATGGCCAACGATCCCCACATGGCCAAGACGTGCAGCGACGTGAAACACGACTTTGTGGAGGCTTATCATGCGCTGATGGAGATAGACAGACAGATCATCATCTACATCAACCAGATAGAACATCAGAACCAGCTCTACAAGAAAATACGCAAACTGAAATACCTGCAGGACCAGTTGCTCATCAAGACGGACACCAATCTGCTGCAAGTCCTCGAAGATAACAACCCCGTCTGGATGGAGTCGCGGCAATATAGCAGGATCCGCCTCTCGCTGGAAATGCTAAGGGAGAACGACCAGGCGACAGCCATTCTGAGACGGATAGCGGAGCGCAACGGACTGAAGAAGACGGCCAGAACCGAGGCGGAACCACTGACCGACGAAGACCTACAGGAACATACGCTGAGGCTGAAGGAGGTGGATCCTACAGAGGTGTGGAATGCTTTTTCTGCGTCGAGCCACAATCTGTTTGACTTCATTCTGAGATACGACTACAAGGCGAAACGCAGTCTCGAAGACCATGCTGCCCTCTTCTGCCAGCTGGTCATCCTCCATCCGGACGAATGTCGGACGACGGGGAGATATGCGACTTATCAAGACATTGAATACCCAATCATCTATGCGAAATAACACCCAAAAGATATATGAGCGACTGAGCCGGGGAGAGTTTCTCTCGATTGACAGCGCGGACGCCTCCACCCGTCATCTATATGAGGACATAGAGGAAAACTACGAAGACTACGCCGACTACTTCAAGGAGATCGGCCTTCGGCTGGAGACTGGCAATGGATATTTCTATTTCTCGCGAATAGGCGAGGGAAAGCAGTCCGTCGAACAGAAACTGGACAGTTTCTCCAAGTGGCTCGACTACCTGGACTTCTTGAAGTGCTACAATCAGTCGTTCGCTGCTGGCTACCAGTTTCGCAAGAGCCATCTGGTGGAACAGATAAGCCTGGACATCGAACTAAAAGAGAAGGCAGGCCATCTGTTCAGAAAATACGGCATAGGATCCTATCTGGAGATCGTAAACAAGCTGATTCAGGAGATGCTGGGTATGGGCTTTGCCGAATGCGTCAGCGAGCAGGACGAGACCTACAAGGTCACTTCCGCCTTCCACTATGCCGAGGAGCTGGTCAACATGATTCAAATAGCCAACGAAGATGAAACACCTGAATAAAATCATATTTATCAACAGCGCCAACATCCCGTATGCGGAGATTTCGGTGGATGGCAATGTGCATTTCACGGGCACGCAGGGTGTGGGAAAAAGTACCGTGCTGAGAGCGTTGCTCTTCTTCTACAATGCCGACAAGCATCGCCTGGGCATCCAGCAGGGACAGAAGACGTTTGACGAGTTCTATTTCCGCCAGTCCAACTCGCACATACTCTACGAGGTGATGCGTGACAACGGGACCTACACCATTTTGGTGAGCCGCTATCAGGGGCGGGCTTCATGGCGATTCATCGACGCGCCCTATCAGCGCAAATGGCTCATAGGCGAGGACAAGCAGGTGCTGAGCGACTGGGTGAAGATCCGTGAGCGCATAGGCAAGCAGGTGGCGGTTTCGGCAAGGATCGACTCGGGCGTGATGTTCAGGGACATCATTTTCGGCAACACACGCGACCATAAATACACGCGCTACGCGCTGGTGCAGAGCGCACACTATCAGAACATTCCGCGAAGTATCCAGAACGTGTTTCTGAACACCAAGTTGGACGCCGACTTCGTGAAGACCACCATCATCCAGTCCATGACGGATGAGGACCTCCCCATCGACCTGCAGACCTACCGACGACTGGTGACAGACTTCGAACGCGAGTATGACGAGATAGACTGCTGGTTTCGTCAGACACGAGACGGCAACTACCCCGTGCGTCAGCAAGCGCTGAAGATAGCGGAACAGGGGAGAAAGATTGTGGCGCTCGACCAACAACTGCTGGACGTTTGGCACAGGCTGAATCATGCCGTGGCAGAAAGCGAGCAGCAGATTCCGCTCTTGGAAGCCGAGGAGGCAGAACTCAAGACGAGCATCGGCAAGGAGCGCACGAAAGAGAAGGAGCTCGCCGACGAATATGGCAAAGAGAGAGACGCCCGGAACCAGGAGCTGGGTGCTAAAAAGAACAAGCTGAAAGAGATAGCGCAGACAAGAAAGGAGTTTGAGGCCATGGGCATAGAGAAGAAGCTCGCCCTTGCCCGCCGCGAGGAGGCGATCAAGCTGGAGGCTGCCGAGAAACAAATGCTACTGGACGACCTTTTGAAGACGCACGCCTCGATAGAGGAGAAATACAAGATTGCCAGAGGAAAACTGGAAAATGCTCATCAGGCGTTCGAGAATGCTCAGAAAGAGGCGTACTATAAGAAGCAGGCCGCACAGCAGACGGAGCGCAAGCGCCTGGAAGAGGAGCGCACCAAGAGCAGGAATCGACTCACGGAGGCCTTCAACGACTGGCGACATGAGTCTGACGAACGGCTGGAGACGTTGTCGGCAGAGCAACACAGAGCTGACAGCGCATGGAGGGAACTCCGCCAGTGGCACCCTCGGGCTGAGGACATCAAGCAGGTGAGGGAACAATTGCAACAGTTGGCTATGGCCGAGAAAGAAAATGCGGCCCAGAAAAATGCCGTGAAAAGCCAGACCGACCGGATCACCGCCCAATATGAGGCGAAAGAGGCCGAACTGAGGCAAGCCTCCAGTCGCGAGCAGGAGCGCCTGGAGGAGCGGCGCGACCAGGTGCGTGGCCAAATAGCGAAGATCGATGGTTTGCTGGCCCACCTGGAGGGTTCGCTCTACCATTGGCTTTGCACCAATGCCGAAGGTTGGGAGCACACCATAGGCAAGGTGGTCGATGAGGAGCGCATCCTCTACGCAGAGGGTCTTGAGCCTCAGAGAGACACTGCTTCTAACAGTTTCTTTGGCGTAAAGCTCAACTTGGACAAAATAGACTCCGTGCATCATACGCCCGAGGAGTATAGGGAGGAGAAGAAGGCGTTGGAAGGGGAGGTGCGGAAGGTCAATCGGCTACTCTCCCAACTGCCCATTGAACTTCAGGACGAGATCTCTAAACTCGGGAAAAAATATGCCTCAGAGATCAAACCGCTTCGCGACCAAGCGACGTTGCTAAGAAGTAGAGGAAGACCAGATACCCGTCAAGCGACAGAACCTGGAAAACAACCTGCATAAGCTGGAGATGGAAGAGCAGGAACTCATCAAAAAAGAGGAAGAGGTTCGCCAGCGCGCCTTCAACGAAGCGCTGCTGAAAGTGCAGGAGGAGAAGGACAGGCGCGAGAAAATGGAGGCCAAGAACAAGAAGGAACTCAAAGAACTCGACACCGCCTTCAACAGGTCGGCAAAAGCGCTCGACCACGATCTGCGCGCATTCGAAGAGGAGCAAGCCGCGGAAGCATCCATCAGGCACAAGGAGTTTGCAAAGCAGAAAGCCCAACTTGACGAACAGCAGAAAGCCGAACTTGCGGGCAAAGGCGTGGACGTTTCCCTGCTTGCACAATATCGCAAGGCGCTGGAGGGGCTAAGGGCTTTGTTGGAGAAAATTGAGGCTGAGCGCCCCGACGTGATCAGATATCGCTATGCAGAGCAAAATCCGTTTGCCAAGGAGCCCGAAATCAAAAAGAGCATCAAGGACACAGAGCAGCAACTCGCCATGATGCGACAGCGCTATGAGGACAAGCGGACGCGAATGGAGAGGAAGCGACAGGAACTGGAAGAGCGCCAGAAGGCGGTTGGCAAGAATCTCACCCACAGGCGAGAGGGGCTGAAGCAGTATCATCAGATCGTGGAGAATGAGCATCTCGTGCCAGATGGGTTTCTCTCCGACGACAAGGCCACAACGAACAGCCTGGACTGCCAGCAACTGTTGAGCCAGCTGCGCGGCACGGTGAACCAGAAGCGCGAATCGATAGACAAGCTGAAGGACGCGGTGGTCGGGTTCAACCGCAATTTCAAGCCGCAGAATGCTTTCCATTTCAACACCATGCCCGTGACGGACCACGACTATCTGCAGATAGCCGCGGACCTGCAGGACTTCATGGACAACAACAAGATAGAGGAGTTTCGCCGTCGTACCAGCGAACACTACAAGGACATCCTGGGGCGCATCTCGACAGAGATTGGCGCGCTGATGAAACGCCGATCGGACGTGGACCGTGTGATACAAGACATCAATCGCGACTTTGTGGAGAAAAACTTTGCCGGAGTCATCAAAAGCATTGAGCTCAGGGCCAACGAGTCGTCCGACAAACTGATGCGGCTGCTCATGTCCATCCACGACTATACGGTCGAGAACGAATTCTCCATCGGCGAGCTCAACCTCTTCTCGGGGGACAATCGCGACGAGGTGAACCGCAAGGTGGTGGACTATCTGAAGAGCCTCGCCCATCAGTTGCTGAACGAGCCCAACCGTCCAAAAGTCTCTCTTGGCGACGCCTTCCGCCTGCAGTTCCGCGTCAAGGAGAACGACAACGACACCCTCTGGGTGGAGCGTATCAACAATGTGGGATCTGATGGTACGGACATTCTGGCGAAAGCGATGGTGAACATCATGCTCATCAATGTGTTCAAGAAGAAAGCGGCCAAAAAGAGCGGCGACTTCATCGTACATTGCATGATGGACGAGATAGGACGACTGCACCCCAACAATATCAAAGGCATCTTGCAATTCGCCAATTCGCGAAACATCTATCTCATCAACAGTTCCCCCACGTCGTACAACCCCTACGACTACCGCTACACGTATCTGCTGAGCAAACAGGGTGTGAAAACGAGGGTGGAGAAACTGCTTAAACGACTCAATTAAGTGTCACTTATGGCAATAAGCGCATCTATAAAAGCCTTGTTGAAAGGCGAGCAAGTAGCTGGTTCGAGAATGAGCAGCCAACTGACTGACGAACTGATGGCAGAGGGATTGCTATCCGTAGTGGCCCGTGGATCAAGAAAATCGTACCGGGCGCGCGACACGGAGGCTTTGAGGAGATACCTCATCGACAAGGACGAAAGCTACCGTGTGCTGGAAATCGACGTCTCCGACTCGCGTGCCTCGATGGCGAGAGATACGGGCAACTCCAAACTGGCAGCCGTCCGATCATGTCCGGGATTTCCCATAAACAGTTATGAACCTATTGCGTGTCGGCTGAACGGATTGCCATGGATGGTGGATCCTCAAGAAGGCAGTTTCCTGTATGTTGCGGACTGGAAGACATTCGTAATTCCAGAGGATGTCATTGTGGTGGGAATCGAAAATATGGAAAACTTCCGAAAGATTCGCCGACAGCGAGCCCTTTTCTCTTCCGAGCTGGGTCTCCATCGTCTTCTGTTCGTTTCCCGCTATCCACAATCCACAGACCTCCGTTCCTGGTTGTGCTCCATACCAAACCACTACATACATTTCGGAGATTTCGATCTGGCCGGCATAAGCATTTTCCTCACGGAATTCCATGCCCACTTAGGAGAGCGCAGCTCATTCCTTATCCCAAAGGATATAGAACAGAGATTGGCAAATAATGGCACAGAGCAAAGGTACAATGCGCAATACCAAAAATTCAAAAACCTAGCAACCCATATTCCTGCTCTTCAAAACCTCATTGATGCTATAAACAAATATCGTAGAGGATATGACCAGGAGGGATATATTAGCATTTGACACTATGCTGCCAATCAACACCTTTACAGGAACAGACTCCTTCACGAACCCTTGCGAAGTATTGTCCGTGTTGTAGTCTTAAAGTTATAACGTTTAACGTTTTTGTTTTGGCTTCTTTGCTTTGACGTTTTCGAAAACGCATACGCCTGTACCTGGGAAGAAAGTTTTATCTTGAACTTGCGCTGCCGCAGTGGCCCACACGGAATAGTGAACTGCGCAAAAACACCAAACAAAATGCCACAAAAATACCAAACACCTTGCAGAATCCACAAGAAACCAGTATCTATGCAGCATCATTATATAGCAAACAATATGGAATATCTCAAAAGGGCTACCGATGAGCATTTGAGCTTATTACGTGAACCCGACTTGCTGATGGTTATCACAGGCAGAGAAATGGCACACTCGTCCGGATGGTATCAAAATCATTCCGCTGGCTTGCTTGAAGGACTAACATGTGATGCAGTTAACCCCCAACTTATCTAACCATATCTACATCTTATCTAAACTTAACTGTCGGACAAAAAGCTTTGATAAGCGAACCATACTTTTCATTTCTTTGTTGCTCATAAAACGAGCTTTTTCCGAAATGCGATGGAATTTTCCGTCTTTACCCATATTCCATTCTTGCACATGAACAGTACCAATCTTGAATGATCTGCCATTAGATTCGTTCGTATGATTGTGACTCCAGTCAAAATCAACACATACCTTGTGGTTGACAAACTTACGCATAATGCTTTTTGGCAAATATGAACGGCGAATCATACAGATTGAAAGAAACTAAGAAATTTAATAAGAAAATTAAATAATTTCGCAAATTATATTTGGCTGTTTAATAATTTATGAATACCTTTGTAAACGGTTTGAAGTAGTACACTTCGTAATTAGAAAGTGGTACACTTTTAAATTAGCCTATACGTTTCAAATTAGACTTTCAACACGATGGCCACATTAAGAGGTTACAAATGCACAAAGTGCGGATATGGAATTATAGCAGACGCAAAGGGCTACGAAGCCTTGATGTTTGGTACTAAATACTACTTCTTTTGTTTACACTGCAAGGAAATAGTAAAAGTTCCATTGCAAGAACAATATCCAGAATGTCCAATATGTGGGCGAATGGATGGACTTCGCACATGGAATCCGGTAGAAGGACATTGTCCCAAATGTGGCCATTCAAAATTGACAGAAACAGGAGAAATAATAATGGCAGACTAACAACCATTAAATGTAAAAAGCATGAAACCTAGAGATTTTTCGGCAACTCCCAATAATATCACAGAGTTGTCGCGTTGCGAAATATTTGTGTTTGGTAGTAACCTTAAAGGCTGTCATGCTGGTGGCGCAGCACGTATCGCCATGGAAAAGTTCGGCGCAGAATGGGGTGTTGGTGTTGGCCCCACGGGTAGGTGTTATGCTATTCCAACCATGCAAGGTGGTGTGGAAACTATTGCACCTTACGTAAATAAGTTTCTCGAATACGCCAAAACACATCCGAATAACAGATTTTTGGTTACACGCATAGGTTGTGGCATTGCAGGATTTGATGATATGGAAATTGCACCGTTGTTTGAGGAAGCCGTGAACATTTCGAATATTGCACTACCAAAAACATGGTGGGATATTATTGGCAAAGAATGTAGTGTATGGCGTACAAGTCCATCATATCCAAAGTTTCCAAAAGTATGGACACTAAAAACTCTAAATAAGTACACTGCTCTACATAAATACGAAATAGGAGCTGGTATCAATACTTTCTTACCCGACCTGAAAGTCCGTTATGTAAAGGGACGTGGCGAGTTTGGCTATGCCAAATTTGGCGATTTCTTCTTTAATAGAGACCAAATGTATGTATGGGAAACAGACGACAAATATGCCGAAGAGCATAACGAAGCAGTTGTTAGCGAAGTTTTCCATGACGAATGCAAAGGCAGGGGATATGTATGTCAAAGGATTTATGCCGGTGTTGAAACCAATTTTCGAGACACCAACGGTGAGATAATATACACAGGCGACGTCATTGAAGTACAAGAGAGAAATGACAATACGCCATATTATCTGGCTTTAGGAGCTATGGCTGATGCTGATGGGAGCGGATTCTATGGCTTTATCCTCGACAATCATAGTTGGCGATTGGATGATTGCCTCAGACAACAGGTTCGTATTACGCGATTTGGCACAGTATATTATCAAATTGGCAAAAACGAAGTGGCGAGAGACGTCAATGAGCGTGTTATGGACTTCAATCTCGCAAGAGAATCAACGGAAGATCATAAGGTAAGAGTGCTTATGACAAGATATACCCCAAACTTTGACCAGGAAAGATGGAAATATCAAGGATTGGAGATATTGGGCATAGAAGAATTTGATTGGAGATGACAAAATAACTAATGATATGGCAAATAAACATGGACAAAGCGCACGACTTGGAGCTATTGGAGAAAGCTACGTGCAGATGAGACTCATGCAGAAAGGATGGGACGCATTTAATGCTAATAGCACTTACAACAATTATAAATTAGTGGACATTATATGTCTAAAACCCGAAGACGCAAAGATGTGGAAGCCACGTACTGCATTAATTCAGGTAAAGACAACAAAGTTACAATCATTTCCTTTAGGATTTACAATAGACGAATGCTTAAACATTGATTTTCTTAAGGAACATGTCATCGGCCCGTGGGTTTTTATCGCCATAGATTCAGAGAATGACATATCAACATTCAGATGCTACGTACTCACTCGTAATCAGGTGATAGAACTGGCTCACAAAGCCCACTATTGGTACAAGAACATGTGGAAGAGAGAGAAAGACATAAAGGGCACTTCGGTAGCCGCCTTAAACGAAGAGTGGCTGTATGGCGAAATAAAGAAGTGCGAAGGTATGACACCCAAACATCCTGCATTTGTAAACCCACTGAAGGGAGCACAAACAAAAGAAGCATGGGAAAACATTTGGACTGAATAATAACCGACCAAAGTTTTCCACCCCCAATCGAGATCGAGTAGGAGGTAAACACTAATCATAGGTGTTTATCTCCTACTTTCGTATTTACCGACCTCTCACACCACC
>DLZV01000015.1:79411-79842 GCA_003447235.1 Prevotella sp.
TAATCATAGGTGTTTATCTCCTACTTTCGTGTTTACCGACCACTCACACCACCGTACATGCGGTTCCGCACACGGCGGTTCCTATTTTGGGTGCCATTCGAGATACGATCCCATTAAAATAGCGTACCCTGCTGCTGAAACCGGAGGATATCCGCCCAAACGGGGATATCCGTTCACTCTTCTGGCTCATTAGCCTGCCAAGCCCACCCTACTAACGTCTTAACGTTTTAACGTTTAACGTTTTCGTAAACGCATACACACGCGCCACAGCGGCCCACGGAAATTACAACTGCTCCTACAACATAAAAACAGAGGGTGTGTCAAAACTCCCAATATAAATAAAAAAAACTCGTTGTACGTTCTTGTGTGGATGTACAACGAGTTTTTGTTTTTCTACAAAAAAGAGCCTTATAAACAATTTATATGGCGTT
>DLZV01000016.1 GCA_003447235.1 Prevotella sp.
TAGATGCGATGAAGGCTCTCCTGCAGCGTAAAACCATAGTCCTCGTGCAGATATTCCACCAGCCAGCTTATTTTTCCTGGCAAAAGCAGATGGAGGTTGTTTTGGTTTATCTGAAACATATTATTTCTCTATTTTAATTGATTCTATGAAATGTAGCGCAGTCAGTGCTTTTTCTGTGTGAAATAAGTACTGGTCAACCAGTTTGTACGTTTTGAGTTCACGGATAAGTGTCTCGACACTGATAGCCCCAGTTTCGTACAATCCAAATTGTAGATATACTCTGTCATTGGCTACGGGGCCATACACGATGTCGTAATCGTGGATGAATCCTTTTTGGGTTCTATTCGCCATGACAAAATCCGCCCATTCCTTTGTGGGTTCTGAAAATGTAAGTCTTTTAAGATCTGTCAGTCTTTCTTCGTTAAACTCATACACGTTGACATAACCACAGGTTGTGTTGTTTTCAATCATACGTCTTTCCACCCATTCTTTAGCTTGTCTTTCCGAGGTGGTTGTATAGAAGCCTTTGCCATAATCGAGCAAACGATTAGGCTGGAGTATCAAAGGACGTTCTATGACCTCTAAACTACCGTGATATATCTTCATATCTTTTTCTTTTTTCTGATTTCAATAAATTCGTCAATCTCGGCTATTAACCATTGCCGTCCTTGTGTGTGAAGCGGCTCAAAGCATTCGCTAAGATAGTCTGTCACTCCATATTCGGAGAATAAGTCAAGCACTCGGTCTCCTGTCAGTCCCTTGACTGCTCCGTATTCTTCTATGCAGAATGAAACGAAGAGGGCAATGTCTTTGTCTTTTTTACTCATCAGAGTTCTCCTTATGTGTTGTTTGCATTTTTGAGATACAAAAATAATAAATTATTGCGACAGCCTGCTATGTAAAGGTATCTTTTTGGGATTTTTAAGGTCGTTTAAGCGTAGAATTTGCAGCCCGAACGCATCCCGAAGGCATCCCGAACGGAGGAAGGTCTCAGAATTCCTCCGTAGGGGGCGCTTGGATTCTCTCTTTTTTGCTTCCATTGAGTAGGGGAGGATGGTGCGGCTATCCTTCCATGGATAGTGGGCCGCTTCGGCGCAAAAGGCAAAGAAGCCGAGTTGTGTGTTATGAATATTCTCTTTTTATTTGGAAAAGGGTGCGGTAATTGTAAAAATGCGCCTAATATATGAATTTCTATTAGAAATATTTTTTTATTTTCCAATTTTTACTTAACTTTGCGATGCTTGAGTAGCCTTCTATGGAGAATAAGCCTGTCCTAAGAGGGTGAAACAACCTACTGTGAGTTTGACCTTGTGGCAAATAGCTCCGGTAGCGAAGATGAAATGAACGCGCGAGATTCTTGACCTCGTGTCGTCGTAGATGAAAAGAGAAGTAAAGGCGAAATTATTTTATTATTAACCAGGGATGCCTCCGTCGTCTCAATACTTTCCCAAGAGTGTAAGAACGTAGGAAGAATTCCATAAAAACAAACAATTATGAACAAAGCATTACGATTTGTGTGGTTGTCTTTGTTGACGCTAATCTGCGGAGTAGCCTCCGCGGGCACAGTAGTTTTTGACCCAACCCAAGATGCTACGAATGCAGAGTCCGTGACGAAAGACGGTATTACGTTTAAGCGAATGGGAGGAGACCGTAAAACTCTTGACGCTTATGATAAGGACGGAACAACTTGTTGGTGGTTTAACGGACGATATGGCATTGAGTCCACTGAAAAACGAATTCGTTCTATTACTTTTGAGTGTCTTTCGGGAAGCTTTTGTGATTACGTTACTTCATATGGTAGCTATTTCACGAAGGACGTAGCATCTTCGACGGAAACAAAAGTTGTGTTTACGGCAAATGATGCGACTGGATATGATCCTACCAAGGGGGTGCTCCGTTTTGGTGCTTCTGGTAAAAATGCCTTTATAACGAAGGTGACTGTTGTGTATGTGGGTGGCGAAGACCCAGGTCCAGATCCAGGTACTGGCCCAGGCACTGGAGGAGAAGCTGGTCAAACTACTACGATAGCCCAATTGGCACAGGGGGGGTAAATGTTGCTTCCGCCACTATTCAATTCACTAACGCACAGGTCGTTTATGCGGAGGAAAATAATTATATTATCCGCGAAAACAATCAGGCCCTTGATATTCTGAACACCAGCCTCAATTTGAAGCAAGGCCAGTATTTAACAGGTACGGTCGTGCTGAATGTCAATTACAACTCAGGAATATTAACAACGTCTGATGTAACTGGGCTAACTGACGCTACTAAGTTGGCTTTCTCTGGTGATGAACTGAATGAACCATTGCCGATTTTATGTGCTACAATTGCCGAGATGACAAACCATCCTGGAGATTTGGTTATGATAGAGAATAGAAAGTGCAATAAGAGTTACCTCGGCTTCTATATATCCGCGTATGAGTCAGCATCATATAAGGCCTTTTATTTTTCCAATGGGGACAAAGCTGGCTTAGTAGCAAATAAGAATTTTGATATTACCGCATGGAATAATAGCGTTTTGCAGTATTACAATTATAATTATCCGCAGGGTAAGGTGATCAAGGCAGAACCTGTTATTACTACTCTTGCTGCTCCTACCATCTTAGGAGAGGAGACCTTTACGACTACGACAACTGTAACCATCACTTCTACCGAAAAAGTTGCCAAGATTTATTATACGCTCAATGGGGAGGAGCCTACGCAGGCATCCACACTCTATGAAGGCCCGTTTGTCTTGGACAAGACGGCCACGGTCAAAGCTATTGCTGTGTACAAGACGGTTACGTCGCCAGTCGCTTCTAAGGACTTCCAGTTGATAGATTTGAGTGTTCCGAAAACGATTCGTGATCTTGCCGTGATGGAGAAGAACTTGGAAAGCGTGACGGTTCGTTTTGACAATGCGCAGGTCGTTTATGGTGAGGGAAAGAATTATATTCTCCGCGAGAAAATCGAGGGCAAGAACTATGCGCTTGATGTGCTGAATACGCAGCTGCCATTGCAGGTAGGTGCTACGGTATCTGGTACGGTGAAGCTGCAGGTGAACTTTAAGCCCAATCCTGCAGAGAACAATGGCGTGCTGACTACGGCGGATATTGCTGAAACTCTCAATCATAATTTGGCGATAACTTCAGGTGCTTCTGTCATGCCTATTCCGCTTGAGGTGAGCATCAAGGAGGTCAGAAACTACCCAGGCGATTTGCTCGTTGTTGCTGATGGTGAGTGGGTGATACCTTATTATGGAGATCCGCTTATTTATGGTAGCGAAAATCCCACTTGGCCTTATGGCGCAACGTACTATGTGTATGTGTCTAACCATTCGGATTATACCTATTCTAATTCTGATAAGCCAGATGTCATGTTGTGGTACAATGATGTCTATACTGACGGCAAGTCTCCTTTGGCGATAATTATTGGTGAGAAGGAAACGGCTGAATACAAAGTTACTGAAGTTGGTTGGGCAACGTTTATTGTTCCGTTCGACTACGACAAGCCCGATGGCTTGACCATTTACGAGTGTACCAGTGTGAATGAGGATGGTAAGTTGGTGGTAGAGGAGCGTGATTACCTCAAAGCCAATACGCCGTATCTCTTGAAGGGTGCTGAGGCCAATCAAATTCTTGAGGGCTATGCCGCCAAGCACGCTGACACTTATACGAATGGTGTCATGACGGGTGTGTATTCTGATCAAGAAGCTCCTGCCAACTCTTATATCTTGCTGAACCATCCTGATGAGGCAGGATTGGCATTCTATTTTGTGCCGGATGGAATAACGGCTTATGTAGATGCAAATCGTTGCTATGTCAATCCGCGGGCCGGAGGACTCAAGAGCATTCTGTTCCCAGATGATGAGACGAATGGTGTGACCAATGCCAACGCAACCGAGTCGACGCTCGTCGATGTCTATACGACGGCGGGTGTCAAGGTGAAGCATCAGGTGGAGAAGGGCAAGGCCCTCAACGACCTGCCTGCTGGCCTCTATATCATCAATAACAAAAAAATTGTCAAAAAGTAAACTACTATGGATAAGCGTAAATATATGAAGCCTACTTGCGAGGCCGTCGCGGTGAACACTTCACAGTCCCTTCTGACATTTGGAAGCCTTACTTCGCTCAGCACTACCACGCATACTGCAAAGAATGGTGAACGTGGCTTTATTAGTAAGAGGAACGATGTAATAAGGGAAATCGACCCCTGGAGCTGGGAATGCGTCCTTTGGAATCAAGAGAGTAATGATGTCGAGGACGAGTAGTCCTTTGGCATTGAGCGCATAAACTAAGAATTGGTGTCTGTCATACAAGCAGTATGGTCAGGCACCATTTTTTTTCTTTCTTACGTGTCGATTACAGATGACAATGTGAAGTCAAGTTTGTACGCTATTTTGACAAGCCAGAACCTGTGTCTCTTGGCTGCTGGTAGAGATTGGGGGTAGCAACTTTTGGGCGGATAAAACTGGAGGAAGAGCATGAGGAAAGGCTGCAATGAAGGCTTTTGGCCTGGGATGGGCTTTGTTAAATGGATACGCAGGAATAGTTAATGCGGCGTTAATTCATGCTAATCGGCTTGCATTCGGCTGGACGGAAGGTTATCTTTGTATAGTGGCTGCACCAGGGCAAATGGTGAGCCAGGCTTCTTGTCATGAACGGCAGGGAGCGACGAGTGATTGAAATGTAAAATATAATCAAAAGAAACGATGATGAAAAGGTTAAAGATCTTATCGATCTCTTCGGTTGGGAATCGGAAAAGACCGTTCTCGTATCGGTCTCGTATCAATCTCGTATCAATCCCGTATTGATCCCGTATCGATCCCGTATCGTTCTCCTATCGTTCTCCTATCATTCTCGCTTCCAGAAGCGGAAACAATACGGAAACAATACGTAAGCGATGTGGGTTTGATACGAGGTCGATAGGAGGAGCAAGGAAGGAACAAGGGAGAAACGTCCCCGTTGGCATCAAATAACGTGTCGATAGATAGGTATATAAAAACATTCGCCACGATTCTTGCGTGTCATAGGTGAGCAAATGTTAAAAATCACCATGCGTCTTTATTATTATCCTTGAAAATTACCAAGACTGGGAATTTTATGTTACCTTTGCACAGTAAAAGCATTTCACCTAAATGAAGATAACTTTCAAAGATGAAGCGTTGTCCGAACTGTATGAAACTGGTAAAACGAAGAATCGCAAATACAAGCAATTGTGCAAAAATAAAAGACTCGTAGATGGTTATATTCGAGCAGTTGGAGTGATGTATAGAACGGCGACGACACAGGAGTTGCGTCAATACAGTTTCCTGCATTACGAGAAACTGGCTCATGATCCAAGAAGTTCGATCAGAATCGTCAATGGCATGGTTGAGCGCCTGTTGTTTACAGAAACGGATGACGGAATAGAAGTAGAATTAATAGAAATAGACAGTACCCATTATGGCAACAAAAAGTAACAGATTAGTTCCAGCAAGGGCTATCCATCCGGGAGAAGTCTTGCGCGAGGAGTTGCTGGAACGAGGTATTAAGCAAAAAGATTTTGCCCGAACCATTGGCGTCCAACCCACGCATCTCAATGAGTTTATTAAGGGCAAACGCAATCTTAACGAAGGCCTGGCTATCAAATTGGAAAAAGCACTTGGTATTTCTTACACAAACTGGATGAGTCTACACGCTGGCTACCTATATGATTGTAAGGCCATAGAAGAGAAAAAGAATGAAGAGCTGAAGGCCTTAGACTTTGAGAACGCATGTAGTGATATGTTTAACCTGAAGGCTTTGTACAAAAGGTTGGATATGTCATTGATGCCATGCGTGGACCGTGTAGCGCAACTCAAGGGCATGTTGTCTTTCGACTTGCTTTCTGCTGAACACCTACGGCTGCAAGTGGCTGGTTTGTACAAACACAGTGAGAAGGTGCAAATAGATGAAAAGAACATACTGACATGGTTGATACTCAATAAAATCGAGATAGAAAAAACTCCAGGGTTGCGGACCAAATACAATGAAGGGGATGCGAAGAAGGCTGCATGTGATCTTTCAGAATTGGCCAACCGAGGGTGTTTGTCTGTTGGTGCCATAAAAGAACTTCTTAATCGTTATGGTATCCAGTATATCCATGTCGAAAAAATAGATAAAACACCTATAGACGCTTTCTCGACCATCGTCAATGAGCATCCTGTTATCACCGTGACCTATCGCTATAATGATATGGATAAATTGGCCTTTGATATATTGCACGAGCTCTGTCATATCGACAGGCATTTTGGTAGCGACCAAACAGCTTTTATTTCTATTGATGGTTTATACTCCAATGACCCAAGAGAAAGAGAAGCTAATGAGTTTGCGCGCCAAATGTTGATCCCAGATAAGGTGTGGAATGAAATGATGAGCGTTGGTTGTAATAGCTTGTCACCTTATAAGATAGCGAAGACGATAGCACAAGCCGCAGGGTCAAGGGGCATTAGTCCTTCAATAGCCGTGGCGCGATATAAACACGATACGAAATGGTATAATACATCATCATATAGGTCACCAAAGATTTTTTGAAATCAACTATTGAAATTATAATTTGTCCGCTTCAATACATCTATGTAGTGGATTTTTTGTACTTTTGCATTCAGATAACAAAATACCAAGCATGAATATGGAAAAGAATTTCAAGCGCACTACGGTGACTGCGGCCCTGCCTTATGCCAATGGCGGCGTGCATATCGGCCATTTGGCAGGCGTCTATGTGCCGGCAGACACCTATGTCCGCTATCTCAGACTGAAGAAAAAGGACGTGGTCTTCATCGGTGGAAGTGATGAGCACGGCGTGCCCGTCACGATTCGTGCCCGCAAGGAGGGCATCACCGTCCAGGAGGTCGTCGATCGCTATCATAACCTGATCAAGGACTCTTTTGAGAAGTTCGGTATCTCGTTTGACATCTATAGTCGCACGACCAGCTCCATCCACAATAAGTTTGCCTCCGACTTCTTCCGCAAGCTCTATGACGACGGCAAGCTGGAGGAGATCACCGAGGAGCAGTATTGCGACGAGGTGACGGGCGAGTTTCTGACCGACCGCAACATCGTTGGCACCTGCCCCCGTTGTGGTGCTGAGGGCGCCTACGGCGACCAGTGTGAGAAGTGTGGCGCCACACTCTCTCCCGAGGAACTCATCAACCCGACCAACAAGAACAACCCCGGACACGGACTGGTGAAGCGACCCACGAAAAACTGGTATTTGCCGCTCAACCAATATCAGCAATGGCTGAAGGAGTGGATCCTCGATGGCCACAAGGAGTGGCGCTCCAACGTCTATGGACAGTGTAAGTCGTGGCTCGACATGGACCTGCAGCCCCGCGCCATGACCCGCGACCTCGACTGGGGTATCCCCGTGCCCGTGGAGGGTGCCGAGGGCAAGGTGCTCTACGTATGGTTTGACGCCCCCATCGGCTATATCTCCAACACCAAGGAGCTTTGCGATGCCGACCCCGCGCGCTGGGGATCGTGGGAGAAATGGTGGCAAGATCCGGAGACGCGCCTCGTCCACTTCATCGGCAAGGACAATATCGTCTTCCACTGCCTCATCTTCCCCACCATGCTCAAAGCCCACGGAGGCTATATCCTGCCCGACAACGTGCCCTCCAACGAGTTCCTCAACTTGGAGAACGACAAGATCTCCACGTCGCGCAACTGGGCCGTCTGGCTCCATGAGTATCTGGTCGATTTCCCGGGCAAGCAGGACGTGCTGCGCTATGTGCTCACGGCCAATGCCCCCGAGACGAAGGACAACAACTTCACGTGGAAGGACTTCCAGGAGCGCAACAACTCGGAGCTGGTGGCTATCTATGGCAACTTCGTCAATCGCGCCCTGCAGCTCACGAAGAAATACTGGAACGGCGTGGTGCCCACACCGGGCAACCTGCTCGATGTTGATCGCAAGGCTGTGGAGGAATTCAAGGACGTGAAGGACAAGATGGAGCAACTCCTCGACGGATTCCACTTCCGCGAGGCACAGAAGGAGGCCATGAACCTCGCGCGCATCGGCAACCGCTACATCACGGAGTGTGAGCCGTGGAAGGTGTGGAAGACGGATCCCGACCGTGTGAAGACGGTACTCTATATCTCGCTGCAGCTCGTTGCCAACCTCAGTATCGCCTTTGAGCCCTTCCTGCCGTTCTCCAGCAAGGACTTGCGCGCAATGCTCCGCCTCGACAGTTTCGACTGGAAGGATTTGGGCAGCACGGAACTGCTGAAGCCGGGCCATCAGTTGGCCGAGCCGCATCTGCTCTTCGAGAAGATCGAGGACGAGGTCATCCAGAAGCAGCTCGACAAGCTCGCTGCCACGAAGAAGGCCAACGAGGCCGAGAAGGCTGCTGCCGACTACAAGGCGACACCGATCAAGCCGAACGTCGATTTCAGCGAGTGGGAGAAGCTCGACATCCGTGTGGGTCACGTCAAGGACTGCCACCCGGTGAAGAAAAGCAACAAGCTCCTGCAGTTTACCATCGACGACGGATCGGGTACGGACCGCACCATCCTCTCGGGTATCGCCAAGTACTATAAGCCCGAGGAACTGATCGGCAAGGACGTGCTCTTCATCGCCAACCTCGCTCCCCGCAAAATGATGGGCATCGAGAGTTGTGGCATGATCCTCTCTGCCCTCGACTTCGATGGAAGCCTCGCCGTCACCTCCCTCCTGCGTGGGGTGAAGCCTGGCAGCCAGGTGGGATAAGTCTATAAAGCGAACGATCTTTTCGCCCCATACGACAAAGACCATCGTCATTGGCCTTTGTGGTATGGGGCGTTTTTATAAATAAGGAGGAAAATTCATGGTAAAAAAACAAGAGCTCAATGAGAGTATGATAGCCAATGAACTTGAACCGTTTGAGCCTACTCATCCTGGTGAAGTCCTAAAAGAAGAGATAGAATATCGTGGAATATCCCAAAGGCAACTTGCTCACGAAATTGGCGTGTCCAGTTCTTTACTCAACGAAGTGCTGAACGGCAAAAGAGCCTTGAACACGCAATTAGCTCTTCTGTTGTCCGTGGCACTCGATATAGATGCGGAGCCCCTGCTAAGGTTGCAGACCAAATATGACATGCTGACTGCCCAGCGAAATCCGTCGTTCATGCAGTGTCTGGATAGTATTCGGAAGGTAGCAGCAGTCTTGTAGCGGCTGCTACTCCCCGCCGATGGTGAGCGTCTGGTCGCAATAGTCCGTGACGGCCATTCTGTGGGTGACGAAGATGATGGTCTTGTCCGAGTCTTTGAGGACGTTGGCCAGGAGCTGTCGCTCCGTTTCGGGGTCGAGGGCCGAGGTGGCCTCGTCGAAGAGCATGATGCTGCGGTTGCGGAGCAAGGCACGGGCGATGGCGATGCGCTGCGCCTGCCCTTCGCTTAGTCCGCCCCCCTGTTCGGTGCACGCCGTGTTGAGGCCGTCGGGCAGGTCGAAGACGAAGTCGGCACAAGCCTTGCGTAGCGCCTCCACCATCTCCTCGTCCGTGGCATTGAGTTTGCCCAGGCGCAGGTTGTCGCGTATGGATCCGCTCAGCAGCGTGTTGCCCTGTGGTACGTAGGCCAGGTTGCAGCGTGTGCGGGGCGAGAGTTGGCGCACGCGCTTGTCGTCATAAAGGTCTATACGCCCGTCCTTGGGCGAGAGCAGGGCGAGCAGCAGGCGGACGAGCGTCGTCTTGCCCGCTCCCGTCGGACCGAGGATGGCCGTGCAAGATCCCGGTCGGAAGTCGAAGGACAGGTGGTCGATGACATTCTCCGTGCCGTCGTCGTAGCAATAGGTTGCCTCCCGGAGGCGGATGCCACAGGGGCTCTCCATCCACAGAGGAGCTCCCTGTTCTTCCGTCGGGTCCTCCTCCAGTTCCATCAGTCGCTCTGCTGCCGTCATCACGCCGACGAAAGCCGGGACGAGACGCGTCAGCTGGCGGGCAGGCGACTGGATGCGTGCCACCAGTTGCAGGAAAGCCGTCATACCACCAAAGGTCAGCGACCCCGCCGACATGCGTATGGCCGCCCAGGCGAAGGCCACCAGGTAGCAGAGCGAGAAGCCCAAGTTGAGGATGAGATTGGAGAGGACGGAGAACTTCGTGCGGCGCACGACATTCTGTCGCAGCTTGCGCTGCTCGTCCTCCAGTCTATCGACCGCATGGTCGGTGTCTTCAAGCGTCTTGATGAGCGTCTGGTGCTGGATGGTCTCCTGCAGGACGCTCTGCACGACCGAGTCGCTCTTGCGCACCTCGCGTGTCAGTCGGCGCATCTGCCGCATGTAGATTTTGCTGAAGATAGCGAAGAACGGAATAGCCAAAACGATGATGATTGCCAGTCGCCAGTCCATCTGCAGCAGGTAGAAGAATGCGCCACAGAAGAGCAGTACCTTGCTGAGCGTGTCGGGGATGGTCTCGGTGAGAAATGAGACCACTTGCGTCACGTCCGTCTCCAGGCGGTTGAGCACGTCGCCAGAATGGCGTCGCGCCTTGCCGCGCCAGGTGGAACGCAGGATGCGGTCGAGCATCTGCTGCTGCATGCGGTTCTGCGCGCGGATGCCCAGCAGGTTGCGCACCCAGACCGAGGCGATGCTCAGCGCAAACCCCGTCAGAACGAAGGATGCCATCACGGCCACCGAAGCGAGGATGCTGCCCTCTGCGGCATGAGAGGCCACGTCGACGGCGTGCTGGATGGCCCAAACCGACCCGAGCGATACCGCTACGTCGCCCAGTCCGATGAGGGCGTTGAAGAGCGCCTGGCGACGGTTGCCACGCCAGGCATGCCAAAGCCACCGAGCGATCATCGTCGCCGGATACTGACGGTTGGCCTCTTGCAGCTTGCCGCCGGAGAGTCGGTCGAGGACCCTCGCTATTTTCCCCGTTATACTCATGGTGCTATCGGATATGTGATTTTTGCGCCCCCTGCTTTATTGTCTTGGGTCAGCCCCCCACATCAGTTTTTCGCGCAGGGTACTGAAGTAGGTGATATCCCCCCGCACGACCATCTTCGCCTCGTAGGGCGCGCGGCGGATGGTCATCACCGTCCCCTCGTGGAGTTTGGTCGCCTCGCCATCGATGGCGATCATGAAGTTGTGGCTCCGGCTCTTCACCTCCAGGCGTATCTCGCTGGTGTCGGGGAGCACGATGGGGCGTGTGCTCATGCTGTGGGGAGCCACTGGCGTGAGTGTCAGTACCTTCGACTGTGGCACGACGATCGGTCCGCCATTGCTCAGCGAGTAGGCCGTGGATCCTGTCGGTGTGCTCACGACGAGGCCGTCGGCCTGGTAGGTGTTGAGATACTGTCCGTCCACGGTGGCGCGGACCGTGATCATCGCGGCAAAATCGCGCTTGAAGAGCGAGATGTCGTTGAGCGCATAGGGATAGATGCCGAGCGGCTCCCCCTCCGTCTCGATGCCGATGACCGACCGCGAGTCGATGCGATAGCGCCCCTGGTAGATGTCCTCCACGGCCGTGGCAAACTCCTCGGGCAGCACGCTGGCCAGAAAGCCGAGCCGCCCCATGTTGATGCCGAGCATCGGGATCTGCTTCTCGCCGACACGACACGCCGCCTTGAGCACCGTGCCGTCACCACCCAGGGAGAGGGCGAAGTCGGCCTCGAAGTCACGCCCATCGATCAGCTCGTCGATATCCAGCCGGTAGCGGAGGATCTTCGAGAGTTGCCGGGCGAACTGCCGCTCCATCAATATCGTGGCCCCATGTTGGCGCAGGACGCTCAGTATCGAACCGATGCGGGCGGTGTCGCGCGCCTTGTAAGTGTTGCCAAAAATGGCAAAACGTAGCCTTTGCTCCGTCATAATTGGTCGATTAATCATTCTTTTCGCTGCTTTTATACGCCGTTTCAAAAGGTTTTCGTATATTTGCAGTTGGAAATTTTCCGCAAAAATAATTATTTTAAACGAGAAACAAGACTTTAAAGCAGAATATTATGGCAAAAGTGTATGAATTTCTGGCCGACGGCTTTGAGGAGATCGAGGCGCTGGCGCCTGTAGATGTCCTTCGCAGGGGTGGTGTGGAGACTGTGACGGTGAGCATCATGGGCCGTCGCGAGGTCGTTTCCGCCCATGGTGTGACGGTCGTCGCTGACCTGATGATCGAAGAGGCTGGCGACTTCTCGGATGCTGACATGCTCCTGCTCCCTGGCGGAATGCCCGGCAGCACCAACCTGCGTGACCACCAAGGGGTGATAGCGGCCCTTCAGCGCCAAGCACAGGCCGGGAAGCGCGTCGGAGCCATCTGTGCCGCTCCCCTTGTGCTGGCCCATGCCGGCCTGTTGCATGGTCGCCGTGCCACGATCTATCCCGGCATGGCAGCCCATCTCGGCGACGCTATCTACGAGGAGAAGTTGGTCGTGGAGGACGGACTGATCACCACGGCCGAGGGACCTGCCGCCGTGCTGCCCTATAGCTATCGTCTCGTCTCCTACTTCCGTGGCGATGAGGCTGCGCAGAGCATTGCCAAGGGAATGGTGTATGACCGTTTGCTTCGCGAGGGATGAAACGCTATGTCGTGATCGTGGCTGGTGGAAAGGGCACGCGTATGGGGACGGACGTGCCCAAGCAGTTTCTGCCCATCGGCGGACGCCCCGTCCTCATGCGGACGCTGGAGCGTTTTCATGAGTTTGATCCCGAGATGCATCTTGTTGTCGTCCTCCCTGCCGATCAGCAGGACTACTGGCGGGCGCTGTGCGAACGCTATCTTTTTGACTTGCCCCATGCCTTGGCCACGGGGGGTGCCACCCGTTTCGACTCTTCGCGCCATGGACTGGCTCTGATCCCCGACGACGAGGCCGCCCTGGTAGCCGTCCATGATGGCGCGCGCCCCTTTGTCTCTACCGAGACGATCGGCCGCTGCTTTGCCAAGGCAGAGGAGGTGGGAGGTGCCGTCCCCGTCCTTCCCGTCACGGACACGCTCCGTCGCAGAACAGAAGGGGAGGGGAGCGAGACCGTAGATCGGAGTCGCTACTTTCGTGTGCAGACCCCGCAGGTCTTCGACGTGCGCCTACTGAAGGAAGCCTATGCCCAGCCCTACCGTCCGGAATATACCGACGACGCCAGCGTCTATGAGTATTCGGGCGCGCATCGGGTGGCCCTCGTCGAAGGCAATGTCGAGAACATCAAGTTCACCACGCCCTTCGACCTGCTGGTGGGCGAGACTTTAGCCCATGAGGCGTCGGCAGAGTAGCCATGCCGCATGGGATAACCTATTAAGATAAAAGAAGAAATGAACCTACTCGAACAAGACATCATGTACCTCCCCGGGGTTGGGCCGCGTCGCAAGGACCTGCTCAACAACGAACTGGGTGTGGCTACCTATGGTGACTTGCTGGAGTATTTTCCTTATAAGTATGTCGATCGGACGAAGATCTATCGCATCTCCGAACTCACGGGTGACATGCCCTTCGTCCAGATCAAAGGCCATATCCTTAGTTTTGAGAGCCACGAACTGTCGCCGAGGAAGAAACGGCTCGTGGCCCATTTCACGGACGGGACGACCATCTGCGACTTGGTGTGGTTCAACGGGGTGTCGTATGCTGCCAAGACCTATCTGATAGGAAAGGAGTATGTCGTCTTTGGCAAACCGGGGGTGTATAACGGGCGCATCCAGTTTACGCATCCCGACCTCGACGATGCCTCGCAGTTGCAACTCAACGATATGGGGATGCAGCCCTACTATGTCACTACCGAACGCATGAAGAAGGCAGGGGTGACGAGCCGGAGCGTGGAGAAACTCACCAAGACCCTGATCGGAAAGTTGTCCCAACCGCTACCCGAGACGCTGCCACCCTATATCACGGGACCGCTGCACCTTATCTCCCGCGATGAGGCCCTGCGCAAGATCCACTATCCCAAGACCGTGGAGGACACCCAGCGGGCACGCCTCCGACTGAAGTTTGAGGAACTCTTCTACGTCCAGCTCAATATCCTCCGCTATGCTTCCGACCACCGCCGCAAGTATCGGGGCTATGTCTTTGGCAAGATTGGCGACCGCTTCAATGGCTTCTATGCCCACCACCTGCCCTTTGCGCTGACCAATGCGCAGAAGCGGGTGATGCACGAGATACGCGAGGACGTGCGGTCGGGACGCCAGATGAACCGCCTCCTGCAGGGAGATGTGGGGTCGGGCAAGACGCTGGTGGCGCTCATGGCCATGCTGATAGCCTTGGACAACGGATTCCAGGCCTGCATCATGGCGCCGACGGAGATCCTGGCCGAGCAGCATCTGCAGACCATCCAGGCGTTTCTGCAGGGGATGGAGGTGCGCTGTGAGCTACTGACGGGTATCGTCAAGGGAAAGCAGCGCAAGGCCGTACTGGAGGGTCTGGCCGATGGGAGTGTGGATATCCTCGTGGGTACGCATGCCGTCATCGAGGAGACGGTGCAGTTTCATCGCCTGGGCCTTGCCGTCGTTGACGAGCAGCATCGCTTTGGTGTGGCGCAGCGGGCGAAGTTGTGGGCGAAGAGCAGCAATCCGCCTCATATCCTCGTGATGACGGCCACGCCGATACCGCGCACGCTGGCCATGACGATCTATGGAGACCTCGACGTGAGCGTCATCGACGAGCTGCCGCCGGGACGCAAGCCCATCGTCACCCTACATAAATATGACAACCAGCTCGCCTCGCTCTACCAAGGGATCCGCAAGCAGATCCAGCAGGGACGCCAGGCCTATATCGTCTTCCCCGTCATCAAGGAGAGCGAGAAGAAGGACCTGAAGGACTTGGAGAGTGGTTTCGAGGCGCTGAAGGAGGTGTTTCCCGACCTTCGGCTGAGTAGGGTGCACGGCAAAATGAAGTCGAAGGAAAAAGAGGAGGAGATGCGACGCTTCGTTAGTGGCGAGACGCAGATTCTGGTAGCCACTACCGTGATAGAGGTGGGGGTCAACGTGCCCAACGCTTCGGTGATGGTGATCCTCGACGCCCAACGCTTCGGTCTCTCCCAGCTCCATCAGCTCCGCGGGCGCGTGGGACGAGGCGCAAAGCAAAGTTTTTGCATCTTGGTGACGAAGTATGAACTCTCGCGAGAGACGCGGAAGCGCATCGACATCATGTGTGAGACCAACGATGGGTTTGAGATAGCGGAGGCCGACCTCAAACTGCGTGGTCCGGGCGACCTGGAGGGAACGCAGCAGAGTGGTATGGCCTTCGACCTGAAGATAGCCGACATCGCGCGGGATGGGCAACTGGTGCAGATGGCGCGGGAGCAGGCGCAAAAGATCATTGATGCCGACCCCACCTGTGACCGGCCAGAATATGCCATGCTGTGGGAAAGGCTGCGGGCGCTGAGGAAGACCAACGTCAACTGGGCGGCTATTTCGTGACCCCTTTTAGAGGGGAGTAGGGGTGGAAAAAGAATGGTTTTTAGAATATTAAAAACTGTTCATGACCTACTTTTGACTGTTAAAAACTTCATAAAATCGGTTTCCGCCGTAACCTTTTTGAAATCTTTTTGTTACCTTTGCAATCGTGCTTTTGAGTTTTAGAGAAGGCATTTCTCGTCTTCCCTTGTCTTTTTGGAATAGAACTTCATCTTTTCCTTGCACAATCATTACAGAATAATGACAAAAATAGAAAATGAATTTTAGAAAGATAGTACGGACATTCGCAATAGCAACAGTCATGGCATTCTCCTGCCATAACGCATCGGCCCAAGACCTGCTTGCTCGTCAAGCACCCGTTGATCGCCGTGCGGCAAGTGTTGACACAATGGTTTTCAACCGTTTGAGAATGAAAGAGAATGCACAGATGCCAGCAAGCGACTTGTACGACACGTGGAGCAACTCCCGCGTACACGTCTCTGGTGTCCTCCCCGATGAATACCGTATCGATCTCCGAGGCTTCCACATGCCGACGCCCAGTCGTGTCGTCACCAGTAATTTTGGTCGCCGTTGGGGTCGTGCTCACCAAGGTCTTGATATCAAAGTCTATATCGGCGACACCATCCGTGCCGCATGGTCGGGCAAGGTGCGCGTTGTGAGGTATGACGCCCGCGGCTATGGCAAATATGTCGTGATCCGTCACCCGAATGGTCTGGAGACCTACTACGGCCACATGTCGAAGCAGCTCGTCAGCGCCAACGAATATGTCAAGGCTGGTCAGCCTATCGGCCTGGGTGGCAACACGGGACGTTCCACGGGTTCTCACCTCCATTTTGAGACCCGCCTTTGCGGACACGCTTTGAATCCCGCACTTTTCTTCGACTTCCCCAACCAGGATATCACGGGCGACTTCTACGCCTATCATAAGAGCAATGCCGCCAGCGAGTCGGCTCGCGCTACTGCACTCCGTGGTACGGCCTCCAGCCGTGGTTATAGCCGCGAGAACATCCAGGGAGATGGCAAAGGTGCCAGCTACAACAGCCGCCGTGGGGTAGAGGCAGAGCGCCAGCCTGCCCATGAGACCTCCTCCAGGGAGACGCGTCAGGCCCGTCCTGCCGCTACGGGAGAGATCCAGTATCACAAGGTACAGCGTGGCGAGACGCTTCAGTCGATTGCCACGGCTTGCGGAACGAGCGTTGAGCTGCTCTGTAAACTCAACGGCATCGGTCCCTACACCCGCGTAAGCCCGGGCGACCTGCTGAAGTATCAGGCCAACTGATACGTCCCTGATCTCACCATGATCTAATCTCTAATAGAATCTTTCTTGCGGGCCTGCTGGCAAAAGACCGCTTTTGATAGCCCTGCAAGTTTCACGAATAGCACATCCCCTTCTCTTTGATATCTGTAAAGAGAGGGGGATGTGTCTTTTTTTATGGTTCGTCCGAAATGAAATGGTGGTTTGTTGATGTTGTTTTCAATAGGACCGGCTGAATAGGGAAAGCAACCAAAGCGCCCAATACAACATATTGCAACGCTATCCTTGGGCGCACCTTTCTATTAGATGTTTTTCCTTTATGACTATTCTTCGGCTTTGCCCTCGGTCTTATCCTCGGTATTGTCTGCGACCTTGTCCTCGGCCTTTTCTACCGTCTTGTCCTCGCTTTTGCTCTCGGCTTCAACCTCCACTTTTTCTTCGATTTTTTCCTCCATCTTCTCTTCGATATTTTCCTCTACATTTTCTTCTGCCGTGGCCTTTGAGCGGTTGAGGCGCATGCGGATCATCTCTTGGGTTGCGGCGATCTGATTGGTGGCATGGCGGTATGCGCTCCGGATCTGGTAGTTATAGACCAGGCAGGTGGTGAGCATATAGAAGACCACTTGTGTCCACAGGGCGTTATACTCCACCTGGATGTCCTGGATGGTTGCCCCCATCGCGTTCATGCGGACGAAGCCGCGTATGCCGAAGGTGGAGGGGATGAGCCAGCCGATAGTCTGCCATGCGCCAGGAATGCCCTCCTTGGGCCAGCTGACGCCACTGAGGAAGAGGAAGGGAACGGAGGTGAAGACCACCAGTAGCATGATGTTCTCCCTGTAGCGGACCACACACGAGATGGTCATGCCAAAGAAGATCGTGGCGAGCAGGAAGGGGATGATGAACGCCAGGTAGTCGGAGAAATGGAGCAACTGCGTGAGGTGGAACATCCTGGGCACGCCCAGCAGGACGTAGCAGGCGAGCACCATGTAGATCATGAAGTAGCACATCGACTTGCCACAGACGATACGGAAAATGCCGTTGTAGTGGCGGCTGACGGGCACGAGGTCGCGGTAGCGGTTGTTCTCTCGTGCCGTACCGGCAGAGAGCCCGATGCCCAGCAGGAGTGTCTGCTGGAGGATCAGGACGAGCACGCCCGGCAATAGGAAGTTGCCATAGCCCCCTGTGGGGTTGAAGATCTGTACCGCATCACAGACTAAGGGCTCAGTATTGATCTCCTCGTCACGTTCCGTGGTGCTCATCGACTTGGGCTTCTGTATCTCGCTATTGATCTCTGTCGCCACGGTCTGGGCAGTTTGATAGATGGCCTTGTAGGTCAGCATCATGCTCATGTCGCAATAGACACTCAGGTGTGACTGTTCGCTACGCCCTATCTTTTGTTCGAAGTCGGAGGGGATGTAGAGCACGCCATTGGCAGCCTCCTTGCCAATGAGTTCGTGCGCTTCCTGCAGGTTGTTGCAGTAGTAGGCCACGCGCACGTCGGGTGAGGCATCGACCCGTCGGAGCAGTTCGCGGGAGAGCTGCGAGTGGGAGTTGTCCACGACAGCTACGGGCACATCGTGTACCCTTTCGTTGTTGTAGATCCACGAGTAGAGGATCGGATAGCCCAAGGGGACGAGGATTAAGAAGATGAGGACGCCTTCGTCCTTGAAGGTGTTCTTCATCTCCAGCCACCAGATATAGCAGGTGTCATGGATGGATTCGGACATCGCATGGAGGATTCCTTTGATTCTTTTCATGCCTTTAGGGTATGTAAACGTATTCGAGCATGGCCTTCTTCGTGCGGTACATCGTCAGCAACGGGAGCAGGGCGAACAGCACCAGGGACGCTATGTGGACGTAGCCGTCGGCGAGCGGGAAGCCCTTGAAGATGTTGAGCTGGTAGATCATCCAGTAGTGGCGAAGCGGGAAGAGGTAGGAGAGACCCTGTATGATGGGGTCCATGGCGGCGACGGGGAAGGTGGCGCCGCAGACGCTCACCCCGAGCACGCCCCAGAGCGAACTGATACTCATCGACATGCGCAGGGAGGGCATCAGTCCGAAGATGAAGATGCCGAAGCCTTCGCTCGCCAACACCATCAGGAGCGTGAGCAGCAGGATGGAGGACAGGCCGCCAGGGTGGGGGAAGTCGAGATGGCCGAAGATATAGATCATATAGCCGAGGAAGACCGTGGTGAAGATCAGAAACTGTGGGAGAAACTTTCCCGCCAGGGCCACGACGATATTATAACCCGAGAGGCGCATCCAGTCACGCCCCCGCCCGAACTTCAATTCCGTACCGATGGAATAGACGGTAATGAGGAATATGAAGATGCCGAAGATGCCCGGCACCATGATGCTGGAGAGGTAGATGTTGTAGTTGGACCACGGGTTGCCGGTCATGTGGAGGTCGATGGTGATGGGCTGCAGAAAACTCATGATCTCCTCGCCCGACTTGCCCAGCATCTGGAGTTTCGCCTGGCCTACCGAGGCAGCCCCGAGGGCCGTGATCGTCTTGAGGTCGCGAAAGACCAGGTTGCCCGGGAGCATCATGGCCGCACTATAATAGAACGAGGCGTGCGGCTGCTTGGAGGCCAGCAGGTCGGCTGTCATGCCGTCGGGAAAGAGGATGAAACCATAGATCTCGCCCCGTTGGATGGCCTTGCGCGCGTCCGCGACGCTGGGGTAATAGTCCTTGACCTGGGTCGTCTGGAAACTGTTGAGGCGGCGCACCATGGCCCTTGTCACCTCCGACCGGTCTTGGTCCACCACGCCCACGGGCAACTTTGCAGGTTGCCCCTCGTCGAGGATGGAGGTGAAAAAAAACGTCACCACGATAGGGAACACCACCATGCAGAACAGGTAGATCGGATTGCGGGCTATCTGTCCGCATTCCCGTGCCGCTACGCGCAGCGTCCGCATCAGTATCTCGCCCGGTTTCATGCTTGCTTGCGATATGGAGTAATGGTCGTTATGCTTCTATATTCTGTTATGTGTCGGGGAAGGATCCTGTGTCGAGGAAGAGTCCTATGCCGGATGCCTTCGGGATGCCTACGGGAAGGCTATCGCTTGAGGATGATGGACATGCCCGGACGCAGACCGTCGATCTTCGTCTCGGGGCGCGCCTTCACCTCGAAGGTCTTCAGGTCATACTGTCCCGTGGTCTTGGTGGCCTTCCATACGGCATAGGACCCCTGGTCCTTGATGGCATAGACCCGCATCTTGATCTGCTTGTCGAAGGCAGGGACGTAGGCAGAGAATGTGTCGCCGACCTTGAGACCTTTCAGCTGGTCCTCGCGCACGTTGAAGGTGCCCCACATGTCGTCCATCATCTCGACGCTCATGATCGGACTGCCCAGGCCGACCAGTTCGCCTACCTTCGGATAGATGGTCGATACCTCGCCATCGTGGGTGGCTATCTGTACCGTCTCGCGCAGCACGGACTTCACGACCTTCACAGCCTCCTTGGCAGCCTGCGCCTGTTGGCGTGCCGCCCGTTTCGACTCGTCGCGCGCCCCTTCTTTGGCCAGTTCCCATTGTGCCTTGGTGGCGACACATTGTGCCTCGGCCACCTGCAGGGCCGCTTGCGCCTCGTCGCGTTTCTGGGCCGATACCACGCCCTCGTTGTAGAGCCTGTTCAGACGGCCATAGGTCTTCTCGGCCACCTCCTTGGCCGCCACGGCCTGTTGGTAGATCTGGTAGGCGCTCTCCACGGTCTGGCTACGGGTGGGCGCGGAGGTGAGGTCGCTCAGGGCCGTCGTGGCATTGGCCGTGGCCTGCGCTACCTTCTCCTGGGCGTCGATCTCGGGTATCTCGAGGATGGCGAGTGTGTCGCCCTTCTTGACATGGTCGCCCTCCTTCACTTTCAGATCGACGATGCGGCCCGGCAACTTGCAGGCCACGCGGTATTCGCTGACCTCTATCGATCCCTGGATGACCTCGGGGTCTTCTTTGAAAAGGAAGTAGCCCACGAGGCCCACGATGATAACGACGGTCGTGAAGCCCAGGATGGCGAGCAGGATGTTGTTATGCTGTGATTTTGCTGACATGATAGTATATATGAGCTGTTAAAATGATTATTTGCCGATTGTTCCCATCGCCTTGTGGAGCGAGGTCTGTGCCAGTCGCACGTCGATCTCCGCGTCCAGATGCTGTGTCTGTGCCATAAGCCATGCCGTCTGTGCGCGTTGCACGTCCGTGACGGTCATCACCCCCTCCTTGAATCCCAGGTTGGCACAACGCAGGTTCTCCTCCGCGGCTGCGAGGTTCTTGCGCGACTTCTCCAGTTTGAGCGTTGCCTCCTTCAGTTGGAAGCGACTTTGCTCCACCTGGAGGTTGATCTTGCTGCGCAGGTCGCTCAACTCCAAGTTGGCGATGGTCGTCATGGTCTTGGCCGAACGGGTGCGATACTTGCTCTCTCCCCAGTTCCAGATGGGCACCTGCATGACGATACCGATATTCCATACGCCCGCAAACTTCTGCTCAAAGCCGTTGAAGACATTCGGATTGGAGACGAGGTAGCCACCCGTGAGGGCGATGTGGGGCTTGTAGAGCGACTGGATGAGGCGCGTGTTGAGTTCGGTCATATCGACCAGGTTGGTCAGCATTCTCACCTCGGGGCGTGCGCTGAAGGTGGTGTCTGTGGCATAGGCCCCCATGCTCATGCGGTCGGGCATGGCCTGGGAGACGCCCTCGTCGGCCAGACGGAGCTCGCCATTGAGCGGGAGACCACAGAGTTCGCAGAGTGCCATCTTCACCAGGGCCACACCATCCCGTGCGCGTGTCAGCTCGAGGTCAGCCGTGTTAACCGCCACATCGACCTTCAGTCCGTCGGATCGTGTGGCCACTCCCTCTTGGATCATCTTCTGCACGTCCTGCTGGAGCTTCTCCACCAGCGACTTGTACTGTTCTGCCAGCCGCTCCTTGTTCTTGAGCGATACGGCCATCCAGTAGGCGTTGTCGACGGCGTAGAGCACGGTCTGGCGCTTGTTCTCCAAATTGTTGTGTGCCAGTTCTTCCCCCTTGGCAGCCAGATCGTTGGCCGTCTTGATGGCTCCGCCCATATAGACGGGCTGCGTCACCATGATGGCTCCGGTGTACATGTTCTTGTTATTGGTTCGGAACGCGTCGCGAACGGCTTGCCCGATATTGTTCAAGGCCTCCGTGGCGGGCGTGCCGGCTCCCGAGAGCATGTTGCCAAGTCGCTGGGCCACCTCCGGGCTGATGATGCCCTGCTGGGCCCACTCGGAGATGTTGGCCGACAGGTTGTTGCTGAGTTGCCCGATCGAGTTGTTGCCCAAGTTGCTGAGACTCGACTTCTGCTCGCTATTGAGGAGGGACACCTCCTTGCTGAAATGCGTATAGCCCGCCAGTCCATCCACGCGGGGCAGGTATTTGGTCTTGGCCACGTTGTGGGCTTCTTCGGCCACTTCGATGGCAAGGCTCGACACTTTCAGTTGCCGATTGTTCTGCAAAGCCAGTTCGCGGCACCTTTCCAGCGAGAGAACGCCTTGTGCATACGAGCCAACCATACCGAAAAAGCAGCATGCCGTGATAAGAAATTTCTTCATAGAACTATAATGACCTGTCGTTATAACAGATGCAAAAGTAAGTTTTTTCACCCAAAAGAGGGTATAAAAATAGATTACATTTCCTTTAAAATATGAAAATAGGAGAGAGATGAGGAAAAAACGGACAATAGATTCCCGCCAAGTCCTTTCCTCCCTTCCTATGGAATCCTATTCGACAGGGTAGAAATGGAACTGATGGTCTTCGAGGCGCATCTCCGCCAGTCCGTAGCGCACGAAGCGGGCCAGCAGGGTGATGCTGGCGCGCCGGTTGACTTGCGAGAGGCGCACCAGCCGGTTGAGCGTCTCGCCAGGGTATTCGGCCAGGGCGCGCATCATCTGCTGGGCTGTCTCGCCATACTCCATCTGGTTGGAGGCCCGTTGCTCCTGCTGCCACATCTCCAGGTGGACGGGAGAGGCGGCAATGTTCTCATCCTTGATGCGGACGTAGGCGTGAGGGGTGCCTTCCTCGTCGATGGCTTTGACGGGCTTGCGCTGGGCCGGGGGGATGGTGGCGATGACGACCGAGCGGCCCTCGACATGCAACGTGTCGAAGCGGATGGCACTCTCGGGCGTGCAATACTTGAATGCGGCTGCGTGCATCATGAAGATCTCCTCCTCGCTCTTCACGCCGCTGATATGGCCGTCGTCGCGCACGCCAATGAGCAGGCGTCCGCCACGGGTGTTGGCGAAGGCCGAGACCGATCGCGCCAACTTGGCCGCCTCCTGTATCTTGTATTTGAAGTCCTGCTGGTCGTGCTCGCCTTCTTCGATGAGCTTGCGCAGGTATTGCTCGTCTGTCATCCTTTGATTCCTTAGTTGGTTTGGAAGTGCAAAGGTAGCCAATTCCACCCAAACGGCCAAACGGAGGATGGGCGAACTGCCGCCTTGCCGAGGGGTGATCAGCCTTTTTAAGCGGTTGCTTTGTGAGAATGCGGAAAATTCTTCGTACCTTTGCCCAAAAATAACGACAATATGCAACTGTATCCCAAATTGATTACCGATGCCCTGGAGAAAGTGATCTACCCGGGCACGAAGAAAAATCTCGTCGAGAGCGAAATGTTGGCCGACAGCATCCGCATCGATGGCAATAAAGTGAGTTTCACGTTGATATTCCCCCGCGATACCGACCCGTTTATGCAATCGACCATCAAGGCTGCCGAGGCTCAGATCCACTACTCCATTGGCGAGGAGGTGGAGGTGACGATCCATACGGAGTTTCGCTCCGCCAAGCGTCCCGAGCCGGGCAAGATGCTGCCCCAGGTGAAGAATGTCATTGCCGTCAGTTCGGGCAAGGGTGGCGTCGGCAAGAGCACGGTCTCTGTCAACCTCGCCATCTCCCTGGCCAAGTTGGGCTACAAGGTGGGTATCCTCGATACCGATATCTTTGGCCCCAGCCTGCCCAAGATGTTTGGCGTGGAGGGCGCTCCTATCTATAGTGTGGAGAAGGACGGTCGCCAGCTCATCGAGCCCCTGGAGAAATATGGAGTCAAATTGCTCTCCATTGGTTTCTTCGTCAATCCCGAGACGGCTACGCTCTGGCGTGGTGGCATGGCCTCCAATGCCTTGAAGCAGCTCATTGCTGATGCCGACTGGGGTGAGCTCGACTATTTCGTGCTCGATACGCCACCGGGCACCTCCGACATCCATCTCACCCTCCTTCAGTCGCTTGCCATCACGGGCGCCATCATCGTCTCGACCCCGCAGAAGGTGGCTCTCGCCGACGCACGCAAGGGTATTGACATGTACCTCAACGACAAGGTGAACGTCCCCATCCTTGGTTTGGTGGAGAACATGGCATGGTTTACGCCGAAGGAGTTGCCCGAGAACAAGTACTTCCTCTTTGGCAAGGACGGCTGCAAGAATTTGGCCAAGGAGATGGAACTGCCTTTGCTGGCCCAGATCCCTATCGTGCAGGGTATCTGTGAGAGTGGCGACGAGGGAGTGCCTGCCGCGGTCAATACCGAGTCGATTGTGGCTCAGTCCTTCCTCAGTCTGGCGCAGAGTGTCGTGACGGTAGTCAATCGTCGCAACGCCCGTCTGCCGAAGACGAAGATCGTCGAGGTCAACAACAAGTAGGGGAGGAAGTTTCCCCCTACTTTCCACCCCTGCTTCTTGGGCCAAGCCGTGGTGTTTGTGCCTTGGGCTATAAGTCGTGGTGATTGTGCCTTGGGCTATAAGCCGTGGTGTTTGCGCTTTTGGCTTATTAAAAACAATGGCGCCTATGTCTTATCAATTCAATAAATAAGGAAAGGAGAAAAGATGATTCACATAGCCAATCCGATTTACGACTCCGTCTTCAAGTATCTGATGGAGGACGAGCGCGTGGCGCGTACCATTCTCTCTGCCTTGCTCAAGAAGGAGGTGGTCAGCGTGGAGATGCGTCGCAACGAGTATGCCAATGTCGGTCGCAGGGACATCTCCATGTTTCGCATCGACTTTGGCGCGAAGCTGCGCGAGGCCGATGGTCGTGTCCACCTCGTCCTGATCGAGTTGCAGAAGACGTGGCTTCCCACGGAGACGCTCCGCTTCCGTCAGTATCTTGGTGCGCAATACAGCAACCAAGAAAATATGCTCAAGGAGGACCTTGCTCCCTCTCGCTATGCCATTCCTATGGTGGCGGTCTATCTCTTGGGCCATCTGGTGGGCAATATCACGGAGCCTGTCCTCTATGTGAAGCACAAGGCCTACAACTACGAAGGCCATGAGGTGACGGAGGGCATGCCCGATCCGTTTGTGGAGAGCCTGACCCACGACAGCATCATTGTGCAGATTCCCCGCCTCCATGGCCGCATCAACAACCGGCTGGACCGCGTGCTGAGTGTCTTCGACCAGACGCAGAAGGAAAAAGGCAATCCCCGCATGATCCGTCTGGACGAGACGCTCTATGCCGACGATAGCGACATGCGCCACATCCTCCATCGCCTTACCTCCGCCTCTACTGACGAGAAATTGAGGCGCGACATGGAGGTGGAGGACGAGTTTCTCTCGGTCGTCGAGGAGTATGACACGACCATCATGAAGCAGCAGGAGGAGCTCAAGACGATGGGCCATCAGTTGGCGGCTCAGGGTAGCCAGCTGGAGAAGGCAAACCGACAACTGCTGGAGCAAAGCGATAGGCTGCAAGAGCAGAATGATAAGCTGCAAGAGCAAAAGGATAAACTTCGCGCCACGGCACGTCTGTTGCGCGAAAGCGGGATGAACGTGCAGGCTATAGCCGAGGCCACGGGCTTGAGCAGCGAGGAAATAGAAAAGATCTGATGAGGCTTTGCTATAGATAGCAGGTTATGCTAAAGCAGGTTATGCAAAAGCTGGCAACGCTAAAGCAGGCAATGTAAGTGCTGACAATCTAAGATTGACAACTATCGCTTGAGGTAAGAGTGCGCGAGGAATGCGTTCCGGAGCCAACGGAAGGCTTTTCTCGCGCATTTTCTTTAATCCTTAATTTGTGCAACCCGTTGCGCAAAAACGAGGCGATTTCATCCCGTCTCTGAAACGTCCCTAAAAAAGAAAAAACGTAATTTTGAATCGAAAATAACTGACCCAAGTAATGAATATACGATTCAGCGTAGAATACCGGACTGAGTACGGGCAGGAGCTGATGCTCCATCTTTCGGAGGCTGGAAGCGGTGGTCTGAAGACTGCCGTAGAATATCGGATGCACACAGATGATGGCCAAACGTGGCATTGTGACATCCAGAAAGACTGGCCTTTGGGTACCGTTCTCTCCTATTATTATAGTGTGGAGCGTGGCGGCACGACCGAGCGCCAGGAGTGGTTGGTGGTACCCCATCGTCTGGAACTGACGGCAGGTGGCACCAGCTACCGAGTCTATGACCATTGGAGCGACCTTCCCGAGGATTCGTTCCTCTATTCCTCTGCCGTGAGCGACTGCCTCATGGAGGCCCGCCTGTCGGTGCCGCCTGTGACCCGCTTTGTGCGGACCGTCCGCATCAGGGTGCGTGCTCCCCAGCTCCGCAAAGGCCAACGGCTTTATGTCGTCGGCCAGCAGCCCGCCCTGGGCCAATGGAAGATGGAACGTGCCGTCCCCATGACCGAGCATGCCGTGGGCGAGTGGATGGCCGATATCGACGTGTCACGCCTCTATGGCAGCCAGATGGAACTGAAGTTTGTTGCCGTGGAAGGCAACGACTTCAGCAAGAGCGTCTGGGAGTCGGGCGACAACCGTACCGTCACGTTGCCCTTGATGAGCGATGGCGAGGTGGTGGTCTATGACCTCACGGAAGTCTTCCTCCCCCTCGCTCCGCTTCGCGTGGCCGGCACGCTCGTCCCCGTCTTCTCCCTGCGCAGCAAGAGCAGTTTTGGCGTGGGCGATTTTGGCGACCTGAAGAAGATGATCGACTGGGTGGCCCTCACCCGCCAGCGCGTCTTGCAGGTGCTCCCCATCAACGATACTACCCAGACCCACACCTGGACCGACTCCTATCCTTATAGCTGCATCTCCATCTTCGCCATCCATCCACAGTACGTGGACCTGTCCGCCTTGCCCCCGTTGGCCGACAAGAAGGCGCGCATCGCCTACGAGCAGTTGCGTAGCGAACTCAACGACCTGCCGCAGATCGACTATGAGCGCGTACAGGAGGCCAAGACGGGCTACCTCCGCCTGTTGTTCGCCCAGGACGGGGAGCGCGTGATGGCAACCAAGGCCTATCAGCAGTTCTTCCAGGAGAACGAGCGCTGGCTCGTGCCCTACGCCCAGTATTGCTGCCTCCGCGACCGCTACGGATCTGCCGACTTCTCTACCTGGCCCGCCCATCACCAATGGGACGAGCACGACCGCAAGTCGCTCTCCACGCCCGGCACGAAAGCCTATGGCGAGGTGGCGTTCTTCTACTACGTCCAGTACCTCCTCTTCTCCCAGATGTCGGAGGCCCACGCCTATGCGCGCCAGAAGAACGTGATCCTCAAGGGCGATATCCCCATTGGCGTCAGCCGCTATGGTTGTGACGTATGGATGGAGCCCCGCTACTTCAACCTCAACGGCCAGGCTGGTGCGCCCCCCGACGACTTCTCCGTCAACGGGCAAAACTGGGGACTCCCCACCTACAACTGGGAGGAGATGCTCCGCGACGGATGCCAATGGTGGGTGCGTCGCTTCCAGAGCATGGCCAGTTTCTTCGACGCCTACCGTATCGACCACGTGCTCGGTTTCTTCCGTATCTGGGAGATTCCCATCCACTCCGTCCACGGTCTGCTCGGACAGTTTCAGCCCGCCCTGGCCCTGACGCGCGAGGAGATAGAGGGCTATGGCCTCCATTGGCAGGAAGAACTCTTCACCACGCCCTTCATCACCGACTGGGTCCTCGACCGGGTGTTCCATGAGAAGGCCGCCTTCGTCCGCGACCACTTCCTGGAGCGCAAGACCGACTATTATTATCGGATGAAGGAAGCCTTCGACACCCAACGTAAGGTGGAGGCCTTCTTTGCCGCCCTTGCTGCCGACGACGGCCAGCGTCGCGACTTCTTTGGCAAGGAGACGACCGTGCAGGACGCAGAGAACCTGCGCGACGGCCTCTATGCCCTGATCAGCGACGTGCTCTTCGTCCGCGACCATCGCGACTCCAACCGCTTCCATCCGCGCATTTGTGTGCAGCTCGACTTCGTCTATGAGAGCTTGTACGATAGCGACAAGGCCCTCTTCAACCGCCTCTACGACGACTACTTCTACCGTCGCAACAACCAGTACTGGTATGGTGAGGCCATGCGCAAGTTGCCCCGCCTCGTGGAGGCCACGCGGATGCTGGTCTGTGCCGAAGACCTGGGCATGGTGCCCTCCTGTGTGCCTTGGGTGCTCGACGCCCTGCGTATCCTCTCGCTCGAAGTCCAGAGCATGCCGAAGGACCCGGCCGACGAGTTTGGCCATACCGATCGTTTCCCCCATCGCTCCGTTTGCACCTTCTCCTCCCACGACATGCCCACGCTTCGCCAATGGTGGGACGAGGACTGGGACCGCACCCAGCACTATTACCAGACCATGCTCCATCGCCCAGGTGGCGCTCCCCATCCCCTCCCCGGATGGTTGGCACGCGACGTGGTCGGCAGCCAGTTGGCCTCCCCCTCCATGCTTTGCGTCCTGAGTATCCAGGACTGGATGGCCGTAGATGAGAAGTTGCGTTTGGCTGATGCCGATGCCGAGCGCATCAACATCCCGTCCAATCCCCACCACTACTGGCGCTACCGCATGCACGTCGCTATCGAGGACCTAATGCACAACCAGGACTTTAATGCCAACATGCGGGAGATGGTCGCTGAGTCGGGCCGCGCGCCTTGTAGGGCTTGCTGTCCCAAGGATGCCGGCCTGGGCGTGCCTATATGGATCGACCAGGCCGACATCCCGACCTCATGACCTCCCGACCTCATGAAGCCCAGGCTGAGTTTTTTTTAGGGTAAAATACTGAGCGCAAGGCCATTGAGAGCCTTCAAGGCAAGTGGAAATATTCAAGGCTCTTGGGAATGTTCAAGGCTATTGAGAATTTTCATGGCCCCTTGAGACTTTAAGGTAAAAACTGAACTAAAGAAAATACTTTTTTAAGGTAAAAAATACTGTATCAGAATAATAAGAATGAAGACAACACTCCTATTTTCCGCCCTGCTGCTGCCCCTTTCGGTAGCCGCACAGACGGTCTCCTCGCCCAATGGGGCCATCAGCGTTTCCTTCTCGCTGACCGATGGAGGCAGGCCGACCTACGAGATGACCTACAAGGGACGTCCCGTCGTCAAGCCCTCCCACCTCGGACTGGAGCTCGCCAAGGACAAGCACGCCACCAAGGGCTTCGCCGAGACGAGCCTCATGGACGGTTTCACCGAGTCCCACTCGGAGGTCTCCTCCTTCGACGAGACCTGGAAGCCCGTCTGGGGCGAGACGGCCACTATCCGCAACCACTACAACGAGCTCCTCGTCAGTCTCTCCCAGGACCACACAGGACGCCAGATGAACATCCGCTTCCGCGTCTATGACGACGGCATGGGCCTCCGCTATGAGTTCCCCCAGCAGGACAGCCTCGTCTATTTCATCGTCAAGGAGGAGCACACGCAGTTTGCCATGACTGGCGACCATACCGCCTGGTGGCTGCCTGGCGACTACGACACGCAGGAGCAGGAGACTCAGGAGAGCCGCCTCTCCGAGATCCGCGCCCGTTTCCATGATGCCGTCAACTGGTCCAACTCTTCCGTGGCCAACTTCTCCGAGACGGGAGTACAGACCTCCCTGCAGATGAAGTCGCAGGACGGCCTGTATATCAACATCCACGAGGCCGCCCTGGTCAACTATCCCGCCATGCACCTCAACCTCGACGACAAGCACATGGTCTTCGAGTCGTGGCTCACCCCCGACGCCACGGGCAACAAGGCCTATGTGCAGGTGCCCTTCAACACGCCCTGGCGCACGGTCATGGTCAGCGACGACGCCCGCGACATGCTTTCCTCCAACCTGATCCTCAACCTCAACGAGCCCTGCAAGATCGAGGACACGTCCTGGATCCACTCCACAAAGTATTGTGGCGTGTGGTGGGAGATGATCGTCGGCAAGAGCTCGTGGAACTATACCGACGACCTGCCCAGCGTCGATATCTACAAGGTGGACTGGAAGCACGTCCGTCCCAACGGACGCCATGCGGCCAATACGGAGAACGTGAAGCGTTATATCGACTTCGCGGCCAAGAACGGCCTGCAGGAGGTGCTCGTCGAGGGCTGGAACATCGGCTGGGAGGACTGGGCCAACCGTTGGAAGTGGGACGTCTTCGACTTCGTCACGCCCTATCCCGACTTCGACATCCAGTATCTCAACGAGTACGCCCACTCCAAGGGCGTGAAGCTCATGATGCACCACGAGACCAGTTCGAGCACGATCAACTATGAGCGCCATCTCGAGGATGCCCTCAATCTGATGAACCGCTACGGCTATGATGCCGTCAAGACGGGCTATGTGGGCGATATCATCCCCCGTGGCGACTTCCATTTCAGCCAGTCGATGGTCAACCACTACCAGTATGTCGTCGAGCAGGCTGCCAAGCACCATGTGATGGTCAACGGCCACGAGGCCGTGCGCCCCACGGGTCTGTGCCGCACCTGGCCCAACCTCGTGGGCAACGAGAGCGCCCGTGGCACCGAGTATGAGGCTTTTGGCGGAAGTGCTCCCTCTCATACCGTCATCCTGCCCTTCACGCGTCTGCAGGGTGGTCCGATGGACTACACCCCGGGCATCCTCGAGACACAACTCAGCACCTGGAGCGACAACCCGAGTTGGGTGCGTACCACGCTCTGCGGTCAGCTCGCCCTCTATCTGACGATGTACAGTCCGCTCCAGATGGCTGCCGACCTCCCCGAGAACTACGAGAAGTATGACGACGCCTTCCAGTTTATCCGCGACGTGGCGACCGACTGGGACGACAGCCGATACCTTGAGGCCGAGCCCGCCCGCTACATTACCGTGGCGCGCAAGGCCAAGGGCACGGACCGTTGGTTCATTGGCGGCAAGTGCAACGAGGACGGCCACCAGTCCGACCTCCGTCTCGATTTCCTCGACAAGGGCAAGAAATACGTCTGCACGGTCTATGCCGACGCCAAGGATGCCGACTACGAGAAGAACCCCAAGGCCTACACCATCACCCGTCGCACGGTGAAGCAGGGCGACCGTCTTCGTCTGAAGATGGCCCCGGGTGGTGGCTTTGCCGTCTCGCTCTTCCCCGTGGCCAAGTAGTCGGCCTCGGACCGAAGTGGGCTGGTGCAGGCGCCAATACCCGGCTCCTTGCCCACTTGTTTTTGATTTCAGCATAAGATTTTCGACTTTGCTACGTTATAAATAGTAATGATGGGTCTTGCCTGGCCGTCTCGTGGCACACGCCAAAGGATGCCCCGGGTCTCGGCCGGGCAGGAGTCCATCCTAACAAAGTTACCAGCAAGCGTATGATGAGAAAGTTGATGATGGCCGGTTGTATGGCCCTGTTGCTCTCCTCGCAGCCCCTGAAGGCGCAGGAGACGTTTCGCGAGATGCAATATTCTCCCCAAAGTACGGTGTTCACCCTCAATGCCCCGTCCCGTCCCACGCTCCGCCTCTACCGAGCCGGTCGTGGCGGCAAGCAGTATAAGAAGATGAAGATGAAGCAGGTGGGCGACAACCGTTGGTCCATCGAGGTCAAGGGCGACCTGAAGGGCGTCTTCTACACCTTCGACATCGGTCGGGGCGAGACCCCGGGCGTCTTCGCCAAGGCCGTCTCCTGCAATGGCGGGCGGGCTGCCGTGGTCGATATGCGCGACACCAACCCCGCGGGCTGGGAGAACGACCGCCGACTGACGACGAAGAGCATGGCCGACCTCGTGCTCTACGAGCTCCACCATCGCGACTTCTCCATCGACCCCTCCTCAGGACTGGTCAACAAGGGCAAGTTTCTCGCCCTGACGGAGAAGAAGGCCATCGCACATCTCAAGGCCCTGGGCGTCAATGCCGTCCACATCCTGCCTTCCTACGACTTCGCCTCTATCGACGAGGCCAAGTGCGACAAGCCCCAATACAACTGGGGCTACGATCCGCTCAACTACAACGTGCCCGAAGGCAGCTACTCCTTTGATGCCGAGTTGCCCACGCGTCGCATCCTGGAGTTCAAGCAGATGGTGCAGGCCCTCCACCAGGCGGGCATCCGCGTGGTCCTCGACGTGGTCTATAACCACACCTTCAGCCTGGAGGGCAGCAACTTCGACCGCACCTTCCCCAAGGCCTACTACCGCTACCGTCCCGACGGCACCCCCTCCGACGGCTCGGGCTGCGGCAACGAGACGGCCTCGGAGAAGCCCCTGATGCGGGAGTTTATGATCGAGAGCATGAAGTATTGGGCCCAGGAGTATCACATCGACGGTTTCCGTGTCGATCTCATGGGTTGCCACGACATCGAGACGATGAACCTCCTGCGCCAGCAGTTGCAGCAGGTTGACCCCTCCATCTTCATCTATGGTGAGGGATGGAGCGCGGGATCCTGCGCCATCGACCCCAGCCGCCTTGCCACCAAGGCCCACATCCGCCAGATGCCGGGCATAGCCGCCTTTAGCGACGAGCTTCGCGACGCCCTCCGTGGTCCCTTCGATCACGACGACCAGGGTGCCTTCCTGGCGGGCTTGCCCGGTTTCGAGGAGAGCATCAAGGCGGGCATCGTCGGTCTCGTGGCCCATCCGCAGGTCGATTACAGCAAGGTCAACTACACCAAGGAGCCCTGGGCCAACGAACCAACCCAGATGATCGCCTACGTCAGTTGCCACGACGACCTCTGTCTGACCGACCGCCTCCGTGCCTCCGTGCCCGAGACGAAGTTTGACGAGGAGGCCCTCATCCGCCTCGACCTGCTGGCTCAGACGGCCGTCCTCACCTCCCAGGGCGTGCCCTTCCTGCTCAGCGGCGAGGAGATGCTGCGCACCAAGCAGGGCGTGCACAACTCCTTCAAGTCGCCCGACGAGATCAACCACCTCGACTGGAACAACCTCCAGCGCTATCCCCAGGTCTTCGACTACTACAAGGGCCTCGTCCACCTGCGCCTCTCCCATCCGGCCTTCCGTCTGGGCAGCGCCGACCTGGTACGCAAGCACCTGGAGTTTCTCCCCACCCAGGACTGCCTCGTGGCCTTCCGACTGAAGAACCATGCCGGAGGCGACGCGTGGAACAATATCTACGTCATCCTCAATAGCAGTCCCGATTTCCAGACCGTCCAGATACCCGAGGGCGACTACACGATCGTCGTGGCCAACGGACAGGCCGACGAGGCCGGACTGGGCGACATGCAGGGAGGAGAGGTCATGATCGACGGCCAGTCGGCCCTGATTCTCCACGATTGATACTGAACGATTGATACTGCACGAATAGCGCAGCAAGACGCATAGGGGGTTGGGAGTGTGTCGCCATGGGCCATGCTTTTCCAACCCCTTTCCTTTTACAATAGCTCACACATTCAACTCACTTATTTATTTTTATCTCTTAGAAATTTATGAAAAGAACCATCACCCTCCTCCTTCTCTTCTTCGCGCTCCTCTCCGTCAGCGCGAAGGTGAAGATCACCCGCATCGACCCCACCGACTGGTATGTGGGAATGAAAGACCCCACGCTCCAGCTCATGGTCTATGGCGAGGGCATACGCGACGCCGAGGTCTCGACCGACTACCCCCATGCGCGTATCGACTCCCTCGTGCGCCTCGACTCGCCCAACTATCTGCTCGTCTATATGAATCTCGAGGGCGCTCAGCCTGGCGAGATGCGCCTCCAGTTTAAGCTCAACGGCAGCAAGCTGACGGAGCGCTACGTGCTCCACGCCCGCGCCAAGGCTGCCGAGGACCACAAGGGCTTTTCTCAGGCTGACGTGCTCTATCTCCTCATGCCCGACCGCTTTGCCAATGGCGACACGGGCAATGATGTCGTCAAGGGCATGCGCGACGGCCTCTGCGACCGCTCGCAGCCCTCTCTGCGCCACGGAGGCGACCTTGCGGGCATTTCCCGCCACCTCGACTACTTCACCGACCTGGGCGTCACGGCCCTGTGGTTTACGCCCATCCTCGAAAACGACGCGCCCTCCTTCGAGCAGAAGTCGAGTTCCTACCACGGCTATGCCACGACCGACTACTACCGCGTCGATCCACGCTTTGGCACCAATGCCGACTATTGCGCCTTGATCCGCGACTGCCACGAGCGCGGACTGAAGGTCGTCATGGACATGATCTTCAACCATTGCAGCAGTTACCATCCCTGGCAGCAGGACAGCCCGTCCCGCGACTGGTTCAACCATCCCGGCTATGGCCTCCAGACCAGCTATAAGCTCACGCCCGTCCTCGACCCCTACGCCGCCGACGTCGACCGCGAGGAGACTACCGACGGATGGTTTGTCGCCTCCATGCCCGACCTCAACCAGCGCAACCCCCACGTCATGCGCTACCTCGTCCAGAACAGTATCTGGTGGATCGAGACGGCCTCCATCGACGGCATCCGCATGGACACCTATCCCTATGCCGACCGCAAGGCCATGGCGGCCTGGATGAAGGCCATCGACACGGAGTATCCCTACTTCAATAGCGTGGGCGAGACCTGGGTGACGGAGCCGGCCTATACCGCGGCCTGGCAGAAGGACTCGCGCCTCAGCACGGAGAATAGCTATCTCAAGACGGTCATGGACTTCGCCTTCTTCGACCGCCTCACGCAGGCTCGCGACGAGGAGACCGACGACTGGTGGAAGGGCTTCAACCGCATCTACAACGTCCTCTGCTACGACTATCTCTACGCCAATCCGTCGAGCGTGCTCGCCTTCATCGAAAACCACGATACCGACCGCTTCCTGGGCGAGGGACGCGACACCACGGCCCTCAAGCAGGCGCTCGCCCTGCTGCTGACGATGAACCGCATCCCGCAGCTCTACTATGGCACGGAGGTGCTCCTCAACGGCACGAAGCAGGTGACGGACGGCTATGTGCGTCGCGACTTCCCTGGCGGCTTCCCTGGCGACACCCACGACTGCTTCACGGCCTCGGGCCGCGATGAGGCCGAGCAGGGGATGTTCTCCTGGCTGAGCCGCGTGCTCCATTGGCGTCAGGGCTGCGAAGCCGTCACGCAGGGCACGCAGAAGCAGTTCATCCCCTACAAGGGCGTCTATGTCCTCTGCCGCCAATGGAAGGGCAAGACCGTGATGACGGTCCTCAACGGACGCCGCTCGGACAATGAGCTCGACGTGCGTCGCTATGCCGAGGTCATTGGCAGCCATGCCACGGCCCAGGACGTGACGACGGGCGCCACCATCGACCTCACGCGCAACGTGCCCCTGACGGCTCGCCAGGCCCTGATCCTGACGTTCTGATAGCATCCATAGAGACTTGCCTCGGCCCCCAGGGTCGGGGCAAGTCGGTTCTATGTGGAATGATAATATAAAAAATTGGTTCTTATGACGAAAAGGATCTTTCTTCTGGCCCTCCTGCTGGGTTCTACGGTCGCCACCATGGCCCAGCGCTATGTCGGGGGCGATATCTCCTTGCTTCCCTCCTACGAGGCCAAGGGGGCAGAATACTATGACGAGGCGGGTGCGCCCATCGACGACCCCTTGGCCTTCTTCACCAGCAAGGGCATGAACGCCATGCGCCTTCGCCTCTTCGTCCAGCCCGCCCATGCCTCGGCAGAGGACAAGGGGCAGGGCGTGTGCCAAGACCTGGACTATATCGTGCCCTTGGCCAAGCGCGTCAAGCAGGCGGGCCTGCGTCTCCTGCTCGACTTCCACTATAGCGACTCCTGGGCCGACCCTGCCAAGCAATGGACGCCACGGGCATGGCAGGGCCTCGACGACGAGACTCTGGCCGACTCGCTGGCGCAATATACGCGCCGGGTGCTGCGCCGCCTGAAGGCCGAGGGGGCCACGCCCGACCTCATCCAGATGGGCAACGAGATCAGCTACGGCATGTTGTGGGGAGCGGCGTCGGAGGGCTACGCCAAGGCTTGTTATCCCGATGCGCCAAAGGCCAACTGGCAGCGCTTTGCCAGTCTGCTGAGGCGCGCCACGGAGGTTTGCCGCGAGGAGTGTCCCGAGGCGCGCATCATCCTCCATACCGAGCGCGTCTCGGTCTCGCAGCAGCAGGACAACGCCCACTATGCCGCGCTCTCCTATTTTGTGGCGCGCGCTAAGGAGTATCAGATCGACTACGACATCCTCGGACTGAGCTACTATCCCTACTTTCATGGTGCGCTCTCCGAACTCGAAGGGGCCATCCGTCTGCTGGAGTCGGAGGCCTCGGACAAGGAGGTGATGGTCGTCGAGACGGGCTATCCCTACGCCTGGGCCGTACCGGGCACCACCTATGACGCCACGTCCACATGGCCTTACTCGGCAGAGGGCCAACGCCAGTTTGTCGACGACTTGGTGACTATGCTCCGTTGCCACGAGGCCGTCACGGGCCTCTTCTGGTGGTTTATGGAGGCCAACGAGCGGGGTGTCAGCTCCTCCTCGCCTGTCACGGACCGTTGGTACAATGCCCCGCTCTTCGACAACCGCACGGGGCGCGCCACGCCTGCCCTCAGTCGCATGGCTGCCTTCCTCTCCTCCTCTGCCCTGGATCGTGTGGCCTCCCGTCCTCGTGCCGTCCGCCCCGCCTTATGGTCTCCTGACGGCAAGCAGCTGGCTGGCAAACACCCCCACGGGCTGGTCGTGGCGTCAGACCGAAAGGTCGTCGTCCGACCGTAGAGGGCCATCAGGGGAAGCCCCACCTGTAAGGAGGATCATTACACCATTACAGCATTACAATTAAAAAAAAGCCTCTCCCACTTCGCTCCCCCTCTCCTTTCATATCTTTCTTATCTATATATATTATATATTATAATAAAGAATATAATTAGTAAACAATCTGAGAAGAAAGGTTGGGAAGGCGAAGGATGAAGTACCCTTCTTTTTCTTATTGTAATGCTCCAATGATGTGTCATTTTTTCTTGTTGGGTAAGTTGTTGATAGATAGTTGTTTGGGGACTACCGGTAGTACTGCTCCTATGCACTCTTTCCTGTTGTGACCTTCCCTCTCTGCGTCTATTTCCTCTCCTTAGGCTCACATTATGCGTGCTTTGCCCCGCAAAAAAGATTGCTTCGGTCAATGCGTTGGATGCCGTATGGCTCTCTATGACGCCAGGAAGATTTCCTCGTATTCTTTGGTTTTGTGAGGAAAATGTCGTAAGTTTGCAGGTGAACTCATCAAAACAAGACGTACAACGCATGAAAAAGTATCTCGATCCCAAGGCCGATTTGACCTTCAAGAAGATATTTGGCGAGCATGAGGATTTGCTCATCAGCTTGCTCAACGCCCTGCTGCCGCTCAAGGAAGACGAGCTGGTGGAGGAGGTGGAGTATCTCTCGCCCGAACTGGTTCCCGACAACTATGTGGGCAAGAATAGTATCGTGGACGTAAGGTGCAAAGACATCATGGGACGTCAATTCCTGGTGGAGATGCAGATGCTTTGGACGCCAGCCTTCCAGCAGCGTGTGCTCTTCAATGCTTCCAAGGCCTTTGTCCGCCAGCTCGACAAGCGACGCAGGTACGAGTTGCTGCAGCCCGTCTATTCCCTCAATTTGGTCAACGAGGTATTTATGAAGGACTACCCCGACGAGTTCATCCACAACTACAATATCGTCCACGATCTCCACGACGACAAGTTGATCAAGGGCCTCCATTTCACGTTTATCGAGCTGCCGAAGTTTAAGCCGCAGACTATCATGGAGAAAAAAATGGCCGTCTTGTGGCTTAAGTTTCTCACCCAGATCGACGAGGATACTACCGTCGTGCCTCAGGATCTGCTCGACAACCCCGAGACCAGCAAGGCGCTGGAGACCGTGGAGGAGGCAGCCATGACCAAGAGCGAACTGCTCGCCTACGACGACTTTTGGGACAAGGTGGGGGCTGAGCGCCTCCTCTTTATCGACTCCAACAAGATCAGTCGCGAGAAGGGCTTTGCCAAAGGTCGTGCCGTGGGACTCGAGGAAGGACGTCAAGAAGGACGTCAAGAAGGACGTCAGGAGGGGCGTCAGGAGGGCCGCGAGGAAGCGCGGGCGGAGATGGTCCGTCTGATGCTTTCGAAGGGCATGTCGCTGGATCAGATAGCCTCCCTCACCGACCTTTCCCTGGAGGCCGTCAGAGCTCTCATAGGACAGAACGTAGAGAAGTAGAACAACCAAAGCAAAGAAAAGAGATGAAGATACTTGCAGTAGGCATGAATTATCTGGAGCACAACCTGGCGCTCCATGGCGCGGCCGTGAAGCCCGAGCGCCCAGTATTGTTTATGAAGTCCGACTCGGCTGTGCTGAAGAATGGCAAACCCTTCTTCATTCCCGACGACATGGGGCGCATCGAGTATGAGACGGAGGTGGTCGTGCGTATCTGCCGTTTGGGCAAGTGCATCCCCCTGGAGTTTGCCCATCGCTACTACGACGCCTATACCGTGGGCATAGACCTCACGGCACGCGAACTGCAGAAGGAGCTCAAGGCCAAGGGGCAGCCGTGGGAGCTGGCCAAGGGCTTCGACGGGTCGGCCGTGCTCGGAGAATGGGTGGAGAAGGAGAAGTTTCTCGGGCCCCAGCGCCTCCACTTCCACCTCGACATCAATGGCAAGACCGTCCAGACCGGTTGCACGGCCGATATGCTCTATACCATCGACGAGCTCATCAGCTATGCCTCCCGCTATTTCACGCTCAAGACGGGCGACCTCTTCTATACGGGTTGCCCCACAGGCTGCGGCCCTGTGGCTATCGACGACCACCTGGAGGGCTGGCTCGAAGACCGCAAGGTGCTCGACTTCCAATGTAAGTAGCGTGGCCTGTCCTCCCTTCGCCAGGCTCTTGTCCTTGCTTACCTTAGGCTTTTGTCCTTGCTTACGTCAGGCTCTTGTCCTTGCTTATCTTAGGCTTTTGTCCTCCCTTGCGTCCCATTCCTGTCGTCCTGTCCCCAGCCTACAGGGCTGCGGGATGGTCTCGGCATGGCTTCGGGATGAATTCTGGGTAGGGGAGTGGAAAGCATTCCAGCGACGAGAGCCTTGGAGAGGAGAAGGGGCATAGGGGTTTCTTCCTCTGAGGCGAATCTTCCAATTCCAATTGTTCCAGTTGTTCCAGTTGTTCCAATTAAAAAATGCTACTGCTATCTTTCCCTATTTTCCTTATATAATATATAACTATATAATAATTAATTAGTTATAATATATATAGGGGGAGGACTGGAATTTCGCACTCGCTGAAAAATAAACTGGAACAACTGGAATAACTGGAACGAATCTGTTCTGTCATCTTCTAAAAGACTGATAGATAGACGGTTGGCTTGTTTCTGTTAGTTCCAGTTTGATGATTCCACTTCCCTTTATACGGCTTTTTGCCCTTTCAGACGCCCTCTTTTGGCATTTTCAACCCTCTGTTTTTTCTGGATCTCCTCCCTTGGCTACATGCGACAAGCCAATCAAGCCTTCTTCCGCAAAATCTGCTTGCATCACTTTTCGCGTTTTCCGCACCCTCTTCCTCACATTTTGCCCACGCTTGGCCCATAAATGGAGTCACGACACGCTTTTTAGTGGGCAATCCCCAGTATGGTTCGTTCGATATATGCAAAGGTAAAATATTTCGAACCGACCCACCAGGTGCGAATCATTTCTGAGCGATTGAGCAAGTGCGGACCGAAGCCCAATGCGGCTTTTTTGCGTTTTCTGCCGATTCTCTGAGCCGATTATTTTGCCATGTGTGCATTTATAGTTATCTTTGCACCATTATTTCCTAATTTACTCGACAGATTATGATTCTTTTTTTCAGGACAAGGTCGAAGAGCGTGATTGCCACGGAGGCAGATCACAAGCTTTCCAAAGAAGAGATAAGCGAACTTAGTTGGCTTTACGGCGATGCCGAGCCGGTAGATAATGATCAGCTGGAGGGATATTTCGTAGGCCCCCGGCGCGAGATGGTCACGCCGTGGAGCACCAACGCGGTAGAGATCACGCAGAACATGGCCCTGAAGGGAATCAGCCGCATAGAGGAGTATTTCCCCGTAGATACGCCCGAGGCCGACCACGACCCCATGCTCCAGCGCATGTATGACGGTCTGGACCAGCAGATCTTCACCATCGACCACGCCCCCGAGCCTATCAAGCGCGTGGACGACCTCGAGAAGTTCAACGAGGAGGAGGGACTCGCCCTCTCGCCCGAGGAGATCGCCTACCTCCACAAGATAGAGAAGGAGAACGGACGCCCGCTCACGGACAGCGAGATCTTCGGTTTCGCTCAGATCAACTCCGAGCATTGCCGCCACAAGATCTTCGGAGGCACCTTCGTCATCGACGGCAAGGAGATGGAGTCGTCGCTCTTCAACATGATCAAGAAGACCACCCGCGAGAATCCGGGCAAAATCCTCTCCGCCTACAAGGACAACGTGGCCTTCGCCCAGGGACCCGTCATCGAGCAGTTTGCCCCGAAAAACCAATCTACGGCCGACTACTTCCGTGTGAAGCCCGTGGAGAGCGTCATCTCTCTCAAGGCCGAGACCCACAACTTCCCGACGACCGTAGAGCCCTTCAATGGTGCCGCCACGGGCACGGGCGGTGAGATCCGCGACCGTATGGGTGGTGGCGTAGGATCATGGCCCATCGCGGGCACGGCAGTCTATATGACGGCCTATCCCCGACTGAAGGGCGACGACGGCAAGGAGCCCGCCCTGCGCGACTGGGAGGACATCCTGCCCGTGCGCCAATGGCTCTACCAGACGCCTGAGCAGATCCTCATCAAGGCCTCCAATGGCGCCAGCGACTTCGGCAACAAGTTTGGCCAGCCCCTCATCACGGGATCCCTCCTCACCTTCGAGCACCAGGAGAATGACGAAAAATATGCCTACGACAAGGTGATCATGCTCGCCGGCGGTGTCGGCTACGGCACGAAGCGCGACTGCCTGAAGAAGGAGCCGCAGCCGGGCAACAAGGTCGTCGTGGTCGGTGGCGATAACTACCGCATCGGACTGGGTGGCGGATCGGTATCGTCGGTCGATACGGGCCGCTATAGCAATGGTATCGAGCTCAACGCCGTCCAGCGTGCCAACCCCGAGATGCAGAAGCGCGCCTACAACCTCGTGCGCGCCCTCGTGGAGGAGGACGACAACCCCGTGGTCTCCATCCACGACCACGGATCGGCAGGCCACCTCAACTGTCTCTCTGAGCTGGTGGAGGAGTGTGGCGGCCAGATCGACATGACCAAGCTGCCCATCGGCGACAAGACGCTGAGCGCCAAGGAGATCATCGCCAACGAGTCGCAGGAGCGCATGGGTCTGCTCATCGACGAGAAGCACCTGGCCCATGTGGCGAAGATCGCCGAGCGTGAGCGTGCCCCGATGTATGTGGTCGGCGAGACCACGGGCGACGCCCACTTCTCCTTCGTCCAGGGCGATGGCGTGAAGCCTTTCGATCTCGACGTGGCCCAGATGTTCGGCCACTCGCCCAAGACCATCATGCGCGACGAGAGCGTCGAGCGCCACTATGCACCCGTAGCCTATGACGCGGCCCATCTCGAGGAGTATCTCCGTCGTGTGCTGCAGCTGGAGGCCGTGGCCTGCAAGGACTGGCTCACCAACAAGGTGGACCGTAGCGTGACGGGCAAGGTGGCCCGCCAGCAATGCCAGGGTCGCCTGCAGTTGCCGTTGAGCGACTGTGGCGTCGTGGCCCTCGACTATCGTGGCGAGAAGGGTATCGCCACGGCCCTCGGCCATGCGCCCCAGGCCGGACTGGCCTCGCCCGAGGCGGGTAGCGTGCTGAGTGTGGCCGAGTCGCTGACCAATATCGTCTGGGCACCCCTGGCCGACGGCATGGACTCCCTGAGCCTCTCGGCCAACTGGATGTGGCCCTGCCGCTCACAGAAGGGTGAGGACGCGCGCCTCTATCGTGCCGTCAAGGCCCTCTCCGACTTCTGCTGCGCCATCGGCGTCAATGTGCCGACCGGCAAGGACTCCCTGTCCCTGAGCCAGCAGTATCCCAATGGCGAGAAGATCATCTCTCCGGGCACGGTCATCGTGACAAGTGGTGGCGAGGTGAGCGACATCCGCAAGGTGGTCTCCCCCGTCCTCGTCAACGACAAAAACTCCCGACTCTATCATATCGACTTCTCCTTCTGCGAGCAGGAGCTGGGCGGCAGCGCCTTTGCCCAAAGCCTCAACAAGGTTGGCGACGACGTGCCGACGGTCAAGAACCCGCAGTACTTCTGCCAATGCTTCGAGGCCGTGCAGGAGCTCATCAACCGCGGCTGGATCCTCGCAGGCCACGATATCTCGGCTGGTGGTCTGATCACCACCCTGCTGGAGATGACGTTTGCCAATGTGGAGGGCGGTCTCCGCGTCAACCTCCACGACATCAAGGGCGACGACGTGGTGCGCAAGCTTTTCGCCGAGAATCCGGGTGTCGTCATCCAGGTGAGCGACGAGCATGCCGACGAGGTGCGCGACTTCCTGGAGGAGTGCTGCGTGGGCTATGCCCGCATCGCCCAGCCCACTCCCGAGCGTCGCGTGCTGAGCCTTAGCGATGGCACCTTCAAGCAGGAACTGGATATCGACGGCCTGCGCGACGTCTGGTACGAGACCTCCTATCTCCTCGACCGCGACCAGAGCTTCAACGGCATGGCGAAGAAGCGCTACACCAACTACAAGAAGCAGCCCGTGGAGATGCAGTTCAACCCCGACTTCACGGGAACGCTCGCCCAGTATGGCCTCAATGCCGACCGCTGGCAGACCACGACCGATGCCGACCGTCAGGCTGCGCCCAAGGCGGCTATCATCCGTGAGAAGGGCACCAATGGCGAGCGCGAGATGGCCTACGCCCTCTACCTCGCAGGCTTCGAGGTGAAGGACGTGATGATGACCGACCTCATTAGTGGTCGCGAGACCCTGGAGGAGGTCAATATGATCGTCTTCTGTGGCGGATTCTCCAACTCCGACGTCCTGGGATCGGCCAAGGGATGGGCGGGTGCCTTCCTCTACAATCCCAAGGCCAAGGAGGCGCTCGACCGCTTCTATGCGCGCGAGGATACGCTCTCGTTGGGCATCTGCAACGGTTGCCAGTTGATGGCGGAGCTCAACCTCATCAACCCGGAGCATGAGCACCAGACCCATCTCTGCCACAACAACTCGAAGAAGTTTGAGAGCGCCTTCCTCTCGGTCACGATCCCTGAGAACGATAGCGTCATGTTCCACTCGCTCAGCGGCAACAAACTGGGCATATGGGTGGCCCACGGAGAGGGACGCTTCTATCTCCCCGAGCCCGAGGACCGCTACCATGTCGTGGCAAAATACAACTACGCTCAGTATCCTGGCAACCCCAACGGATCCGACTACAACGTGGCGGGCATCTGCTCGGCCGACGGTCGTCACCTGGCCATGATGCCCCACCTGGAGCGTGCCATCTTCCCGTGGCAGCAGGGCTGGTATCCGCGCCATCGTCGTGCCGACGAGGTCACGCCTTGGATCGAGGCCTTCGTCAACGCACGCAAGTGGGTAGAGGAGGCTAAGAAGAAGTAGGATGGCGAGGCGGCCCCGCGTGCCGTCACCTCCATCTTATGGCAAAATATATGTGGTTAGTCCAATCGGCCCTCTCGGGGGCGGGTTGGACTAATCAATTCTTTAACAAGAGGATATCTATTGATCTGACAAGGGAATATCTGTTCTTCTAGCAAGCGATATCAATTCTTCTAACGAGCGGATATCAATTAATCTGACAAGTGATTATCTATACATCTAACAAGAGAGTATGAAATTTTATTGGGAGAGTTTCAAGACATTCTTCAAGATTGGCGCCTTCACCCTCGGGGGTGGCTATGCGATGATCCCAATCATCGAGGCGGAGGTGGTGGAGAAGCGCAAATGGATCGGGAAAGAGGAGTTTCTCGACCTCATCGCCATCGCGCAGAGCTGTCCGGGCGTCTTCGCCATCAACATCAGCGTCTTCATCGGCTACAAGCTCCGCAAGATACGGGGCGCGTTCTGCACGGCCCTCGGTACGGCCCTGCCCTCGTTTCTCATCATTCTGCTCATCGCCATGTTCTTCCATCGCTTCATGGAGGTGGGCTGGATCGCAGCCATGTTCCGTGGCATCCGTCCGGCCGTGGTGGCCCTGATAGCCGTCCCGACCTTCAACCTCGCCAAACGGGCGCGGATCGGGTTGGCCAACTGCTGGATACCGCTCATCTCGGCCCTGCTGATATGGAAATTGGGCGTCAATCCCGTCATGATCATTCTGGCGGCCGGCCTGGGTGGCTATGTCTATGGACGCTATGTCAAGCCCACGGAATAAAAATGCTCACGGAAAAATCGTTGAATTATGATCTTCTTACAACTCTTCCTCACGTTTTTCATCATAGGTCTCTTCGGATTTGGTGGCGGCTACGGCATGCTCTCGCTCATCCAGGCCGAGACGGTCGTGAAGCACCATTGGCTCTCCTCCTCGGAGTTTACCAATATCGTCGCCATCTCCCAAATGACGCCAGGCCCTATCGGTATCAACTCGGCCACCTACTGTGGCTATGCCGCGGCCCACAACGCGGGCTTCGACGGGATGATGGCCGTGCTCGGTAGCGCCACGGCCACCTTTGCCCTCGTCCTGCCGAGTTTCATCCTGATGGTCCTCATCAGCCGCATGTTTATGAAGTATATGCGCACCCCAGCCGTCCAGAGCGTCTTCATGGGCCTTCGCCCGGCCGTCGTCGGCCTCCTGGCTGCCGCCACGCTCCTGCTTTGTGATGTGGAAAACTTCTCCTCGCCCGATATCAATCCCTGGCAGTTTGGCGTGAGCCTCTTCCTCTTCTTCGCCACCTTTATTGGTACGATGTGGATGAAGATCAACCCCATCCGCATGATCTGCTTTGCTGCCTTCGCGGGCCTCGTCCTGCTCTATTGACGTCGCCTTCTATCGAAGTCCTGCTCTGTAGAAGTCTCGCTCTCTTGAATTCCAGCTCTCTCGTCGTCCTGCTTTCTCGTCATCCTGCTCTCTCGAAGTCCCGCATGTTTCTTTAGAGATTTCCTTACACGAAAAGCGCCAAGGTTGTTTGCTTCTATTGAAAACAACCTTGGCGCTTTTTATTCGGATGACTTTCTACTGTTACTTCACCATGATCTTTTTGCCCTTGTGGAGATAGATGCCCCGTCTAAGGGGTGGCGTCACGCGCTGGCCTGAGAGCGTGTAGTAGTGGTCGTCGGAGAGGGTGGGGCGGTCGGTCGCCACGTCCTCGACGCCCATGGTCGTCGTCACGTCCTTTACCAGATATTTGCCACCGCTCTTCTCGCCCGTCACCTCGAAAAAGGCGTCGTGCCGGATGTTGTTGATGTCCACGGTCTGCTGCTGGCCGGCATTGTCTGCCGTGCCGATACTGAATACGAAATTGATGTTGTCTTCGGGCGTGGTCATCGTGTAGCTCTTGCAGAACCATTTCTTGCCGCCCACGGTCTGGGTGGTCGTGACGTGGTCGCCCGGCCAGTCGGTTGCCGTGTGGGATCCGCCCCAGGAGTGGAAGTTGATGTAGCTGGTCCATGCCACGGCATCGCCATTGACATAGACCGTGATGTCGTAGGGCTGGAACTCGCCTATCTCATACTGGCGCGTGATGACACCCCGCACCTTGCCATCGACCAGGAGACCCACCTTCAGGGTCGTCTTGCCCGTAGGTATCGTGAGGGTCGTGCCGCTCTGTGCCTTCGTGCTCTGTGGCGTCGGCTCGCTACCGTCGAGGGTATAGACGAGCTGGGCGTCCTTAGAGGCCGATACGGCCGTGAGGCGCGCCTTCTGGGCCCCGTCATGATAGCTTCCTGAGGGCAGGTCCGTCCAGGCGCTCTCCACCTCGGGCGAGAGATAGTAGGCGTAGTGGTAGCCGCTCAGCACCTTCACATAGAACGACTCGTCGGGATCGGCCATGCCGCTTCCCACCACGGCCAGCAGTTTTCCGCGCGTGCCCTGGGTTGTCACGCCATAGTAGGCTGCCGAGCTGCGGTAGCTGGCGAAGGTGCTCGTGCTCGTCACGCCCGCCAGATGGCGCGCGTCGATCATGGACTTGATCTCGCGGGTGTAGGCCTGCCAATGGGGGAGAAAGACGCAGGGCGTGCCCGGCATGGCGAGGAGATAGGCGTTTGCTGCGAGCGTGTCCTTGCGTATCGGATCGTTCTGCTCGCTGGCGCTACGGTATTGTGTATCGTGGTTCTCCACAAACGTCACGGCATAGCGTCGGTAGGCCTCATCGCCCACCAAGGTCTTCGTATTGGCCAGCTTCGACCAGTCGCCACCATTGATGGCGTCGCGTACCGTGTAGCGGAAGGGGAAGTCGAAGGCCGCGCTCTGCTTCTCCGTACTGTCTATCCATGTCTTCACCTTCGCGACGTTGCCGTCGAAAAACTCGCCTACGGAATAGGCCACGTTGGCCGCGCGGTTGTAGTCGGCCACGTGCGACCCGCCAAAGCCCTTCACCATGTCGTAGCGAAAACCGCTATAGCCGAGATCCTCCACGAGGTACTGCTCATAGGCCTTGACCACCCGTTGCACGTTGGGACTTTGGTGGTCGAGGTCGCGCATGCCATCCCAGTCTTCACCCTCGTCCTTGTGGCTGCCGAGCGAGATACCCTGCCTTTGTGCTTCGGCTGCGGTTTTTCCTTGGTCGTCGTCGGACGTGATGTCGGACGACTGGAGTTGGTAGGTCGTGCCGCGATACTCCTCCTTGGGGAAGGAGAACCAACCGTTCGTGTTGTGGTGGTTGACCACCACGTCGGCCAGGACCCCCACCCCGTTTTGGCGCATGGCCCCGATCATCGACCGGAGTTCCGCCTCGCTACCAAAACTGGAGTTTTGGTCGAAGTAGTAATAGGGTGTGTAGCCCATCACGTTGTGCTCCTCCAGACACTTTCCGCTTTGGGGCACCCATAGCAGGGAAAAATACGACCCCAGTTCCGGGGCTTGTTTCTCCAGGTTCTTCCATTGGCTGTCGCTATAGGAGTCCCAGTAGAAGCCCTGTAGCATCACACCCTCATAGCCCGTCGGCCACCCTTGTGCAAGGGCCGGCGACGCCATGGCCGCACAAAATGCTGCCGTGAGTATCTTCTTCATCTTGTTTTTCTTCATATCGATCGTTGTTTTGATGGTGATTGTCTATTGTTTTTGCCTAAGCCTAAGCCTATGCTTCTGTTTCTGCTCTTGTTTATGTTTCTGCTCTTGTTTATGCTTCTGCTCTTGTTTATGCTTCTGCAAAAATAAGCATTACCGTCCAATCCTGCACGTCCTGCTCTCGTTCGATCGCCTTTTGATTGGGCAATCGGTTGCGCTACGTCTTCTCGATATCCCATGATTGCTACATGAAGACATTGGCGTAGCAACCCATGGGAAAAGAAAGCGGGCACGAAAAAAGGAGCCCCACGTGGGAGACTCCTTTCTTGAACTTGGTTCATGATGAACCTTTGCGGTATGAAAAAGCAGGTCACTTCTTGGTAATCACGACATGGTTCTTGCCCTCGCAGGAGATGTAGAGCTTGAAGTCGTAGGTGCCAGCCTCGACATTGAGGTTGGTGCCATTGTTCTGGGTGAGGTTTTGGAAGTTGTTGCCGTCGCCATTGGCGCCACCCCAAGAGATGTCCCAATCGTGATTCATACGGAACTTCAGAGTGCCGGTCTTGCCTATCTTCACGTTGTTGGCCTCCCATGCGCCACTCTCCTTGTTGTAGGTGAGATCGACATCGCCACCCCAGTCGTTGAAGTCGCCGATGATGGAGATGTAGTTCACTTTCTCCAGGCTATAGCTCATGGCCGAGAGATCGACGTTGATCTGGTAGAAGCCAGCACCAGTCTTGATGTTTTCTTCGCCATCCTGCACCAGTCGGCCGGCCTCGCCATTGGGATCCTGACCCCAGTCGTTATCCCAGTTGTCGGCATTGGGCTTGAACTTGAACTCGCCATCGAGGTAGTAGTAGCCCTGGTACTTGCCGTCGAAGTTGCCGCCCCAGAGCGGGTTGGATGTTGACCAGCTGCTCTCGTTGCCGATCTCATAGATATACTCGGCAAAGTTGAGATCCTCGATCTTGTAGCTATAGTTCATCATGTTGATGGTCATGCGATGGTAGCCTGCCTTCTCGATCTTGCCCGCCTTGGGCTGATTGGTCGTCAGGTTGCCCTCGGCTGCTACGTCGCCATCCGTCACGACACCCACGACGCCCTTCTCGCCCTCGGCCCAGAAGTCGCCCTCGTAGTTGGTCTTCGGGATGATCTTCCAGTACTGGTTGTCGCTCGTGGTCTTGAAGACGATCTGGAACTCGGGGTTGTCATAGACATTGCCGTCTCCCAGATGGGTGAAGGCCTGAGCGCCCTCCTTGGACCAGCCATCCGTGAACATGTCGCCGACCAGATAGTATGCCTCGTCGATAAACGGGGCCACGATGGTCACGTTGACGGTAGCCGATCCCGTGTTGAGGATGGTCACGCCATCAGGGGTGGCTGCAAAGCCACGCACGTCGAGGGCCACGCTACGGTCGCAGGGGCGCTTGCCATAGAGGCTCTCGATGGCCGTCTTAAACTCGGTCGAGGCGACGAGTCCCTGCTCGTTGGCCTGCAGGGTGATGGCGTTGGCCTTCTCGCCGTCGTTGACAGCTACGGTATAGTAGCTGCTGGCGGTTGTGTTGGTGGTCGTCACCTTGGGGACAAACAGCTGGACGCTGTCGGCCGTGAGCGTGCCGAAATTGATGGCAGGCGCGTTGCCGATGGCCAGTTTCACGTCTTTGGATGCCTCGGGGTCGCTATGCTGCGGATCGCTCCAGCCCTCATAGCTATCGGAAGCGCAAGAGGCGAGCGCCAGGGCGAATCCGAATATCAATATGCTCTTTTTCATTGTTCTGTCTTCTTTCGGTTATGGGTGGGGAGCATCTCGGGGAGACCCTCCCCACCATCTTCTTTATAAAAGATTACTCTTCCGTCTCGATGAAGTGATACTGACCCGTGATGTCGTTGAACAGCACGCGATACTTGCCCGGCTTCACGGGGATGTTGTCACCAGCAGACGTGGCGTAGCCATAGGGGAAGCCGTTGCCACCCCAGTTGTTCGTCCAGTCGGGATCGGCCAGGAACTTAGCCTCCGTGCTTCCGCTTGTAGCGTCGAGGTCGAAGTACCAGTCGTGGTTGACCGCACCATCAAAGGTGTTGACGGGCTGCATGGACGTGGTGGTTGCCCAGTCGTTGAATGCGCCGCTGATGAACATTGATGCAAAGGTCTTCGGCGTCTGGTTGGCCACCTTCTCCATGGTGCAGGTACGCTTCACGGGGTCGAGGGTGATCTTGTAATAGCCCGACTCGCTCACGGAGATGTTGCCTGGGTCGTCGCCGCCATCGCGGAAGACGAGGCCTGCGCAGACCACGTCGATCGTGTTGGCCCAGTTGTCGCCGATGGTGTGGATGATCTTAAACTCGGCACCTGCGGGGTAGTAGCCCGTGTAGGTCAGCGTGCCGACACCCGTGGTCTTGTTATACTCCTGTCCCTCCTCTGTGTAGAGCGGCATGACAGAGGTGCCGACAGCACCCTTGTCGTTGGTCCAGGCACCATCACCAATGCAGCCACCAATGAGATACCACACGTCGATGGCGGCATCCTTCAGCTTCACATAGTAGGGCAGCACCTTGATCTGGACTGCGTTGGAATAGATCGTGTCGCCAGCATAGGCAGCACGCACGCGTACATATACATCCTGGGATGCGGGCACGTTGTTGGGCTCGTAGCGGACAATCTCCTGCAGGGCCTTTGCCATCTCGTTGGCAGCTACGCTACCCTTGACGAGAGAGAACTCCGTGTCGAAGGTCTTGTAGTCGCCGACAGCCTGGTCGGTGGCATCCTTCTCGCCAGCCTGGATATCCTTCGTCCATCGGTTGGTGGGCGAAACCTGGATCTGATAGCTAACCAGGGCGGGGAAGCCGTAGTCGGGCTGCGACCAGCTGAAGGCGAGCGACTCCGAGGTGGCCAGATCCACATTGGCCTGGGCGTAGGACGGGGTATTGAGGACGAAAGTCGTCGGCGTCTGTATCGTGGGGTTGTTGTCCCTGTCGTCGTCGCAGGCCGTGAGGAATGCGAGGGAGCAGAGCAGCAACGCGGTTGATTTGATTATATTTTTCATCGTTGATTGCTTTGTTTTGTTGCACAGAGCGGGCGTGGCTTCTTGGAAGTCGGTCCGCCCTGTGCGGTTGATGATCTATTAGTAACCAGGGTTCTGCGTGATGGCGCCTTTCACCTGGGCTGCCGGGATGGCGAAGATGTTGCGGTATGCATCAAAGTTGCGGCCCGCCTTGGCACCACCCTTGTAGCTCCAGTTGTAGTTGTTGTTGCCACCAAAGCGTCCGAAGCGGATGAGCGTCGGGCGGCGGAGACCCTCATAGTAGAACTCGCGGCTCCACTCGTCGCAGAGGTCGCTCAGAGAGTAGGCTGAGCGCTTCACGGCATGTGCACGATCGCGAAGGGCGTTGACAGCATCCGTGCCTTCCTTCGTCGTGGTGCCGCCATTGAGACGGGCCGTGGCCTCGGCATAGGTCAGGTAGGCCTCGGCTACACGGAAGAGGAAGAAGTCGGTGTCGGGGTAGTTGTCGTTGTGGCCCACCGAGTTGTCGGTCTTGAAGTTGTTCCACTTAGCCACGGCAAAGCCAGCCTTGAAGCTGCTCAGATAGCCGTCGCCATTGTCGAGCGTACGGTCCTTGCCGTCGAAGATGGCGCGGTCGTCGATGGCGGCAGCAGGCATCTCCGTGCAGCTGACGTTGGGTGCGTCGCCATTGGGGAAGAACTTATTGATCAAGTCCGTGCGTGCGCGGTTGCCGCCCCAGGCCTGGCCCGTGCCGTTGGTGGCCTGCGGGTAGGTGCCTGTCACGTCGGCATGCATGTCGCCATCATAGGCGCCAGCCATCAGGAAGAGCGTGCCTGCCCACGACGTGGTCGTCACGCCATCCTGGCCGATGCGGAACACACCCTCGCGGGCTGCGCTCGTCTCGCCATTGTCGCCCATGAAGAGCATCTGGTAGGCGCTCCACTTGCCCACACCCGTGAGGTTGAGGTGGTAGTCAGACTTCATCACGCGCTGGGCGTAGTCGGCAGCCTTCTGCCATTGCGGAGTTCCCGTATAGACCTCGGCGTTGAGGTAGAGGCGGGAGAGCAGCATCCATACCGCAGCCTTGTCGGCACGGTAGTAGCCGGCGTCGCTGGAGGTCTTCGACTTGGCCTCGCTCATCTGCGGCTCTATCTCCAGCAGCTCCTTCTCCAGCCAGGCGTACATCTCGGCACGAGTGTAGCGCACGGGCTTTTCGAGCGTCGTGGCAAACGGCACGTTGCCGAAGGCGTCCATCAGAAAGTAGTACTCCAGGGCGCGGAGGAAGCGTACCTCGGCCGTCTTGGTGGCGTCCTTGTCGCCACACTCGTTGATGTACTGGTTGCAGTAGGAGATACCCGTGGTCAGACGGGCGAAAAGGCCGTTGAGCATCGGGTGGCTGTCGTCGTATGTATTGTAGCAGAACTCGCGGATGCCGGCGTCGCTCCAGTGGCAGATGGCCTCGTCGGTGGTCATCTCGTTGGAATTCCAAAGCTGGCGGATGAAGCCTGCGGTACCGCCATCGAGACCGTCGATGTCGCATTGGTCGTCGCCCGTGCTATTGCCGGACATGGCCAAGTTGGCGTAGCACTTGTTGAAGAGTGCCGTCGGGTTGACCTGCGTGTTCATGTTCGGGTCGATGGGCTTGACGTCCAGGTCGCCCGTGCAGGAAGCCATGCCCAGAAGTGAGAGGGAGACGGCTGCTGCAGAAAGTAGGTTCTTTATATTCTTGTTCATGATGTTATTATCGCTAATGAGGGGTTAGAAGTTGAGGTTCAGACCAAGAATGACGGAGAACGGACGCGGATAGAGGTTGTCGTCGAAACCGTTGAACACCTCCGGGTCGATGCCGTCGTAGTTGGTGATGGTGAACACATTGGAAGCCGTGGCATAGGCGCGGCCTGAGAGACCATGCCATCCGCTGGTCTTGAAGAGGCTGGCGAAGCTATAGCCCAAGGTGATGTTGTCCAACTTCAGGAACGAGGCGTTGTGGATCCAACGGTCGGTGAGGTTGGAGGTGACATCGTCGGTCTGCCAGTCGTCGGCAACGGCCTGTGCGGTTTTGTTGCACATGAAGTTGCTGGAAGCCCAGAGGGCGTTCGGGCTGACATTCTTGAAGACTTGGCTGATGTTGTCAAACACATAGTTGCCAATGTTGGCACGCAGAGTGAAGCCGAGGTCCCAGTTCTTGTACTCCAGGCGGGAGGACAGACCCATCGTGACGGGAGGCGTCGGCGACTTGTAGAAGTAGCGGTCCTCATTGGAGATCTTGCCATCGCCATTGCGATCGACCATCGCACCCTCGATAGCCTTGCCGTTCTTGTCGTAGGCCTGCTGATAGACCCAGAAGGAGTTGGCGGGATTGCCCACAGCGTTATACTCCAGGTACTTGTCGGTACCGATCACGATACTCGTGTTAGGCACGGGGAGTCCGTCGGAGCTGGCACCCGTCAGGTCGTCGATGCGGTTTCTGTTGTAAGTGAAGTTGTAGTCGATGGTCCAGTACCAGTCTTTCGTCTGGATGGCCTTCCAAGACAACGTCACCTCCACACCCGTGTTGCTGAGCGTACCGATGTTCTGCCAAGCCTGGTTGCGGAAGGCTGAGAGAGCCTGTGTCGGAGCGTAGTTGAGCAGGTCGGTGGTCTTGCGGTAATACCAATCGACCGTACCCGTGAGGCGCTGGTCAAGGATACCCCAGTCCAAACCGATGTTGTACGTGGTCGTGGTCTCCCACTTCAGGTCAGGCGTATAGTTGTCCGGACGATTGAGCGTACCGTCGCCGTCTGCGGGGTAGTAGGCACCCGTGCCCTGGTTGCGCGTATAGGTCGGAATCCAGGCATAGTCGTTGTTCACGTCCTGCTGACCCGTCATACCCCATCCGAGGCGGAGCTTCAGGTCAGAGAGCCAAGAGATCTCCTTGAGCTTGTTCTCCTCGCTGGCCTTCCAAGCGAAGGCAAATGACGGGAACCATGCCCAGTGCTCCTTGAAGCGTGAGGAACCGTCGTCACGAACGGTTGCCGTGAGATAGTAGCGGTCCATGAAGCTCCAGTTGGCACGACCGAAGAAGGAAACGAGGTAGTTCTCAGTCTTATAGGCCTTCGTTGACGGATTGTAAATCTGTCCGGCCAGCGATCCCGTGATCTCGTTGCCGTTGGCATCGACGAGCGGCTGACCAAAGTGATCGACATAGGTGCCGGTCTTGGTGTTGCCCGCACCATAGATGCCCCAGTAGTTGTTGTCCGTGCCACGATAGAAGCGCTGGTACTCATAACCACCCATGATGTCGATGTGGTGCTGGTGAGCGTCGTTGAAGTCGTGATAGTACTGGGCGTAGGCCGAGAGCGAGAGGTTGCGCTTCACGATGCGCTCCCATCCATGGCTGCCGTAGTAGCTGTCGTTGTTGCTCTGGTAGGCCGGTGAGATGTCTGTATTCTGCTTACCGCTTGCGATATCGGCACCCAGCGTGGCGTGGAGGCGGAGATCCTCAAATCCGTGTACCTTGTAGTCGAAGTCTGCGCTGCCGATAAACTCGCGGCTATGTGCGACGTCGTTCTTCTCGTTGAGCACGGAGAGCGGGTTGCGCGTAGCCAGCTCGTTGTAGGTGTACATCCAGTTGGGGTCGCTATAGTTGCCCGACTTCGGCCAGGCGAAGTAGCCGTGGAAGTTGTTCAGCGTCTGGTTGAGGTTGTCTCCGAAGAATTTTCTGTGATACTCGGAGGTGTAGCCATACGGGCTCTGGGTCGGGTCCATATTGACTGCCGCGCCCACGGCCGATCCGTCGGCATAGCGGTTCTTGGCGTACATGCCCTTGGCATTGAGCGTGATGTTGAGGTGGTTGTTGAGGAGCGACGGGGTGAGGGTGACGGAAGCCGTGGCACGCTGGAAGCGTGAGGTCTTCAGGATACCCTGCTCGTCGGTGAAGCCTGCGCTCACACGATAGGGGAGAGCCTGGCCTACTGCGCCGCTGACTGTCAGGTTGTGGTCATGGCTGATGGACGTCTGATAGATCAGGTCCTGCCAGTCGGTGTCTGCCGTACCCAGGGCACGGTAGGGGTCGCTGTCCTCGCCCCACTTGCTGCGGATGAGGTCGCGGAATCCGGCTGCGTCGAGCACGTCGATGGTCTTCTTCTTCCAGCCGAGCGTCACGCTACCGTTGTACGATACCTTCACGTCGCCCGCGTGGCCCTTCTTTGTCGTGATGATGATGACACCATTGGAACCGCGGCTACCATAGATGGCGGTGGCCGAAGCGTCTTTCAGCACGTTGAAGGACTCGATGTCCTGCGGGTTGATGGCCGAGAGGATGTTGGCCACACCTTTCACACCATTGTTGTCGATAGGCACGTTGTCGATGACGATCAACGGATCGTTGCTGGCGTTGAGGGACGAGCCGCCACGGATGCGGACGTTGGACTTGGCACCCGGCGTACCACCCTCGCTGGTGATAGCCACACCGGCCACCTTACCCACGAGCAAGTCCTGGGCGTTGACCACAACACCCTTGTTCTTGCCGTCTGGTTTCAAGGCGGCGACAGATCCAGTCAGGTCCTTCTTCTTGACCACGCCGTAGCCGATGACGACCACCTCGTTGAGCGACTGGGCCGCGTCATCCTGCATGGTGATGACCATGTTGTCCTGCGCCGTTACTTGCTGCTTCTTGTAGCCGATGTAGGAGATGGTCAAGGTCTGTCCGGGTTGCACGCTGAGCGAGAAGTTACCGTCCAAGTCGGTCACGGTACCATTGCTCGTTCCGTTGATCAGCACGCTCGCGCCGATAATCGGCTCGCCGGAAGCATCTTTCACGGAGCCTTTCACCGTACTTTGGGCGAAAGCACCTACTGAGAGAGCTAAGCCCGCTGCTAGGGCCAGCATTCTCGCAGGGAATTTGGGTTTAACCTGCTTCATCTTTTTGCTTTTTTGTTAGTTATTTATAAATGTAATGATTGCCTTTAAAAATGACCTTCATACCTTCCGTGGGGGATTTCTACATGCAAAATTAGGGTTTTGAGTGTTATCAAATACTATTTTTTACGAAAAATCGTTTGTTATAATGTGCAAAGGTTTGCATTGACAATCGTCAAGTTATATCCTTGATAGAAATCAATAAATGATAGTATAATCGTATTTTTGCAACATAAAAACAGACAATAGTCTGCCATTACACTCAAAACATGAAAGAGCAGCCCATACTGACGATGAAGGATATGGCCGAGGCCTTGGGGGTCTCGGTATCGACCATTTCCCGTGCGCTGAAGGATAATCCCTGCATCAGTCCTGAGAAGCGAGAGGCTATCCAAAGGTTTGCGCGCGAACATCATTTCTCTCCCAATCCGTTGGCAGAGTCGCTACGCAAGAGCCGCACGGAAGCACCCAAGCTCATCGGCGTCATCATCCCCGAGTTTGTCCACTACTATTTCGCCTCCGTCCTCACGGGCATCGAGGAGACGGCCTGGGAATGGGGCTACCGCATCCTGGTCGCCACGAGCAACGAGCGCTACGACCGCGAGGTAGAGATCTGCCAGTCCTTCTATGAGAACCGCGCCTGCGGCATCATCATCTCCCAGGCCAAGGACACGAAGCGCTATGACCACTTCACGGAACTCATGAGCCATGGCATCCCCGTGGTCTTCTACGACCGTATCTGTACGGGCGTGGACGCGTCGCGCGTGGTGGTAGACGACTACATGGGGGCGTTTACTGCCGTTAGCCATCTGATCAAGACGGGCTGTCGTCGCATCGCCTACTATAGTTCGCCGATGAACCTGGAGATTTCCAAAAATCGCTATAACGGGTGGCATGACGCCTTGGTGCGCAACGGCTTGCCGGCTGGCGACGACCTGTTGTTCATGTGCGACAACCGCGAACAGGCGGAGTGTATCACCCCCGACGTCCTCTCCCGCGAGCAGATACCCGACGCGTTCTTCGCCACCAACGACGATACGGCCATCGGCATCCTCTATACGGCCAAGCGGATGGGCTACCGTGTGCCCGAGGACCTGTCGATCTGCGGGTTCACCAATGGCGAGCGTGCCATCGCCTGCGATCCGATGCTCACGACCGTCGAGCAGCGAGGCCGGTCCGTGGGCGAGGAGGCTGCCCGCATCCTCATAGGACAGGTGGAGGGCACCATTCCCAAGGACAAGGTCGAGCGACGTGTCATTCGTACCCGTCTCGTCCTGAGAGGCACGACACGATAGCCGGTCCGCCCCTGCCAAAAGACAACAACAACCGACAACAATAACTGAAACATACATGAAACAGAAACCCGATTTGAGTTTTCGGAAGCTGTGGGATCTCAGCTTCGGATTCTTTGGCGTACAGATAGCCTACGCCCTGCAGAGCGCGAATATCGCGCGTATTTTTGCCACGCTTGGTGCCGATCCCCACTCGCTGAGCTATTTCTGGATCCTCCCGCCCCTGATGGGCATCCTTGTCCAGCCTATCGTCGGATCTTGCAGCGACCGCACCTGGACGCGCTTTGGCCGTCGCATCCCCTATCTCTTTGTCGGCGCGGCCGTGGCGGTACTCGTCATGTGTCTCCTCCCCAATGCGGGCAGCTTCGGCATGGCGGTCTCCGCAGCCATGGTCTTCGGCCTCGTCACGTTGATGTTTCTCGACACGAGCATCAATATGGCCATGCAGCCGTTTAAGATGCTCGTCGGCGACATGGTCAACGAGAAGCAGAAGGCCCTGGCCTATAGCATACAGAGTTTTCTTTGCAATGCGGGATCACTCGTCGGCTATGTCTTCCCGTTCTTCTTCACCGCCTTGGGCATTGCCAATACCGCGCCCTCGGGTGTCGTCCCCGATTCTGTGATCTGGTCGTTCTATATTGGTGCGGCCATCCTGATTCTCTGCGTCATCTATACTACCGCGAGGGTCAAGGAGTGGACACCCGCAGAGTATGCTGAGTACAACGGCACCAATAGTTCCGTGGAGCAGGAAGAAGCGGGTAAGGGCGACTGGCTGACGCTCCTGCGTCATGCGCCCGCCACGTTCTGGAAGGTCGGCCTCGTGCAGTTCTTCTGCTGGTTTGCCTTTATGTATATGTGGACCTACACCAACGGCACGGTAGCGGCCAACTGCTGGGGCGTCGATATGTTCTCTGCCGATGCTACCGCCACCTCGGGCTACCAGGAGGCAGGCAACTGGGTGGGAATGCTCTTTGCCGTTCAGGCGATCGGTTCGGTGATATGGGCCATGGTGCTGCCGCAGATTCGTCGTCGCAAACTGGCCTATAGTCTGAGTCTGCTGCTGGGAGGCGTGGGCTTCGTGATGGCCGCCTTCGTGATGGACAAGTACCTGATGTTCGTGCCTTTCCTCCTGATTGGTTGTGCCTGGGCCGCCATGCTCGCCATGCCCTTCACCTTTGTCACCAATGCCCTCCAGGGCTACGGCCACATGGGGGCCTACCTCGGCCTCTTCAATGGCACGATCTGCGTGCCCCAGATTATTGCTGCCGCCCTTGGTGGTGTCATCCTTGCCCTCGTGGGTTCCGTCCAGGCCCACATGATGATAGTGGCGGGCGTCGCCTTGGTCATTGGTGCCCTTGTTGTGGGCTGGATCAAGGACGCCTAATCGCTTAAGGCAGTATTGCCAGTTGTTCCCATACCCATACGAAAAAATCCCCACCTGCTTGGCAGAGCCTGCAGGTGGGGATTTCCTTATACTATATTGCAAATCGACGATCGACTTGCCGACAAGTTGCTTACTCCTCCGGAGCCTTGTCGATGAGGTCCATAAACTGGTCGAGCTTCGGCGTGATGATGATCTGCGTGCGGCGGTTGCGCTGCTTGCCCAGCTCCGTGTCGTTGCCAGCAAGCGGGTTCCACTCACCACGTCCACCAGCCGTGAGACGCTTCGGATCAACACCGAAATGCTCCTGCAGGTAGAGGGCTACACTCGTGGCACGCAAGGCCGAGAGGTCCCAGTTGTTGCGGATGTTGCGCATCTTCTCGTTGGCCGTGTTGATGGGCACGTTGTCCGTATTACCCTCGATCAGCACGTCATAGTCTCTGTAGTCCATGATGATCTTGGCGATCTTGCTCAGCGTCTGCTCGGCGCGCTCGTTCACCTCGTAGCTACCGCTCTTGTAGAGCATGTTGTCAGCCAGCGAGATATAGACCACACCCTTGAGCACCTGCACATCGACCTCCTTCAGCTCCTCGCGAGACAGCGAGCGCGTCAGGTTGTTGGTCAGCACCATGTTGAGCGAGTCGCTCTTCGTCTTCACCTCCACTAGGTGGCGGATGTATTGGTTAGACTCGTTGATCTGATCGACGAGCTTCGAGATGTTCACGTTGTTCTTGTCCGCGTTGTTGAGGCTTCGGTCAAGACTTCCCTGCAGAGCAGCCGCACTTGCTTTGGCCTGTGCGAGCTGGTCCTCCAAGCTCTTGATGCGTGCGTTGTTGGCCGCGATGGTCTCCTTCGCACTCTGATACTCACTCGTCAGTTGACGATTCTCGTTCTGACAGTTCTCCAAATCCTTCTTGCTGGCACAACCCGACAGCACGAGGCAACCGATGGCCAGGGCAGAAAATAAAGTTCTCTTCTTCATAATTCTTATTGTCTTTTGTATTTGTTCTTAATAATAGATGCTCTCTGACGAAGATGGCGGCGGGGCGTGATGAGAGTCTTGCTCTCAAATTGCCGAGTGCAGCCTAACTTATGCAAAGTTATGACTAAGACGATGAAAACCGCCAGTTGTTGCATCCATTTAAAGTAATTTAACCAAGCATTTTGCCTATTATTGAATCTTAACAAGGAATCTTTCGTAAATTTGTGGCATGAAAAAAATCGTATCCCTTTTCACCCTGTTGCTCACGACCTTGGCTTCGTGGGCCATTGACGACGGCGTCCCCCATGCGCTTGCCCAGCAGCGCAGTCGCGAAATCACGAATGTCAGTTATCTGCTTTGCCTCCACATCCCTGCCGAGCGAGCACAGAGGGTGACCGGCAAGGCTACGGTCCTTTTCCATTGGGCTGGCAAGGGCGACCTCGTCCTCGACTTTACTGGGTCGCTCACGGGGCCGCCTTCCGTCAATGGGCGTAGCTTCCCGAAAGCGCGGGTGGAGCAGGAACATATTGTCATCCCGAAACGTCTGCTTCGCAAGGGTGCCAACCGTGTTGAACTGGAGTTTGCGAGTAGCGACGCCTCCCTCAACCGCCATGACGACTATCTCTATACGCTCTTTGTCCCAGCCAATGCGCGTAGCGTCTTCCCCTGTTTCGACCAGCCCGACCTCAAGGCTCTTTTCTCGCTCCAGCTCACCCTCCCCGAGGGGTGGGACTATGTCACGAGTGCCGATCCCAAGCATCCTATCCCCACCTACCTTTTCTCCTTTGCCGCGGGTAAGTTTCAGCGCAAAACGGCCACCATCGACGGCCGGACAATGAACGCACTCTATCGAGAGACCGATCCCGAGAAGGTGAAGCAACTCGACAAGTGCTTTGCTGAGGCCGCATGGTCTATCCGCTGGCTGGAGAACTATACCGGCATTGCCTATCCCTTCTCCAAATACGACTTTGTCGTTCTCCCTGGCTATCAGTTTGGTGGCATGGAGCATCCTGGGGCGATACAGTTCAACGCCCGTACCATCTTCCTGGGTGCCCAGCCGACCGAGGACGACGAGTTGCGTCGCTTCCAGCTCATCTCTCACGAGACGGCCCACATGTGGTTTGGCGATCTGGTGACGATGCGCTGGTTTGACGATGTGTGGACAAAGGAGGTCTTCGCCAACTTCATGGCCTCGAAGATGGCTGCCGACCAGTTTCCACATGTCAACCACGAGCTCAATTTCCTCAAGGACCACTACCCCCTTGCCCTTTCCATCGACCGCACGGAGGGCACGCACCCCATCCAGCAGCAGCTCGACAATCTGAAGAATGCCGGCCTGCTCTACGGCCATATCATCTACCACAAAGCTCCCATCATGATACAGCAACTCGAAGAGCGCATGGGAGCAGAGGCTTTGCAGCGCGGCTTGCGTGAGTATCTGTCCCGCTTCAGCTATGGCAACGCCACATGGGACGACCTCATCGACATCTTGGGCAAGGAGGCTCCCCAGGCGGGCATTGCCGACTTCGACCGCCAATGGGTGAAGCAGGCGGGTATCGCGCTCGAGGCTTATGGCATCCAACTGCTCGCTGTGCCCCAGATCGCCAGTCTTCAGCAGCGTCTTTCTCAGGGAGGCATGAGCGAGGTGGATCGTTTCCGTGCGGCCATGACGCTCTATGAGAATTATCTCCATGGGCGGATCGCTGCCGATAGTCTTGTCCAGACGATGTTGCGGGCCGTGGAGCGGGAGGACAATCCCTTGGTGGCTACATCGCTCGTCGGCTATGCCACGTCAGTCCTTCCCTATGCCTCCGACCGTGGGGTGGGGGAGTGCAAGCTCCTTGATCTTTCCCGCCACCACTCCCTGCGTGGTGTCCGTACCAGTTCGTTGCGCTACCTCTCCACGTCGGCACAGTCCGAGGCTGTCCTTGACTCGATGTTCGTGGAGTGGCAGCAGGGCGACAATCCACTCCTGACGGTCAACGACTGGATGAGGGCGGCCTATCATCTGGCCCAGTACCTGCCCTCCAAGCGCCAGGAGATCTTGTCTCGTCAGCGTGCTCGCCTCGCTACCGACGATGCGCGGGCGGAGTTCGACTTTGTCTCGCGTGGCTGCGATACCACTCCCGCGGTGCAGGATTCGCTCTTTGCCTCGTTGCTCTTGGTCGAGAATCGGCGTGTCGAGCCCTGGGCAGCTCAACTGCTCTCACTCCTCAACGATCCCATCAGCGAGCCCCACAACAACCGCTTCCTTCTCCCTGCCCTCGATGCCTTGGAGGAGGTTCAGCGCACCAGCGCCATCTTCTTCCCTGGCGACTGGTTGGCAGCGCTTCTCTCCCACCATCGGAGCGAGGAGGCGCGTGCCCTCGTCAGCGACTGGATAACTCGCCACCCCGACTATCCCGCGCCTTTGATGAACAAGGTCAAGCAGAACGCCTACCGCCTGCTGTTGGGGAGGTAGCGGGACGTCTGCCCGATCCAGCCAATGGGTCCTTTGTGAGGATTGGGGCGTAATCAAAAAGACATGACGGAAAATCGTGATGTCTATTTTGATGGGTCTTTCAGCGATACTAAGGGCTCTTACCCTATCATGCTGAAGTTTGAGATGGATGACAACTATTTTCCTGGCGTCTGCTATTATCATAACATCCACTATGATACGAAACTCAAGATGTATGTCCGTTTCACGGAGGAGAAAATGATCATTCGTGGCAAAGCCAACGGTAGCGATTTCGTCATGAACTTCACTCCTACGACCGACGGCAAGTGGAAGGGAAGGGCTCTGTCGGGTAGTTATTACCTCAATGCGGAGATACGTCCCCGTTCGCCGAGGTAGTCTTGGCTTTGCCCGTATCCCTATATATAATGGTATAGATATTAATAATTACTTTGGTGTCAATATAACCTCTATCGTGTTTTTTAAAATATGAATGCAACGAATCTTTTGAAGCGAGCAGCCTGTCTGTTCTCCCTCACGGGCCTTGCGCTCTCGGTCTCGGCCCAGTCGCGTTTTGCCGATGCCATGCGGCAGGCATACGCCAAGCCAGAGCGTATATACCAGTTTTACGTCCAGCATCAGCCGGATAGTATCTACAAGCAGGGGGAGGATGTCTTCTCGCCTTATCTCTCTTCCGATCAGTTCGCTGCCCAGCTTCGTGCGATGGAGGAGCGGCTGGGAGACCCCGTTGAGGCTTCGATGTGGGAAATACAGCAGATGGCGGGATGCGAGATTTATTCCCGCAAGATTACTTTCCCGCGCCATTCAGCTACTCTTAATGTTGTTTTCGACCCGTCGGGAAGTCTTTTGGGCTTTACTTTTACCGATGAGAAGGCGCTGCTTACCGAGACGGAGTCGGCCCATCATATCTATGTCTCCGACACGATCCAATTGCCAGCCCGCCTCACTATGCCGTCGGCCTCGTCGGTCAAGGATCGGGTGCCGGTCGTTATTCTAGTCCACGGTAGCGGTCCTTCCAATATGGATGAGTCTATGGGCCCGAATGCTCCTTTCCGCGATTTGGCCGAGGGTTTATCGCGTCGTGGAGTCGCCGTCCTGCGCTATGATAAGCGCACTTTCGTTTGTCCGCAGTTTTTTGCGAATGCAACGGCTGGATTTACCTACGACGACGAGACGGTCGATGATGCCATCTCGGCCATCCGTCTCGTGAAAGACTCCTTGGCTCAAACTATGGCGCTCGATCCTTCCCGCATCTATATCGTCGGTCATAGTTTGGGCGGCATGTTGGCTCCGCGTATCGCAGAGCGGAGTGGTGCTGTGGCAGGTCTCGTCCTGCTTGCCGCTCCCACAGGCAAGTTGCACCCGACGATGGAACGCCAGCTCGCCTATCTTGGACGCTCGGCGGAAGAAATACGCAAGTTGACAGAAATCGCATTGGCGGATATTCCTGATAGCTACCTCGATCTGGATGCTCGCTATTCGGATACAGCCACAGCACAGAGTCTGAATCTGCCGATGCTGATCCTTCAGGGTGAGCGCGACTATCAAGTGACGATGGACGACTATTGGGCGTGGCGCGAGGCTGTGGGCAATCGCCAGGGAGTGGTGATGAAGTCCTATCCGTCGCTCAACCACTTGTTTATGTCGGGCGAGGGAGCAAGCATGCCCGAGGAGTATCGTACGCCAGGCCATGTTGCCGAGGAGGTGATGGACGATATCGCCAACTTTATCCTCTTGGGCAAATAAGATCCTTGCTTACCTTCCTGCGCGATCCTTACTTACCTTTGTGCGCGAACCTTACTTACCTTCGTGCGCGATCATTACTTAGGATGGATTTTTTTCGTTCCTAAGCTCGCAAGATGCCAATCGTCTTGTTTGGGTCAATACTATTTGAGAGGGGCGGAAAACTGCCGCCCCCTCTCTGCGGACCGTGAAAGATTGTGAATGGAATACGAGAAGATTGTGAGTGGTTGTGAATAGATTTGCATTCGCCTCCTCATTGCACTATCTTTGTATAAGATAGGCTGCACTCGGCAATTTGAGAGCAAGCTCTCATTGCGCTCGTTTGCACTATCTTTGTATAAGATAATCAAAAAAGTTGTATCAGTTTAATAATCAGCGTAGTTGTTTCGACTGGTTTATTTATGGTAACGATTTAGCGAAAGTCAGACTACTTCTGCCTGCTTTACTTTTCATAATAGTTCAAACAACTCTCGCGGTTGCAAAGATAGGGTAATTGTATTTTACGGCCGCGGATCATCTTCATCATGCAGCTTTTACCTACACGACGTTGACCTACCAATACGATGATGGTCTCCTTGCCAAGATACCTTTCTATCTTGTCGATATAGGATTTATGAATGATAGTTGCCATATTGTTATCTTTTATAAGTGAATTTTGTTCTCGCTATGTCAGTTTTTGTCACATCTGGATAGTACTTTTGCCGCATGAAATGACAATAACTATATTTATTAAGGTATGAATGCAGGAAGAAATGGGGATAAGAGTCCTTAAAAAGTAAAATATAAGAGGAATCCAGAAGATTTCTTGTTTAAAGTTTGGTGGTTCTTCAGATTCTTACTAAATTTGCTATTGGATTAGTGACAGGGCAGGTGAAAGTCCTCGCTTGAAGTCGCTATGATGCAGAGAAACAAGATAATCTTGTGGACACGAGCAAGCTATTCAGTTCTGTAGGTTGAAATCTGGTAAATTGAAACGTAGAAAGAACGTGAATTTGTTTGAGCGAGTCTGCACCATCATATGGTGTGGATTCCTCTTTCGAATTTTCTTTTCTACGGGTTTTACCAGAGCCTAACTTACAAGAGAGTGAAGAAAGAAGGGGTTCACGCCATTCTTTTTTCGCTTGTGAACCATTATGGACTTGTTTGGTTCGCAGATATTTCCCATCTTTGCAGAAGATTAGCTGCACTCGGCCATTTGAAAGCAAGCTTTCATTGCGCTCGTTTGCATAATCTTTGCCCCTTGAAAGTAAATGGTTTACTGCACTCGGCCATTTGAAAGCAAGCTTTCATTGCGCCCGTTTGCATGAACTTTGCAGTAAGATAAGCTGCATATCAGTATAAAAAAGTAAATGGTCTGCTGTTTCGGTTGAAAAGCAGGAGCAGCAATATGTAATAACCTAAAAACTCAATGCTTATGAGCAGAGTATTTCAAGTGAAGCCTAAGCGTCTTAAACGCTCAAATGGTACTGTCCTCACTCCCGATATGGTAGTGACAGTAACGACCATGCAGCACGCCGCCACCCCTTTTTATAATGGAGCCAAGGAGGTGCAAGAAGCCTACATGCGCATCTATGCTTTCGATTATAAGAAAGCATGCTGCAACCAGAATGATTTTGAATTTAAGAAGTTGGACTAAAATAAGGAATATTATGAACATTAAAGGAAATGAAAAGCAATACTATGATAAAATAGTAGTCCTCTATAATAAATATGGAGAGAACATACCAGATGCAGACTTAATGCATTTGAGTGTCATTGAAAAAGAGTTGGGAATAAGTTTTAAACGTTCTCAAGAAATATTTGAATTGGTGAAGAATCAGGCCAATTCTGACAAAGCAGGAGCATGTGTTTCGGCTACAGTTGAAAAAACAGAAGAAAAAGCAAACACCGTAGCTGTTGCTGAAAATAAAGAGAATCTTTCTGAGTCAAGAAACGTAATGGAGGCTTCAGAAATTCATAGCACCTCCATCAAGAATGAATCTAAGATTGAAAAAAAGGAAACAATTGTCACAACCGTAGTTGACAATAAACCAGCTGAAGAAACAACAACCGCAAATGTTGAGACATCGGCAAAGGATTCCGAGCTTCAAATTAAGGAAAAGTCATTGTCGCCAGTGAATGCAAAACAAGGTATGGTAGATGCAGAGAACAAAGACTTAATCCCTGTTGATGACCCTGGTGATATAAACAAATGGAAAGTCATATTTTGGTATACTATTGGTTTCCTTACCATAATTCTTTGGGGAATAGGCTTAATCATCATCATATGGGAAACTATTGCCATAATCAGACATAAGAACAAGCAGTTGAGATATGCAAAATATCTAATCCAGCGAGACAAGACAAATCAATAATTGTGAAAACAATATAATTAGGCATTATGAAATTATCACTTTCGGAAGAAGCTTATTCAAAGGCGTTTTACAAAGCTTATAATAGATACGGGAACGACATCCCCGATGCAGAATGGCAAAGGCTTGGTGAACTGCGTGCGAGATACGGCATAGAAATGAGTCGTGTCAGAAAAATCATCAATGCCGTGCAAGAAGGTACGATTGAGCCTGATATAGAACATAAAAAGACTACCACAGATAAGCCCAAACCAGCATCAGTGGTTTCCATCTTAACAGACACAGCCAGAGGTATGAAAAATCGTGACAACGGAACCGATTGTTTGCTGCTTGACATTTCTGATACGATAAAAAGTTCTATAAGAAGTAATTTTGACCTAGGGCTAGACGAACAGATTCTATGGGTACGAGACACTTCTTTCTGGGGCAATAAAAATCAAGGTCTGGTCATAACAGACAAACAAATCGTTTATATTCCAGATAATGATTCGCCAGATAGCAAATATTATATCGAGTTCAACGACATCAACAAAGTGGAATATCGCGAGATGGCTATCTTTATTTGGAATTACGAAAACGAGTATTTCAGACTTCCTCTTGGAGCATTTTTTAAATACGCAGAAGAATCACAAAGTTTAATTTGCGATGCGCAACGGTTGGCTTCTGCTCTAACTCAAATGGCGATATCGGCAGGTCATACTGAAACAAAAACGGTATTTGATTTGCTAAACGACTATATTGAAGAAGGACAGTATGACGAAGCAGAAGAGTTGGCGAAACAAGCAATATCAGATTTCGCTTCAGATGCAAATCATCAATGTATGTCTTATACCTATCTTGCACATATTCTTCACGACAAAGGAGAAAACGATACAATTAACAAAAGCTCTTATATGCAAGATGCCATTGAAGCATATGACGAAGCTTTAGCCTTGTGTGATGATAAAGATCCTTACAGATTCTCACTCTACAAAGAAAAAGGATTAATAGAACAAGAAATCGACAATACCCGTATCGCATGCAACTGTTTTATTGCAGCAATGGAATCTACCGATTTCGATTTAAAGAAAGAGGCTAAGGAACAGTATGGGCAACTGATGGAAAACTTGATGCAAAACGAAAAGCTTTTCTTGGACATTGATTACAATGAACGAAAGTTTATTTTCACAGTGAACAATGACAAGCATATTTCTGGCTGCCAGGACTCCTCAGACCATGTTAAATGGGTATTTCCTGTGAACAGAATACCAGACTACATCAACTTTCCTGTAGGGCATCCTCAACCAAACACGCTATATATTGGTCATCCCCTAAAGCCGGGTACATACATTCCGTTTGAAAATGCGACAGAGCAATTATTCATGGAGAAGGTCCGTGAGTTGTGTTATCTAGCACAATGTCTTGGCGCAGTGGAGATAAAATTCAAAAGAATTAAAGGAAGGGATATATCGAACACATATGATTCGGCAAAAGACATATCCGTGAACCTTGGCATAAAAAATCTAAATATTGGATTAAGCGGCAATAAAGTTCTGAATAAAGCTGAAACGTCTTCAACTAAAGATGGTGTAGAACTTGTGCAACGCTATTCTCCTATGGAGAAACCATTTTGTCCAAAGGGCTTGGTTTGGTTGGACTCAGACCCTACGTGGCAAACATTGGTAAAGCAACGCTTAACAGGTAATATTCTGTCATACATTGAACGAGTATCTTCTACAGAAACTACAAATGTTACAAATAGTGAGTTGCTGTCTATAAAGGGATCTGTTGAGTATTTGTCTATAAAGGCAAGTGGCTCATATGACAAAAAAGAAGACAAGACATTCAGTAAGACAGAAGAGATGGAGTGGGAAATAGATATGCAATTCAAACCTTTGCAGGATTTTGAAGACAAAGCACATCCCAACATTCCTTTACAGAATGAATATTTACCAGAAGAAGATGAATATATGGAAGAAGTCAGATTCTGTTTAGAAGATGACAATGAAATAAATGAACATTCTCGTAAGTTTCTGGAACGTAAGCGACAAAAAAGCGGATTGTCGGAAGCCCGTGCCATAGAATTAGAAACGATTGTAAAGGACTCTTTGTCTGCTTCTATGATACAGAATACTGACGATCTTTCTGAAGAAGAGTTGGCTTACAAGAGTGAAGTTGAGCTCTGCATAGAAGATGGTAATGAGATAGATGAACATATGCGTAGATTTTTGGACCGCAAGCGCCAAAGATTAGGATTGTCAGAAGCTCGTGCCCAAGAGATTGAATCTATGGTCAAAGCTTCGCAAACTTCTTTTACAAAAGAAGAACAAGAGTATTTGGAAATCCTTGATGAGGTGTTCGAAAACGGTATTATTCCCAATAGCGTACGTCGTTTACTGGATAGAGAAATCAAGTCATTAGGACTTTCTGAAGAACGCGCAAAAGAGTTAGAAGAAATAAAATGTAAAGCGTAATAATTATACTCCAATAAGTTGTGTAAAACTTATCACAACTAATTGGAGTAATATAACGAATTGACTATGAGTAAGGTTTTTCAAGTCAGGCCGAAGCGCATCAAGCGTTCCAATGGCACCGTACTAACCCCCGATATGGTAGTGACGGTAACTACTCAGCAGCATACTACCACACCATTCTACAACGGTGCCAAAGAACTTCAAGAAGTCTACATGCGCATCTACGCCTTCGACTACAAAAAAGCATGCTGCAACCAGAATGATTTTGAATTTAGGAAGTTGGACTAAATAAGCATAAGTACTTCTTCAACTATCTGCAAGTGGCGATGGGTGGTCCTCGTGAGGCTGGCACAGCCGAACAATATCACCAGGCAGGCAAGGCTTTCTTTGAGGTTATCGAAAAGTACCAGCCCGAGTACATCATCGTATGGGCCAAGAGGCTTTGGAATAATTTGCCTGGCGGTCACTGGCGCCAAGAGCAAGTTTCTGATGTTCACTGGGTGGATTGTAATGACATCGAAGTGGAAGGCACTTGGGTGCCTAATGGATTCTACATGATGCCTGGTGGCAAGCATGTAAAGGTCCTTGTGGTGAATCATCCTTCCGTAGGCTATTCTTGGGACTATTGGTACAAGGTGATACAAAAATTTTTGAGATAATTTTCTCGCCTGTGCCACAATTTGACACACCATACCATTATCTTTGCTGTCGCAACTGAATGAGGTGGATTTTGCTCTCACTAATCTCCGATCCAAGGACTTGGAGTATTTGGAGAAGACGTTGAAGCGAAACGCTCCCTACAAGATACGGGGAGGAAGTTTCGGCGATGATATAATAATAGAAGTGTGTAATGGTAAAATAGTAGGGAAATATGAAGGAAGAATGGATGAAACTGATAGATGATGTAGAGAACGACCGTAGCTATAATGCTGATCCTAACTTCATTTTTTTTGACTTTATAAGAGAAAAGTCTACGATAGAGGATAAGCGTGCCATCGTGCAAGAGGTGGAGCGTCGTGTCAAGAAGGTGGTGAATCGGGAAGTGAACAATCCTGACTATTTCTTCAGAAACTTCAGTGAGTCGGAGCGAGAGCTCTTGGACGACTTGCTTGGGCTTCGTGAGGTGACGCTCGACGAGATGATGCTTCATCCTACTGCTGCCGAGGTGGAACGATTGAGCCAGTTGAACGACAAACTCTACAAACTCACCTTGGAGTGTTTCGAGCAATGCCGTAACCTTTGGCTTACGCTCTATCGCTCGCCTTACAAGGTGGACGACCGTTTCTGCTACGACTTGGACAGTACGCTTCGATTCGAGTATGCTGACAAAGACTCGGTCTTGCATCTGGAGAATGATGACTATTACGGTTCCGACTTCGACTATATGATTCATCTGACTGATGAGTTGCTCAGTACAGGACATTGCAAGATGGATACCATCGTGAATGGTGCGTCTGCCGACTTTTTCGGCAACGAAGAGGATACGTTGAGAGAGTTGACTGATACGCTCGACGATGGCACGTCGTGGGCGGAAGGCTATCTGCACAACAAGGCGTACGACCATTTGTGTATCTGTTATGCGATGCATGCCTTGCATACTCATGAGCCTTGGTGCTTGCCTGATATTCTCCGCATGGATGATTTCACTCTCAATGTGAAATTGAATTATGAGCGCAGCGTGTCAGAGCAGCGAGATATTCATTATCCTGATGTAAACGAGAATGACCCTCATTGGCCTGAGGGTGTGCCTTGTTTGGAAAGGTGAAAAATAAATTGTGATGCAATATTCTTGTAAATTTTCATTAGATATTTAGAGATTATGGACAATCGTGTAAAATTCTATAGTTGGCTGATAGGCCTCTTGGATCGTAAGCATCTTACCTTAGAGGAGATTGCTAATGAGTGGCTTGATGCCAACGCTAATCAGGATGAGGATGAGCTGGACAAACGTACCTTTCATCGTTATCGTGAAAATATCCAGTCGCAGTTTGGCATTACTGTGGAATGCAACAAGAGCGATGGCTATCGGTATTATCTGAAGCGTGACCCCGTGGAAAATGACGATGTGACGGAATGGATGCTGAGTTCCTGCGGCTGGCTTCGTTAGGTGATATGCTGAAGTTTCACAATAAGGTGATGCTCGATACGCCGCCATACAACACGGAATATCTGGATGATATTCTTGCAGCGATAGATAAGCAATATCTGCTGATGTTTAAGTATGTTTCGGGTTTCGGAGCAGAGAGCGATATCGTGCTGCAACCGGCTTTCGTGAGATACTTCAAGCAACGATGGTACGTTGTGGGAGTGAAGATTTCAAGTGCAGAGGAAGATGTGAGGAAACTCGTTAGGGTTCCCACATAGGATGAAGGGTGAAAATGTGGATTGTTTTTTCTGTTAAAGAAGGAAATAAGACTATATATGAACAAGCTAATGATATGATGCAAACCGATCATGAATATATCGGCGAGTTATATGATTACTTTGATGCAGCGTTCCTGAAACTCTTCCTAAAGAATGGAGCCATCTGTGAAAGAGATGAATTTGAAACAAAGGTAAAGCAAAACGGAATGAGATGATATTCGGTAGAAGTTTAGTGCAAACTTATACTGGGTACAAAAATAAAAGGTTCCTTGATGGAGTTTGATAATCTCCAAAGGAACCTTTTTTGTTTTATTTCAGTTCAAACGCCTTTTTTAGTTTCAGCTGATCGGAAGCATTTCCGACGAGCGCCTCAAACTTGCCTGCTTCAGCCTTCCAGGATGCAGCTGTTTCATCATAGAAGCTGAGTGCCTGCTTATTGATGGTGATGTTTACATCCTTGCTCTCTCCCGGCTGCAGGTAAACCTTCTGGAATCCCTTCAATTCCTTGTAAGGACGATCAACCGAAGCTTTTACATCATGGATATAGAGTTGGATGGTTTCTGCACCGGCACGTTTGCCAGTGTTCTTTACATTCACGGTAAAGGTGATAGAGTCATTCAGATTCATCAGATTCTTGTCACAGCGGAGATTAGAGATGGCAAACTGGGTGTAGCTCAATCCATGTCCAAAGGCGAATGCTGGCTTGATGTTTTTCTTATCAGTCCAACGGTAACCTACGTAGATGCCTTCCTTATACTCCTCATCAATGATGTTGCCCTCAGTCTTGGCTCCACCTTCCTTGCGCCAGGTGCCCGGATAGGTGTTTAATGCGTGGGCCCCCACTTCCTGCAATGAGTTTACCCATGTGAATGGTAATTTGCCGCTAGGATTCTTGTCGCCGGTGAGGATAGAAGCCAGAGCTTCACCGCTTTCGCTACCGATATACCATCCCTGAATGATGCCTGCTACCTTTTCTTTCCAAGGCATAGCCACAGCATTACCTGAGATATTCACATAGATGAAGTTCTTGTTGGCTTTAGCCAAAGCCTCGATGAGCTTGTCTTGAGCGTATGGCAATTCAAACTGTTTGCGGTCGTGACCTTCGCAATCCTGATAATCGCTCTTGTTCAAGCCGCCAAACATCACCACGTAATCAGCATGCTTGGCTTTTTCTACGGCTTCGGCTATCAGCTCAGCCTCGCTGCGTTTGTCCTCCAGATTCTGTCCGGTAGTTACGCCATTGTAATTTCCGCTTACATCGCCTACATAACCTCGGGCAAACTCCACTTCCACATTATCTTTTGCCAGTCGAGATTTTAATCCGTCGAGTGGCGAAATCTCCCGCTGTACCTTGAGAGAAGAACTGCCTCCACCCACGGTCATCATCTTCACGGCATTTTCTCCTACTACCAAAACACGTTGTGCCTTCTGGGTATTGATAGGAAGCACATGGTTCTTGTTCTGGAGCAGTACGATGCCTTCTTCGGCAATCTGTCTGGCTGCTGCATAGTGGCTGTCAGAACAGAGAAAACCATGAGGACGGTTCGGATTCATGGTGGTACGATAGAATAGGCGTAATACGCGGCGCACCTTTTCATTCAATTCCTTGGTGGTGTATTTACCTTCCTGGATACCTTTTATATATGGTACGGCAAGGTAGTAATTATCGTAGGCATTGCTGGCACCCATGGTCAATCCGTTCGTCCATGTGCCGAACTCTATGTCGAGCCCGTTCTTCACGGCTTGGTCGGTATCGTGTGCGCCTCCCCAGTCGCTTACCACTACGCCGTCATATTTCCAGTCGCCCTTCAGAATCTTGTTCAGAGTCCACTGGTTGTGGCAGTTGTGTTCGTTCTTGTAGAGATTGTATGTACCCATGATTCCCCAAGTCTTACCTTTCTCTACAGCAGCCTTGAAGGCTGGGAGATAGATTTCATGGAGGGCACGGTCGCTCACGATGACGTTTACCTGATGACGGTATTCCTCCTCGTTATTGAGGCAGTAATGCTTTACGCAGGCTGATACTCCCTTAGACTGTAATCCTTGGATATAAGGTACAACCATGATGCTTGCCAGGTAAGGATCTTCACCCATATATTCGAAGTTGCGTCCGTTCAATGGGGTGCGATAGATGTTCACGCCAGGACCTAAGATCATGTCTTTTCCTCGATACAAAGCCTCTTCGCCTAATGATTCTCCATAGATTCTGCTCATCTGTGGGTTCCAGGATGCTGCCAGGCAGGTGAGGGCAGGGAAGGCAACGCAGGAGTCGTTGGTCTGACCAGCCTGCTCCCATTCGTCCCACAGTACATCAGGGCGAACACCATGAGGACCGTCATCTGTCCAGAAATCAGGAAATCCCAAACGGGGAACTCCTGCAGAAGAAAACTTACTCTGTGCATGAATGATGCGAATCTTTTCTTGCAGCGTCATGCGGGTAATGGCATCGTCGATGCGTTGCTCTACTGGTTTGGTGTTGTCGAGGTAGACGGGCAACTTACCAGTTTGTTGTGCGCTGGAGGTGGCTATAGCCGCCATCGACAGTGCGCAGGATAGAATGAAGTGTTTCATGTATCTTGTGAATATTATTTCTTATGAATATTAAATTGTTAGTTATGAAAGTGCGTATCTGTCATTTTGGATACAAAGTTACTAAATAATTAGATATAAACCGCGTTCTTGCAAAGAAAAAGTGGAAAAATATCATTGGTGATTTTATAAGTACCTGATAAAGAGCGCTGTATGTTTATTCCATCCACTTTCAATGGTATGGAAGATTATGGAAACCTGTTGTAAATGAGTTTGTTATTGCGTTCTATGGTTGTCTTTCTATCTTGTCGATGTATGATTGACGAATAATAGTTGCCATATTTTTGTCTTTTATAATGGATATAAATCGGAACTATTTTTTTCTATAAAATACAAAAAAGGAGTTCCCTATGCAATATAGTTTTAGATAATCCGTTATCTAACAATCCGCAAAAACGAAAATGCTGATAATCTTTGTGGATGTAGTAAGATTTGAAGCAAAAAGTGTAACATCAAAACGATTAATTATGAGAAGAATTGCATTTTATCCAGTAGCAGGCGAGCGTGTTAGTCTACCAGAGAGGCATATCAAGGCTTATGTTGATGATTATTGTCACGAGTTTGGACAGACGGATACAGACTCAAAGTTGATGCATCTGCTTTATGTTGCCGACAAGGGCTTTGATATCTTATCGCATATTCGTGAGTTTTTAGACAATCATCCTGAGATTGCCCAAGATAGCATCAAGCAAACATTGGCGTATTTCGTTTCGCATCTTAGATACCCTGAAAGCGATAGATATGTGGATGACCAGTTTGCAATGGCTAATTATCTTAAAGAAACGCTTAGCTTAGAGAAAGTGTTGGATCTTCTCATGATGGAGATTAGATTGAGATTCTCTTATACAGAAGACGATAAGTCTGTAAATTTTACGCAGAAATATCTTAGATGGGATAGTTTGGCTTCGTTGAAAAAGTCTTTGACAAGTGAAGAACTACTCAAACGAATTGTCAATCCGTCAGGATTTTACTGCGTTTCAGAATCAGATATTGTTAAAGAAAATCTTTGGCCTAAGCTACAAGGGGATTATATGCGCTCTCATTGGTATAATGAGGATATAAAGATAGTCTATCCAAATCCTTATGAAGAACAGGTAATAAATGAGTTCAACCGAAATGCAAAGGAAGATTATAAGTATGTACTTGGTGCTCCTGCTGAGCCATGGAGAGGTAACCCGCTCAAGGCAAAAGTCGTTATTCTTAGCTTAAATCCTGGATTTAAGTTGGGAGTGAATGATGAGGTGAAAGATAATGTTGATATTCGTTTGCGAGAGGGTGCTATGTCCGAATTGTGCAATACGTTGACATTTAAGGTAGATAGCTTGTTGTTTCCTCAAGAATATTATGTTAAGGGGCATGAAGAATACAAAGAGAAATGTAGCATAAACTTAAGTAATGTAGATTATGGAGATGCGTTGAATGAGATTGGTGACTATTATTGGTATAATAATATTAATCGACTCAACATAAATCATCAAAAGGAATATGAGTTCTTCCGAAACTTTGCAATAGTTCAGTATTGTGCTTACACTTCTGTTTCCTTTAAGGATTTTCCAAGGGGTGTTGTGTTGCCATCTCAGGAATTAACAAAGAAGCTAATTAGATATTTGGCTTATGAAAGAGAAGATGTGGTGTTTGTTATTATGCGAAGTGCAGCAAAATGGAAGGAATTATTAGATGCTGATGTTTGGGAAAAAATGCAATCACGTCTTATCGTTAATAAGAACATGAGTCAGTCTTTGTCTGAGAATAATCTTGGTAAAAAGAACTTCAATATGCTCATAGAGTATTTGAAATAACTGAAGAAAGGGTACGAGGGTATCTTAGGATACTTTTTTAAGTATCTTAAGATAGTTAACGATGTATCGGGAATATACCCTCACCATTCGCCCCAGCCGTGATTCCCTTCAGAAACTGTTGTGGCATGGCAGAAATATCATCGTACTGAAGCCTGAGAGCTTGAGGCTGGAGATGATTGGTATCTTAAAGGATATGACGAAGAGTTATGAGACGGGCGAATGCCTGAATGGGGAGGAAGAAAGGAATCTTTGCCTGTTATTTATATTCCTTCAGTCAGGAACTTGCGAAGATGCAGATGCGTGATGCCGTCATCATCATTATTTGTGAGCAGAGGAGTCATGGAGATAACGTACTTCGGGTAGTTGTCCTCGATGGCACGGAGATTACCAAACTCACGCTCTCTGGTTGCATCGTCGGCTATGATGTAGGAAGCTTGCACGTAGATGCGTTCGCCTCCTGGTTTGGTGCATACGGTAGATATTCCCGATTATAGGAAGGCAGCCAAGCTTCCTGCTGACGTGGAGCAGAACCTTTCTCTGTTTACAGGAATGTTGGCAGACAATCTCCATGCCGATAAGAATATGCCTAAGAAACTGCTCGATGGAGTGGAAGCATACACGAAAAACTATAAGATAGTATATAGTCACCTAATGTTAAATGTTAAACGTTATAATGTGGGAATGCCCGTCCGTAAAGGGGAAACGTGACTTCGTGGCAACGTGACATGATGCGAATGCGACCCTTCTCAAAACAAAAACGTTAAATGTTAAACGTTAAATAGGACAGCAAGGTGGGCTGAAGACACTATTTCACTCTTCTACTCTATTCCACCTTGCGACCATCCCAAGTAGTCACTAAATGTGGTCATAAGTTACCACCCAGCGCGGCCTTAAGCTATCACCAACTCGGGCTGTCAGCAACCCTCGGCAAGGTCGCGCTGAAGCCCCCTCCTAACTGCCCCTAAAAATGAATATAACTTCATCGGCCTACGAAGTTAACTTCATTGGCCTACGAAGTTATATTCATAGGGCTACGAAGTTAACTTCATTTTTTACCCCACTTTTGAGCCCAATCTGCGTGCGATTACTAAGTCAGTTCTCTTGCATGAGAAATCCACTTGTCCGCGTGCCGCTTTCCATCCCGAACGGATCCCGAGACCATCCCGAAGGATTGGCGCAGGCTTTTGGGCCTTCCCCGGAGAGGGTAGGCGAGGCTTTTTCCTCCGTCCGCCCCCTTTCTTTGCCCATCCTGCCCTTTCTT
>DLZV01000028.1 GCA_003447235.1 Prevotella sp.
TATATATAACATACTGAAGTTTCGCAAGTGGTTCAAGACCGGGCTGAAGGCCCAAAAGCTCCTAGCCCAGGGCATCGCCCTGGGGATAATAGCAATCAACAAGACGCCCTGTAAGGGCAAAAGAATTGTTTATAGCCTGCTTCTTTAACGCTTTTGCCCTTTCAGGGCGACAGGTTGGCGTTCATAATTACCCAGGGCGATGCCCTGGGCTAGGAACTTCTGCCCTTTCAGGGCGTATTGGATAATTTCAACTTGGTTGTAAAATATTGTAAAAGTTGTGTCGGTTGTCTTCTTAGCATGTCCTAACATTGTCAAAGAAATGAGAGAAAAGACTTCATTTGTCGAACCCTTAAACGAAAGAAAAATCATGGATGAAAAGAAAAGACAGGTATGGCGCTTCGTCATTCAGACCGCCATCTCGATCCTCACGGCCATCGCCACGGCCCTCGGCGTGACGAGTTGCATGGCAGCCGTGTAGCCACCATACGAACGGTTTTAAGCAATTATAGGTAAATAAATGTTCGCGCCCTCTCTAAGATGTGAATCTTGGAGAGGGATTCTTTCCCCGGCTGATAGCACCTAGAGCGGGGTTGATAGCACCTAGAGCGGGGCGGATAGCACCAAGAGCGGGTGGATAGCACCAAGGGCGGGAGGACAGCACAAAGGGCGGGAGGATAGAACGAAGAATGGGTGGACTGAACGATGAACAGAAAGGACAGGGAAAGAGAGAGGAAAGCGGCGGGGTAGGGTACAAAAAAAGGTGGCCGAAGCCACCTTGGAAAGTGTAGAAACTGTTACTTCTTGCTGGAGCGGACCGCCTTCACCGCCTTGGCACAGTCTTCGGGACTGACCGCGCGGCACTGCTTGATCCAGGCCGTAGCCACGCCGATGATGCTGCAAGAGTGGTCCGCATTGGTGCGCATGGCATCGCGCGTTTCGTCGCCTGGCACGAGCCATTTAGAGCCGTCCTCGTCCTCAAAATAGACCCTGACGGTAGGCAGGCCGTCGTAAATGGCCAGTACGAACTCTCCCGACTGTGCAGTGTCCTGTTTGCGCATTCTCAACTCGTCACCCTTGTGCATGCGGTAGTTGGCCAAACTGTCGTCCGCCAGGCGAACGATGAAGTTGCAGTCGGGTGCAATCGCCCTGGGGACACGGTACATCTCTTGACTGATGCAACCATGATCATCGGTTATACCATCGTAAATGGGGATCAGGACCACGTCGTCGTTATCCACTTCCTCAGCGTTACAGCCTTGCTGGCGCATGAGGTCTACAAACTCGCTTTCTGTCATAGTCTTTTCTTCGCTTTTCATGATAGAATACTTAATTTGTTATACATACTTATTAGACGGTGCGAAGGTAGGAAGTTTTTTCGACATGACCTAATAATAACTGTGAAAAAATGCTTTCTTGCGCACGGGCTAAGAAGCTGTGGAGATCGGGAGAAAAAAATAAAGGGCCCGAACTGTCACAGCTCAGACCCTTCCGTTTACAATCTTAGTTACTAAAATAATTTACCTTAAAACCCTTTTTTTGTGTGATATTCCATTAGAAAAAGAGGTAGCGGTTGTCAACCACTCCCGCGCCGAAGACGAGGTCTTGCATGAAGTTGCCCATGTACTGCATAGCACGCTGGCGGCACATTTGAATCTGCTGCTCCTCGTTGTACTTGGCCGGACGCATCTGCTTCTTCACAACCTGGAAGACATAGACGCCGGCGTTGCCCTTGACAGGGGCGGAGCAGAACTTGCCCTGAGCCGTGGCAGCCACGGCACCCGAGAGGGCGGGCTCAGCAGCTCCCGTGGCCTGGATGAAGGCAGGGGCTGCAAACGTGATCTGATTGACCGTGCTGACCTTGGCACCCTTGGCCTGGGCAGCAGCGATGCTGTTGACGCCCTTGAGCTTGGCCATGATCATCTCGGCCTTCTTGTCGCGGATCACCTCGCGCTTGAGAATCTCCTTCACCTGGGCGTCGTCCCAAGGACGGTAGCCCTGCGGATGGATCTTGGTCATGCAGAGCACCAGCAGGTGGTCGTTCTCCTTGCCAGCCTCGAAGAGCTGGGAAACCTGTCCCTCCTTGGCCTCGAAGATCCACTTGATGGCATCGCGGATGCCGGAACCACCGACGTTGCCCACCGTATGGCTGGAGGTGGCGAAGTCGTTGAGATCCTGGACCGTGTAGCCAAACTTCGTGGCGTGCTTCTGCAGGTCGGCCAGGCTGGCCTGGCTCTGCGTGACAAACTGGCTGAAACGGTTGTAAGCCTTGGAGTAGGTATTGTCGGAGAAACGGATTTCCTTCTTGATGACGGCAGCGACGGCCTTGCTCTTCATCGCCTTGCGGTTGAGCACCTGGATGACGACGTTGCCCTGGGTGAGCTCGATGTTCTGGGTGGAACCGACGGCACCGTTGAGCAGCGCCTCGATGTAGGCACGGTTGTCCTGGCTCATCGTGCTGGCCTGCTCATACATCGCACCCGTGAACCACGTCGTGGTGCTGTCCTGGCCGTAGCGCTTGGCGATGGCCTGGAAGTCGCCACCAGCGGCGAGGGCCTTCTGGATGCTGTCGGCAGAAGCGCGAGCGGCCTCCAGCGTCTTGCCACCCACCTGGATCTGACGGAACTCCACGGAGTCGGGGAGCTCGGTGCGAGAGAGGATGCGGACGATATTGTAGGTGTTGTCCTTCGTGTTCTCCACGACGCCGGTCGTACCGACGGCCATGGAGTCGATCTTGGAGGCGATGTCGGGGTACTGCTGGAAAGCCTTGCCGCTGACGGGGAGGCCGATGTACTGGATCATGCTACCGCTCTTGCTCACCACCTGGGTGGGGTCGGCGGCCGCGGCGAGCTGCTTCTGATAGCCGGCCATGTCCTTCTGGAGCTGGGCACGGTCGGTGGCGCTGGCCTTCACCTGGACGTCAACCATCTTGACGTCGCGCGTCTCCTGCTGCTGGCGGAAGGCGGGCTTCAGCTCCTCATACTTCGCCTTGAGCTCCTCGTCCGTCACCTTGATGTCGGCGTCCTTGATCGTGTTGTAGGCGATGGAAGCCAGCTGGATCTGGGCCTCCTCGTTCTCCTCGTTGAAGGCCATCTTGGCCTCTACCTTGTTGGAGAGGACGCAGTTGGCCAGCAGCGACTGATACTTCTGGGTCAGGAGCTGCGTGCGGAGGTTCTTCTCGACGAAGAGCCAGTAGTTGTAGGCGGGGCGCATCTGGTCGAGCTGCTGGCTGTTGTTGCTGGCCTCGGCCTTGCGGTAGGCGTCGATAAACTGCTTGAGGATCGAAACGTCAAAGCGGCCGGTCTGCTGGTTGACGAACGGGGTCTGCGTGAGCAGCTGGTTCGTGCCATCGTTGAGGACGTTCTGGAGTTCGTCCTCGGTGACGGTCAGACCGAGCTTCTTGCAGTCTTCCTTCATCACGCGCTCGGAGACGAGCTGCTGCCATACCTGGTCCTTCAGCTGGTTGAGCTGGTCCTCGCTGAGGTTGTCGGTGCGCATGGTCAGTTTCATCGCATCCTGATACTCATCCAGGAGTTTTTGGAAGTCCTGCACGTAGATTTTCTCGCCAAGGACCTCACCTATCTGCTGGCTGTTCTGACCTTTGATGCCATTGCAGGAACGGAAAGCCTCCTCGGCAATGAACGCAAATAGACCCAAGCCGATGATGATAATCAGCAAGATGCCTTTGCTTCTGATTTTTCCTAAAGCTGTCATTTTTTACTTTATTTTTTATTATTTCTTTTCTCTTACTCTCTCCACCCCGCCCGCTTTCGGCTCCTTGCCCGCCCGCTTTTCGGATCCTTGGAGGACCGTCCGGAGAGGCTACGCGGCGCATAGCAGGATGGAAAATGCGTACAAAATTAATAAAAAGTTGGCAAATGACGGAATAAATTGCCGACAATTTGCGTTTGTCGCCCTGTTTCTTTGCTTTTTGACCGCCAAGATCGGCCATAATGCGGGTTCTGACAGGGCGTTCTTTCTATTTTTCTTGTCACGATTGCTTGCCACTCCACCATTTTCTTGCCACGGTGTGATCCGCACGCTGGACGCGGAGCCTACTCCTCGGCCACATGGAGGCGCACGACCTCGATCTTGGTCATGGTCTTCTTGACGATCTTGAAGTGGTACTTGCCCACCTTCACCACCTCGTTGAGTTTGGGGAAACTCTGGTAGGCGTGGAGGATCAGTCCGCTGATGGTCTTGTACTCGCCACTGTCGGGCAGTCCGAGGTTGAAGAGCTCGTTGGCCTTGTCGATCTCCAGGCGTCCCGAGAGGATGTAGTCGCCGTCGGCGGTCTGCTTCGCGATATAGTTGGTGTTGTCGTGCTCGTCCTCGATGTCGCCGAAGATCTCCTCGACGATGTCCTCCAGCGAGACGATGCCCGAGGTGCCGCCAAACTCATCGACGACGACGCCGATCGACTTCTTCTGTCCGAGGAAGATCTGCATGAGTTTCTGTGCCGCCATGGTCTCGGGGACGAAGGGCATCTGGCGGATATGGTCGTGCCATTTCTCGCGGGCGCGGAAGAGTTCGAGGGTGTGGATGTAGCCGACGATGTGGTCGATGTCCTCCTTGTAGATGAGGATCTTGGAGTTGCCGCTCTCGACAAACTTCTGCTGCAGCTCGTCGGCCGTGCAGTCGTAGGGGACGGCATTGATCTCCGTGCGCGGCACCATGCAGTCGCGGACCTTGAGGTCGGGAAAGTCGAGGGCATTCTGGAAGATCTTCATCTCGTCATCGACCTCGCCCCCCTGCGGCGTGTTGTCGATGGAGGACTGGACGAGGTCGTCGAGGTCCACCTTGGTAAACGTGCCGTCGTTGTTGCCCTCCTCCATCTTGACGCCCAGGAGGCGCAGGAAGAGGCGCGAGAGCAGGGTGGAGAAGCGGCTGATGGGCCACAGGACGATATAGAAGAGGTAGGCCACGGGAGCCAGGAGGCTCATGAGGCGGTTGGGGTTGCTCTTGAAGAGCGTCTTGGGGAGAAACTCGCCCGTGAAGAGGATGACGAGGGTGGAGCAGATGGAGTCGAGCATGACGAGCGTGGCGTCGTTGCTGATGCCGGCCAACTGCCATAGGCCGTCGAAGATGCGGGCGAAGAGAATGCCATAGACCACCAGCACGATGTTGTTGCCCACGAGCATGGTGGAGACAAAACTGTTGGGGTTGGCGTAGAAGACTTTCAGGCAGTGCTGCGAGAGTCCGCTCTGGTCCTTGCCGACCTTCATCAGAAGGCGGTTGCTGGCCACGAAGGCGATCTCCATGCCCGAGAAAAAGGCCGAGAGCACCATGGTGGCCAGGATGGCTATTATATTATAGGTATAGGTGTCCAATATGGTTCAAATATGATTCTCGATTCAGGGCTGCCGACGATCGGCAACCGTTGGTCTCCCGTTGGCGACGGGCTGGGCGGCGGCAGGTGGCCCCGGCGGAATCGGCGTCCCCTCTCTGCGGCCTGCCGAGGGAGCCATGTCGGCCTTGTCGAAGAGGCCCCAGCCCTTGGCGTCGCCGATCTCATACTCCGTCATGGTCTCGTCGCTGCGGAAGTAGCTGCCCTGGAGTTCGCGGTCGGGCGTCTTGATGTGGGAGAAGACGTGGGAGTAGAGCTGGTGCTCGGCCTCGTCCCAGTAGAGCTGCTGGCTCGCATACTCCACGCCCTGGGCCGTACGGATGCGCACGCGGCCGCGGAGCACCCAGCGGCGCAGTTTGTCGTAATAGACGGCGCTGTCGCAGGAGATGTAGCCCAGCACGCGCTTCTGCTCGTCAAACTGCGTCAGCAGGATGCCCTTGTCGAAGGTCCAGCGCGAGGGGTTGCGATTCTCGTTGATCTCCCAGCGCTCGGCAACGATGCGATACTTGATGACGCCGGAGTCGGAGATGAGCGTGTTGACGCCGTAGGTCGTCATGATGGGCACGGAGTCGCGGTCGTGGATGGCGGGGGCGGTGTGCTCCTTGGGCTGGTTGCAGCCCGCGGCCAGGACCCCTGCCAGCACGAAAGAGAGCATGGAGGGCAACAAGCCCCTCATGCCCTGGTGGTCGCTTCTCGTGTGATGACTTAGAAAACTCATGCGGTCGTGGCAGCCTTTACGGTCAACATAGGTCCCTCGCAGGGCCTATTCGACCTTGAACTTGGCGAACATGCGCTCATTGAAGGTGAAACCGATATTGATGCGGAACGTGTTCTCCGTGAGCATCGAGGAAGCCTCGCGGCGCACCCACTGGGCGGAGATGTTGAGCATCGAGCGGTTGTTGTAGCTGTTGACGATGGGGATGCCCAGGCCCAGCGAGGCCGAGATCTCCTTGGGACCGTCCTGGCCGTTGATGGTGAAGTAGGGCGTGGCGTAGCCGATACCCGCACGGTAGTGGAGGCGGCTGAGGAAACCACGGTGGCGCTCGCCGCGGCAGTAGTCGGCGCCGAGGACGACCTTGTGGCGGTCCTTGAGCAGTCCGCTCTGGAGCGCGTAGCCGCCCTGGTCGGAATACTGCGGGTAGTCGAGGCTGCCCCATTTCTGCAACTGGTAGTCGGCGCCGACCATCAGTTGGCCGTTGTGGCTATAGACCGCTCCCACGCCAAAGGTATGGGGCAGGTCGAGGGCCTTGGAGATACGGAAGTGGGTCGTGTCGGCCACGGCCAACTGGGAGTTGTTCTTGATGACGGAGAGCTCGGGGTCGGCGTTGAGACTGTGGCCCAGACTGTAGGTCAGACCCAGCGTGACCTGGTCCTTGGCGCTGAGGGGCTGCGTGTATTGCAGTCCGAAGTCGAGCTTGTAGCTACGCACCTCGGCGGTGTAGGTGCGCTGCAGCGTGTTGACGTAGGCGTCGCTATACGTATTGGTCACGTACTTCGTGTAGCCACCCCAGAGATAGGAGGCGTTGACACCGACGGAGAGATTGCGCAGCGGCTCCGCACCCACGCCGAGATAGACCTGGTGGAGGCCCTTCGAACCGCTATACTTATTGTTGTAGGTGGCCGTGGGCGATTCGGGGGAGAGGCTGCCGTTGATGTGGGCGGAGTTGGAGTAGTCGTAGCCCACGTTGGTGTAGGGCAGCAGACCGAAGCTCACGCCCACATGGCGAAACAGGCGAAGGCCCGCCACCACATACTCCAGGTCAGCATTGCGCGCGCTGATGGAGCGGCCGCCCTCCTTGAACTGCGTCATCTGCAGGCTCACGCCCGCGTCGAAGATGAACGACAGCGAGTCGAGGGCCGAGTAGGAGGCCGGGTTGAGGGCGTTGACTTGGTTGTTGAGCCGGAGGCCATAGGCCAGTCCGTTCATGCCGCGGCTGAAACTGCCCGACTGTTCGGAGAGTTCGCCCAGGCCATACTGGCTGTAGGGGGAGTTGGTGCCGCTCTGCGCATGGAGTCCGAGGGAGGAGAGGAGCAGGAGCGATGCTGTTATCGTTTTCTTCATTGATTATCTACTGGGTTGGGGTCTGGGCAGGGCCTTGCCGGCACCAGGACCGTGATTAGCGATAGCGAGACCGTCGCTGGCGGCCTCCGGGGCGGAGGAAAGTCCGCCCAGGGGGTCAGAGGCGGTTGTTCTCGGGGAAGACCACAGAGGGCTTGAAGGTCTTGGCCTCCTCGAAGTCCATCAGGGCGTAGCTTACGATGATGATGGTGTCGCCGACGACCACCCTGCGCGCTGCCGCACCATTGAGGCAGATGCAGCCGCTGCCACGCTCGCCTTTGATGACGTAGGTCTCGAAGCGCTCTCCATTGTCGTTATCCATGATCTGCACTTTCTCACCGGCGATGAGATTGGCCGCGTCCATCAAGTCCTCGTCGATGGTGATGCTGCCGATGTAGTTGAGGTTGGCCTGGGTCACCTTGACGCGGTGCAGTTTGCTTTTCAATACTTCTATATACATATAAAAAAGAAAGTGTAGCGTGTGTTATTCCTTATACTTGATGTGATCGATCAGACGGATCGGGGTCTTGCCGCAATAGACGGTGATGCAGCCCACCACATAGTCGCTGTCCTGCCAGTCCTGGACGCCGAGGAGCGTGTTGCCGTCCACTATCTGGAAGTACTCCACCTCCAGGCCGTCGATGGCGTTGATCGTGCTGACCACGTGGTCGTGGGTCTCGGCGACGGTGTGGGTCTTGGCGTAATCGATGCTCTCCATCAGCGCACGGGCGATATGGGGGGCGATGGCGCGCTCCTCGGGGGTGAGGAGCTTGTTGCGGCTGCTCAAGGCCACGCCGTCGGCCTCGCGCACCACGGGGCAGGGGACAATCTCCACGTGGCTGCCGATGTAGGCGACCAGGCGGCGGATGACGGCGATCTGCTGCCAGTCCTTCTCGCCAAAGTAGGCGCGGGTGGGCTGGACGATGTAGAACAGGCGGCTCACCACCTGGCAGACGCCATTGAAATGGCCAGGACGATGGGCGCCCTCCATGACCGTCGTCTGGGGCGGAAACTCAAAGTGGCGGGTATCGGGAGTGGGGTAGATGTCGCTCACGGTAGGCGCGAAGACGAAGTCGGCGCCACAAGCCTCGCAAAGGGCGCAGTCGGCCTTCAATGTGCGGGGATAGCGTTCGAGGTCGGCGGGGTCGTTGAACTGTGTGGGGTTGAGGAATACGGAGACCACCGTCACGTCGTTTTCCTTGGCGCTACGCTTGATGAGCGAGGCGTGGCCCTCGTGGAGGGCACCCATCGTGGGGACGAATCCCACCGACTGTCCTTGCTTGCGCGCAGCGAAGAGCGCGTTCTGCAAGTCTGCGTTTTTTTCAAATACTTTCATTATCTGCAAAATATTTCGGGTGCAAAGTAACAACATTTTTACGAAATAGGCAAAAAGTAATCTGAAAAATATAATAAAATGCCGATGCCATTAGACAAAATATCTGAAAAGCCGCTACGAATTCGGGAATAAAATCGTAACTTTGCACCTGGGAAATCGTGTTTATCGCGACTTTTGTCAAGAAATAATCACGATAAAACAAGTTAGAATGGCAAAGAAAGTATTGTTTATCAACCAGGAAATCACCCCTTACGTCACCCAATCGCAGATGGCAGAGATGGGAGGTTTGATGTCGGCCAAAATGCAAGAAGCCGGATTCGAGATAAGAACCTTCATGCCGAAGTGGAGCACGATCAACGAAAGGCGTGGCCAGTTGCATGAGGTGATCCGACTCTCGGGTATGAATCTGATCATCGACGACACGGATCACCCGCTCATCATCAAGGTGGCTTCCATACCGCAGTCGCGCATCCAGGTCTATTTTATTGATAATGAGGATTACTACCAGAATCGTCCGGCCATGACCAAGGACGAGCTGGGCAACGACTATCCCGACAATGGCGAGCGGGCCATCTTCTTCGCGCGCGGCGTGCTGGAGACGGTCAAAAAGCTCCGCTGGGCGCCGGATATCATCCACTGCCAAGGCTGGATGAGCTCGGTGATACCGTTCTATGTGAAGACGGCCTACCACGACGAACCGCAGTTTATCAACGCCAAGGTGGTGACGTCGCTCTTTGGCGAACAGCCCGCGGGCGACCTGGGGGAGAAGTTCAGACGCTCCCTGCCGTTCAGGGAGGCCAAGGCCGAACCGATCGAGAAGTATGGCGACACGTTCGACGCCGTGGAACTGGGCAAACTGGCCATCGACTATAGCGATGGTGTCGTACAGGTGGACGACCAGGTCAACGCCGAACTCGTCCGTTATGCACAGAGCGAGAACAAGCCGCTGATCGTCCATCCGCAGGCAGAGGCAGAGGTCAAGGGACTCTATGCTGACTTCTATGGCAAATTGTTGGGGGAATAGGCGGAGACTGCGTCTCTGACGTACCCTCGGGCGGGGGGACCGTGCGCCTTGTCGATAAGGAATGGGCGTGGCCTCCTGTTGTAATAGATTTTATGACCATTACAAGCAAATGATAAAATTCCATCAGTTGGTCTGGGGCCTCGCCCTGGCTGCCACGGCGCTCTCGCTGGCCGCCTGCGACGACACGACCGACAACATCGGCGGTTCGCTGATAGACAATCCCGACAAGTTGACAGTCAAGGCTGACACCTTCCAGCTCAGCACGCGCACCATCATGGCCGACTCGGTCATCGCACGCAACATCACGGGCTATCTCGGCCGCGTGAAGGATCCGGAGACGGGCAACTACGTGACGGGCGACTTCATGGCGCAGCTGCATCCGCTGAGCAACTATCAGATCGCGGCTGCCGACAGCATCCTCAGCCGCAACGACCAGGGGGAGATCATCGCCGACTCGTGCGAGATCCTGCTGGTCTATAACGACTTCTATGGCGACTCGCTGGCACAGATGAAACTCTCGGCCTACGAGATGGGGCGGCCGCTGGAGGAGGGATCGGTGATCTACTCCAACTTCAATCCGGCGCTCCACGGCTACCTGCGCCAAGGGGGCATCAAGCAGGAGCGCACCTATACGCTGGCGGACCAGACGCGCGGCGCCAAGTACACCAACAAGGCGATCGCCATCCGACTGGACGACGCCTATACGGACAAGGATGGCGTCAGCTATAACAACTATGGCACGTACCTGATGCGGAAGTACTATGCCTCGCCCGAGGCGTTCCGCAACAGCTACCGCTTCCTCCACGAGATCAGCCCGGGCTTCTTCTTCAAGGTGACCAACGGCATCGGTTCGATGGCGTATGTGACCAACGCCCAGCTCAATATCTACTTCCGGTCGCAAATCAACGGCAAGGACTCCGTCACCTCGACCTCATTGGCCAGTACGGAGGAGGTGCTGCAGACGACTACGTTCAGCAACGACAACAACCTGCTGGCAAGTCTCGCGGCACAGACGGGATGCAGTTATCTGAAAAGCCCGGCGGGCCTCTTCACCGAGGTCACGCTGCCGGTGGATGAGATCATGAGGGGACACGAGAACGACACGCTCAACACGGCGAAGGTGACCTTCCCGCGCATCAACAACACAATCAGTTCCGACTTCCTCCTCAGTGCGCCGACGACGGTGCTGATCCTTCCGCTCGACGAGCTCCATACGTTCTTCGCCGAGAACCGCATTCCCGACTACAAGACGAGTTTCACCGCAGCCTATAGCGCGACGGTGAACGGCTATACGTTCAACAACATCTCGGGCTTGGTCAACTATATGATCAAGAAGCGCCGGGCCGGACAGGTCGATGCCAACTGGAACAAGGCGGTGCTCGTGCCGATCAGTCTGGCGACAACGACCATCACGGGTAGCTCTGGCACGAAGATAACACGCGTGACAAAGTGCTCCCACGACATGTCGCTCTCCAGCACACGACTCGTGGGTGGCCCCAACAACGCCAACCAGCCCATCCTCCTCTCTGTCATACATAGTACTTTCAATGGCAGATAACTTCTTGGAGCGCCACCGTGCCGACTACGAGCAGCGTAAGGCACGGTGGCTGAAAAAGAAAAGCCGCTGCCAAATCAAGGTCAAAAGACCCGGTACTGACGCACATGCTGACAAAAACCTGAGTGAAGGTCAAACTTAGAAGGGTTTGGCATGTCTTTTGCTCTATACTTTTGCAATTGAACAAGTTGTATTGAACAAGTAAAGAAATTGTATTCTAAAAGAAAATCACGAAAGTCAAGATGATAAGTCAATTCTCTAAAGAACTCTCGGAGGTGCTCGCCTTCAGCCGCGAGGAAGCCGACAGACTGTCCTGTCCCTCGGTGGCTCCGGAGCATCTGTTGCTGGCTGTTTTCAGGCTCTCTGATCCGAAGATACAAAGGGTCATCTCGACGCTCAGCCTCGACGTGCCCACGGTCAAGAAGGAGCTGGAGCAGTATGCCTCTTCGAACAAGGAGGAGAGCAAGCGGATCTACGAGGAGATCAACGTCACGGACCGTGCTGCCAACGTGCTGCACCTCGCAGTACTGGAGGCGCGCATCCAGCATCGCAAGATCGTCGATGTGGAGGACTTGATCCTGGCCATTCTCCACGACCAGACAGACACGGGCGCGAAGATGACGCTGCAGGCTCACCACCTCGACTACATTGAGGCCAACGCGCTGCTGCGCCAGTTGGCCAACGACGTGCAGGGAGGGCTCGACTTGTCCGACGATGACGACGACGATATGCTCTTCAACGACGACGACGAGGAGGATCGCGAGGAGGCGCGCAGCCAGGGTGATGGAGCGCAGCAGACGCGCACCAAGGAGACCAAGAGTGCGACGCCGGCCCTCGACAACTTCGGTACGGATCTCACGGCAGCAGCCCAGGAGGGGAAACTTGACCCCGTGGTGGGCCGCGAGCGCGAGATCATCCGCGTCAGCGAGATCCTGGGACGCCGCAAGAAGAACAATCCTGTGCTCATCGGCGAACCCGGTGTGGGCAAGAGTGCCATCGTCGAAGGACTGGCGCAGATGATCGTCCAGCACCGCACGTCGCCCACGCTTTTCAACAAGCGGATCGTGTCGCTCGACATGACGAGTATCGTGGCGGGAACGAAATACAGAGGTCAGTTTGAGGAGCGTATCCGCACGATCCTCAAGGAGATAGAGCGCCACCCGGAGGTGATCGTCTTCATCGACGAGATCCACACCATCATCGGGGCGGGATCGGCGGCGGGCACGATGGATGCTGCCAATATCCTCAAGCCGGCCTTGGCGCGGGGCATGATGCAATGTATCGGTGCCACGACGCTCGACGAATATCGCAAGTCGATCGAGAAGGACGGTGCCCTGGAGCGTAGATTCCAGAAGGTGATCGTCGAACCGACCACGACGGAGGAGACGCTGCAGATCCTGAAGAATATCAAGGACCGCTACGAGCACCATCATCAGGTGACGTATTCTGACGAGGTGCTCCAGTTGATCGTGAAACTCACGGACCGCTACGTCTCGGACCGCTTCTTCCCCGACAAGGCCATCGACGTGCTCGACGAGGTGGGATCGCATATCCACCTGCAGCATGCGGAGGTGCCGAAGGAGATCGTGGACCTGCAAAATGAGATCGAGGAGATCAAGCAGAAGAAGCAGAATGCGGTCAAGAACCAAAACTTTGAGATGGCGGCGGGCTTCCGCGACCAGCAGGTGGAGCGCGAGAAGCGGCTCGAAGAGGCCCAGCACCGCTGGGAGGAAGGCGAGGTCGGCGAGCAGGTGGCCATCACGGAGGACCAGGTGGCCGATGTGGTGTCGATGATGACGGGTGTGCCCGTGCAGCGCATGCAGCAGTCGGAGGGTCTTCGTCTGCGCAATATGGCGACGGAACTGAAGCAGGTGGTGGTGGCTCAGGACAAGGCCATCGAGAAAATGGTGAAGGCCATCCAGCGCAACCGCGTGGGACTGAAGGAGCAGAACCATCCCATCGGCGCATTCATGTTCCTGGGTCCGACGGGTGTGGGCAAGACCTACCTGGCCAAGAAACTGGCGGAGTATATGTTTGGTTCGGCCGATGCGCTGATCCGCGTCGATATGAGTGAATATACGGAGAGCTTCAACACGTCGCGCCTGGTGGGTGCGCCTCCGGGATACGTCGGCTACGACGAGGGAGGCCAGCTCACGGAGCGGGTGCGCCGCCATCCTTACTCCATCGTCTTGCTCGACGAGATCGAGAAGGCGCATGGCAATGTCTTCAACCTCCTCTTGCAGGTGCTCGACGAGGGACGACTCACGGACGGCAACGGACGACTGATCGACTTCCGCAATACGGTCATTATCATGACGTCGAACGCGGGTACGCGCCAGCTCAAGGAGTTTGGCCGTGGCATCGGATTCACGGCGGGTGGTGCCGAGGGCTTCGCGCGCAACGAGAAGGACAAGGAGTATGCTCGGTCCATCATACAGAAGAGTCTGAGCAAGCAGTTCTCGCCGGAGTTCCTCAACCGTTTGGACGAGATCATCACCTTCGACCAGCTGGACCTCAACGCCATCAAGCAGATTGTCGAAATCGAACTCAAGGGCTTGTACAAGCGGGTCGGCGAACTGGGCTACGCGCTCCAGCTCTCTGACGCTGCCAAGGAGTTTGTGGCCAAGAAGGGCTACGACGTCCAGTTTGGTGCGCGTCCGCTGAAGCGCGCCATCCAAAACTACGTCGAGGATGGACTCAGCGAGCGCATCCTGAGTGGCGAAATGAAGGAGGGCGACTCCATCCTGGTCAACCTGACGGAGGACGGTTCCAACCTCTCATTTGACACGCAGGTGCCCGACCACGAGTTGTTCTGACGCGCGAGCACGCCAAGCAAGAAAGACTAAGTCTGCAAGGGCAGACAGAAATTATAAGGGGGAAGAAAGCCATCAAACTTTCTTCCCCCTTATCGTATTTGGGTCAAATCAAAATCGGAAACTTAGTACTTCAATCCCATGTTGTAGAGGATGAAACTATAGATGTCGGCCTGCTCCTCCAGCTGCTTGCTGACGGGCTTGCCGCCACCGTGGCCCGCCTTGCTGTCGATGCGGATGAGGGTGGGCTTGTCGCTGGCATTGTCGGCTTGGAGCGTGGCAGCAAACTTAAAGCTGTGGGCGGGAACAACGCGGTCGTCGTGGTCTGCCGTCGTGATGAGGGTGGCAGGATACTTCACGCCCTTCTTGATGTTGTGGAGGGGAGAATAGCCGCGCAGATACTCAAACATCTCCTTGGAGTCGGCACTCGTACCATAGTCGGGAGCCCAGTTCCAGCCGATGGTGAACTTATGGTAGCGGAGCATGTCCATCACGCCCACAGAGGGAATGCAGACGCCAAAGAGGTCGGGACGCTGCGTCATGCAAGCACCGACGAGCAGTCCGCCATTGCTGCCACCGACGATGGCGAGGTAGGGAGAACTGGTGTATTTCTCCTTGATCAGATACTCAGCAGCAGCGATGAACTCGTCGAAGACATTCTGCTTCTGCATCTTCGTACCCGCCTCGTGCCAAGCCTCGCCATACTCGCCGCCGCCACGGAGAGAAGCCTGGGCATAGATGCCGCCGCGCTCCAGGAACGGGATGCGGGAAGCGGAGAACGAGGGATTCATCGAGATATTGAAACCGCCGTAGGCATAGAGATAGACCGGGTTCTTGCCGTTGAGTTTCAGGCCCTTCTTGTAGGTGATGAAGAACGGTACGCGCGTACCGTCCTTGCTGGTGTAGAACACCTGCTTGGTCTCATAGTCGCTGAGCTTGAAGTTGACCTTGGGCACGGCATAGGGCTGCAGCGAGTTGGCGGCGCGGTCATACTGATATACCGTCCAGGGCTGCGTGAAGGAGGCAAAGCTGACGAAGCACTCCTTGCTGTCCTTGTTGCCGCTGACGCTGGCGCTGCCAATGCCCGGAAGGCTTACCTCCTGCTGCATCTTGCCGTTGAGGTCATAGACATAGATGTGGCTGCAGGCGTCCTGCTGGTAGCTCACATAGAGTTCGCCGCCGATGATGTTGGCGCCATCGATCACGTTTTTGCCCTCGGGGATGACGGTCTGCCAGTTTTCCATCGCGGGCTTGTGGATATCCATCACCATGATCTTATACATCGGTGCACCGTCGTTGGTCAGCAGATAGACCTTGTCGCCGATGGTGGCGATGGGAGAGTAGGCGTAGTCCATGTTGGGGACCACCTTCGTAAACTGCGAGTTGCTGTTTTTCAAGTCGCGGATATAGAAGATGTTGCCCGTACCGCCGCCCGACTCATAGAGGAACTGCACCGTTTCCTCGTGGTTGACCGACGTACTGAAGAAGTGCATCGGCTCGGTGGGATTCTGGAAGAAGAGCTGGTCCTGCTCCTGCTTCGTGCCGAGGCGGTGGAAGTAGATCTTGTGGGTGGAGTTCTTGCTCGTATAGGCGTTGCCCTCGGGTTTGTCATAGGCGCTATAGAAGAAGCCGTCTCCGAGCCAGGAGGCCCCCGAGAACTTAGCCCACTCGATGTGGTCGGGCAATACCTCGAGCGTCTTCGTGTCCATCACATAAAACTCCGACCAGTCGCTGCCCGAACGCGAGATGGCGTAGGCCAAGTATTTGCCGTCATGGGAGAAACTGATGTTGCCCAGGGCCACCGTGCCGTCAGTAGAGAGCTGGTTGGGGTCGAGGAAGACGCGAGCGTTCTTCTCCTGCCCCAGGCCGTCCATCTCGTAGAGCACACTTTGGTTCTGAAGACCGTTGTTCTTGTAGAAATACCACTTGCCCGTGGCCTTGACATAGAAGGGCGCTCCCACCTTGCCGTAGTCGGAGACTTCGCGCAGGCGCTTCAGGAGTTTGCCGCGGAAGGGAATCTTGGCCAGGTAGTCCTGAGTCACTTGGTTCTCGGCCTCCACCCATTGCATGGTGGCCTCAGAATGGTCGTCCTCCAAGGGGCGGTAGGGGTCGGCTACTTTCACACCGAAATACTCATCCACGGTGTTGTCCGTCGGAGGGGTGGGGTAGGTCAGGCCCTGTCCGGCAGCTTGGTTGGCAGCCATGGCAAACATGGCCAACGCTAATGCTTTTTTCATAATCAGCAGTTTACTTTTATAATTTTCGTCTTTAGGTTTTTACCTTTACTTTGTCTCATTCCTTTGACAAGGGGAAATGGGGTAATGCTTCTCCTTGCCACGAAAGAGGTATTGCCTTCTCACGAAAGGTTTTTTCCTTCTCGCGAAAAGTGCTTCTCCTTGTCACGAAAGGGCTTCACCTTGTCTTGATTAGGTTCTGCAAAGGTATGAAATAAAGTCGAACGGCCCAAACATTCCTCCTTTCTTTTCTGTATGACAGAATGGTTATAATCAGGAAAAGATTCGTCGGAGCAAAAAAATGTCGGAATAGCAGCCTTTTCGACTTACTATTCCGACACGATATCAAGCGGCAGGGCGGAGGATCGTTCCCTTCCTCAAGGGATGGTCCTGCGCCTCCGGATGCGGCTTAGCTTACCTTGTTGAGCTTCTTGATGATAGAGAAGATGAACAGGGCAGACACCAGGCAGATGCCAGCGAGGACACCCCAAATGGTGACGAGGTTGAAGTTGAGACCCCACATGATACCAGGCACCATCACCAGCTGGTTGCCGATGGCGGTAGCACCAAACCACAGACCCATCATCAGACCGGCATACTTGGGAGGAGCCACCTTCGACACGAAGGAGATACCGATCGGAGAGAGCAGCAGCTCAGCGAAGGTGAGGATGAGGTAGGTGGAGATCAAGAGGTTGGCGCTGACACGCGGACCCTCCGTAGCGGCATTGCCCTGGACGAGCGGCAACTCAAGACCCATAGAGCCAACGGCCATCCAAACGAAGCCGAGGGCAGCGACGAGCATACCGAGACCGATCTTCTCAGGAGAGGTCGGCTCCTTGCCGATCTTGTTGAGCCAAGAGAAGAGCGCCACGCTCACCGGAGTGAGGGCTACGACGTAGCACGGGTTGAACTGCTGGAAGATCGGGGCCTTCACGTCGATGGCACCATCCAGGCTGTTGTACTTGTAGAACAAGAAAGCGATGGCAGCAGCGATCACGGCCAGTGCGATCAACTTCCCCTTGGCCGTCTTGCTCTGGGCAAGAGAGAAGCAGGCATAGACCACGAAGATGCAGGCCACGAGGTTGGTCACGTCGAAGAGCATAGACTGAACGCCCTCGGCGCTGGTCTGTGTGAAGTCGCGTGCAAACAGCGTGAGCGTATTACCGTTCTGGTGGAAGGCCATCCAGAAGAAGATCACGACGGCGAACACCAGGCAGAGGCAGACGATGCGCTCCTTGGTCTCGGCCTTGGAAAGCTCGGGAGCATTGGAGGCAGCAGCGTTGGCAGCCTTCTGGTTGCCCTCGCTGGCGAGGACGTGCTTGTAGGTGGAGCTAAAGGCGTAGTAGATAGCGATACTGACGATCAGCGATACGCAAGCCACGGCAAAGGCGAAGTGGTAGGAATCGGCCTCGCTGACGCCGAGAGAGGCCTGAGCCCACTCCATGATCTTGATGGCAGCGGTCGGGGCGAACATGGCACCGATGTTGATGGCCATATAGAACAACGAGAAACCGGAGTCGCGCTGAGAGGAATAGTCAGGACCGTCATAGAGACGACCCACCATCACCTGGAGGTTACCCTTGAAGAGACCCGTACCCAAGGCAATGAGGATGAGCGACAGACCCATTGCGGCAATGGCAATCGTGTCCTTACCCAGCGGCAGAGAGAGCACCAGGTAGCCGAGGAACATGATAAAGATACCCGTGGTGACCATACGGCCAAAGCCAAACTTGTCGGCAGCGATACCACCAATGATGGGCAGGAAATAGACCATCATGAGGAAGGTGGAGTAGATCGTACTTGCCGTACCAGTGGCGAAACCGAAGTTTGCCTGCAAATAGAGCAAGAACACAGCCAGCATCGTGTAGTAGCCGAAGCGCTCGCCTGTGTTTGCCAAAGCTAAGGCCCAGAGTCCTTTAGGTTGATTTGAAAACATAGATGATTTTGAAATTTTAGTTCCTTCCTTGCGGTCGGAAGAGTTAGTAATTGAGTTATTATTTCTTTCTGTTTTATTCTGTTATTTTGTGATGATGTTATTTCTTGATGATGTTATTTTTTGATGATGTCAAACAAGTAGGAAGCCTTAACGACGATGTTGCCGAAGTTGGACTTGCCAAAGAAGTCGCTCTTCGAACTCCCGTAGATGTTGCCGAGACCGTAGTAGTAGCGCGCCTCCAACTGGAAGTGGCCCAGGCGTGGATGGCTCCATTCCGTACCCAGTCCGGCAGCGATGCCGTAGTCGAACTTCGTCTCTACGGGCATGTCCTCCTGCTTCACGATGGTGTTGGCGCGTCCTGTGCCGTCGGTGGCGAGGTTGGGCGCCGTATAGTTGCGCTGGGTCGATTCGCTCAAGTAGAATCCGATCTGCGGACCCGCCTTGAAGAAGAAGCTCCAGCCCTTGTTCTCCTGTCCCCATGCCAAGTGGGCGAAGACCGGGATCTGCACGTAGTTGATCGTGCGCTCGTAAGCCTCTGCGTTGCCATTGGCATTGACGACGGGCTGGTCGGCGGGGGTGAGGATGTCCTGGTTCCATCCGAGCGAGGCATAGTTGACCTCCGCGGCAATGGAGCAGATCGTGGAAAAATATTTCTCGCTGGTATAGCGGACCGACAATCCTCCGGTGAATCCCGCGTGCATCTTCTGCGGCACACTCGGGTCGAACCCGACGTTGGACAATACGCAACCCGCATTGACTCCGAGCGACAACACGTTGCGGTGCTCTCCCACCTGCGCCTGGAGCGCCTGCGAGCACACCACCGCTATCAAAAGGAGAATCGGTCTGAGAAGCCGCTTCTGCCTGGCGTATCGCTTGGAAGACCAAGGTTGCGCGTACCGAAAGATTGACTTTTCTGCTTTGACTATCATCTGTGGTAGCATATACTAATAGGTAAGGCTCTCCATGGTTTGGTCGGGCTTGAAGTGGATCAGCTGAAACTGCCTGTTCTGCTGTCCTCCGCCCTGAATGGGCAGGAAGCGGAGCCGCGTCTGCAGCGCCTTATATTTCGTCGGCTGCTTCTCCAGTCCCTTGAATGCGGCGCCATACTGCCGGAGTCCCCGTACGAAATACTCGCCGTGGTCGTAGCCCGTCAAGGCCAGGCGCGGGATGTAGTTTTTGTCCATCGCTGCGCCATACGTCTCCTGGTAGAGTTTCTCCAGGGCAGAAGTCTTGTCCGACTGCTTGTTATAAAAGAACGTAGAGGGGATATACGTATTGTACTTAAAGAACCAGTTGAGGTCATAGTCCTGGTAGATGAACCAGTCGTTGTAGCCATACATCGAGATGGCGAGCCCCGGGCGCGTCGCCGTGAGTGAGTCCAACTTATGGAAGACATGCGTCAGTTGCGGACTCTTCTCGGTGTTGAGGACCACGGCGTTGGGCTGCTTGGAAGAAAAATGCTTGGCAAAGTCGGCCATCGACGAGTTGATGCTGGTCAGCTCATAGGGAATCTTGGCCGCGTCGAGCTGCTGTCTCAGCATGCGGGTGAATTTTCCCACGCGCGACGTCGGGTCGTTGCAATCGATGAAGATCGGACGGTGGCTGTTCTGATAGCGCTCCAGGAAGCAGCTGACCGCCATCGCGTTGAGCAACGAGTCGGTCTGATAGACCTGGAAGACCTGGGGATTGCTCTCCACCTCCCGGCTCTCGATGGAGAAGGGAATGACGAGCGCTATCTGGTTGCGACGGCAGAAGTCGGCCAGCGGCTTCACCTGCGGGGTGTAGAGCGGGCCAAAGATGATGTCAAGGGAAGCGGCGTTGGCGTCGAGGAGCGTCGTGCGGATATCGGCGTCCTTGGCTACGTTCCAGGCGTGGACGTCGGTGTTGATGCCTTCGGCCTTCATCTGATTGAAGGCGAGGAGCAAACCACGGTAGTACTCCACCATCCTACGGCCATCGCCATCGTCGTTGTGCAACGGCAGCATCACGCCCACGCGGATCGTGCCATCCTTCTTCTTCGTGGCGGGAGCCGCTGGACGCTGGGCCGATACCGGTCCCTGTGCAGCGACAGACCCCTTGGCAGCTTGCGGAGCAGCTTGCGGGGAAGCCGTGCCGCGGCGCTTGTCTCCTTTCTTACCGAAGGGGACGGCTATCCACGCACCTTTCTGCAGCTCATAGCCCTCCTTTTTCATTTCCGGATTGGCGTCTATGATCTGCTGAATCGTCACATTATAATCTTTGGCGATGCCGAAAAGGGTTTCTCCCCGCTTCACCTTGTGCAGGTCCTGCCACTGTGGGGCCTGACCGCTCGCATGAAGGCAAAGCAGCGAGGCGAAGACCGCGATCCACATCCTCAAGCAATGTCTCATTTTTCCAATTTTATTTTAACCACTTGCAAAGATAGCAAAAAATAGTTGGTTTTGGCATGGGAGTGGAAAGAATTTCGTAAATTTGCACAAAATATCAACGATGAGGCATATTTTCAAGCATATCTTGGCCGCTTTTGTGCTCTTTTGGGGCACACAGGCGACATTTGGACAAGCGCTCTCGCCACTTGCCACGTATATGGACGACAACGGCGAGGAGCAGACGATGGAACCTGGCGGAAGCTACACGGGAAGCGCACCGATAGAGGTCAGTTTCGACGCTGGCGTCACCGAGGTGGGCGACTATACGCCCCATTTCGAATGGCGCTTTTACGAAGGATCCGACGTGCAGAATCCCTACCTGGTCCGCTACGACGAAACCACCAGCTACACCTTCACCAAGGCCGGTATGCAGCACGTCTCGCTCACGGTCTCGTTTGTCAACGGTTCGGACACGATCCGCTTCACCACCGACGATTTTCCGCCCTTTGAGTTTTCCATCAGCGAAAGCAAACTCGAGTTTCCCAATGCCTTCTCGCCCAACGGCGATGGCGTCAACGATGTGTTCAAGGCCAAGAGCACCTATCAGAGTATCGTGGAGTTTCAGGCCACGATCTTCAACCGCTGGGGACAGAAGATTTTTTCTTGGGACAACCCTGCGGAGGGATGGGACGGCACGTTCCATGGCAAACCCGTCAAGGATGGTGTCTATTTCCTCAACGTGGATGCCAAGGGAGCGGACGGACGCCATTTCCGTATTCGCAAGGCAGTCAACCTGTTGCGCACCTACAACGAGGCTGCGGGATCAGAAACTGTGACGGAATAGACATTCCGCACCCCACAAACCAATAGATTGTATTTCCACCGATGGACAAGGATAAAATAGAAGTGCTGGGCGCGCGCGTCCACAATCTGAAGAATATTGATGTCGTCATTCCCCGCAACTCGCTCACGGTCTTCACCGGCTTGAGCGGGTCGGGCAAGTCGTCGCTGGCTTTCGACACCATCTATGCCGAGGGCCAGCGCCGCTATATCGAGACTTTCTCGGCCTATGCCCGCAATTTCCTGGGCAATATGGAGCGCCCCGACGTGGACAAGATCACGGGTCTCTCCCCCGTCATCGCCATTGAGCAGAAGACGACGAACAAGAATCCGCGATCCACGGTGGGAACGACCACGGAGATCTACGACTACCTCCGCCTGCTCTTCGCCCGCGCCGCCACGGCCTATTCCTATCAGAGTGGGGAGAAAATGGTGAAATATACCGAGGAAAAGGTGGTCTCGATGATCCTCAAGGACTATCTCGGCAAGAAGATTTTCATCCTTGCTCCGCTCGTCCGCAACCGCAAGGGCCACTACCGCGAACTCTTTGAGAGCATGCGCCGCAAGGGCTACCTTTATATAAGGATAGATGGGGAGATTCAGGAACTGACCCAGGGCATGAAAACCGACCGCTACAAGAACCACAATATCGAGGTGGTGGTCGATAAGATGAAACTCGCCGCGCGCCTTGGCGAGACGGAGGACAACCTCTCGCAGCGACTGCAAAAGACCGTGGCTACGGCGATGCGCCAGGGCGACGGACTGGTGATGATCATCGATGCCGACACGGGCGAGGCGAAGTTTTTCTCCAAGCGCCTCATGGATCCCGTGACGGGACTGTCGTACAAGGATCCTGCGCCCAATATCTTTTCCTTCAACTCGCCCGAGGGGGCTTGTCCTCATTGCAAGGGCCTTGGCATGGTCAGCGAGATCGACCTGAAGAAGGTGATTCCCGACGACAGAAAGTCCATACGCGAGGGGGCGATCGCGCCGCTGGGAAAATACAAGAGTCAGATGATATTTTGGCAGATAGAAGCGATTCTGTCCAAGTATGACCTGGACTTGAAGTCTCCCGTGAAGGACATTCCCCAGGAGGCTATGGACGAGATCCTCTATGGGGCGCTCGAGAAGGTGCGCATCGCCAAGGAACTGGTCCACACGACGACGGACTATTTTGTGGCTTTCGACGGCGTAGTGAAGTATCTGCGGGCCGTCATGGAGGGCGACGAGAGTGCCGCGGGAAAGAAATGGAGCGGACAGTTTATCGCCGACGTGACCTGCGGCGAGTGCCAGGGCCAGCGACTGAACCGCGAGGCTTTGTCCTACAAGATTTGGGGCAAGAATATCTCCGAACTCTCCGAGATGGACTTGGGCGAACTCTATGAGTGGATGGGGGAGGTGGGAAACCACCTCGGCGAGACCCAGCGACAGATCGCCACGGAGATCATCAGGGAGATTCGCAAGCGCATCCGCTTTCTGCTGGATGTCGGACTCGACTATCTGTCGCTCAACCGCCAGTCGGCCTCGCTCTCGGGTGGTGAGAGCCAGCGCATCCGACTGGCCACGCAGATCGGTTCGCAACTGGTCAATGTGCTCTACATCCTCGACGAGCCGAGCATCGGACTCCACCAGCGCGACAACGTCCGACTGATCAACTCGCTCAAGGCGCTGCGCGACTTGGGCAATACGGTCATCGTGGTGGAGCACGACGAGGACATGATGCGGGCCGCCGACTGGATCGTCGATATCGGGCCGCGGGCGGGCCGAAAGGGTGGAGAAGTGGTCTTCCAGGGCACGCCGCAACAGATGCTCCACACCCATACGCTCACGGCGCAGTATCTGAACCATGGGCGGGCGATCGAGGTGCCGGCCCATCGGCGCAAGGGCAACGGCCAGCGTATCGCTTTGTGTGGGTGCACGGGCAACAATTTGAAGGACGTGGACGTGGAGCTGCCGCTGGGAGAACTGATCGTCGTCACGGGTGTGTCGGGATCGGGCAAATCCACGCTGATCAACGAGACGCTGCAGCCGATACTCTCGCAACACTTCTATCGCTCGCTGAAGAAGCCGATGGCCTACGAGAAGATAGAGGGTATGGATCTGATAGACAAGGTGGTGACGGTGGATCAAAGTCCTATCGGACGCACGCCGCGATCCAATCCTGCCACCTATACGGGCGTCTTCTCGGACATTCGCGCGCTCTTCGTCGGACTGCCCGAGGCCAAGATCCGAGGGTATAAGCCTGGCCGCTTCTCCTTCAACGTGAAGGGCGGACGCTGCGAGGCTTGTGGCGGCAACGGCTATAAGACGATCGAGATGAACTTCCTGCCCGACGTGATGGTGCCCTGCGATGTCTGCCATGGCAAGCGCTACAACCGTGAGACGCTGGAGGTGCGCTACAAGGGCAAGTCCATCGCCGACGTGCTGGACATGACGGTCAATATGGCGGTGGAGTTTTTCGAGAATGTGCCACAGATTCTGCCCAAGATCAAGTCGCTGCAGGATGTGGGACTGGGCTATCTCAAACTGGGCCAGTCTTCCACGACGCTCTCGGGCGGAGAGTCGCAGCGCGTAAAACTCGCCACCGAACTCTCGAAGCGCGATACGGGCAAGACGCTCTATATCCTCGACGAACCGACAACGGGCCTCCACTTCGACGATATCCGCATCCTCATGGATGTGCTACAGAAACTGGTGGACCGGGGCAACACCGTGCTCATCATCGAGCACAACCTCGACGTGATCAAACTCGCCGATTACATCATCGACATGGGACCGGAGGGAGGCAAGCGCGGAGGACAAGTGCTCTCCACGGGCACGCCCGAAGCCGTGGCCAAGAGCAAAAAAGGTTTTACGCCCGCCTTCATCAAGAGTGTGCTGGAAAGTGCTGCGAAGGGGAAGGAATAGCTAAAATTGTAAGCAATATTCCCTGTTGAGGAAGGAAAACAACCAATACAACTTTTACAACTTGTAACAACCTACACGCTTCGCGTGTTATATCCTGCTGCAAGGTAAACAACAAAAAACATCGCTTCGCCTTGGACATTCCCTGCCGAATTTGTCCAGGCGAAGCGTTGTTCATAGTTGTTTCCATGCAGCAACCTTTGGTCTACACGGGCCTCGAAGAGGCGATGTCCTGGCGAAGCTGTTCCATTACATGGCACTCTTTCTCGCCATGGCATAACTTGAGCAAGCTCAGTTCTGCTCATGGCTTACCGAAAGAGTTGTTACTTGTTGTAAAAGTTGTTCAAGTTGT
>DLZV01000009.1 GCA_003447235.1 Prevotella sp.
GTTGTAAAAGTTGTTCAAGTTGTCTTCTATGTGTCCACGTCGAGTCACTCCATTTTCCGGAAGAACCTAATTATTGAGCATCAGAAATGCAAATATTGTCTTCTAAAACATCAACTTTAAGATGCTTGCACGAAAAGAGAAGAAGGAGCAACAGCAATGGTTCCACACAACATTATGAACGCAGAAAGGCTCCATAGAGCGGCATGTTGGAGATATTCTCTTGTTGACGATAAGGCAACATAGAATAACGGATGGCAGATATGTCAGGGTGCGCCTTAAGATAGTTATGCAATGAGGTGGCTTTGATGTTTGTACCGCCTTTTACTTCTATAGGCAATAATGCCCCGTCACGCTGAACAAGGAAATCCATTTCCATACGAGAAGTATCAGAACTGTAATAATAGATGTGGGTAATACCCGATGCAAGCAACTGCTGAAGGACATACTGTTCAGTGAACGCTCCTTTATACTCCGTGAATACGTTATCTCCAAGCAACACATCCTTTGCTGCGGTGTCAGCCATAGCTCCCATCAGTCCACAATCGCACAGATACAACTTGAATGCCGACAAGTCTTCATAAAACTTCAACGGCAACTCAGGCTTTGTCACCTTGGTTATTTTATAAACCAAACCGGCATCCTCTAACCACTGTATGGCTAACTCAAATTCCTTGGCTCTGCCACCCTTCTTCAATACCCCATAGACAAACTTCTTATTCTCTTTCGAAAGCTGACCGAGTATGGACTGCCATACCATATCTATGCGAGGCACCTCCTGTGCAGGAGCATGCTTGGAGAAGTCGCTTGCATAATTGGAGAGAATTTCGTTCTGAATAGTGCGCACTTGGCCGAGCAATTTGTTTTCCACATACATCTTCACAACTTCAGGCATTCCGCCCACGTAATAGTATTGACGCAAATAGTCTTTTAGTTTTTCGTGGAACGCATTCATCAATGCATAATCCTTGCTGTGCATCAGCTTGAGCAGCCGGTCCTCTCCCATAGCCATAAGAAATTCTTCAAAATCCATAGGGAATAGACGCATTGTCTGAACCTTGCCTACGGGAAATGACACACCTGCATGCAGGGCAACCCCCAACAGCGAACCAGCCACCACAATATGATACTCTGGAGCATCTTCGCAGAAATACTTCAAAGCTTCCAACGCCTGTGGGAATGCTTGCACCTCATCCAAGAATATAAGGGTTTTGCCAGGGACTACATCCACGCCAGTCAAAGCACTTAACCCTCGAATGATTCTCGCCGTATCGAAGTCGCCTTCGTAGATGGCTTGCAGGTTATCATTTCTATCGCAACTTACATAAGCAAGATTATCAAACTCTGCTTGACCGAATTCTTTAAGAATATAAGTCTTGCCACATTGTCTTACTCCGTTTAATATCAATGGCTTATGATGCTCTTGATATTTCCATTCCACAAGCTTAGCATATATCTTTCTCTTCATATTTTTACACGTTTAGACACATGAAATAGTCAGATTGTCACACTTTTCGACACATGACAACGTCGAGAGTTTACACTTTCTGACACATAACATCAATGCAAAGCTACACTTTTCGACACATACAGCCAAATTAACATTGAGCATAAAGTGGGATATTAAGATATTTTAAAACAAGAAGAACTATTATAATCGATGTAGCGAATGTTGACGATGAAAGAACGGTGAATGCGCTTGCACTTATCATCGTGGCATATTCTTCTGTGATCGACTCAACCCTCGGTCTAAGGTGTAGATCGTTCGGCTGTCGGAGGCGTGTGTAAAGCCTAATCATGTATTCTTCGGATGAACCCCCAAAAGAGCGAAAGTAACCGAAGTAACCGTCATGTAAAAAACTGTGTTTCTCGGGGAGAAATTTTTGCAACCTCGGGAGGAAACAAACTTTCTGCCAATTGATGGTTGATTCTCAATGCTGTACTGCGATGATATTCTATTCCAAAGATATTCCATTCCATGACAGTGATACTTTAGTAAAAAATATCTGAAACAGATAGCTCTCAATGTGTCGTTTGCGGAAAAATGCATACCTTTGCAGGTGAAGGCAATGGGCGCTTCTTTTATGCAATTGACAGTAACTAATAACAGAACAATATGGAAACAATAAAGTTAAGCAATGGCGTGGAAATGCCACAGGTGGGATATGGTGTTTATCAGGTGGAGCCTGAGGAATGTGAGGCTCTGGTGGTGGATGCCATCAATGTGGGCTATCGGATGATCGATACGGCTCAGGCTTATCTCAATGAGCAGGCTGTGGGCAGTGGGTGGAGAAAGAGTGGCGTAAGCCGTGATGATCTATTCCTGGTTTCAAAGGTGTGGCCTTCCAATTATGGCGAGGGCCAGACCATGAAAAGCATCGACGAGAGTCTGCGCAAGCTGCAGACGGACCACATCGACCTCATGCTTCTTCACCAGCCTTATTGCGACCGCTATGGAGCCTATCGTGACTTGGAGAAGGCCTATAAGGCCGGCAAGCTCCGTGCCATCGGCGTGAGCAACTTCTTCCCTGACCATTTGGTTGACCTTGCCTCCAACATGGAGATTGCACCGATGGTTAATCAGATGGAGACGCATGTCTTCGACCAGCAGCGCGAGACTCGCAGATTTATGGACGAGTTGGGTACGCGTCTCATGGCATGGGCTCCTTTGGCAGAGGGTGCCAACGGACTGTTCTCCAATCCGACCCTTACACAGATCGGAGAGAAGCACGGCAAGACGGCGGCGCAAGTGGCGCTGCGCTGGTTGTTGCAGAACGACGTGATCATCATCCCGAAGACCGTCCATAAGGAACGGATGCAGGAGAATCTGAATCTGTTTGATTTCGAACTCGACGCTGACGACATGCAGGCTATCGCCACCCTCGACACGGGCCATAGCCTCTTCCTCGACCATCATGACGGGGAGGTGACCAAGCAGTTTATGGAGTGGCGAGCTGTGGTGAAGCCTACAGAATAAACAGGAGAAGACTTAGATCTCATGGCGAGGCATGTCGTCGATGAGGTCTTTGAAGAGGGTGTTTTGACGCAGGATGGCCTCATTGCCTGTGATGATCAGTTGTTTTCTGGCCCGCGTTAGGGCGACGTTGAGTTTGCGGTCAATCACTTTGCCGTCCTCCACAAAGCAGTTGCTGGTGAGGAAGTCGAGCTGGTAGCGGTTCTGGACGGTGAAGGAGTAGATGATAATGTCGCGCTGAGACCCCTGGTATCGCTCCACGGTATCGATGCTGATGGGGATGAGGCTGGGAATGTCCAGACGATTGATTTCTTGCCGTATCATCGCTATCTGATTGCGGTAAGGCACGATGACACCGACGGTTTTGGACGGGTCGAAACTCGTGCCGGAGAGCGTGTGGATCGTCTTGAGCAGTTGTGCCACGATACGTGCCTCCTCCGTATTTACTTTCTCGCTCACTCCCGCCTGCCTACAGTTTTTGGATGGGAAGAAGAGACGGCGGTTTTCCATGAGCAGACGGCCCAGGGGCGACAAGGTCTGCTGAACGGAGGAGGGCACGGATGGGTAGATGGTGTCCTCCAACTGGTGGGGCAGCGGGACGCAGAGAAGGTCTTCGCGCTCGTAAAACCGACGGTTGGGGAAGTCGGCTATCTCTGGATGCATGCGCCCTTGGCGACGTAGGATGCCGATGAAATCGGTTCTTTTGGCTGCTCGTTCCGTATTGATAAGCCGTTCGAAGAGCGAGTGGCGGCAGTCGGTGAGCTGGATCTCCCGGAGGATGGGTTCCTCTACGACTGATTCGGCGGCATCCTGCTGCACGACAGCAGGCAACTGCTTGTGGTCGCCAATCAACACAAACTTGTCGATGCAGCAGCGCCCGTTGCAGTGAGCTCCGAGGATGCCCATGAGGTTGGGTTCGAGGATCTGGCTTGCCTCATCGACGATCGCCACATCGAAGTGCTTCACCTGGAAGAGGAAGGGGCGGGCCGCAAGGGTGCTCGTCGTAGCCACGACGAGGGAGGTCTGGTCGATGATCGCCTTGATAGCCGACAGGGTAGGCCGCGCCGTCAGTCGCTCGCTCAGTAGGTGGGACTGGTACCGTGGGTCGCAGCTGTAGGCGCTACCCAAACGGATGAAGTCGATGTTGTTGTCCACAAGCATGCCGCAGATCTCGTCCACGGCGCGGTGGGTGTAGGAGAGCAACAACCCATTGCCACCAGTAGGCCTCTCGGGAGTGGGCAGCAGGATCAGTTCGCGCACCAGATACTGAAGCGCCATCGAGGTCTTGCCCGTACCAGGAGGACCTACAAGTAGGAAGTAGTCCTGCGCCTGCTTCGCTTTTTCCACGATTTCATCGTAGTTTTTATTGTAGCTTTGGGATAATCGCAGGGTTTTGTCTGCCATGGGAGGTCGCTTTGCGAGTAGTACGTCGCGGCGTGCCTCAGGTGCCGTGACAAAGGTGTAGAGCCCGCCCATTGCCGAGGTTGATCCGATGTCGCTGCCCGCATGCTCAAGGCAGTACCACCGCTTGTCGTCATCTACTTGGAGGATATGTGGGTTCTGTTGTCCGTCGTTGAGATGGACGACGAGCTGGGTGGGTGTGATTTCCTGGAGCGTACCCTTGTGGAGTATGCTACGCCTCACGTCTGGAGCCTTGTCTTGGTCGTAGGCGTAGAGATAGACCATGTCTCCACGTCGGAAGTTAGGCAGGAAATCATCCTCTTGTTTGGGGATAAGGAGCGTGAGGGTGTCGTAGCCTCCCGTGCCATCCGATTTTTTGTCAACGATGCGCAGACGGGTAAAGATATTGCCTGTCTCCCGCTTCATGCTCAGTGGCATGTTCCATAAGTCGGCACCTGCCGAACCCACACCCTCCTGTGAGCCAACCTTGGCGACGATCTGCTCCCGCATCACAAAGCGCATCATACGGCAGAAATAGGCTCTTTCGAGCGGTTTCATCGTTTGTAGCGGCGTAGTAACGGTCTCGATCTGAGGTTGTAGGTATGCATGGAAGAAGTAGTCGTCGAGGTGCTCCGTGTTGAGCGTAGAGACGTGGAGGTGGGGGAGAATGCGCTCCAGTCCGTGGAATGCCATCCAATACTCCAAGGCGACCACTTGGTTGCGATACTTCAGTGCTTCGCGTAGGAGCTTTCTTAGCGACTCCACTTGCATCAGCCCGTCGGGCAGCGGGTATTTTGAGTAAAGCAGATAGATATCGGCATGTTTTGGGCTGAGACCGAAATTGTAGCTCAAGACGCCGAAGTAGAGCAACACCTGTACATAGTGTTTCTCTACATGAAGCGAACCATAGCGGTTGCGCGTGTGGCGCTTGAGGAAGTAGTTTTGTCCCGATTTCTGCTCCACAAGCAGTCGCAGGTCGGTCGTCATGAGGTCGACGCGTCCCTGGATGCCCAATTTCTCGCAGATGAAACTCGGTTCGAGGATAGCCTTCTCCTTATTATATCTGCCAAAGAGTTCGGCAACGACTGCCTGCATGTTGCTTACTTGCGACTCGGCAAGCTTTTTAAACTCGCTGGGGTCGAAGTCGGGGCAGCAGGCGTACTCGATAGCCTTCTCGCGGAAATTGCGTTGCAGCGTGTCGGCGAAATGGTATTGGGCATGGTTGATAAGGTCGTCGAGGGCACTCCCTGCGAAGTTACCGAGCAAGATGTGTTTGCTGTTCTGCCGTTCTTTCAGCCGGTGGAGCGTGAAGAGCAAAGGGTGGTGGCCGTAGTCCTCGAAGCAGGAGGCGATGGCGGAGATGTCCAGCAGATAGTCGGGCTCGACGATGATGAGGCCCGGGATCAGACGCTCATCCTCCCGATGGCAGTCGAGGAGGTTGAGCGTCATGCCCTCCTGTAGAATGCGGGTGAGATAGGAAAAGTCGATGTAGTCGGGCGTGTGGCGGTAGTCGATTGTTACCAACTCCTCGTCGCAGTCTTGGTTGACAACGGTAGCGTGGATGGTCTCGTCGTCGAACGAGCGCACCACGCAGCGGAGGTAGGTGTAACTGCTGATGGGGCTGCCCTGGGTCATTCTTCCCGTAGCGGGAATGCGCCCGACCAGCGAGGCTGGGACAGAAGTTTGGAATACGGCGGAGACAAACAACGCCAGTGCACGGCAGTCGTAGCCCAGGTCCTCTGGTGAGAGGGGTTCGTCGCTATTGCTATGACGGCGCATTTGCTGGATGGCGAGCACGTCTTGTGACGCCATGTGACGATCGCGGCAGAGATAGTCCACCTGCGAACTAAGGTTGCCGAAGGCATGTCGCGTATGGCGAAGGCCCTCGTGACAACAAAGTACGAGGGTATCGTGCAGGATGTGGTTCGCCACGCCCTGCGCTTCCGTTGCCAGGGCTTCCTCTATCCGTTGGTATAGGTCTTGCGCCGTAATATATTCCATGTGGTCTTCTATCGTCTCAACATTGCTTGACGGATCCCTATTGTCCTCCCAGTCGGTCGAAGAAGACGATGATGTCCTCCCAGGTCTTTAGCTCGTCGCTGCCGAAGCGCAGGGAAGTACCGATGAAATCGGGTGTTTCGGTGGAGGATATGAGGTAGTCGCCATAGAGGAGCTGCAGGTTGTTGGCGAAGATGACGCGGTTCCAGGCTGGTGCACTGAAGACGCGCTCAATCCAAGCCTGCTGCGATGCCAGTTGGTCGGGGTGGCAGGTGGGGGCTGGTACGACAAAGTGGACGTTGTAGTGCTCCAGCAGTTGTTCGTAGGCTTTGTGGAGACTCGATTTTGGTTGGCCGTAGGCGTCGGCCAGCGTGTCCCAGTGGATGAGCACGGTGGGGCGGTTGCGCCCGGTCTGTCGGTCGTCGATCCAGCGGACGATGGGGATGATATAGTGGTAGATGGCTTTCTCCACCAGGCGGTGTTCGCCGTGGAAGTGGATGGCCTGTGGGTAGTGCTGGAGGAAGAGGTCGTAGGTGTGGACGATGGGGTCTTCGTCGCCGAAGATGCCAAAGACGCGCTGCTGCTCTTCGGCAGTGACTTGCGAGAAGCAGTGCTCCGTCATCTCGCGATACTCCTTGACCAGCGCCTTGGTGACGATGATCTCCTGTACGCCGTCTTGACGAGGATTTTGAAATGTCTGCTTCCCCATCATCTGATGCTCGCTCATCGTAGCCCCCATCTCGAAGGCGGGATTGACGCAGATACGGTCGAAGCCGTAGAGCATCTCCGTGTACATGCCTCCCATGGAGGTGCCAATGATCAGGTCGGGACGTTCGCTCTCCACAGTCTCCTTGAGCAGGGCCATTGCCTCGGCAGGATGGACGGGGAGGTCGGGTGCCAGGACCGTGGCACGGGGCATGAACTGTCGCAGCACATCGGCAGTGTGGGTGGATCCTGCGGAGAGGAAGCCGTGGACATAGAGGATCTTTTTCCCTTCCATCAGGGAGGGGTAGCTTTTGGGAAGATATGAGTCCATAGTTGTTGAGGAAGTTAGGATAATGCTTTTTGTATGTCGTCGAGGGAGCCGGCCACGATGAAGTGGGAGCGCCAGCTTCCGCGCATGAGTCCGCGCTGCTGTAGGTCGTCCAGCAGGGTGGTCAGCGCGTCCCAGCAACCATTGATATTAAAGAGGATGACGGGGCGCCCATGGTAGCCGATGGTCTTGGAGGCCGCCACGGTGAAGATCTCGTCGAGCGTGCCGATGCCACCGGGCAGGGCGATGAAGGCATCGGCCTGGTCCATGAGCAGCGACTTGCGGTCGGAAAGGTCGTCGCACGGTATTTCGACGTCGAGGTGACGGGATCGTCGTCCGCCCTGCTCGACGATGGACGGGATAACACCGATCGTTCGCCCGCCCTGGTCTTTGACGGCACGGGCCACACACTCCATCAGTCCAGAATCACATCCGCCGAAGACAAGGGTGTGGCCTTCGCGGGCCATCCATTCACCCAACTGAGTCGTCAAACGGAAGTATTCCGGATCGATCTCGTCGTTGGCGGAGCAGAAAACAGCAATCTTCATAGATATCTATGTTTTGGTTTAACTGTGGCAAAAGTACTACTTTTCCCCGACATTCCTGCATGATTTGTCGGAAATGATGGGCGGAAAAGTCCTTTCGGCTACGAAACGCCCTTCCATAGGGCGCACGAAGAAAGAAGCGGGGAAAACCTTTCTTGTGAATATCTTGTGAAAAAAAACGCAGTCTTTACTTGAATGTGAAAAATTTTCCATACCTTTGCCCTTGGTTAAGGAGAACGAAACATCTCAATCATAATTTAAAAACCATGGATTTATTAAAGCAAATTGTTGCTCGCGCCCAATCCGACAAACAGCGCATCGTGCTGCCGGAGGCCGAGGAGGAACGCACGTTGAAGGCTGCTGACCGTGCATTGCAGGACGGACTGGCCGACATTATCTTGATCGGCAATCCGGAGAACATCCGCAAGGAGGCCGAGGAGTGGGGACTGAAGAATATCGACAAGGCTACTATTGTCGATCCGAAGAACAATCCCCGCTGTGAGGAGTATGCCGAGAAGCTTGCTGAGCTGCGCAAGAAGAAGGGCATGACCATCGAGCAGGCCCGCAAGCTGGTGACGGAGAACAACCTCTATCTGGGCTGCATGATCATCAAGACCGAGGGGGCCGACGGCCAGATCTCTGGTGCGTTGTCAACCACGGGAGAGACTTTGCGTCCCGCCCTGCAGATCATCAAGTGTGCACCGGGCATCTCTTGCGTCAGTGGAGCCATGCTCCTGCTCACCCACGAGAAGGCAATGGGCAACGATGGTGTGATCGTGATGGGCGACGTCGCCGTTACGCCGAATCCTACCGCCGACCAGCTCGCGCAGATCGCTTATACGACGGCGCAGACGGCACATAGCGTGGCGGGCATGACCGAGCCGTATATCGCCATGCTGAGCTACTCCACGAAGGGCAGTGCCAAGGATGCCATCAACAAGGAGACGGGCAAGAGCGTCTATGTAATCGACAAGGTGAAGGACGCCGTGAGCATCGCCCACGAGAAGTATCCTGAACTCCATGTCGATGGTGAGCTGCAGGCCGACGCAGCCCTCGTGCCCGCCGTGGCTACGAAGAAGGCGCCGGGAAGCTCGGTGGCTGGCAAGGCCAACGTGCTCGTTGTGCCCAACCTCGAGGTGGGCAACATCGGCTACAAACTCGTGCAGCGTCTGGGTGGTGCCGTGGCTATCGGCCCGATCCTCCAGGGTATCGCACGTCCGGTCAACGACCTCAGCCGTGGCTGCTCGGTAGATGACATCTACTATATGGTGGCCATCACCGCCTGCCAGGCGCAGGACGCCAAGAAGGCTTAAAGTACAAGAACGCAACGAACTAATCAATTAGCGAACATGAAAATATTGGTTCTCAACTGCGGTAGCAGTTCTATCAAGTACAAGTTCTACGACATGGACGGCGAGCGCGTCCTTGCCCAGGGTGGCGTAGAGCGTATCGGCCTCGACGAGGCTTTTATCAAGGTGAAGCTGGCCGATGGAAGCAAGAAGCAGATCATGGCCGACCTGCCGACCCATAAGGAGGGTGTGGCCCTGGTCTTCAAGTGTCTGCTCGATCCGGAGATCGGCGCCATCAAGGACCTCAACGAGATCGACGCTGTCGGCCACCGCGTGGTGCAGGGCGGCGACCTCTTCGAGAAGAGTTGCCTCGTCACGCCGGAGGTGGAGAAGGGCATTGAGAGCCTGATCGACCTCGCCCCGGTACACAACCTGGGCCACTTGCGTGGTATCCGTGCTGTCAACGCACTTATGCCGCACACGCCGCAGGTGACGGTCTTCGACAATGCTTTCCACAGCACGATGCCGCCCTACGCTTATCTCTATGCCATCCCGTATGACCTGTACGAGAAGTACCACGTGCGTCGCTACGGTTTCCATGGAACGAGCCACCGCTACGTCAGTCAGCGTGTCTGCGAGTTCCTGGGTGTGGACATCACGAAACAGCGCATTATCACCTGCCATATCGGCAATGGCGCCTCTGTCGCTGCCGTGAAGTATGGCAAGGTCATCGACACCTCTATGGGCCTGACCCCGCTGGCTGGTGTGATGATGGGTGGCCGCTCGGGTGACATCGATCCTTCTGCCGTGACTTACCTTATGGAGAAACTCGACATGAAGCCGCAGGAGATGGCCGACTGGCTCAACACGAAGTGTGGTGTGCTCGGCATCACGGGCATCAGCTCGGACATGCGCGAGGTGGAGCAGGCCGACTTCGAAGGCAACGAGCGTGCTCATCTGGCTCTGGAGATGTACAACTACCGTATCAAGAAGTACATTGGTGCTTACGCAGCAGCCATGAACGGTGTTGATATCATCGTCTGGACGGCTGGCGTGGGTGAGAACCAGGAGGGTGTACGCTGGGATTCCCTGCAGGACATGGAGTACCTGGGCGTGAAGATGGACAAGGAGCGCAACCACGTCCGTGGCAAGGAGCAGATTCTCTCTGCCGACGATTCTAAGGTGAAGGTGGTGATGATCCCGACCGACGAGGAGATCGTTATCGCTCGCGACACGATGGACATCGTGAAGGACTTGAAGAAGTAAGCCTCGTCCCATCGTATAGAAAAACGCGGTGTGCCAGGCCGACAGTCTTGGCACACCGACAAAAAATAAAAATCCCCGCAAATGGAAGATCCGTTTGCGGGGATTTTATTGATAGGATGGTTTAGTGCTTCTTGTGAGTCATGATGTCGAGGATCATCGTGTCGGTGGCCGACATCGCATCCTTGCCGATATGGGTGAGGTTGCGGACACACTGGTCGATATCCTCGTCGATGATGCCTTCTGCCGCCGTGACGTGGCGTCCCTCCATAGCCATCGTGGCCGAGAGGACGGCGACGGAGACACCGGAACTGATCTTCAGAGAGCAGCTGGGCTTGGCGCCGTCGCAAATCATACCCGTAAGGATGGCGATCATGTTCTTGGCAGCATAGCAGGCGCGCTCGTAGCTGCCTCCCATGAGATAGACAATGCCGCTGCTGGCGCCAATACTGGCTACCACGCATCCGCAGAGTGCCGAGAGCGGGCCGAGGCTCTGCTTGATGTAGATGACTGTGAGGTGGCTCAGTGCGAGGGCGCGTACCAGCTCTTCGTCCGTGTTCTTGTTCTCCTGTGCGAAGACCACCACGGGATTGGTGGCGCAGATGCCCTGGTTGCCGCTGCCGCTATTGCTCATCACGGGCACCATCGCGCCACCCATGCGCGCGTCGCAGGCCAGGGCCGTCTTGGCGATGATGTGGGAGTAGATGGTGTCGCCGAAGATGCCGTGGCTCATCGGGCGCACGATGGTCTTGCCGAGGCAGTGGCCGTAGTTGCCCTTGAGCGACTCTTCGGCAGCGTTGATGTTCAGGCGCTGGGCCTCACGGATGAAGTCCAGTTCCTCCAGCGGCGACTCGGTGGCAAACTCCCATACCATCTGCATCGTCAGTTGCGGGGCTTGCGTGCCCTGCTCGCCGGCTGCGGCCACAGTCTTGTCGAGCAGCACCTCGCCGTCACGCTCCTCATGTGTGAAGTTGGTGTGGGTGTGCATGATGATGGCCTGTGCACGGTGGTCGCCAGCCGTGACCTCTACCTCGATGTAGAGTTTGTCGCAGCACTGGTTCTTCAGGCCGATCGTGATGTGATCGCCCTTGATGTACTCCTTGCCTTCGGCCAGCGTCTCTGGGGTGAGGTCTTTGATCACCTCCAGATTGTACTCCGACTTGCCAACGATGGCACCGAGGGCTATGGCGATGGGCAGTCCGATCATGCCCGTGCCGGGAATGCCCACTCCCATGGCGTTTTTCAGCATATTGCCCGAGAGCAATACGTTGATCTTCTCGGGTCTCTGACCCAACAGTTCCGTGGCGCGTGCCACACAGAGGGCAACGGCCATCGGCTCGGTACAACCCACGGCGGGCACTACCTGCTCGTTCATGAGGCGTATGATAGCTTCGCGTCTTTCCTTTTCCAGCATTTTTATTTATTTTATAAGGTTTCGGCTCATTGTTGTTAGTGTGCTGCAAAGGTACATATTTCCTGTGGAAAAATGCACACAAAAGGTGGGGAAATATTTGTCTCGGCCTGAAAATGGAGTGATACACATTGCCGATGCTGACAAGAGGCCCCATTCGTACGAAGGGCGCGGACTACGGGAAGGCCGGCACGTCGCTGTGGAAGCGCATGCGGTGGTGGAGGGTGGGGTGGTCAAACTCCAGAATTGTGGCGTGGAGACAAAGACGGCGTCCGGGCAGACCGTAGAGCGGGTCGCCGATGATGGGGGCGTGGAGCCCGTCGGCATGGGCGCAGTGGACGCGGAGCTGGTGGGTGCGTCCTGTGGTGGGGGTGAGGCGCAGCAGGACGGCGCGGCTGCCATCGTCGATGGTGACGATACGCAGCACTTCGTAGAGCGTGTGGGCGGGTTTGCCTTGGGCGAGATCAACGCGCATCCGTGGCAGGTCGAGGTAGTCGGGGGCCAGGGGCAGACTGATTTCTCCTTTCTTCCCCGCGTAGAGATCCTCGGTGTATTGGCAGAGGGCGGTATATTCCTTGTGGGTCGTGCGGTGGGCAAACTGTGCTTGCAGGTCCTTCTGAGCTTCCAGGGTTCGTGCTACGACCATCAGTCCGCTGGTGAAGCAGTCCAGGCGGTGGACAGAGTAGGGACCCTCTTTGCCTTTCCAGCGGTCGGAGAGTAGGGAGATGACGGAGGGATCATCGCCCTTGCCAGGCACGGAGAGGAGGCCAGAGGGCTTTTCGATGACGGCCAGTTGGTCGTCCTCATAGAGCACGCGCAACTGGAGGGAGGGGTGGGAGATGATGGGTTTCACCTCCGCGTCCAGTCCTTGCATCATCCATGTGAGGATGGGGCGGCAGCGCAGTTGGCAGGCGGGGTAATACTGGCCGTGATGGCGCACCTCTTCTTTGGGGGAAGGACCCCACCAGAACATGGCGATACTCCGTGGGTGCATCTGGTGGAGGTAGGCATACTGCAGGAGTTTGGGTTCGCAGCATTCGCCTGCTCCCGAAGGGCAGCGTTCCACACGCCGCTGTGCCTTGGGTGAGAGGTGGGTGGCGTGCCATGCGTCGAAGATGGCGAGCAGGTCTTTTTCTTCTCCTCGGGCGTTGCGCATCCTAAACTGTGCGAAGAGCCATGCTTGCAGTTCTTCGCTCATCCGTTTGCGGTTTACACTCAGGTGATCCCGCTCCCGATCGAAATAGCGTAGGTCGGCCTCCAGCTGTCGTAGCATCTCGTGGTGGTGCGCCTTCAGTCGTCGTATCTGTCCTTTGCGAAACTGGCTTTCGCGTATCATCGCTTCCCGTTCTTGCTCCGAGATGTGGGCCTCTTTGCGCCGCTGGTCGCGGAGGGCTTTGGCTACGTTGGCCCTTGCGCGCAGGTCGGCGAGCGTCGTCTCGTAGTCGCGCTCCAGTCTCGTCCGCTCTTGCAGTAGGTGCTGGTAGCGAGGATTGGCCAGTAGAGTGGCAAGCCGATGGCTGACCTGTACGATTTCCTCCTCGCGTCGCTTGAAGTAGCCGTCGGGGCGGAGGTAGTCGAAGACGGGAGGGACAAACTCGTCCAAAGGGAGCGCCCAGTCGGTCTGACCAGAGAAGGCCTGGAGGTAGCCCAACTGGCCCTCATGCTCCACGAGCAGTACGCCTACCATTTTGCCTTCGGCAGGGTGGGCGGGCAACTGGCGCTGGACGACTTCTGCGGCGAGGAGACATAGCGGGCCCGGGGTGTAGTGGAACGGGTCGTTCATCCGCCTTGGGGCTGGCAGCTGGGTGTCTAACGGGTGGAAATACATAGGATGCAGCGGTGGACAGTCTGGTGAATGATAGGGGTCAGAGATACTCCTCGCCTGTGCGGATGGCTATCTCGTTGACGTATTTGCGCACCAGTGCCGAGGAGTCTTCCTTCTTGCAGACGAGCAACACGTTGCCCTTTTCGGCCACGATAAATCCCTCAAGGCCACCGAGGACGGCTAACTTGCCCTTCGAAAGTTTTACGACATTGTCTCGCGAATCGTCGAAGAGCACCTTGGAATCGATGACGACATTGCCTTCTGCGTCCTTCTCCCGCGCCTCATAGATCCCGTGCCAGGTACCTACGTCGGCCCAGCCAAATTGACAGCGGGCCACGCAGACGTGCTCGCTTTTCTCCAGGATGCCGTAGTCGATTGACAGGTTGGGGTAGGATCGGAAATGTTCTTGCATATAGGCGTTTTCCTCGTCGATTGTCCAGTGGGGATAGATCTCGTCGAGGTGGCGCAGCACGGAGGGCATATATTGCTCCATGGTGGTGCGCAGGTAGCGTGCATTGGCGAGAAACAGACCAGTATTCCATAGCCATTCGCCGCTCTCCATAAACAGCTGGGCAAACTCGCGGTCGGGTTTCTCCGTGAAGGCCTTCACCTTATATATATCGGCGTAGCTCGTTGCCTCGCCCATCTGGATGTAGCCGTAGCCGGGTTCGGGGCGCGTGGGACTGATGCCGAGGGGCATCAGTACGTCGTTCTGGGCGGTGAATTCCAGTTTTTCGAGGATGCAGTCTTTGAAGGCAGCCTCGTTGAGGATAATCTGGTCGGCAGGTGTGATGGCGACGGAGGCATCTTCGTCGAGACGCAAGATGCGGTGGATAGCCCAGGCTACGCTCGGCGCGGTGTTTCTCTGCACGGGCTCTATGATGAGCTGGTCGTTGCCGACGTCTGGGAGCTGCTCGCGGACGAAGGTGGCATAGTGGTCGTTGGTCGTGATGAAGATGTGGTCTTGGGGCAGAATCTGCACAAACCGGTCGTAGGTCTGCTGCAGCAGCGTGCGGCCCGTACCGAAAAAGTCAAGGAATTGTTTCGGCTTGTCCTCGCGACTGGAGGGCCAAAGGCGCAGCCCGCGTCCTCCGGCGAGTATGATACAGTAGTTGTGGTTAGGTGTTCCCATCATTTGTTCAAGGTTTCTGTTGAGCACACGAAAGTACTAATTAATCTGCACATGAGCAAAATATTTAAGAATAATCAAAGAAAAATTTGTTTTCTTCAAATTAACTTCGTACCTTTGCACCCGCATTAAGCCCAGATGGCGGAATAGGTAGACGCGCTGGTCTCAAACACCAGTGGAGCAATCCATCCCGGTTCGAGCCCGGGTCTGGGTACCAAGGAAGCGGTTGATACTTTCGAGTATCAGCCGCTTTCTTGTTTTTTGAAGGTTTGAAACGTTGTCGGTGTGGCGTTGCTGACCTGCATTGCCGTAGCGACTTATACCTTGTGGATGAGTGTTGCTTGGAGCGGAAAGATAGTTTGGATAGGGCGTCCAGTGAAACTATAGACAGAAGCAAACAAAACTGTTATATGAAAGCAAGAGTAGTTTGTAACTTCCCCCAGAAGAGATCCCATGACAGTTATAAACTACTCCAGATACGATTGATAGCGTCGTGCTTGTGCTGCTTGTTAGAACAATCCCCATTCGGCAAACTTCTCGAAGCCGCCGACTTGCTTGATGTATTGACGTGCTATCTCAACAATCTCGGCGTATGGTCTTCCGTCGATCTCTGTGTCGCCGATAGCACAAAATAGTTCTACGTTTTGTTTTGTCTGCTGGGCTTTCAAGAAGGCGTAAATGTTCACCGAGACATCGGCCTTTGATAGGTCCTTGCCTTGCACGCCACCGCCTGAGACTGACTGTGCCATGTCCGAACCCAGTTTGCGGTTGGTCGCACCAGCGTCCACGTCAGTGCCACCGCTCCAGTCTCCCAAAGGGTTGATGATGGCGGCGGGGTAGAGTGTTTTCAAATTCTCTGTCTTTGCATTGCTTTGGCAGATGATCAGTTTGCCATTGCCCAAGATGTATTTGCCGTCGGAAGGGTAGCGCTCGTAAATGTCGTGGGCTATCTTGCTGAGCAGCCTCTCCTCGTCAGTCAGTGGCACGCCCTTGAAAATGCCATTGTCACCACAACGGATTTCGTCGTCTTGATTGTGGGCGAGGATAGGGTCTTGCGCCACCATGACAAGCGAGACCTTCAGGTCCTCGCACTTGGTGATGCGGCTGACGATGGCCTCTGTCTCAGTCTGCGAGATGTCCACACTGCTCTCGATGATGATGTTTGCTACGCCATGGCCGAGCAACACCTCGACGGCGATCTTCGGGTTCTCCACCTTGGAGTAGGCAAGGTCCACAATAGCCCCTGCGATACGGTCTGCCACCTTGTCCGGATGGCACGGATTCACTTTTTCAATCATTGCTTAATATTTAAATTTCATTCTTTTTATTCATATATCTTTCCATCTCGTTGTAACTTATGCCTTTTGGGAGAAATTGATTGATGAGCTCATGTTTTTTCTTGCAAACCTTAAACTCTAGATCTTTTATTTGCTTATTCAACGGCGTTAGTGTCCGTTGATAAGTGAGGTTATCCATGCAGCCGCTTTTCAGTTCAGCCCTCAATGTCCGTTTACGAACCTTGATAGAGTTGATTTGAGTCTCACACTCCTCTCTAAGGGATTGAAAAGTAGAAAAAGCCTCACAAACCTCTGCTTCCTTGTACTTCATAAAAGTATCAACATACATAGAGTGCCATTTGTCGGATTCTTTGGTAAGTCTCTCTACTCTCTTTTTCAATTTGTTTATCTCAGACTGCATAAAGCGTACCTTGATTTCGACAGAATAGTTCCAACCTTTACTATCCTCAGCGTGCAAGATCTCAAGCACTTGCTCAAGCGTATAAGCTTGATAAATGTGCTTTGCCTCGTCATAACGCGTGTTGATAGCTGTGAATGGTCGCCAATGGTTTATGAATGAAGACACTTGCGTATGCTCAACCCTGCCGTCCTCATAGACCTCAGCACAGCGGTTTGCTCCACTCAACGGACTGCCCGCAAGATGAAAGACGAGGCTTCGATGGCCATCCTCGCCTGTTCGCAAAGCAATAGGACATTCATTCCACCATTCCAAGTATATGCCCAATGTGGGGGCATTAAAGCCGGACGTACCTATATAAGCAAGTCCATTTTGCACGGCAACAGGAGCAAGAAACATCCTACTGTCACGCATGATACGCTCTTGATGTGCCAACAAATAAAAAGCGTTGTCCGTGAAGAGTTTCTTCTGTCGTTCCTTTTCTTCAGTGGTACTTGGTTGTGGCTTACATGGCTTATTGCCTATACTCAGATACACGCCTGTTGTATCCAATTTCATTTGATCGGGTACAAAGTCGCCTTGATGTGATTCTTTTGGAAAGCCCTCAAGTACAGCACCATTCATTAGGGTGATGCTGTTTTGTGGATGTTCCGTAAAAGTTTTTGTTACTTGTGACATAACTTTTTAATTTAATGATTATTACTGAATCCTTAAACTCGTATCGTTTTTACCACCGTGGCTATGTCTGCTCGGTTGGTTCAGCATCTAAGCTGTCTCTTGATACTTATTCAAAAAGTAAAAGAACTACTCCCCGTTTTGGAAAGTGGATGCAAAGGTATAGACTTATTGTGGGAATAGCGAAAAAGCAGTGCTAAGAATGGTTAATCGAGATTTGTTTGGATTTTGACAAAATAACAGGTGTGTTACACGGCTTGTGTCGTGTGAGGGTGAGACTCAATGCGATTCTGAGATGGCAGCGATTTCCTCTTTTAAAGGCTGATGATAGGCTAAATGGTAATAAAAAAGGTTTATTTGCGTATAAATCACTTGTGAGATTCAAAAAGAAAAGCTATATTTGCAGCATGGAATCTTGATTCCTTATGAACATTTAAAGCAAAGACATTATGGCAAAGAAAAATGAGATTTATAAATGTGAGAAAAGCGGACTGATGGTCGAGGTTTTGCAGGATGCCGAGGGTACGCCCATGTGCTGTGGCGAGCCGATGAAGCTGTTGCGAGAGAATACGACCGACGGTGCGAAGGAAAAGCATGTGCCTGTGGTAGAGAAGATCGAAGGTGGCTATCGTGTCACGGTGGGCTCTGTGGAGCACCCCATGACGGACGCTCACTATATCCAGTGGATAGAGCTCGTAACCCCGACGGGAGTGCTTCGTCACAATCTTACCCCGCAGGATAAGCCCGTGGCTGAGTTTAAGACCGATGCCACGGAGGTGGAGGCGCGCGAGTATTGCAATCTCCACGGGCTTTGGAAGGGATAGGTCCCCTGTTAGAAGAGAACTTTTTTCATAGGTGTTTGGCTTTCTGCCCCATAGAAAGCGTTTTGTGGTTAATGCCCGGATGGAATGACAACGAGGATTTCCATCCGGTTTTCCATGTATTGCCACCCCAACTATATATAGATAATGAATCGTTTTTTTGTATTATTCCTTCTCCTCTTCTCGCTTGCGGCCCAAGCGCAGCGCGAGGAAGACAAGTATGCCGAGGTGAGTTGGCCCACGCCTAATATAGCGGCCGACACCATCAATGAACTTCAGGGCATTGTCCTGCACCATACCGCCGTACCTACCGTGCTGCGGTCTTTGATGACGCTGACAGACAAGCGACGAGGGGTCGGTGCGCATTGCGTCATAGACACCGACGGCACGCGCTATATTCTCTGTCCCCCTACCGCCGTCACCTTCCATGCCGGTCTGTCTTGTCTCCATGGGCGAGAGTCGTGCAATTACTTCACTGTCGGTGTCGAGTTTCAAGGTAATACTTTGCGGGCACCATTGACGGAAGAGCAGGTGGAGAGTGGCATTGAGTATCTACTGCCCATAATCCGTCAGTATCACATCCCGCTTTCTAACATCGTTACCCACGAGATGGTGCGGACGGCCTACAAGGAGCGCCATCCCGAGGTGAGGTGCTATGGCAAGGTGGATATCACCCCGGTGGAATATCACCGATTCATGGCAGCCTTGGAGGAGCGTTTGGCCCAGGAGGAAGCGGCGGAAAAGGCTCGCAAGGCAAAGGCAAGGCCTTGGAAGAAGATGCTTGAGTCTTTCAGCCTTGAAGCAGGAGCTACGACTCGTTAGAGGATAGATGGGGAGGGTGGCTTGTCAGAGATTCCGAGGAATAGTTGGTCAAGTCACCCCAAGCCTAATCCATTGTTTGATCCAAGAATTCTGTTTTATCGCGTGATTCCAAATTCCTCTCGTCTTGAGGGCGGGGAATAAAAAACGAAGCAACTCATGAGAGCTGCTTCGTTTTATAAGGTCGGGATGAGGCGACTCGAACGCCCGACCCCTACGTCCCGAACGTAGTGCGCTACCAACTGCGCTACATCCCGATTGCTGTTAAGCGGGTGCAAAGGTACAATGTTTTTCTGAAATAGCGCAAACTTTTGACGATTATTTTTCGTTTTGATCGTTTTGTTTGGCTATAGAGCTGGATTGATGGCAGTATTGTTGGCCTAACGAGGGTGGAATGTGGTGGTAATCATCCGTGGTCCACGTTTCCCATCCATTTTTTGATGCGCTTGCTGATGGCTTTGCGAATCACCTGGAAGTTGCCGCAGCGCAGGTTCAGCCACAGTTCCTCGAAAGACCTGCCCACCTTCACCCACGGGTGTCCCCAGGCGTTGGCGCGGTAATAGCGGTCTTTGTATCCCGTGTTCTCTATCACATAGCGCGGGTGGCGCAACGGAAACTGTAGTTCGTGGGGCTTCAGTGTGAAGATACGACGCAGTCCGCGTGGCGTGGTTTCCAGCCCGCCCACGAAATGGGTGGAGTCGGCCGATAGTCCTATGTTCGTTATCTGGTTTTTCTGGGGCATGATAGCCATCTGGGAGTGGAGGAGTTGAGAAGCCCAGAAAATGCTCTCGTAGTGCTCCTTGCCTGAGGCACGGTGGGCGTAGCACATCGGCAGAAAGTCTTCGCGGATGCCTCTTGTCTTGCATAGCGTGCGCAGTTTGGCTACTGTTTCCTCGTCGTCGAGGAAGCCGTAGTCGCCCTCCCATTGGTCCACGACGCGACGCCAGGAGGCCCAGCCCGAGATGCAGAAGGCGGAGGTGAAGAAATAGGAGGCGGAGACATCGGGCGTCACCTCGTCGATGTTCATGCCCGAGATCATTCCTATACGGTTGTCGTGCTCGTAGCGGTCAAGCATCTCCTTGCAGAAGGGGAAGAAGGACTGTGCCGGGAGGTCGTCGTCCTCCAGCACGATACACTTGTCGACGATGGAGAACGCCCACTTCTGCGACAGATACTCCGAGGGGTCACACCCCTGGTTGTGGTCGCAATAATGGCGATAGACCTCGCATTCCCAATCGATCTGGTCGTCGGCACAGATGGCCCGGCAGGCGGCAATGCCCTCCTTGTCGCGCTCGTTGCCCTCCCTCGCGCCGTCTTGGTAGAGGAATAGCTTTGAGGGACGAGCCTTGCGCACTTGTTCAAACACCTTGCCGAAAAGATCTGCGCGACTAAAAAACAGCATCAGTACCGCCACGTCGATATTGGACGGATGCTTCTTCTGATTCTCCATATTCTGATTTACTGGGTGAAAACATTGCAAAAGTACGACAATATTTTCGATTGACCAAAGGAAAAGGGGATGCAGGTCGATAAAAAGCCAAAAAAGAAAAAGCAGATTGCACATCTGTCCTTGCGGGACGTGCAATCTGCTTATCATCTGGTAGGGCTTTCGCCCTTCATAGCATTACATTACTTCACAACAATCTTCTTGCCGTTGACGATGTAGAGGCCCTTCGGCAGACGGTTCATCTGCTGCAAGGTAGCCACGCGACGGCCCTGGAGGTCGAAGACGGGAGCATTGACATCCTCCTGCTCGCTCTTCACACCCTCTACACCCGTCAGGCTCAGCTGCGGAACGGCGATGATGTCGCTGGCGATGCTGTTGGTGTCGCCCTTACGAGCCACGACGCTATAGCTATAGAGGATAGAGTTGTCGAGACCAGAGAAGGTGTAGTAGGTATTGCTGGCGTCGAGCGTCACCGTGTTCATCGGATTGTTGATCTCGTAGTTGTAGGTGAGGCTTACGTCGTCGATCAGCACGTAGCCCTGCGGCACACGGACGCTGATGCGGACGCTGTCGGCATCGTTGAGCTTGAAGCTCTCCGTGGCCTTGTTGCCAGCCTCCGGCTGCAGGGTGTCGCCCACCAAGGTCCACTTGCCATTGACACACTCATCGACGAAGATCTTGCAAGCAGCGTTGCTTGAGCGGCGCCAGAACTTCAGGTTCTTCACCTTCTTGCCCTTTACGCACATCGTAAGGTACATGCCATCGACGTTCATACGGAGAGAAGGCTTAGCCTCGCCATAGTAGGAACCGCTGGTCGTAGTAGCGCTGGTGGTCCATCCCTCGGGGAGGTTCTTCACGCCCTCGTCGAAGCCGAAGGTGTAGTCGGCCTCACCGTCCATAGAACGCTGGTAGAGCTTGACGTCATACTGCTGAGCGTCCTTGACGGCATCCCAGCTGGCGGTGAAGGAGTCGTCGGTGATGCCAAAGGCGGCCTTGGCGTTGACCTTGCGCTCGTCGAAGTTGAGCTCGCTGGTGGTGAAATTCACCTTGACGCTGTCAGAGACATAGTCGGCCAGGGCAGCCTGTACCACAGCCGTGTACTCCGTCTGTGGCTCCAGACCGTCAAACTCGATCTCGTTGTCCTCGGTAGAGAGGCTCTCCAGAGCCTTGCCATTCTGCATCAGCGTGACATTGTAGCTCTTGGCATACTTCACGCTGGTCCAAGTAGCCTTGGCGGAGCGGCCTCTGATGTCGCTGATGCTGATCTGCGGGTTGTCGAGCTTGTAGCTGCTGCCTGAGAGCAGGAAGCGAGCGTCGCCGCCCTCCGTCTCATCGACATAGGCGAAGCCGAACACGTTGCGGTCGTACCAGCCGTTGAAGTTGAAGGAAGTCACCTCGCTGGTGCCAGGGAAGGAATCGCCGCTGTCGCCATTCACCGTAGAACGGCGGTCGGCCTCGACGATATCTACGCGCGGGTGGCTCGGGTCGTTGTTGACGGTATTGGCAGTCCAGACGGCCTGGTCCTCATCCAAGTGCCACACCAGGATGCCGTGGCCAGGGATATACTGGTCCCAACCCTTCTGCTGGCGGTTCTCGATGATGAAGTACTCATAGTTCTTGTTCGGGATGCTGACGCGGTAGGCAGCATTCTTGTCCTCCAGCGGAGTTACCGTGACGAAGGTGTCTGTGGTGGCGTTGAGCTCCGTGAGCTTGAGCCAATCCAGAGAGTAGCGCTCAAAGGCGGTGAAGGTGGCGGGGCAGTTCTGGTCGCCGTTGTAAGAACCAGCACACATCACGTCCCATGCTCCCGGCGTGTTGGACGCAGCAGCATTCATCGTATTGTAGTGGTCGGCGAGACCGAGGACGTGGCCAAACTCATGGACGAACGTACCGATACCCACCGGCTTGTTGGACTGACCGTTGATCTCCTGAGAGGTGGCGTAGCGGTCGATCTTCACGTTGCCCAACTGGATGTCTGCACCGATGTTGGAGAGGTTCCAGCTGTGCGGCCAGATGGTGTTGGGCTTGTTGGAGTCGGCCTGGCCGTAGCCAGCATAGATGACATAGACGTTATCGACCACGCCGTCACCATCGGTGTCATACGGAGAGAGGTCCACACCCTGCTGGTGCAGGAGTTTGCAGGCCTCCTGGATCATCTTGTATGCGTTCTCCGTACCCTCGTTACCAGCATAGCTCTGATAGGTGCCCGATACCTGGATTGGACCGTAGCAGTCGATGTCCGGGTCGTAGTTGTGGCCTGATCCCTCGTAGTAGTAGTCGTGGACAGAACCGTAGGAACCGTTCTCGTTGAAGCCCTTCTCATGGAAGAAACGGTCGTAGTATGCTTTCGGGTCGCTCATGGAGAACTTGCAGTTGGAGAATTCCACGAGGATATTGAGCACCTTCTGCTTGCCTGTTGTCGGCACGTCGCTGATTCTCACACGCTTCGGGCCGTTGGCGTTGGACTTCTTGGCAGCGACGCTCTGAAGGGCGTTGACCTTGGCGGCTGAGAACTGCTTCTCGGCGAGCTGCATCATGACTTCCTTGTCGAGCTTCTGCAGGTAAGCCTTGGCGCGTGCGTCGCGCTGGCCCACCGGCATGGCAACGATGTTGCTGCTGACCAACCCCTGCTCCGTAAGCTCGGCATACTCGTAGTTGTTGGTGGCAAAATTGTACTTCAGCGGATAACCATCCTCGGTCACCGTCATGTGGTAGTGCTCGTCGCCCAGCTTCTGAATGGTAATCATGGTACCATCAGCCTGCTTCGCAACCATCTTGCCCGGCAGTGCGGGCACGGCCATCAACTGTCCTGCACAGAACAGAGAAAGCGCAATTGTGAAAAGTTTCTTTTTAAGGTTCAGCATAATTTATTGAACAAAACAAATTTTTATAGTTGTTTCCCGTCGGCAAAGTTAGTCATTTTCAGTGAAATTGCCGCCATGACAAAAGCTAAAAAACACTATTTTCCGAAATTCATAAATACTAGAACCGCTTTTTCATCTGCTTCTGCTAGTATGTCCAGATTCTCGCATTGAAAGCTTTGAAAGCCTAACATGAAAGAACCGCCACATTTTCTGTGGCGGTTCTTCATCGTTAGTTATGTTCCATGAAAAAAATTGAGAGAATTGAAACTTCACAGCCTCGCTTTTTGTTTTACTTTGATTTATTTATGATATAGCATTGAAAATTCTGTTTTACTCTACCGAATCATCGTCGAGGAAGCCAGCGGGTCCTTGCCAATAGAGTCGGTCTTGGTGGTGTCGGCCTTGGCCACGGACGGACCCTTGTGAGCCTTGTTGTAGCCTGCCATCACCTCCTCGGGAGAGGTGCCGTCCGTTGGCTCGAAGGCTATCTGGGCGGCGTTTCCCAGCGTGAGGATGATGGCTACGACCGCTGCAGCCTTGAAGAGTGGCATGAGGCGCTGGCGCATCGTGATGACAATGGGCTTGACGGGCTTCTGCTCATCGACCATGGCAAGCATGCGCTCGTCGAAACTTTCGTCGAGCACTTCCTGCTTCGTCTCTTCGCGCTGGGCGACAAAGAGGTCGCGGTAGGCCAGCAACGCCACAGGCACGTCCTCCTGAGAGAAGAACGAACGCAAGATCTCCTCCTCTTGGAGGGTCGTCTCGCAGCGCCAATAGCGCTCCAGTAGTTGCTCTATATACTTATAGTCCATATTGGTCCAATTGTTCAAATTTTGTTTTGACGGCCTGGCGCGCACGAAAAATGTTCACCTTGACCTGGCTCTCGCTGATGCCCATCACCTCGGCCACTTCCTTGTAGCTTTTCCCCTCGAAGTCGCGCAGCTGGATACAGGAGCGTTGCTTCTCCGGCAGGGTGTCGATGATCTGCCTGACGAGGCGGACGCGGTTGCTTTGGTCCGCCTGCTCGAAAGGATTGTGCTGGTCGGCAGCCTGGGGAGACACTCCCGCATCGTCGAGCGAGGCGTCATGGCGGCCTTTCCGCTTGGTGAAGTCGATTGAGAGATTGCGACAGACGGACAGGGCGAAAGCCTCCATGGAGTCTATCGCATCCCATTCCGCACGCTTGTCCCAGACTCGCATCAATGTCTCTTGCACGACATCCTCCGCTTCCTCGCGATTCGTCGTTATGTGAAGGGCAAGCCTGAAGAGTACGTTCTTCAGCGGAAGCACATCGTTCCGAAAACTGACTTCTTTCATTTCCTTTCTATAACCAAGACGATTCTATGGCGTGTTTGTTACGGGTGTTAACCTCTCTTAACTTTTTCTTTTCTCCTTTTCTTATAATATGCAGATGATGAGCCTAACCAATAGGGAGCAGGCAAGGGGTGTCAAAGAAAACTAAATAACGGCTCTCAGTTTACTTCGTTCCGATTTTATTCCATACCTTTGCACCCATAGCTTATTATCTTATAATGAAGATTCACAAGAATGAGTATGAGGGATAAAGAAACGAGTATAAAGTTTGCCATCCTTGTCTTATTGCAATTGGTTGTCGTCCAGCTGCGGGCACAGATCACGGGACAGGTCCTCGATGCCGAGGACGGCTACCCTGTGCCCTACGCCAATGTGGGCTATGAGGGAACGAACCACCATGTCCAGAGCGACGCCGACGGCCACTTCACCATCGAGCGCCGTCCGGGCCATGTGCTGGTGGCCAGTAGCGTCGGCTACAAGGCGGAGATGGTAAAGGTGAGGGACAACACCTCCGTGCTGACCATCAAGATCAAGTCGGAGACGACCAACATGGCAGAAGTGGAAGTGCGCGGAAGGCGCAAGCGCTACAACCGCAAGGAAAATCCAGCCGTGGCCTTGATGCGTCGCGTCATCGAGGCCAAGAAACTCTCGGACCTGGAGAACCATCCCTTCTACCAGTTTACGAAGTATCAGAAGATCACGCTGGCCCGCAACGATATCGACACGACGAAGCTGACTCCAGGCAAATGGTATAGCGAGGGCGTGGAGAAGTCGGACTACAATGGGAAGTACGTCCTGCCACTGACGATGAGCGAGGTGGTGACCCACCACCTCTATAGCAAAGACCCCAGAAAGGTGCGCGACATGATCGTGGGACAGCACTCTCAGGGTCTCAACAAGCTCCTGCAGACGGGTGAGATGATCAACACCATGCTCAAGGAGGTCTTCACGGACGTGAACCTCTATGACGACCACATCCGTCTCATGCAGTATCCCTTCCCAAGTCCTATCGGCCGCACGGCCATCAGTTTCTACCATTTCTATATACAGGACACGGTGCAGGTGGCGGGCGACAGTTGCTACCACCTCCGTTTCTATCCCGCCAACCAGCAGGACTTCGGTTTCACTGGCGACCTTTACGTCCTGAAGGATTCCACGCTCCATGTGAAGCAATGTGTGCTCAATATTCCCAAGAAGAGCGATGTCAACTGGGTGAAATCCATGCGCATCGAGCAGCAGTTCTCGCAGTTGGACAACGGCGAATGGGTGCTGACCCATGATGACATGTGGGCGGAGATGAGTTTTCCGGCCTTGATTCCCAACGCCTTGGTGACACGCACGACCCGTCTCGCCGAATATAAGTTTGACGACATTCCGCGATCGCTGCTCCGTGGTAAGGCCCGTACCATCGAGGAGGCCAACGCCCGCATCCGCGACGAGGAGTTCTGGCAGCGGGAGCGCCCTGTTGAACTGACCAAGAGCGAGCAGAACATTGACGGACTCGTTGACCGCATACGTCGCTCCAAGGGCTTTGGCGTCATCATGGTGGGCGTCAAGGCGTTTGCCGAAAACTTCATCGAGACGAGTCCCACAGGAGAGAAGAGTAAAGTGGATATTGGTCCGGTCAATACCATCATTTCCCACAACTTCGTGGATGGCTACCGTTTCCGCGGGTCGGCCCGAACGATGGCGGCCCTCAATCCCCACCTCTTCTGGAAGGGCTATGGCGCTTATGGTACGCGATCCAACCGCTGGTATTATGGTTCGGAGGTGACTTACGCCTTCAACAAAAAGGAAAACTCCCCCTTCGAATATCCGATGCGCAATCTCGTTTTCTCCTCGGAGCGGGATGTGATGTCGCCTTCGGACAAATACCTGGTCAACAACAAGGACAACGTCTTCATGTCCTTCCGCACGCAGGACGTGCGCCAGATGTACTTCTACGACCGTCAGCAACTCTCCTTTGTCTATGAGTCCGACTGGGGACTGAGCGTCAACGCTAGAGTGAAGGCGGAGAGCAACGAGGTGGCTGGAGAACTCCATTTCCAGCCCGTCAATGGCGCTCCCGAGGTCTTCAAGATTCGCACCACCGAACTATCGGCTGGCATCCGCTTCTGTCCGGGACAGACCTTTGTCAATACGAAGCAGCATCGCTGGCCCGTCAATCTTGACCATCCCGACCTCTCGCTGACCCATACGATGGGTGTGAACGGCGTGCTTGGAGGACAGTATCAGCTCAATCTGACCGAACTCAAACTCTATAAGCGCCAATGGTTAGGGTCATGGGGATTTGTCGATTTCCACGCCAATGCAGCCGTGCAATGGAACAAAGTGCCGTTTCCGTTGCTCATCATGCCACCCGCCAATATGACCTTCATGGACAACGAGGTGACTTTCAATCTGATGAACAATATGGAATTTCTCACCGACCGCCAACTGTTTGTCAGTGCGTCGTGGGACATGAACGGCAAGTTGCTCAACCGCCTGCCACTCCTGAAGAAACTCAAGTGGCGCGAATACTTCTCTGTGAAGGCGATGTGGGGCGATCTGACCAGCAAAAACAACCCGCTCCTGCATCCCGACGACCCGATGTTGTTCCGCCTGCCCGAAGGATCCCGCGTCATCGACAAGACACCCTACTGGGAGGTGGAGGCTGGTGTCCACAATATCTTCAATATCTTTGGCGTGACCTATGTTCGCCGCATGAGTTATCGCAACTATGACAACATCGACCGTTGGGGCATTCGCTTGCTCTTCAACCTGACTTTTTAGGTCCTCTTCCTTTTGGCCAGTTTCTTTGGCCAAGTGTGGCGGGATATCAATAAGACCTGTTCCAAAATCGAATGTGATTTTAGAACAGGTCTTATTCGTCGTTTGCTTGGTATGCGCTATGCCCTGACGCCTATTCTAAATAGGTGTAGCCGTAGAGGCCGTTGCGGTAGTTGGAGAGGAAGTTCTTGCCCTCCTCCAGCGAAATCTTGCCCGTGCGCACACTCTTCGTCACCCATTGCTCCAGGTGGCGCACGAGTTTCTTCGGGTCGTACTGCACGTAGTCGAGCACCTCCTCGACGGTCTCGCCCTCAAACACCTGGTCGATGCGATACTTGCCGTCCTTGACGGAGATATGGACGGCATTGGTGTCGCCGAATAGGTTGTGGAGGTCACCGAGAATCTCTTGGTAGGCACCGACAAGGAAGACACCGAGATAGTAGGGCTCCTTGGATCGCAGGCTATGGACCGGCAACACGTGAGAGACGTGATTGTAGGTCACGAAGTTGGCAATCTTGCCGTCGCTATCGCAGGTGATGTCCTGGATGGTACACTTGCGCGTAGGACGCTCGTTGAGGCGCTGGATCGGGATGATCGGGAAGAGCTGGTCAATGGCCCAGCTATCTGGCAGCGACTGAAAGAGTGAGAAGTTGCAGAAATATTTATCGGCCAACAGCTTGTCGATATTGCGCAACTCGTCGGGTACATGCTTCATCTGCTTGGCGAGTGTGTTGACCTCGTGGCAGACGCTCCAGTACATACTCTCGATCTCGGCGCGCGTCTTCAGATCTACCAAGCCGTGGGAGAACAATTCCAGTGCCTCCTCGCGTATCTGTTCCGCGTCGTGCCAGTCCTCCAGCATCGTGCGCGGGTTGAGGTTGTCCCAGATCTCATAGAGGTCCTTGACGAGTTTGTGGTCGCTCTCCTTGGCCTCAAACTCTTCCGGCATCTCGGGCAGCGAGGCCGTCTCCAGCACGTCGATGACGAGTACGCTATGATGGGCAGAGAGGTTGCGTCCGCTTTCGGTGATGAGGTTGGGGTGGGGGATGCCATATTTGTCGGCAGTCTGGACAAACGTGTCTACGCAGTCGTTGACATACTCCTGGATGCTGTAGTTGATGGAACTCTCGCTATTGGAGGAGCGTGTGCCGTCGTAATCGACGCCCAGACCGCCTCCGCAATCCACGAAATCTACGTCGTAGCCCATCTTGCGGAGGTTGGCGTAGAACTCCGCAGCCTCGTTGAGGGCAGTCTGTATGCGGCGGATCTTCGTGATCTGTGATCCGATATGGAAATGGATGAGGCGCAAGCAGTCCTGCAAGCCCGCTTTCTCGAGTTTCTCGAGTGCGGCGAGCACCTCCGAGGCCGTCAGTCCAAACTTCGACATGTCACCACCACTCTCCGCCCATTTGCCCGAACCACTGCTGGCGAGTTTGATGCGGATACCGATATTGGGGCGCACCTTCATGCGGCGTGCCACCTGGGCGATGGTGTCGATCTCGTTGAGCTTCTCGACGACGATGAAGATACGCTTCCCCATCTTCTGCGCCAGCAGCGCCAGTTCGATGTAGCTTTGGTCCTTGTAGCCATTGCATACGATCAGCGAGTCGCTTTGGCACTGGACGGCGATGACGGCGTGCAATTCGGGTTTGGAACCCGCCTCCAGACCAAGGTTGAACTTCCGTCCGTGAGAGATTATCTCCTCGACGACGGGCTGCATCTGGTTTACTTTGATCGGGTAGATGATGAAGTTTTCGCCCTTAAACCCATAGTCCTCGCGGGCACGGTCGAAACATTTGGCAGTCTCCTCGATACGGTTGTCGAGAATATCGGGGAAACGCAGCAGCACCGGCGGAGTGACTCCGCGCAGCGCCAGTTCCTCCATCACATCGTGGAGATCCACCTGTTGCGTCTTGTCCTTCTCGGGCGTGACATAGACGTTGCCCCGCTCGTTCACACTGAAGTAGGGAGTTCCCCATCCATTGATGTTGTACAGTTCCTTTGCGTCCTCAATTGTCCACTTCTTCATTTCAGCTTTGGTCTCTCTTCTACTGGCTAATAATATGATTGATAAATTGTCTTGATGCTTCTTGCTTGTCCGCTGTCTCTCGTCCTCTCTGCTATGGGTCTATCCCAAGCATCTTGCGCAGGTCGGCGACGGTGCTCTCTATCTTTTCGTAGTTGTCGAGCAGCGACACGTCGAAGGTGTATTTGGCCTTGTTGTAAAAAGGCTCGCGCTCCGCCAGTTGGCGGTGGATAAACTCCCGCACCTCTTCCGTCGTCTTGTTGAGCAGCAGCGGGCGCACGACGCGTCCCATCTTCAGATGGCCGTAGAGCACGTCGGGCTCTGCCTTGAGATAGACGGTGGCTCCCTGGCGGTTGAGGTAGTCCATGTTGTCGTAGAAGCAAGGAGCGCCACCCCCACAGGAGATGACGACGTCCTCAAACTCGGCGACCTCATGGAGCATGTTGTGCTCCACCTTTCGGAATCCTTCCTCGCCCCGCTCGTCAAAGAGCTGTTTCGCCGTCCGTCTCATCCTCGACTCTATGTACCAGTCGAGGTCATAGAACGTCTGGCCCAGACTGAGGGCCAGTTGGCGACCGATGGTGGTCTTGCCTGCCCCCATGTAGCCGATGAAGATGATGCGGCGTCCTCCCCACGACGCTATCAGCGCGTCGCTGGGTACGAAGGGCGTGTCGGGTGTCTTGATCTTGGGTCTCACGATCGTTTCTTCCGGACCTTGGCCTTGGGCTCAGGGGCATTGTTGACGATTTCCATACACTGCTCCAGCGTCAGATCCGTGGCCGTCTCTCGCTGGTTCTTGGGAATGCGGTAGTTCTTGCCCTTGTATGCGATGTACGGTCCCCAATGACCATTGAGGATTTCCAGGTCGTCATCAAACTTCTTCAGGTGCTTCTCCTCCTCCTGCTTGCGCTTCTTGGCGATGAGGACGATGGCGTCCTGGAGCGTGATGGAGAGCGGGTCCGTGCCCTTGGGAATGCTGACGTACTTGCCCTCGTGGCGCACATAGGGGCCGAAGCGCCCTGTGCCCACAGTCACCTCTGATCCCTCGAATGTGCCCAGCGGGCGCGGGAGCTTGAAGAGTTCGAGCGCCTCGTCGAGCGTGATGGTGCTGATCGACTTGTCTGCTGGCAGCTGGGCGAAGCGCGGTTTCTCCTCGTCGCCTGCCGTGCCTATCTGTACCACGGGACCGTAGCGACCGATCTTGACCGAAACGGGCTTGCCCGACTGCGGGTCCTCGCCCAGCTGGCGCTCGCCCACACGGTGCTCATTGCGCTCGTTCATCACCTTCTCGATCTCGGGTTCCAGTTGGGCATAGAACGTGCGCATGTCCTCGCGCCACTGGTCCTTGCCCTCGGCGATCTTGTCAAACTGCTGTTCTACGCGCGCTGTGAAATTGTAATCCATGATGTCCAGGAAGTTCTGCAGGAGAAACTCCGTCACCACTGTGCCCACGTCCGTGGGAATCAGCTTGCCCTTGTCGGCTCCCGCCATTTCCGTCTTCTGCTCCGAGACAATCTCGTCGTCCTTGAGCGTATCAATGCGGTAGATGCGTTCTTGGCCCTTGCGGTCGCCCTTCTCCACATACTCGCGCTGCTGGATGGTGGAGATTGTCGGTGCGTAGGTGGAAGGACGGCCGATGCCCAGTTCCTCCATCTTGCGCACCAGGCTGGCCTCGGTGTAGCGAGCTGGAGCCAGCGAGAATCGCTCCGTGGAGGTGATCTCGCGTCGCTGCAGTTCGTCGCCGTCCTTTACGGGCGGCAATATGTTGGTGGTGTGGTCGGCTGACTCGTCGTCTGACGACTCACGATATACTTTCATGAAACCATCGAAGATCGTCACCTCGCCCTGGGCCACGAAGTGGTGGCCCTCCACACAGTCCTGCGCCTCATCCGTAGCCGGCAGGATGTCGATGTTGACCGTTGTCTTCTCCAGTTCTGCGTTAGCCATCTGCGAGGCCAGCGTGCGCTTCCACACCAGTTCGTAGAGGCGGCGCTCCTGCTGGGTGCCCTCGATGGTCTTGTTGCTCATATAGGTTGGTCGGATGGCCTCGTGGGCCTCCTGCGCACCCTTGGAGTGGGTGTGGAACTGTCGGGGCTTGCTATAGTCCTCGCCATAGATCCCCACGATTTCTTCCTTGCTCGTGTTGATGGCCAGCGAGGAGAGGTTGACGCTGTCCGTACGCATGTAGGTGATGTTACCCGCCTCGTAGAGACGCTGGGCCACCATCATGGTCTGCGAGACCGAGAAGCCGAGTTTGCGGGCCGCCTCCTGCTGGAGGGTGGAGGTGGTGAACGGAGGGGCAGGGGAGCGCTTCACGGGATGCTTGGCTACGGCAGAGACGCGGAAGCGTGCTCCTCGGCAAGCCTCCAGGAAGGCCTGGGCCTCCTCGTGGGTGGCGAAACGATGATTGAGTTCCGCTTTCACCTCTACCGGCTTGCTTTCGGCATCGGTCAGCGTGAAGAGGGCATTGATGCGATAGAACGGTTCGCTCTTGAAAGCCTTCACCTCGCGCTCGCGCTCCACGATGAGTCGGAGTGCGACGCTTTGTACGCGACCTGCGGAGAGCGATGGTTTCACTTTGCGCCAGAGCACTGGCGAGAGCCCGAAGCCCACCAGACGGTCGAGCACGCGGCGAGCCTGCTGCGCGTTGACAAGGTTCATGTCCAGATGGCGCGGCGTCTCGATGGCATGGACGATGGCCGGTTTGGTAATCTCGTGAAACACGATACGGTTGGTCTGTTTCTCGTCCAGTCCCAGCACCTCGCACAGGTGCCACGATATGGCTTCTCCCTCGCGGTCTTCATCGGATGCGAGCCACACCATCTTCGCGTCGCGGGCGCTGCGTCGAAGTTCTGTTACCAACGGTTTCTTCTCCTCCGGTATCTCATAGCAAGGCTCAAATGTGTCCAGGTCGATACTCAGTTCTTTCTTTTTCAAATCGCGAATATGACCATAGGACGACATCACCTTGAAGTCTTTGCCTAAGAACTTCTCAATGGTTTTCGCCTTAGCGGGACTCTCCACTATCACCAAATTATCTTGCATTGGGCTTCTCTATATTTTTCTTTGGGGTGCAAAATTAGGAAAACTTTCCGTTACACCTTATATATAAGGAGGAATTTTATTTTTTTTAATAAGAATGAAACTACTCGGCTGCTTCCTGCGGGCTTTCCACTCCTGTGGAACGCGCCTCAGCGTCCTTCGCCTGCGGGCGCAAAAAAGACTCATCCCCATCCCGTCATGCTGCCATGATCGGATGGGGACAAGCCATGATGTATCCTTTCGGCCGCCCGTGCCCCTTGCGGAGCATGGGCAGTCCGATAGATGATTGCTTGATTACTCAGCAGAGAGCGAGTAGCGACGGTAGTCGCAGACAGCCAGCGTCTTGCTCTGGGCCTGGAGCCACTGGGCGACGTTCAGCTTGTCGCCATCGCCAAACTGGAACTCCTGATCGACCAAGCAGCTCTCCTTGAAGAACTTGTTCAGACGACCCTTGGCGATGTTCTGTACCATCTGCTCCGGCAGGTTGGCAGCCTTCTCGGCACCCACCTTGGCGCGGATCTCGCGAGCCTTCTCAGCATCCTCGGGAGTGAGCCAGCCCTTCTTGATGTTGGACTCGATGTGGTCCTCGCTATCGACGAGGTTCGGGTTGACGCCAGCCTTCTTGATAGCGTTGACAACGGCCTTCTCTACCTGCTCCTCCTTGGTCTTCTCGATGGCGACCTTGAGCTCCTCGTCCTTCACGCTCTGGGGCACGGAGGCCTCGTCGAGTGCGATAGGCTTCATGGCAGCGACCTGCATGGCTACCTTGTGGCCGGCATCCTCGTTGCTCTCAGAGAGGCGTACGATGGTGGCGAGCATGTGGCGGTTCATGTGGTCATAGACATAGAGGTTGTCACCCTCGAGGAAGTTGTAGCCATCGATCTCCATCTTCTCGCCCGTGATGCCAGAACGCTGCTGCACAGCGGTCACGGCGTCGTCACCATTGGCGAGCTTCAGAGTCTTCACCTCGTCGAGCGTCTTGCAACGGTTCTCCACGGCCTGGTCGAGGATCTCCTGTACCATGGCGATGAAGTCCTGTCCGTTGGCCACGAAGTCGGTCTCGCACTTCACGGCCACCATGGCAGCGAAGTCGTCCACCTTCTTCACGAGCAGACATCCGTTGGAGGTCTCGCGGTCAGAACGCTTGGCAGCGATAGCCAGTCCGCGCTCGCGGAGCAAGTCCTTAGCCTTGTCGAAGTCACCTTCGGCCTCGACGAGTGATTTCTTCACGTCACCAAGTCCGGCACCCGTCATGGTGCGCAGCTTCTTGATGTCGTCCATTGTTGGTTTATAAGCCATAACTTTCTATTCCTTTCGTTAAATTGTATGGTTCTGTCAATCGATTTGCTGGAAGGCTCCGATTACTCGGCCTTTGCCTCCTCTGCCTGCTCCGTAGCGGGAGCGTCGTCACGGCGAGCGCGGCGAGCGTTGCGGCGCGGACGTGCCTCTGCGGCCTCCTCAGCCTGCTCGGCAGCAGCCTTCTCGTCAGCCTTCTCAGCCTTGCGCTCCTCGAGACCCTCTGCGATGGCACCGCAGACGGCAGAGAGGATCACCTCGACGCTGTCCTTGGCGTCGTCGTTGGCCGGGATAATGAAATCGACGTTGCGCGGGTCGGAGTTGGTATCGACGATGGCGAACACGGGGATGCCAAGGCGCTTAGCCTCCTTCACGGCGATGTGCTCCTTCATCACGTCGATGACGAAGAGTGCGCTCGGAAGGCGGGTCATGTCGGCGATGGAGCCGAGGTTCTTCTCCAGCTTGGCGCGCTGGCGGCTTACCTGCAGCAGCTCGCGCTTGGAGAGGTTGTCGAAGGTACCGTCAGACATGAGCTTGTCGATGTTGGTCATCTTCTTGACAGCCTTGCGGATGGTGGGGAAGTTGGTGAGCATACCACCAGCCCAACGCTCGCTCACGAAGGGCATGTTGACGGAAGCGGCCTTCTCAGCCACGATTTCCTTGGCCTGTTTTTTAGTAGCGACAAAGAGGATCTTCTTGCCCTGCTTTGCAATACCCTTCAATGCCTCGGCAGCGTCGTCGATCTTGGCGACGGTCTTGTGGAGGTCAATGATGTGGATGCCATTGCGCTCCATATAGATATACGGCTTCATGGCAGGGTTCCACTTGCGGTGGAGGTGGCCAAAGTGGCAGCCGGCCTCCAGTAACTGGTCAAAACTTGTTCTTGACATGTTGTTGTTTCTTCTTTTGTTTGTTTACGTTCTTTTTAATTCTCTTGTCCAGAATCAACCTGCAAGTAGTCGATATGCCGACACATCGGGTCTTGCCGGTTTAGATACTAAACTGATCTCCTTCCAGCGATTAGCGCTTGCTGAACTGGAAGTGAGCACGAGCCTTGGGCTGACCCGGCTTCTTGCGCTCGACGGCACGGCTGTCGCGCGTGAGGAATCCGGCGTCCTTGAGCTGCTTCTTGTCCTCGGCGTTGACCTTGACGAGCGCACGGGCGATGGCGAGGCGCAGGGCCTGGCTCTGACCGGTGAAACCACCACCGTCGAGGTTGGCCTTGATGTCATACTGTCCCTCCACACCGAGCAGCTGCAGCGGCTGCTTCACGACGTACTGGAGGATGGCAGAGGGGAAGAACTCGTTGAGCTCCTTCTTGTTGATGGTAATCTTGCCGGTACCCTCCGACAGATATACGCGGGCCACGGCACTCTTGCGGCGGCCAATTGCATTAATAAGTTCCATTACTTACTATGTTAGGGGATTATTTATACTGGTTAATATCAATAGCCTTGGGCTTCTGAGCCTCATGGCCCTGAAGGTCAGCACCCTCGATGACGACGAGGTTGTCCATCAGCGAACGGCCCAGCGGACCCTTCGGCAGCATGCCCTTGACGGCGTGGCGCAGCATCTTGTCGATACCGTTGGCGCGCTTGCGGAGCTCCTCGGGCGTGTTGAAACGCTGACCACCGGGATAGCCAGTATAACGGGTATAGACCTTATCCGTCTCCTTCTTGCCGGTGAAGACCACCTTCTCGGAGTTGATAATGATCACGTTGTCACCACAGTCGGCGTGCGGTGTGAAGTTGGGCTTGTACTTACCACGAAGCAACTTAGCCACTTTTGAGCAGAGGCGGCCGACAACCTGGTCGGTAGCATCGACAACCACCCACTCCTTTTTCGCTGTTTCCTTATTTGCGGAAATAGTCTTGTAACTTAAAGTGTCCATAAAGATTTTTTGATAACTACTAAAAAACGTCTTTTAAATTGATTTGATATAGCGGAAACCTCACGGCGCCTCCAGTCTAAAAGAGACCATCCAGCATTATTCCCGCTGCGACTGCCCGACAGATTCCCTAACCATCGTGTCCGGCCAAAGGCACGACTATTAACACTATCCGGCGCGGCAACTTCTAAGCAAGCTGCCAAAGTCGGGGTGCAAAGTTACATATTTTATATGGCAGTGCCACGGGGCGGGTGGGCGTGGCCTGCATTTTTACGAATATTTAACGTCCCGCTCCCGCTCTGCCCCTCCGCGTTTGCCTTCTTCGTGGAGTTTGTTGGTAGGTTTCGAGGAAGCCTTATCGATGGTAGCTTATGTCGGAGGACGATCCTAACTTACCTTGCGCCTTGGTCGTAAGGAGCGTGGTCTTGATGCGCAAAGCGGGGCAGGAGCAATCCTTACGGCTTCACGTTATAGCGTTTGACGTTTTCGACCTTACATCTTAACGTTATAACGTTTAACGTTTTTGTTTTCGGCTTTGCGTCTTCAGCTTGATGATCCCGCCATTTTGTCTTTTCACTCTTGTGGTAGATCAATTCGTTTGCCCCTTTCTTGTGTAAAACGAGAAATAGCCTTACCTTTGCAGGCTGTTGGCACGGCGACCCGTAGCGGACGCCCGAATGCCAAGGCAAGTATCAGCAAGACCAATGGCAAGCAGTTTAAAGGAAAAGACGGCGCGCGGCCTCCTCTGGGGCGCGATAGACAATGGCGGAATGCAGCTCATAGGACTCATCTTCGGAATCATCCTGGGCCGCCTTCTTACGCCGGGCGACTATGGCATGATCGCCATGATTACCATCTTCAGCGTCATCGCCAATGCCCTTCAGGAGTCGGGACTGGGGCGCGCCATCGTCAACCTCGACCAGCCCACGGACCGCGAGTGCAACAGTGTCTTCTGGTTCAACATCGCCGTGGCAGCCTCTTGCTACCTCCTCTTCTTCTTCCTGGCCCCGCTCATCGCCCGCTACTACCATGAGCCGCGGCTGACCGCCCTCTGCCGCTACGCCTTCCTGTCGTTTGTGCTCTCGGCCCCGGGTGTGGTGCAGTCGGCCCTGATGCAGAAGCGGTTGCTGGTGAAGCAGCGCACGAAGGCCAATATCGCCGCCGTGCTCACCTCCTCGGTGATCGGATCCATCATGGCGTGGCAGGGCTTCGGCTACTGGGCGCTGGCCACGCAGACCAACACCTACATCCTCCTCAACACCATCTTCTACTGGCGCATCGCCGGTTGGCGCCCGTCGCTGAGTTTCGACCCCGAGCCCGTCCGACGCATGTTTCGGTTTAGTTGCAAGATCCTGGCCTCGACCATCATCTTCCAGATCAACAACAACGTGCTCAACATCCTGCTGGGCCACTATTTCTCCGCCCGTGCCACGGGCTACTACAACCAGGCCTACCAGTGGAACTCGAAGGTCATCTATCTCTTGCAGGGCATGCTCGGCGCCGTCTCCCAACCCGTGATGGTCGATCTTCGCAACAATCCCTCGCGCCAGCTCGCTGCCCTCCGCAAGTTGGTGCGCTTCACGGCCTTTCTCTCCTTCCCCCTCGTGCTCGGTTTCGGTCTGGTCTCCCGCGAGTTTATCCTCATCACGCTCACGGAGAAATGGCTCCAGAGCGCGTCCTACCTCGAAATACTCTGCATTGGCGGCGCCTTCCTTCCCATCTCCACCCTGCTCTCCGACTTCATCATCAGTCAGGGCCGCTCGGGCGTCTATCTCGGAAGCACCGTCACGCTGGGCCTGCTCCAGATCGTCTCCATGGTCGTGCTCTATCCCCTCGGCATCCGCACGATGATCGTGGGCGCCGTCACCATCAATATCGTCTGGACCTTTGTCTGGCTCCTGCTCGGAGGCCGCCTCATCGGCTATCGCCTGGCGCTCTTCCTGCGCGACATCATCCCCTTCGGCGTGGCCGCAGCTGCCGTCATGGCCGCCACGGGATGGATCACCTCCCCGCTTGCCAATCCCTGGCTGCTGCTCCTCTCGCGCATCGCCCTGGCTGCCGTGCTCTACTATGCCGTCATGCGCCTGGCGGGCGCAGAGATCCTGCGGGAATGTATGGGCTTCCTCCTGCGTAGGAAGCCGAAGAACGCCCCTGCCGAGGAGTCCTCCACTATAGCCGACAAAGCGTAGCAGAACAGAAAACAAGAAGCAAAAGAAGAAAGGAAGTCAAGATGAATAAGCCAACCGTTTCCATCATCCTCTGCACCTACAATGGCGCACGTTTTATCCGAGAGCAACTCGACTCGATCGTCGCCCAGACCTACCCCCTGCTGGAGGTCATCATCCAAGACGACGGATCGACCGACGACACGGTCGCCATCTGCAATGAGTATGCGGTCCGCTTTCCTTATATAAAGGTAAGGAGAAATGAGCACAACCTCGGCTTCAACCTCAACTTCAAGTCGGCAGCCATGCGGGCCCAGGGCGACTTCGTGGCCATCAGCGACCAGGACGATGTATGGATGGCGGACAAGATAGAGACCCTCGTCGCTCATATCGGCGACCACGACATCTGCTTCTCCACCCACCTGCGCGGCCGGACGCCCGAGGACAGCCATACGGTCTCTCCGCAGTATAGCCTGGAGGCCCTGCTCTTTGGCGGCTTTGCGGGCCACACCATGCTGCTCCGCCGCGACTTCATCCAGACCGAGGAATACTGGATAGACCATATCCACTACGACTGGAGCCTCGCTCTCTGTGCCCAACTCCACCGTGGCATCGTCCGTGTCGACCGCCCGCTCAACTGGCACCGGCAGCATGAGGCTTCGGCCTGCGCCGTGGAGAACCAGACCCTCGGCGGCGGCACCGTGGGCAAGGCCACATGGCAACCCTACGCCTATGGCTGGGCCAACTACCACCGCCTGCAGCAGAAGCCCCACTGGCGCACCCTCTACCAGTATATCTACGACCATACCACCGCGCCCCAATATCGCCTGGTCCACCAGATGTGCCGCTCGATGCTCAGCAGCAGTCCCCTGGCCTTGCTGCGCCTCTGCCTGATCTGCCTGCGCCACCGTCAGACGATCTATTACCACCAGAATCTCCATGGGCTCAAAGGTTGCATCCGCGGCTTCTTCTACCCCTTCATCTTCGCCTACGGCAACGTGCAGTACGACTTGGAGTAAGGGCGAAATAATAGCGCTTCCTTTGCCTTGGAGCGATTTTATGTCTCATTTATTTGCGCAATCCTAATTTTTATATTACTTTTGCGGTCGATTGGCCAGATCTCTTACAGATTACCCAGACGACGAAACATAACTTAAATAATAACTATATGAGACAAACGAAGACTCCCCACTCCTGCGGCCACAGGGTTGCCCGCCTTGCCACCCTTGTCATGCTCCTTGGTTTCCTTGGTGCGCTGCAGAGCAAGGCACAGACGGCCTACGCCCTCTACAACGACAGTACGCTGACGTTCTACTACGACGAGAACCAGCCCGACAGCAACTACTTCGACATGAGTTTCCATACGGACCCGGCCTACGGCAAGGTGCCCTCCTGGTATGAGCTCTGCGATTCCGTCGATACCATCGTCTTCGATGCCAGTTTCGCCGACTACCGCCCGACCGACTGCACGGCCTGGTTCTGTGGCTACTATCTGCTCAAGAATATCGACGGTATGGAGAATCTCCACACCGACAGCGTCAAGAGCATGAACAACATGTTCTGCGCTTGCTCCAACCTCTACAACGTCGATCTCTCCCATTTCAATACCGAGAACGTCGAGGACATGAGCCGCATGTTCTATTTCAGTACGGGCTTCTCCACGCTCGACCTCTCCTATTTCAATACGAAGAACGTCAAGGACATGAGCGAGATGTTCTACTGGAGCTACTACCTCGGCACCATCTTTGCCAGCGAGACCTTCACCGTCGAGTCGGTGGAGAATAGCACGGATATGTTCACGGGCTGCACGGCGCTGGAGGGAGCGATCCTCTACGATCCCGTCCGCACTTCCGCCCGCTACGCCAACTACGTCGATGGCTATTTCACCTACAAGGATCCCACGGCCATCGCCCCCGCTACCCGCACAGCCCAGGACGAGCCCATCGTCCGCTACGACTTGCAGGGCCGCCGTCTCACTGCTCCCCAGCGAGGTATCAACATCGTGAAGCAGGGCAACAAGACCACCAAGGTGCTCGTGAAATAACGAATACTTTCGATAGACAATACCCGCCCTTCGGGGCTGGACCCATCATCGGGACGACAGGGACGAAACCAGACAAAAGACCACCTGCCGTCCCGATGATGGCGTTGATAGGGAGGAATCTGGGAGAATCATAGGCCCCGAGGGGCTTATCTCGTGGAAAGATTTGCCCGAACGGAGTTTTTTTCCTAACTTTGCCCAAAACAATCCGTTAAGAAATATATGAACATCGCACTATTGACTGCCGGCGGTGTCGGCAACCGCATGGGACAGGACATTCCCAAGCAGTTCATGACCATAGACAATATCCCCGTCATCATCTATACGATGCGGGCCTTCCAGCAGCACCCGCAGATCGACGCCCTCGCGGTGGTCTGCCTCAAGGGCTGGGAGGTGATGCTGCAGGCCTACGCCAACCAGTTCAACATCACCAAACTGCAGTGGATCTTCGAGGGAGGCGACAGCAATCAGCACTCCATCCGCAACGGACTCCAGGGACTGCGTGACGCAGGCTGCAAGGACGACGACATCGTGCTCGTCCACGACGGCGTGCGCCCCTTGGTCTCGGAGCGCATCATCAGCGAGAACATCGACCTCTGCCAGCGCTATGGCTACGCCGTGACGGGCATGACCTGCAAGGAGGCCATCATGGAGAAGGTCGGCGACTGCGTGGAGAACATCACCATCCCCCGCGAGCGCCTCGTGCGCACGCAGACCCCCCACACCTATCATCTTGGCGACCTGCTGCGGGCCCACGACGAGGCGGAGGAGAAGCACGTGGAGAACACGGTGGCTTCGTGTACGCTGATGGCGGCCCTCGGCGTGGAGGACCAGCACCTGGTCATCGGGTCGGAGAAGAACGGACTGAAACTCACGCAGACGGAGGACGTCGAGCTCTTCAAGGCCCTCATCCACACATCGAAGGAAGCATGGCTGAAGTGAGTCTCTACGAGCAGGATGTCCTGCGGGCAGCCTCGCAGGACCTGCCCTGGCAGCTGCTCGACGGCAAGAACGTCCTCGTGACGGGAGCGACGGGACTGATAGGCGGTGCCGTCGCCGACGTGCTGATGGCAGCGCCCACCTCGTGTCGCGTCTTTGCCTCGGGTCGCAACCAGCAGCGGGCGGAGAAGCGTTTTGCCCGCTACACACAGTCCGACCGGTTCCGTTTCCTTCCGATGGACCTCACGCAGCCGCTGGAAGGCGACACCGACTTCCACTTCGTCATCGATGCGGCAGGCGGCGCGGCTCCCCGGCTCTACAAGGAAGACCCTGTCGGCGTGATGCGGTCCAACCTCAATGGCGTGGACCATCTCTTCCAGTATGGCGTTCGCCACGCGCTCCAGCGCTTCCTCTATGTCTCCTCGGGCGAGGTCTATGGCGAGGGCGACGGCCGTCCCTTCACGGAGGACTATAGTGGCTATGTCAATCCGCTGGAGGTGCGATCCTGCTATCCCTCGGCCAAGCGGGCTACGGAGACGCTATGTGCCTGCTATGGCGCCCAGCACCATGTCGAGGTTGTCGTCGCGCGTCCCTCCCACGTCTATGGACCGGGCTTCACGGAGTCGGACAACCGCGTCTATGCGCAGTTCATCCGCAATGTGGAGCGTGGCGAGGACATCGTCCTCAAGAGCAAGGGCGAGGCCTTCCGCTCCTGGACCTATGTGGTCGATTGTGCGACGGCCCTCCTCCATATCCTCCTCTTGGGTAAGGACGGCGAAGCCTACAATGTCGCCGACGAACAGTCCAATATCACCATCCGCCAACTGGCAGAACTCACGGCAGGAATGGCTGGGCGCCAAGTCGTCTTCGACATTCCCGACGATGCGACCCATGGTGTCACCACGCCCATCACCAAGGCGGTCTTTGACACCCGCCGCCTTCAGTCGCTTGGATGGCAGCCGCTGTGGCACATCGAGGAGGGGCTCCGCCATACTGTAGACCAACGGTGTTGTTTTTTCTAGTTCGTCCGTGTTTTGGAGTGGCGCTTGAAGTCGCGGCGTAGCAAGGTGGTATTTGCGATGTTGTAAAAACAAGAATAAACAATAAGCAAAATAAAGAATGCAACGATATGGGATTTTCCTCTAAATAGTTGCCGTCTTATCCGAGAAGTCTTTTCCTCATGATAGTTTCTCGTGAAAATGTATTGCATTTGAGGTGTGAATAAAGAATGAAAACGATGGCAAAGAAAGAAATAAACTTGTCAATGGTACTTCATGATGACAACGATTATAAGGAGTGGCTCGTAGAACTCAAGGAACGCTTTTACAACCATCGCCTCAAAGCGTCATGTGCCACCAATAACTATGTATTGGATTTCTATTGGAAGTTGGGACGAGACATAGAAGCAAAGCAGTATGCCAATACTTATGGCTCAGGATTTTACAAGAGTCTCAGTCAGGATTTGAAGGAAAAAATGCCTGGCGTAAAGGGTTTTTCACCAACCAACTTGAAATATATGAGCTATTTTTATAAGCTCTATGCCTCGTTGACAGCAAATCGTCGGCAACCTGCTGACGATTTCAGGTTGTTATTTATGATTCCATGGGATCATCATTGCCGAATCATATCAAGATGCAAGGGTGATATGGATAAAGCCTTGTTCTTTGTCAGAAAGACTTGGGAGAACAATTGGGGGCGTGACGCTCTTCTCAATTGGCTTGACACTGACTTGTACGAGCGCGATGGCAAGGCTATCACTAATTTCCAATCCACGCTCCCTGCCGTACAGAGCGACTTGGCGCAACAGATAACCAAAGACCCTTATCAATTGGATTTCCTTCATCTAAGGGAGAAATACGACGAGCGTGACATTGAGGATGAACTGGTGAACAATGTTACTCGTTTTCTTTTGGAGCTTGGGAAAGGATTTTCCTATATGGGCAGACAGTTTCGTTTGGAGGTCGGTCAGCAAGAGTTCTTCCCAGACTTGCTATTTTACAATGCCCACCTCCATGCGTATGTTGTTATAGAGCTAAAAGCCCGCTCGTTCCATCCATCTTTCTTGGGACAACTTAGCTTCTATGTGTCAGCTGTCAACCACCAGTTTAAGACCGATATCGATAATCCGACCATCGGTTTGCTCATCTGCAAGGATAAAGACAATGTGGTGGCGAAATATGCCTTGGATTCATACAAGGAACCAATGGGCATATCAGAATACCAACTCTCCAAACTCTTCCCTAAAGACTTTAAGTCTTCCATGCCGACTATTGAGGAATTGGAAAAGGGACTGAAAGATAGTATTGATTAATAATGAACCAATGTTGTAAATTTACATAAAATATAAATGGAAACATTAAAGAATCTTCTCAGTGTAGCAGTATATGTCATGCTCAGTTGTGTGACGGTGTCTATCATCTTCGGTGGTGTGCGCAATATCTACTATGCGTGGAAGACGCGAAAATGGAAGAATATCGCCTTTACTTTTGTCGTCTTCATTGCATCCATTGCGTTTTTAGTTTGGGGGGATATGTTTCAAATTTTAGGGGACACCTGCCGTTTCTTCTATAAACTTTGTCAATAGATGGCTCCTTGCTGACATAGACAGACCACCGCAATACATATAATAATGTATATTGCGGTGGCCTATTCCTTGTTGAATTCGTCCGAACTTGGAGTGACCTATTGGGTTGTGTCGCGGAAAAGATAACAAATGGATATGTTGAAACTGAACAGAGATAACTCAAGTAGCTCTTTCTACATTTTGTTATTTGTTTCTTTATAAACCATTTTAAAGCGTTGGTTGTTGGAAGAATGCCATTTTTCTCGTCTTTTTTTAATTCAACCATCTGTAAACCTTTAAAAAAGCAGGCAAAGACGAGATGTTTTGTTTTTTTTAACGGTTTTCTTTTGGAAGATATAGGTAAAAAACCTATTTTTGCACCAAAA
>DLZV01000036.1:0-6604 GCA_003447235.1 Prevotella sp.
CGGACATCGAGAAGCATGACCAGACATATCAGTTGTGGAAGTTCACGCTTCAGCAGCGATTCCTGGATGCCGTCAATCTGAATTTCACGGTAGATAATCTTTTCGATTATACACCTGAGAAGTATTATTGGAGTTCGGCGATGACCACCGGTCGCACCTTCTCTGTGGGACTTTCGGTTGACATCGACCGCATCGTGAATCTCTTCTAGAAACCGCCATCTGGCAGTCGCCAGACCCCAAATAGGTTAAAAAGCCATAGTGAAGGATGCTTTTCTTCAAATTATGCCGTATTTTCGGTGTGAAATCGTAATTTTGCAGTGATTTAAAACCTATTCATTCAAAATTATGATACGAAGAATCATTCTAACTATGGCTTTTTTGGCTAGCCTTTCATTATCAGCCAAGGATGTGAACATGGGCAGTTGGAGTAGGGAAGTTGTCTGGGCGGATGGCCTACCGCTTCACGAGGTGGCCGAACTGCGTGAGGTGGATGTGAAATCCTTAATGTAACATGTAACATGTAACAATGGTGGCTGCATCTCCCCATGGTGAGATTTCTTATAAACCCCGCTTTCGAACCTCCCGTCCATTGGGTTCTAATCTCGATGCTTGTCGTCTGCCGCAAAGGCGCCAACGGTATCGCTCTCATTTGCACTTTGAATTTCAGTAATATCTTGCGTCTTTTTCCATTCTATGTGCATCATTCGGTTTCTCAGGTCATGTTCCTCACCAAGCAACATACTACGGAAAAAGTTTACCAAATAGATGGTTGTCTCTGTAATACCTTGAGTCAAGTCGCTGTAGTTTGCACGAACCAAAGCATTACGAAAGTACCATGAGTTATCGGCTAACACATTGTTCACTACGTTAAACCCTAATGTGCGAAGATACTTAATCATAAACACGGCCGTTGTTCGGGTGTTTCCCTCACAGAAAGGATGTATCTGCCATATATTGGCGCAGAAGCGTGCTAAATGGGATATAGCATCATCCACATTTAGGTTTGCATAATCAAAAGTACGTTCTTGCCCCATGTCGTAATCGAGTGTTTCGCTGATCGTATCTGCACTTGCGTAATATACGGTTTTACCACCCAGCACCCACTCGTTTTTGGTGATATTATAGTCACGAATTCTGCCAGCTTGCTTGTAAATGCCCTCAAACAGCCTACGGTGAATGGAGGTAAGCTGGGCTGGAGTGAAAGAGAAAGTTTTCTCTGCCAGTATCTCCGTGATACGGGCAGATACTTTGTCAGCCTCCTCCGTCCGGTCGTTCTCCACTTCTTTACGTCCAGCAGCAGACTTGTAGTAGGAATCAATGAGCATCTTGGCTTCACCAATACTGATGTCGCCTTCAATGTGTCTCTTGGCTGTGTCAAGTAGATACTCAGAGGGAGTCAGGCCATCCACTTGTTGCAAGCCGATAGCCACCTTCCAAGCCTCGCCACGCTCACGCTGCTGCGGTTCTCCTTGGCGGATATATTCCTCCAGTCCTTGTATCGTATATTTCTGTTCGTCGCTCATATAATTCTACTTTATCTTTTTCTTGTTCTGTCATATTTTTGACTTCTATTTGTGGTGTTAATAGCTGCTATTTTTCCGATTTTGGGGGATGATAGCGACTGCCGAGACCCAGTTTTTGCCCCCGCAGATGCAGTCTCTGACCCTACAAAGGTACGCATTTTTTTTGAATCCAACGCGCTTCTCCCTGTTTTTTGAGCGGAGGAGAGCAGGGAAGGGACCAAGTTATTTTGTTAACGAAGGTAAACATGCAAGCGGGTTGGAGGTGAAATGAGGCTTGTAATGGGTGATTTTATTGTTGCAATATATTGAGTAGTAGTAGTTTGCGTGGCAGTTGGGGATTGTTAATAGATGTTCATGGTATTTTGGGGGATTGCTACTTTGTTACATTGTTACATGTTACATGTTACATTAAGAGATATGCAATTCGCGAAAAGGAGGAGAAAAAACTGGTCAAAGAATAGTATATAAATAATATTATTTATATACTATTCTTTGACCCCGAAAATGCCCGAGTTGGGTTTCCCTTAACGTAACATGTAACATGTAACATGTAACAATGTAACATTAAGATATCCTACTTCTCACGCTTGCTCACTCTGCAAAGAATATAACTGTAAAGATTGTTTCGAATGCACATAGGCTGTCCACATAGCTTTGCTATGTGCTATTGCGCTGCGATGAAAAAAAGTTGGAAAATATTGGCGATTTTATTTGGCGGCATGAAATGTTCTTCGTATCTTTGCACCCAGATGCAAGACTTGCGGAACAAGCCCATAGAGGACCCGCGATGGGCGTTTCTTACGACAGGAGTGAAGGGTAAGCAACTATCGGCGCCGGTCCTAAGCTACCATCGGCAAGGTCTCCATTTTGATTCATCTTTAAAACCTTCAACGCAATGATACAGAGTTCTTCCATAGATGAGATTGTTTTTCATAGACTTGGGTTCGCCACTCTAAGATGTCAATCTTGGCGGGGGAATCAGCTACCGAGCTTTCCTCGGCAACTGCCTCAGAGCTTTCCTCGCCAACTGCTATCGCGGTTTCCTCGCCATCGGCCTTCTTGCTCAATTCCTTCGCGGCATGATGATTTTTTTTCGGTGGGCTCTAAACTTTCTTTCTCGCGATGCGTCCTATATGAAAAAGAAGAAATCATGATGGAGATAGATGAGGCATTGAAGACCCGGTACGGTACAGAGCGTCCCTTCACCGTCCCCGACGCCTATTTTGATCACGTAGAGGAGGAGGTGATGCGGAGCGTGGCTGCCGAGGCAGCGCCGCCCGTGGTGCGCGTCGTCCGCAAGTCTTTGTGGAAGCAGTTGTCGCCCCTTGTGGCAGCCGCTTGCGTGGTGGGCATGATTGTCCTTGTCGGACTTGGCGTGAGCTCGACGAATCCGCAGGGCGACATGGCGGCGACCGTGTCCCACGCCCCCAAGGTCTCGAAGGCGGAATCCTATACCGACGACCTCGACCGGCTCGCCGACTACACGATGATGGACGAGGACGACGCCTACGCCTATATCTCCGGAGAATAACACTTAGAGCCTATGAACCCGTTCAGAAAACGACTCCTCCTCACGCTCCTTCTGCTCTGTGGCCTGACCGCCGCCTCGGCGCAGCACCACTTCGACGCCCAGGCCTTCGAGGCCGAGAAGCAGACCTACATCGTCCAGCAGGCACACCTCACCCCCGAGGAGACCCGCCGTTTCGTGCCACTCTACAAGGAGATGGTGGCCAAGAAGCGCAAGATCCACGGCCAACTGCGCCAGCTGCGCAAGCAGTCGGCGGACAACGATCGTGCGGCACGCGCCCTCATCGAGCGCCGCGACAACCTCGAGATCAGCATGCGACAGGTGGAGCGCGACTACCACCTGCGGATGCTGAAGGTGATGAGTGCGGTGAAGCTCAAGGCCGCCCTCGACGCCGAGCGCAAGTTTCACCGCATGAAGTTTCGCAAGGCCGCCAGGAACGGCCATTAGCCTCGCTCGATCGAGCCCGCAAGCAGGTTTGGCACAATTCCCTCGTATGAACATCATTGCATGAAAATCATCGTATGAAAACTTCCCAGATATTGAGAGTGATATGGCTGTCGGTGCTCCTTCTGTTGCCCGTCAGCGAGTTGGTGGCCCAGGAAAGCCGTCCGAAGCGCGAGTTTCGCGGCGCCTGGATCCAGTGCGTCAACGGCCAGTTTCTTGGCCTCGGCACCCAGGAGATGCAGCGCACGCTGTCCTATCAGCTCGACGAGCTGCAGAAAGACGGCGTCAACGCCATTATCTTCCAGGTGCGCGCCGAGTGCGACGCCCTCTACGCGAGCCGCTACGAACCGTGGAGCCGCTTCCTGACCGGTCGCCAGGGCACGCCGCCCTCGCCCTATTGGGACCCGCTGCAGTGGATGATCGACGAGTGTCACCGTCGCGGCATGGAGCTCCACGCCTGGATCAACCCCTATCGGGCGAAGACGAAGGACACGCGCGAGCTGGCCGTCAACCACATCGCCGTGACCCATCCCGAGCGCGTCTTCGACTATGGCGGACTCAAGATCCTCGACCCCGGCCAGCGCGAGAATTGCGACTACATCCTCCGCATCGTCGGCGATATCGTCAGCCGCTATGACGTCGATGGCCTCCATATCGACGACTATTTCTATCCCTATCCCGTGGCAGGCGTCCCCATCCCCGACCAGGCCTCCTACAACCGCTACGGACGCCAGTTTGCCTCCGTCGCCGACTGGCGCCGCGACAATGTCGATGTCTTCATCAAGGCCCTCGGCGAGGAGATCCACCGCATCAAACCGTGGGTGAAGTTTGGCGTCTCTCCCTTCGGCATCTACCGCAACAAACGGTCGGACCCCAACGGCAGCGCGACCAGCGGACTGCAGAACTACGACGAGCTCTATGCCGACGTGCTCAAATGGGTGAACAACGGATGGATCGACTACTGCGTGCCCCAGCTCTACTGGGAGATCGGCCACAAGGCCGCCGACTACCAGGAGCTCATCGGCTGGTGGAACCGCCATGCCGCCAACCGCCCGTTGTATATCGGCGAGGACGTCTTGCGCACGGTGAAATATCCCGACCCGCAGAACCCCAGCGTCCACCAGTTGGGCGCCAAGCACCGCCTCCACCGCCAGTGTGCCAACGTCAAGGGCACGGTGCTCTGGTATGCGAAGGCGGCGGTCGATAACCCCGGCAACTACGGCACGGTGCTCCGCACGGACTACTGGCGCTATCCGGCCCTGCAGCCCCTCATGCCGTTCATAGATAGCGAGGCGCCCGAGAAGGTGCGCAAGGTCAAGGCGCGCTGGACGGCCCAGGGCTACACGCTCCAATGGCTGCCGGCGAAGAAGGCCAAGGGATGGCAGGACGAGGCCCATCAGTATGTGGTCTATCGCTTTGCCAAGGGCGAGAAGATCGACCTGTCCAATCCTGCCCGCATCGCCGCCATCACGCGCGAGCCGCGCTACGTCCTGCCCTACGAACACGGCAAGACCAAGTGGGTCTATGTCGTCACCGCCCTCGACCGCATGAGCAACGAGAGCGAAGGCAAGGCAAAGAAAGTGAAACTATAATCAAGGGGGATAAAAAATGGTTCTTCCGAAATATGGGGTGATACGACGTGGACACATAGAAGACAACTTGAACAACTTTTACAACAAGTAACAACGCTTCGCGGGGACATTGCCTCTTCGAGGCCCATGCAGACTAAGGCTTGCTGCAAGGGAAACAACTATGAACAACGCTTCGCCAGGACAATCAGCAGGAAATGTCCATGGCGAAGCGTTGTATTTTGTTGTTTACCTTGCAGCAGGATTGCGACACGCGAAGCGTGTAGGTTGTTACAAGTTGTAAAAGTTGTATTTGTTGTTTTCCCAACTCAGCAAGTGGCTTATAGGATCTCCAGCACCATCTCGGCCACTTCCTCGGGCGTGTTGAAAAGCATGCCCTCCTCCAGGTCCGCGTCGCTGAGCGAGTCGAGGTAGGTCTTGGCCGTCTCCTCGTCGGTGCGCGGCGCTCCGTCCTTGTCCTTGGCCTGGAGAATGGCCTGGAGGACGGCCTGCCGATATTCCGCCACCGTCATCATTCGGCGTTGCGCTTGACGACGGAACCGCTGGCCTGGTGGGTGGCCAGTACGAGCACCTCGGCGATCTGGACATGGGCTGGCGCGCTGGCCGCATAGTAGGCCACGTCGGCGATGTCCTCGCCCGTGAGCGGCTTGATGCCCTGATAGACACTGTTGGCCCGCTCGTCGTCGCCGTGGAAGCGGACGTTGCTAAAGTGGGTCTCCACCAGTCCCGGCTTGATATTGGTCACGCGGATGCGCGTGTGGGCCGTGTCGATGCGCAGTCCGTCGGTGATCATCTTCACCGCCGCCTTTGTGCCGCAATAGACGTTGCCGTTGGCGTAGGCAGCGTCGCCAGCCACCGAACCGATGTTGATGATCTCGCCACGGTTGCGCTCCACCATGCCCGGCACGAGCGCGCGGCTCACGTAGAGCAGGCCCTTGATGTTGGTGTCGATCATCGTGTTCCAGTCGTCGAGGTCGCCACCCTGCAGCGGGTCGAGGCCCAAGGCCAGTCCGGCGTTGTTGATCAGCACGTCGATCTCGGCCCAGTCGGCCTCCAGGCTGCCGCAGACGTCAAACACCTGCTGCTGGTCTCTCACGTCGAAGCAGAGCGTCTTCGCACGCACGCCCAGCGCCTCGATGCGCTCGGCCAGCGCCTGGAGCAGGTGGTCTCTGCGGCCCGTGATGATCACGTCGTAGCCCTCTTTGGCAAAGCGCAGCGCGCAAGCCTCACCGATGCCGCTCGTCGCGCCGGTGACCATACAAATCTTTCTCTTTTCCATATTTTTTTTCTGTCAAGGGCGGGAAGGTCGGCCCCTCCCGCCCAAAGGTTATTCTACTCAACTTTCGCATGTAAGCTTCACACGCCCTGAAAGGGCAGTAGCTCCTAGCCCAGGGCATCGCCCTGGGTTATTACGGCGCAAACCTGTCGCCCTGTAAGGGCAAAAGCTTTAAAAATCCAGGCAATATATAAGGCTTTTGCCCTTACAGGGCGCCTTGCTGATTGCTATTATACCCAGGGCG
>DLZV01000036.1:6767-27418 GCA_003447235.1 Prevotella sp.
TAGGAGCTTTTGGGCCTTCAGCCCGTTCTTGAACCACTTGCGAAACTTCGGTTATTCTACATCACGCCGTCCTCGCGCAGTTTCTCCTGCCACTTCCAGGCACTGCGGAGCACGTCGGCCAGGGGCGTGTCCGCCTTCCAGCCCAACACCTGGTTGGCCTTGGTGCAGTCGCCCCAAATCTTCTCGATGTCGCCCTCGCGGCGCGGACCATACTTCCAGTTGAGTTTCACGCCCGTGGCCTCCTCAAAGGTCGTGACGATCTCCAGCGTGGAGTTGCCCTTGCCCGTGCCGATGTTGAAATACTCGATCGGTTCGGTCTCCTGATCCAGCACGCGCGCCATGGCCGCCACATGCGCCTTGGCCAGATCGACGACATAGATGTAGTCGCGGATGCAGGTGCCGTCGGGCGTGTCGTAGTCGTTGCCGAAGATGGTCAGTTGCTCGCGGATGCCCATCGCCGTCTGCGTGACGTAGGGGATGAGGTTGTTGGGCACACCGTTGGGCAGTTCGCCGATGAGCGCCGAGGGATGGGCACCGATAGGATTGAAGTATCTCAGGACGATGCTCTTGACGGCCGCGCCGCTATGGATGAAGTCGTAGATGATCTGCTCGTTGATCTCCTTGGTGTTGCCATAGGGCGAGGTGGCCTTCTGGTGGGGTGCGTCCTCGGTGACGGGCAGGTTCTCGGGGTTGGGCTGTCCATAGACCGTGCAGCTGCTGGAGAAGATGATGCCCTTGACGCCATAGGCGGGCATGAGCTCCAGGAGGTTGATGAGCGAGACAACATTGTTGCGGTAGTAGAGCAGGGGCAGCTGGACGCTCTCTCCCACGGCCTTGGAGGCGGCGAAGTGGATGATGCCAGCGATGGCCGGATACTTCTGGAACACGGCCTCCGTGGCAGCCTTGTCGCGCAGATCTACCTGCTCGAAGGCCGGGCGCACACCCGTGATCTTCTCGATGCCGTCGAGCACCTCTATCTTGGAGTTGGAAAGGTTGTCGATGATGACCACGTCGTAGCCAGCCTCGATCAGTTCCACGGTGGTATGGCTACCGATGAAGCCCGTTCCGCCCGTCACTAAAATTGTCTGTTTCATGTCAGTTTTTCTCTTTTAGTTTCTGTAAATGTCGGCTATGGCGAAGCCGCCCCGGGGCAGGTCGTGTCCCGGGTCCCCCATCGCCACGCTATGGAAATAACGCCAAATCGTGTTTTTTATTTCCTTTAAGTGGCAAAAAGAGCCACAAAGGTTTTGCCAAAGCGCGTCCCGTGGCATGGTTTTGCACGGTTGGCGAGCAAAAAACGGGCTGGAAGTCGTGTATCTCGTTTTTTATTGCTACTTTTGCATTTTGAAATTACAATACAAGAATGGACCATATACGGAATTTTTGCATCATAGCCCATATCGATCACGGCAAGAGCACCCTGGCCGACCGTCTGTTGGAGCGCACCAAGACCATCCAAGTCACGGAGGGTCAGATGTTGGACAACATGGATTTGGAGCGCGAGCGCGGCATCACCATCAAGAGCCACGCCATCCAGATGGAGTACACGATGGAGGGAAAGAAATATTTGCTCAACCTGATAGACACGCCGGGCCACGTCGATTTCTCCTACGAGGTGTCGCGAAGCATTGCCGCCTGTGAGGGCGCGCTGCTCATCGTCGATGCCACACAGGGCGTGCAGGCGCAGACCATCAGCAATCTCTATATGGCCATCGACCACGACCTGGAGATCATCCCGGTCATCAACAAGATAGACATGCCCAACGCCATGCCCGAGGAGGTGGAGGACGAGATCGTCGATCTGCTCGGCTGCGAGCCCGGGGAGATCATCCGGGCCTCGGGCAAGACAGGCGAGGGCGTCGATGACATCCTCCGCGCCGTCGTGGACCGCATCCCCGCGCCGACGGGCGACAAGGAAGCGCCGCTGCAGGCCCTCATCTTCGACTCGGTCTTCAACTCCTTCCGCGGCATCATCACGCTGGTGAAAATCGATAACGGCGTGGTGCGCAAGGGCGACAAGGTGAAGTTTTTCAACACCGGCCAGGAGTATGACGCCGACGAGGTGGGCGTGCTGAAGATGGACATGGTGCCCAAGGCGCAGCTCACTGCCGGCGAGGTGGGCTATATCATCAGCGGCATCAAGGACGCCAAGGAGGTGAAGGTGGGCGACACCGTCACCCACGTCGAACGGCCCTGCGCCAAGGCCATCGAGGGATTCCAGGAGGTGAAGCCGATGGTCTTTGCCGGCGTCTATCCCATCGACCCCAACGACTACGAGAACCTCCGCGCCTCGCTGGAGAAGCTCCAGCTCAACGACGCCTCGCTGACCTTCCTGCCGGAGAGCTCCCAGGCCCTCGGCTTCGGATTCCGCTGCGGATTCCTCGGACTGCTCCACATGGAGATCATCCAGGAGCGGCTGGACCGCGAGTTCAACATGGACGTGATCACGACCGTCCCCAACGTCAGCTACATGGTCTATGACAAGCAGGGAGAGGTGAAGGAGGTACACAATCCCTCGGGACTGCCCGACGCGACGATGATAGACCATATCGAGGAACCGTTTATCAAGGCCAGCATCATCACCTCCAGCCAGTTTATCGGCCCGATCATGAAGCTCTGCCTCGACAAGCGCGGCGAGCTCGTGAGCCAAAACTACGTCAGCGGCAACCGACTGGAGCTCGTCTTCATGATCCCGCTGGGCGAGATCGTCATCGACTTCTACGACAAGCTCAAGAGCATCTCCAAGGGCTACGCCTCGTTCGACTACCATATCGACTCGTTCCGCCCCTCGAAGCTGGTCAAGCTCGACATCCTGCTCAACGGCGAGCCCGTCGATGCCCTCTCCACGCTGACCCACGAGAGCAACGCCGTGGCCTTTGGACGCAGGATGTGTGAGAAACTCAAGGAACTGATACCGCGCCAGCAGTTTGACATTGCCATCCAGGCGGCCATCGGAGCGAAGATCATCGCACGCGAGACGGTGAAGCAGGTGCGCAAGGACGTGACGGCGAAGTGTTATGGCGGAGATATCAGCCGCAAGCGCAAGCTCCTCGAAAAGCAGAAGAAGGGCAAGAAGCGCATGAAGCAGGTCGGCAACGTGCAGGTGCCTCAGAAGGCGTTCCTGGCCGTGCTGAAATTGGACTAACCGCCGGAGGAACATCCTTCGGCCAACAAGATATATAAAAGGAGAAAGAGGAGACACGATGAGAGAACCGATAGCAACCCCCAGGGAGGTGGCCCGCGAATTGGCACGCAAGTACAGTACGATGACCCGCGAGGAACTCGACGTGCTGGAGAGCGTGCTGGTGCCCATGAAGTTCAGCAAGGGCGAGATAATCCTAAGGGAGGGCGAGGTCTGCCGCAACATCTACTATGTGGAGCGCGGACTGATCCGCCAGTTCTACTTCAAGAACGGCAAGCAAATCACGGAGCACCTGGGGGTGGACCACACCATCTTCATGTGCATCGAGAGCCTGTTTCACGAAGAGCCCACCCATCTGCAGGTAGAGGCCCTGGAGCCCTCCTATATCTATGCGCTCCCCAAGCATCGCCTGGAGCAGGTGGCCCTCCACAACGTGAACATACAGATCCTCTTTCGCAAGATATTGGAGGAGAGCCTCGTGATCTCGCAGGTCATGGCCGACCTCGTGCGCTTCGAGACGGCACAGGAGCGCTACCGCAAGTTTTGCAAACTGGCGCCACAGATCGTCCTCCGCGCCCCCCTGGTCTATGTGGCCAGTTTTCTCCAGATGACGCCGGAGACGCTGAGCCGCGTACGCAGCAGTACCCTGCTCGATTAGCCCCGAGTGGGGGAGGGCGAGCGCCTGGGCGGGCCCCGGAGAGATGGGGCGCCGCGCGTGCGCTATATAAATGAGGTAGAGAGAACAAAGTATAATCATGACAAAATCATAAAAAGACATGAAACCGACATTACTTCTTTTGGCTGCCGGCATGGGTAGCCGCTACGGCGGGCTGAAGCAGCTCGACGGACTTGGACCCAATGGTGAGACCATCATGGACTACTCCATATACGACGCCATCCAGGCGGGATTTGGCAAGATCGTCTTCGTCATCAGAAAAGACTTCGAGGAGCAGTTTCGCAAGCAGGTCCTCGCCAAGTATGAGGGCCACATCCCCGCAGAGCTCGTCTTCCAGAGCCTCGACGCCCTCCCCGAGGGATTCACCACGCCCGAGGGCCGCGTGAAACCGTGGGGCACCAACCACGCCGTACTGATGGCCAAGGACGTCATCAAGGAGCCGTTCTGCGTCATCAACTGCGACGACTTCTACAACCGCGACACCTTCATGGTCATCGGCAAGTATCTCTCCGAGCTACCCGAGGGCAGCAAGAACCGCTATGCGATGGTGGGTTTCCGCGTGGGCAATACGCTCAGCGAGAACGGAACGGTATCGCGTGGCATCTGCACGACCGACGCCGAGGGCAACCTGGCCACCGTCGTGGAGCGCACGAAGATAGAGCGCAGGGACGGCGCCGTGCAGTATAAGGACGACGACGACCAGTGGGTGACGACGCCCGACAACACGCCGGTCTCGATGAACGTATGGGGATTCACGCCCGACTATTTCGACTATAGCGAGGACTACTTCAAGACGTTCCTCTCCGATCCGGAGAACATGGCCAACCTGAAGGCCGAGTTCTTCATCCCGCTGATGGTCAACAAGCTCATCAACGACGGTACGGCGGCTGTCAAGGTCCTCGATACCACCAGCCATTGGTTTGGCGTCACCTATCCTGCCGATCGTCAGGGCGTCGTGGATCGCATCCAGCGCCTCGTCGATGAGGGCGTCTATCCCGCCAAACTGTTCTAATCGTATCACCAACCATTTCTACATGGAAATCAACCTTCTGGACGACAGTCAGCTTGCTCTGTTGCGGCAGCTGACTGCCGATGCCAGCTTTGTGGTAGTCACAGTCCATAAGTCGCCCGACGGAGATGCCGTCGGGTCGATGTTGGCCTGGGCGCAGTATCTGCAGGCTCTGGGCAAGGAGGTCACCTGCGTGATCCCCGATGCCGCTCCCGACTTTCTGATGTGGCTCCCAGGATCGCAGACGCTGCTCCGCTACGACAAGCATCCCGACCGCGCGAAGGAGGCCTTCGACAAGGCCGACCTCGTCTGCTGTCTCGACTACAACGACCTCTCGCGCACGGGGGACATGGCGGACGTCATTGCCCAGTCGAAGGCGCCCCGACTGCTCATCGACCACCATGTGGGCCCGACCGTCGAGGCGGCGCTCTCCGTCTCCCATCCTGCGATGTCGAGCACGTCGGAACTCGTCTTCCGCCTGCTGTGGCAGTTGGGCGCCTACGACGAGATGACGCTGCAGATGGCGCAATGTATCTACTGCGGCATGATGACGGACACGGGGGCCTTCACCTACAACTCCAATGCGCCAGCCGTCTATCTCATCATCAGCCACCTGCTGGAGAAGGGCGTGGACAAAGACCGCGTCTATAACCGCGTCTATAACAACTACTCGCCACAGGCCATCAAGTTCAGGTCCTATGTGATCTTCAAGAAACTGCGCGTCCTGCCGGCCTCCCATGCGGCCTACTACACCGTCACGCGCGACGAAATGCGACGTTTCCAGTTTGTCAGGGGCGACCTGGAGGGCGTGGTCAACATCCCGCAGAAGATCAAAAAACTCAAACTCTCCATCTCGCTGCGCGAGGATACCGAGAAGGACCAGGTCATACGCGTCAGCCTCCGTTCGGGCAATGGGTTCCACTGCCGCAAGATGGCGGAGGAGTTCTTCAACGGCGGAGGACACGAAGACGCGGCAGGCGGACGCCTGGAGTGCTCCATCGAGGAAGCCGAGCAGGTGGTCCTCCGAGCCATCATGGCCTACAAGGAGCAGCTGCGATGACCCCTCGCGGCCCAGGATCATGGTCCGTAGGGCAGTCTTTAATGTCAAAAGTAGCTAAAAATGGGCGTCGTCTTATGGTGGAACAGACGATTTGCTATAACTTTGCAGTAAGATATTATTGAACGTAAAAGATTCCGATGAAGAAAACGCTTTTTCTCCTCCTCCCGCTCGCAGCTCTGCTCTGGTCGGCGTGCAGCAATGACGAGACCTATGCTGACCAGCGCAAGCGAGAGAACGGAGCCATCCGCCAGTATCTCAACGACAGCAGCGTGACGGTCATCTCCGAACGCCAGTTTTTCGATCAAGACACGATGACCGACGTGAGCAAGAACGAGTTTGTGCTGCTCGAGTCTTCGGGCATCTATCTCCAAATCGTAGAGAAGGGTTGCGGAGAGAAAATCAAGGATGGCGAGACGGCCACCGTGCTCTGCCGATTCACCGAGCGCAACCTCCTCACCGATAGCATCATCGCCACCAACAACATCCTCTATTTCAGCGCGCTGGTCGACAAGATGTCGGTCACGAACACCTCCGGCACCTTCACGGCCTCCTTCGACCCCACGTCGAGTGTGATGTATCAAGTCTATGGAAGAAGTTCCGGCAGCACCCAGGTGCCCAACGGATGGCTTTCCCCGCTGCCTTACATCAAGGTGGGTAGGCCGCTCTCGGCCGACGACCGCATCGCTCGCGTGCGCATCATCGTACCCTCCACCGAGGGCACCTATGCGGCCACGATGTCGGTCTATCCGTGTCTCTACGATATCACCTACGAGCGCGGAAGATAACATGCAATTACAAAACTAAAGAGAAAATATGACACTGATCAAATCCATTTCCGGCATCCGTGGAACCATCGGAGGCCCTACTGGCGATACGCTCAACCCGTTGGACATCGTCAAGTTTACCACGGCGTATGCCAAGTTTATCCGTCAGAGCGACCCGACGGGCAGCAACTGTATCGTGGTAGGCCGCGACGCGCGCATCTCGGGCGACATGGTCCGACTGGTGGTCTGCGGCACACTGATAGGAATGGGCTATGACGTGCTCGATATCGGGCTTGCCACGACCCCGACCACCGAACTGGCCGTCCGCATGAGCCATGCGGCAGGTGGCATCATCGTCACCGCCAGCCACAACCCGCGCCAGTGGAACGCGCTCAAGTTGCTCAACCACGAGGGCGAATTCCTCACCAAGGACGACGGCAACGCCGTGCTCGCCATGGCGGAGAAGGAGGACTTCGACTATGCCGATGTCGATCATATAGGCACTTACCGCAAGGACGACAGTTTCGACGACCGCCACATCGAGGCCGTCCTCGCGCTCGACCTGGTCGATACGGAGGCCATCCGTAAGCGTGGATTCCGCGTCGTCGTCGATACGATCAACTCCGTCGGCGGCGTCATCCTGCCGAAGTTCCTCGACCGACTGGGCGTCGGCTACACCATCCTCAATGGCGAGGCCAATGGCGACTTCGCCCACAATCCGGAGCCGCTGGAGAAGAATCTCGGAGGCATCATGGGCGAGGTGGCAGCAGGAGGCTATGACCTCGGCATCGTCGTCGATCCCGACGTCGATCGTCTCGCCTTCATCCAGGAGGACGGCAAGATGTATGGCGAGGAATATACGCTCGTCAGCGTGGCCGACTACATCCTCGACCACGTGAAGGGAGCCACCGTCTCCAACCTCAGTTCTACGCGCGCCCTGCGCGACGTCACCGAGCGCCATGGCTGCCAGTATTTTGCCTCTGCCGTCGGCGAGGTCAATGTCACCACCAAGATGAAGGAGGTGGGTGCAGTCATCGGTGGCGAGGGCAATGGCGGAGTCATCTATCCCGAGAGCCACTACGGTCGCGACGCCCTGGTCGGCATCGCCCTCTTCCTCAGTTCGCTGGCACAGAAGGGACTGACGTGCAGTGAGCTCCGCAAGACGTTCCCGACCTATTATATTGCCAAGAACCGCATCGACCTCACGCCCGACACCGATATGGATGCCATCCTGGGCAAGGTCAAGGAGCGCTTCGGATCGATGGACGACGTGCGGGTAACGGATATTGATGGTGTGAAACTCGACTTCCCGACGAAGTGGATCCACCTCCGCAAGAGCAATACGGAGCCCATCATGCGCGTCTATAGCGAGGCGGCCACGATGGAGGAGGCCGACGCCCTGGGCAAGGAGCTCATGGACGTGGTCTATGAAATGACGAAGTAGGAGAGGGTAGTACCCCCTACAGCCTGTATCTTTATGAGGCATCTGCCTGGCGTCAAGCGCCGGGCAGGTGCCTTGTCCATAAAACCTATTTTCCTATTCCAACGAGATCTTTTGCCCAATGGATCATTTGTTTCTGCTGCAGTTCGCATGCTTCCTGTTCATGCTGTTCAATGCGTTCACCCTCGCCGTCACCCGTCTCCAGACGCGATGGCTCAATCCGCGCTATGAGCGCGCACGATGGTTGATCTTTGTCGGCATCATGGGCTTGGCGGCGCACTATCTGATGCAGATGCGCTATGGGTTCAGGGCCGTTGACGACGCGGTGGGTGCCACGGTCAATGCCCTCGTCTATGCACCCTGTTTTTCGCTCATTTCGATGGGCATCTTCCATATCGAGGCCACACATGTCCGGCGGAGGAGGGTCTATGTGGTCTGCACGACGATCAACCTGGCGATCTTCGCCTGTTTCTTCATCGGCTTCCTCCAGCATGGCGAAATGCGCATCGGGGCCTGGCTCTATGCTATGCTGGCCCTCTTTGCCGCCAATGTGGTCTATTGCATCGTCGTCATCGTCCGCGAGATCATCAAGCGCCGCCGTCTGCTGGAGACGATGGCGGGCGGCGACATCATGCCCTATGTACGCTACTCCCGCGCCAGCCTCCTTATCCTCTTCTTCCCCGCCTTGGTATCGCCCTTTGCCATCATCTCCACCAAGTTGCTTTACTTTTTTGCGCCCTTGGGACTCATGGCTTTCCTCTTCTTCGTCCTGAGTTTCGTGGCCCTGGGCTACAGCTATCAGCCGAAGGAGTCGCTGCTCGACGAAGAGGCGGAGGAAAAGGTCAGCCCTGCTGTCGTAGTCGCTCAGCAAGAGAAGACGGTAGCACAACAGGCCGCCGCGGCTCATAGTGTCGCTTCTGCTGATGTCGCTTCTCCTGGTGTCGATTCTCCTGGCGAGGCGGCTCCATGCGATGGGGCTCATGCTGGCGTAACTTCTGCCTATGGGGCTCCTACCAACGCGTCTCGTGCCAATGCGTCTCATGCTGGCACAACCCCTGATAACGCAACGCCTGATAACGCATTTCATGCCGACGCGGCCCATGCAGCCGACCAGGCGGAGGAGACGCAAACTGCCTCGCTGATGCCTGAGGATCGAAGAAAGCAGATCCAGCAGCGGCTGGACGAATGGTGCGCGGCGATGGGCTATAAGGATGGGGGGGGTGAACCTCCTCTCCCTCTCCCATGCGATCCATGTCTCGAAAGACGAACTCACGATATACTTCGACCAGTCTCTGAAGACTACGTTCCGGATATGGCTGAGCGACATCCGCTTCGCTGCGGCCAAGAAAATGATGATTGCCAACCCCGATTACAGCAATGATATCATCTCTTCCGAATGTGGTTTTACTTCCCGCACCCACCTCTACCGCATCTTCAAGGCGCGTGAGGCGTGTACGCCGACCGTTTGGCGGGAGCGCTATTTGGCCGGATCCCACGATTCGGATGCGTCTCTTTCGTAGCAGGGAGACGAGCCCTTTTCTCCGTATCTGAAGATTCCCTTTTCTCCGTATCTGAAGATCCCTTTTCTGATATTTGACGGCTCTTTCCTTGGTTTCTTAAAATATGTAAACGCAACCGATCCTGGCTATGAACCATTGTCTCTTTGGTAGGAAGGAGACAACTATTTACCACCAAAGAGACACCTGAACAGGACAATGCGACACCCTGTCTCACTACTTTTCCCTACTTTTGTACTAATTTTGAAGGTCGGAAAGACCCGCACGTTGTGGAGGCTTAGTCCTCGTCGTGGGCGCCCGACGGACTAATCGTGAAGACAATAATCAAAAACAAGAAATAAAAGTATGAAGAAAAAAAAGTATTTCAAGCCCCAGGTTGACGTCGCGCAGACTGGGCCGTGCATGATGATCAACCCCTCGCAGGTAAGAATTTATAAAGGGCAGTTTCAGAATCGACAGGAACTGGAGAAAGCCGAATTTACCTTAGACGAGGACGGTTTCCTCTGGGGGGAATAGACAGCCTATTGCCCCTTCTTTCTATCACAATCAACGAATGGTGCCGTGGTGCACCCAAACTAAAACAAAAAATGACTATCAACATGATCAAGAAAATGACCCAATATCTATTGCAGCGCCGATGCGCGCTCTCGCTCTTGCTGATGCTTATGCTTCTGCAGCCCGTGATGGCGCAGACACAGGATCCTATAATGTATGCGAGATTGAACCGAGAGACTCAGACCCTCACGCTCTATTATGACACGAATTTCGTTGAAGGGAACGATCAAGGTATTTCCCATAGTCCCTTGTGGCAGCAATTAGATGAAAGAAAAAAAATAAAAAGCGTGGTCTTTGACGAGAGTTTCAAGGATGCACGGCCCAAAGATTGTGGAAGCTGGTTTTGGTTTTTCGAAGCTTTGACAACGATTGAGCACTTGGACTATTTGAACACGTCAGAGGTCGATGATATGCGATTAATGTTCTCCTCCTGTGCCAGCTTGGAAACACTTGATTTGTCTTCCTTTAATACGGAAAAGGTCAAATACATGTATGCTATGTTTGATGGCGCTAAGAATCTACGCTCAATCAAGTTGCCCAAAGGCTTCATAGGCAGCAGCGTGACTGATCTCAATGCAACGTTCAAAGGTTGCGAAAGTCTTACCGAACTCGATCTATCCGGTTCTAATTCTGAAAACGTGAAAGACATGAAAGCGATGTTCTATGGCTGTAGGGCGCTTTCTAAGCTCGATCTTACTGATTTTAAAACTGGACAAGTAACCACTATGGAGAATATGTTCTGCATTTGTAGCACGCTTGAAACCCTCGATGTCTCCAGTTTTAATACCGAAAACGTGACCACTATGCTAGGAATGTTCAATAATTGCTCGTCACTTCGGAGTCTCGATCTCCCTGGCTTTAATACTGCAAATGTGACGCAAATGTCATCAATGTTCGAAAAATGCTCGTCACTTCGGAGTCTCGATCTCAGCAGTTTCAATACCAGAAAGGTGGCTAACATGCAAAACATGTTTCAAGGATGTACTAACCTTGAAAGTATTGATTTAAGCAGTTTTGATACGGAGAACATGAAATATATGACTGGGATGTTCTTCTCATGTACGAAGCTTGAAACGCTTGATCTCTCCTCGTTTGCAACGCCCAAAATGGTTTCCATGGTTGATGCGTTTAGTAATTGCAAAAACCTCAAGACGATCTATGTCACTTCTGCATTTACTACAGATAAAGTAACCCTAGATTTTTCGATTTTTGACGGATGTGTTAATCTGCCCAACTATAACCCTAATAAGACGGGTGTGGAGATGGCTCACACGGGAGAGGGAGGTTATCTCACGGCTGCTACTGCCAGTTGGGTGCGATGGGATGCGCCAACCGGCACGCTCTCCTTCCATCGCAGCGGCACGAAGCCCGTGGGCGACAACATCTATAATATTTTGGATTATGGAGATACTCAGAGTTGGAACACTCATCCGACAGAAATTCAGAAGGTGGTCTTCAAAGCCGGTTTCCGGGATGAAACCTACACGACATGCTCCAATTGGTTTAATGGTTGTACGAATCTTACCAGCATAGAGGGTATCGAAAATCTCAACACGTCCAATGTCAAGAATATGTCAGGGATGTTTGCCCTGTGTTCGAACCTCGAAACGCTCGACCTTTCCCATTTCAACACAGAGAGAGTAACAACAATGGCCCAAATGTTCTATGGGTGCACAAAGCTCCATGATCTCAACATTTCAAGTTTCAATACGGAGAAAGTGACATCCATGAACCAAATGTTTTCCAATTGTTCAAGTTTGGATTCGCTGGACTTGTCCCATTTCAATGCGGAGGGTGTGAATTATCACGGCTTATACGCTATGTTCTCTGGTTGCAGTTCTCTTAAGTTTCTCGATGTGTCCAACTTCCCGGCTGATAGGCCCAAAATGCAGCTGGATGCTATGTTCAAGGGATGCAGTAGCCTTCAAACGCTTGATCTTTCCAGCTTCAACACTGGTTTGGCAAATTCTTTTACCGATATGTTTGACGGATGCTCCGCGCTTCGGACTATCTATGTCAGCGATCTTTTCAGATTCAAAAATGGAGTTTCAAGTTCAAATATGTTTCGCAACTGCCTGTCACTGAAAGGCGCTATCTCGTTCGAAACTTCAAAGAAAGATAAGACTTATGCGAACTACAAGTCGGGCTATCTCACCAAGAAGGTTGGCACGAATGGCAATGAGATCATTGGAGCCACGGGCTCCCCGCTCACCATCGACGCGCTGCCTTTGGATGACAGCAAGGCATACACGCTCTACGAAGACTGCGACGTGAACAACGCTTCCTACGAGCGCCAGGTAAAGTCTGAATGGGCAACGCTCTGTCTGCCCTATACCATCCAGCCTAGTTCAGAGGACAACACCTGCTACTTCTATACCCTGAAGTCGGTAGGAACGGAGAGTGTGGAGCTCGTGCGCGTGGAGGAAGGCGTGATAGAGGCAGGCCAGCCTGTTGTCGTTCGCAAGAAGAACGCTGACCAGACCAGCTTCCGCGTCGTAAGTGGTACGGCTACTCCCGATGAGAAGGCGAAGGCCGTGACAAAACCCACGAATAGGGAGACGGGCCATCGACTGATGGGTACGTTTGCCCCCATCGAACTCGCCGACGACTGCTATTTCATCGCCAAAGACCTGTTCCGCCTGGTCAGCGACTACAAGCCTGCTGCCACCGGCGTGAAGATAGCTGCTTACCGCGCCTATATCCAGCCCGATGTTACGCAGAAGGGTGGGTCCGCCCAGCTCACCATCGGCGTGGATGAGGGCACCAGTCAGGTAGATGCCGCTACCCTCGTCGATCTGCTCAACGACACCGAGGCGGAATACTACGACGTGCAGGGCCGCCGCATCCCGCAGTTGCAGCGAGGCATCAACATCGTCAAGGTTGGCTCCAAGGTCATGAAGGTCTTCTGCCCCCGATAACTTCCCGTAGCGACTCGCCTTTGCGCTTCGCCTCCCGCGTGTCGCCCCCAACCACGCATAAGTAAGCCGCCCGAACCAGTCAAAAGCTGATTCGGGCGGCATCTTTTTTTATGCAGTCTTGATCAGGAGGAAGCGTCCCATTTTTTAGTCTTCGTCCTTCTGCTCAGCCTCATGCTCGGCGATGAGCTTCTGCTGGATGTCGTTGGGCACCAGCTCGTAGCTTGCAAACTTCGTCGAGAAGCTGGCGCGTCCGCCCGTGAGGGAGCTGAGCGCGATGCTGTAGTTGGAGAGCTCCTTCAAAGGAATCTTCGCCTGCAACTTCTGGTAGCCAGCCTCGCTGTCCATGCCCATGATCATGGCGCGGCGGCCCTGCAGGTCGCTCATCACGTCGCCCATGTAGTCGGCCGGCACATAGACCTCCAGGTCGTAGATCGGCTCCAGAATCTTCGGACCAGCCTGCTTGAAGGCGTCGGAGAAGGCGTGGCGCGCGGCGAGCATGAAGGAGAGCTCGTTGCTATCCACCGGGTGCATCTTGCCATCATAGACGATCACGCGCACGTCGCGGGCGTAGCTACCCGTCAGCGGACCGTGCTCCATGCAGTCCATGATACCCTTGAGGATGGCGGGCATGAAGCGTGCGTCGATGGCACCACCGACCACGGAGTTGATGAAGACGAGCTTGCCGCCCCACTCCAGGTCCACTTCTTCGCGGCCCTTGATGTTCATCTTGAACTCCTGACCGTTGATGTTGAACGTCGTCGGATCGGGCATGCCCTCGGCGTATGGCTCCACAATCAGGTGGACCTCGCCAAACTGTCCGGCACCACCCGACTGCTTCTTGTGGCGGTAGTCGGCGCGAGAGAGTTTCGTGATGGTCTCACGATACGGGATGCGCGGCTCCTCAAACGTCACGGCGAGTTTCTCGTTGTTCTCCATACGCCATTTCAGCGTGCGCAGGTGGAACTCTCCCTGTCCGTGGACGATCGTCTGGCCCAGTTCCTTGCTCTGCTCCACCACCCATGTCGGGTCCTCCTGGCGCATCTTGAGCAGGGCTGCCATCATCTTCTCCGTATCGCTCTCGTTGACGGCCTTGATGGCGCGTGAATACTTGGAGTTGGGATATTTGATGAAGTCGAAACGCTCCTCCGTACCCTTGCTGTTGAGCGTGTTGCCCGTCTTGACATCCTTCAGTTTCACGGTGCAGCCCAGGTCGCCTGCGTTGAGCTGATCCACGGGGATGCGGTTGGCACCCGCACAAGCGAAGATCTGTCCGATGCGCTCCTTGCTGCCACGGTCGGCGTTGGTCAGGTCGTCGCCCGGTTTGATCGATCCGCTCATCACCTTGAAGTAGCTCACCTCGCCGATATGCGGCTCCATACCCGTCTTGAAGAAGTAGATACTCTCCGGACCGTTGGAGTCGGGAGACACCTCCTCACCACGCGTGTTGTGGACCTTCGGCATCTCGCTGACGAAGGGCACGACATTGCCCAGGAACTCCATCAGGCGCTGCACACCCATGTCCTTGTGGGCATCGACGCAGAACACCGGGAAGATGTTGCGCATCACCAGGCCCTTGCGGATACCCTCGCGCATCTCGTCCTCCGTGAGCGTCTCCTCCTCGAAGAACTTCTCCATCAGTGCCTCGTCATTTTCGGCGGCAGCCTCCACGAGCGCCTTGTGGAGCTCCATGGCTTTCTCCATCTCCTCGGCGGGAATCTCCTCGCGCTTCGGTGCGCCACCGTCCGGACCCCATGAGAGTTTCTTCATGATGAGGACGTCGATGATCTCGTGGAAGTCGGGACCCGTCTGGACGGGATATTGTATCTGAACGCACTTCGGACCATAGATGTCCTTCATGCTTTGGATGAGTTGATCAAAGTCACATTTGTCGCTGTCAAGCTGGTTGACGAGGAAGATGACCGGCTTGTGCAGCTTTTCGGTATATCGGAAGTTGTTCTGTGTGCCAACCTCCGGGCCGTACTGGCCATTGATGAGTATGACGGCTTGGTCGGTGACGTTGAGGGCCGTGATGGCACCCCCCACAAAGTCGTCGCTACCCGGACAATCGATAATATTGAGCTTTTTACCATTCCACTCTGCATGAAATACGGTGGGGAAGACCGAATAGCCGTACTCCTGCTCCACAGGGAAATAGTCGCTTACCGTATTCTTGGCTTCTACGGAGCCACGACGCTTGATGATACCAGCTTCGAAAAGCATACTCTCGGCAAGTGTGGTCTTGCCGCTACCCGCACTGCCAATCAAGGCAATGTTTTTAATCTCATTTGTCTGATATACTTTCATATCGGATAGATTTAAGCGATTAATAATATCGTTATTTACTTGTAGGGTAATTGAAAGAGGACAGGCATTTCTGTCATTTCGCCCACTAAATTAGGCATTTTTTTTGTAAAAGCCAAACAACGATGGCAAAAGTACTCTATTTTTTAAAATTAATTAGTACTTTTGCAAGTGAAATGACAGGATTATACATACATATACCATTTTGTGCCAGTCGTTGCGTCTATTGCGGATTTTATTCGACGACGCTTCCCGCGCTGCGCGATGCCTACGTCGATGCCCTCTGCCAGGAACTGACGTTGCGGGCGGAGGAATTGCCTGCTGACGAGGCGCTGACCACCATTTATCTCGGGGGTGGCACGCCGAGCCAGCTCACGACAGAGCAGCTTGACCGTCTCTTCTCCTATATATATAAGGTATATAGGCCGCAGCCTGTCGAGGTGACGATGGAGTGTAATCCTGACGACATTACCCCAGCGTTTGCGGATTGGATTGCCCAATCGCCCATCGACCGCATCTCGATGGGGGCGCAGACCTTCTCCGACGAACGCCTGCGCCTGCTTCGCCGTCGCCATACGGCTGCTGAGGTGCGACGGGCCACGACGCTGCTGCGCCAGGCGGGCATCCGCAATATCTCCATCGACCTGATGTTCGGATTTCCCGGCGAGACCCTCGCCGACTGGGAACAGGACATCGACGAGGCCCTCCGTCTCGGCGTGGAGCATATCTCGGCCTACAGTCTGATGTACGAGGAGGGGACGACGCTCCATCGCTGGCTCAGCGAGGGGCGCATTCAAGAGATCGACGACGACCTCTCGCTCCGCATGTACGACAGCCTGGTGGACCGGCTTACTGCTGCCGGCTACCGCCACTACGAGATCAGCAACTTTGCCTTGCCCCAGCGCGAGAGCCGCCACAACAGTAGCTATTGGCGAGACGTGCCCTATATGGGCCTGGGAGCCTCTGCCCACTCCTTCGACGGACGGCAGCGGTCATGGAATGTGGCTGACATCGAGGCTTATATCGCTGCCATCGGTCGTGGTGAACGGCCCTGCACGGTGGAAGCCCTCGATCCCGACACCCACTATGAGGACGTAGTGCTGACGTCGCTGCGCACCGCAGAAGGTATTGATTTGGGCAAGATACGCCGCGACTTCGGAAGCCAGCGCCTCGACTTCCTTTTAGCTGCTGCCGACCAGGACTTGCGCCAGGGCTATCTCGTCCGCGAAGACGACCACCTGCGCCTCACTCGCCGGGGCATCTATCTGAGCGATGGTATCACAGCGCGCCTATTTGTATGATTGTTTTGTCTCACTGAACGATCGTTTCGCCGATCTTTTGAATCACCGAACCAAGCAGAAACTTATGATAGAGAAAACATTCGAGAAAAAATGGGCTGACAACCGTCAGCGCCTGTTGCAAGAAGACGAGGAGTATCAGCGCATCCTCCGCAGTTACCGCAAGCACAACTGGGCGGACGCATTGGTGGCGCCTGCCGCCCTCATCGGTAGCATGGAGTTTGTGGCGTGGCTGGGCGTCAAGTCGCAGGTGCTCAATTTTGTGATTTCCCTCGTCCTCGCCATTGTGTTTTTCTTTGTTTTCCTTTATTTCAAGGCTGTCAGGGTCAGTCGCAAGACGCTTGACGAGGTGGAGCAGCGCATCAAGGAGGAGTATCGTCAGAAAGTAGGAGGGTAGGGCATCCGTACGATGCGTCCACCAAGCAGCGGACGCATCGTGCCGATGTCTTTTCCCTTAGATGTCGAGATCCGGAGCCTTCTCCGCACCCTGCGCAGCCTCAAACTTCGTCATGCGCTCGAAGCCATACATACCCGCGAGGAGATTGTTGGGGAAGCGGCGGATAGAGAGGTTGTAGCCCTGCACGCTCTCGTTGTAGCGGCGGCGCGCCTCGTTGATGCGGTTCTCCGTACCTTCTTCCTGCACCATCAGCGACTTGTAGTTTTCGCTGGCCTTCAGGTCGGGGTAACGCTCCGAGACGGCGATGAGGCGGGAGAGTGCCTGCGTCACCTGGTTCTGTGCCTGCTCGAAGGCCTTGAGCTTCTCGGGTGTGAGGTCGGCTGCGTCGAGGTGTATCTGTGTGGCCGCATTGCGTGCCTTCGTCACCTGCTCAAACGTCTCGCGCTCGTGCTTGGCATACGATTTCACGATTTTTGCCAGTTGCGGCATCATGTCGGCACGGCGCTGATAAGCCGCCTCCACATTGCTCCACGCCGTTGTCACCTCTTCTTGGTTGGACACCATGGAGTTGTAGCTGCTCACCAGCCACCCCACAATCATCAGGACTACCACGACGATAGACCCTACTTTCATTAGCTTCTTTGATTCCATATACTAATAGTTTTCTGATAATAATTCTGTTGTTGTCTCCGTAGTCTTGGTGGACTTTGGCTTCCTGTCGGAGTGGGTCCCGCTGTAGGCTTACCAGCCTCCGCCAGCACCACCTCCACCGAAACTGCCGCCTCCGAAGCTGCCGCCGGAGAATCCTCCGCCCCATCCGCTTCCGGAGTCGTTGGTGTGGCCCGGGTTGCCCCAGATGATGAAGGGACCGCCAGAGCGTCGGCTTCTTCCTCCACCGCCGCCACCCTTGCCGCGGTTGTCCCTGCGGTTGAGGATGACGAGGACGACGACGATGCAGATCACGGTGAAGAGGACGATTGCCAGTCCTGCGCCAGCGTCCTCGTCGGTGTTCTCCTGGATCCCTGTCGTCCCGGTCTTCAGTTTCTTATAGACCGCATGGGCCGTGGCCAGTACGGCCTGTCCGGGCTCTCCGCGCTTCATGTTGGCCACGATGCAAGCCCGCCCGATGTCGTCACACTCTATGTCGGTCAGGTCTTTCTCCAGACCCTCTCCCGGAGCGATGAAGTATCGGCGGTCCTCCACGGCTACGACCACCACCAGTCCGCGGTTGGTCTTCTTGCTTCCCACTCCCTGGCGGTTGCCCAGGTCTTGTGCGAAGCGAAACGTGTCGCCGTTGCTCACGCGCTTTACGATGACGAACACCGACTCCACGCCACACTGCTTGTCGAGGCGCAGGAGATAGCTGTCGATAGAGTCGCGCTCCGCCTGCGAGAGGATCTCGTCGGGGTCGCAGACGTAGCGGCGTGCGTCGGTGAGGTGCACCATCGGGATGTCCTCTGCCTCCCACGTCTTTGCGTCCAGTCCCAGCACCGTCGCCAGTAGCATTATCAGCAATATCGCTTTCCTTGTTCTCATATCTATTATCACTGTCAGTCTTTTTGGGTTTCTGTTCCTACCGTTCGTTGCATTTCATCTGCGCATAGCCTACCAGCTGGTCCGTGCGTCCGCCTATCGGTCGGTAATAGACCAGTGCTTGGTAGCTGTTTTCTGTTTGGTAGAAGCTACCTTCTGTGGGGAGCAGGGCAGGGCGTCCTGCCTCGTCGATTATCAATAGTTGATAGTTGTAATAACCCAGTTTTAGCGGCACGTTGCATTCATAGCTCTGTGTCTCGGCATGATATTCCATCCTGTATTGTGGCAGGAAGCGGTCCTGCGTGAAGTTGCCGTTCAGATAGACTGCCTCCTGAAAGGGCTTTTCGCAGCGGTAGCGGAAGTGTACCAGCAGGTAGTCGCTCTCCGTATTGGCATGGTAGTTGTCTGAGTTGCGGATCACGAAGGCGCCGTCTGCGTCGGGGTCGTATATGTAGTTGGGGCGTGGCTCTCCCGTCCAGGGGTAGGCATGATACTGCGTGCCGTCCCAGTCGATGCGATCTACTCCCATGGCTGCCACGTCGGTCGAGAGGATTTCAAACTTCCGATACTCGTTGCCCGCCCAGAAGAGGTAGTCGTCGCAGTGGCTCCACCTCAGTCCGTCGGCCATCGTATATTGCGGGCGAGCATTCCAGCGGGCGTCGTCCCAGCGCTGGTTTTGGAGCACCACGGTGGTGATCTGCCGCTGTGGGTCCGTCACCCGATAGCCTCCATAGCCCACCTCCATCTCCACCTGCTGGTGGTGCTGGTTGATGGTTGCGTCCGTATTGGTCAGCACCTTTAGCCCCACGCCCATCTGTGCCTCGGCCGGCTCCGTCACCATAAAGGCAATGCGTGCCACCTCGCGGTCGTCGTCGTTCTCGTCGTAGATGGTCAGCAGGTAGTTGCCCGACCGCTTCATCGCACACTGTCCGTTGGGCAGCGTCAGTCGATAGTGGGTGTAGAGCGTGTTGGTGAGGATGCTCTCCTGCACGTCGTCGATGGTGTTGCCCGAGGCGAAGCCGTCGCAGTAGTCGCTCTCGAAGAGTGCTTCCGAGGGCTTCCAGTCGGCCTCGCAATGCGTCAGCCGGTAGGCGTAGCGGTGGTATTCGTGTGTGAGGTCGTCGAAACTGACGGACAGTTGCCCCCCACGGAGGCCGATGATGGGCATCCGTCTCCAGTCGTTGTCAGCAATGACCTGCAGCGACCGAATGTTGGGGTCGAGGATTTCGTGGCGCTGGGCCGTGGCGGCTATGCTGACGAGGGTCAGCGCGGAAAGCCCGAGGGCCAGTCGCTTAGCAATGTTCATCCATCAGCTGGTTGAAGAAATGGTCCAGGTCCTCGTCCAGTCCGTCCATCAGGTCGCCGCCCACGATGATCGTGTCGTCGTCCACGACGTAGAGCTCTGCGATACTGTCCTTGTCGTCATCTTCGAGCACATAGCTGTAGGGCTTCATCACGCCAAGACCTTCCACCACCTGGCTCATCGCCGTCATCTGCTGGCGGAGCTGACTGGTCACCTTGTCGTAGAAGTCGTCCTCCTTGTTGTCTATCCAAGGCTCTACGACACAACGGGTTATTTCGTTCTCGTCGTCGTCGAACGCCATCACGTCGCCGCTTTCCTGCGACACTCTGACGTGAATGTCGCTCATCAGCGACGGTTCGTCACATGAGGGTAACTTTTGGGCAATCTTGTTGAAAAACCGCTCCAACGACTGTTTTGTCTGCTCTGTAGCTGTCATGGTTTTGCTTTCTTATTCTTGGGTTATGCTGTGTATAGCATATCTTACCGCAAAGATAGCCACAAAATCCGAGATTGAAGCCAATAAAAACATTATTTTTTGGGTATTTCTGTTTTTTAACCCAAAACGGCTTCATCCGAAATGAACGACCCGCTTGTTATGGTCGTTTCATTGTGCCCTGCTCTAAGGAAAACCTTCAATCACACGCTTCACCATGTACCCACCACATATCGTCCTCCCTTCCAGCATATATCGATCTCATATTGTTTCCGTATTGATTCCGTATTGTTTCCGCTTCCGG
>DLZV01000036.1:27689-31138 GCA_003447235.1 Prevotella sp.
CGATAGGAGAACGATACGGGATCGATACGGGATTAATACGTGATCAATACGTGATTGATACGAGACCGATACGAGAACGGTCTTTTCCGACTCCCAACCGAAGAGATTGATAAGAAATTTAACTTTTTCATCATCGTTTCTTTTGAATCTATTTTACGTTTCAGCCACTCGCCTCTTCCTGCCGTTCATGCCAAGAAGCCTGGCTCACCATTTGCCCTGGCGCAGCCTCTATACAAAGATAACCTTCCGTCCAGCCGAATGCAAGCCGATTAGCATGAATTAACTCCCCATTAACTATTCGTTCGTATCCATTTAACAAAGCCCATCGCAGACCAAAAGCCTTCATTGCGGCCTTTCCTCATGCCCTTTCCCCAGTTTTTCCCGCCCAAAGGCTGCTACCTCCAATCTCTATCAGCAGCCAAGAGATACCGGTTCTGATTTGTCAAAATAGCGAACAAACACAACTATTAAGTTGTAATGTGGTCTTCTATATTCCCCCATATTCTTTAATTATTAATATTAAACAACTCTATTCTTTCTGACGAATTACTCAATTTGTAGATACGAATTACTCAGTTCTTTCTCTCGAATTACTCAATTCTTCCTTGCGAATAACTCAATTCTTTCTCTCGAATTACTCAATTCTACTTTGCAAAGATACAAAGAATAGATGGGTACCACATTGTTCTTGATATTTTTTTTGGCATTATTAACTCATCATACATGAATGTTTTACACCTTCATTGCGACCTTTCCTCATGCCCTTCCTCCAGTTTTATCCGCCCAAAGGTTGCTATTTCCAATCTCTACCAGCAGCCTATATATAGAGAGACTTGTCGAAATAGTGAACAAACTAAACTATCAAGTTTGAAAATTATTTACAACAAAGACCACCGAGACCCAAGGTTCGTTAGTCCTCTTTGTCCCAGTGGCCTTATCGTATTTTTTAATGAATGAATGAAGAGGTCTGCCTTTTCCGACCCCAGCCATTTCTTACCAATGGTAGCAAATAGTAGCTACGATGTCGAAGGCGTAGTAGCGGCTCGTCAGTCTCGGATCATCGTATCTTTCGTCATGGTATTGGCCAAAGTTATGAATCCAGTCGTATGGTATCCTGTATTTACACTTGGTATCCAGCAGGCCGACGTGAGCCTGAACGCCAAACCGCCAGCTCTTGGTTTCGTAGTACAAGGCTGGCTGAAGGCCCAGGTCAAAGTTTCTGTATTCTTTCTCGCCATTGACCACGTTGTCTTCGGTTCTCCCACCATACTTTCCCCCTTTGGCCAGAAAGGAGACGACTGGGCCACATTCGGCGACGATGCCGTTTTTCCATTCTTTGTTGAAATGGTACTGGAGGAGCAATGGTAGGTCTATGTAGGTGGAGGAGCAGTTGCCCGCGAAGTAGCAGTCCTTGCCAAAACCTTTCAGACGCAAGGCCACACCCTGCGTGACAGCCCAACGGGGAGCGATGGTATAGCTGACGGCGTATCCGATGCGCAGCGCGACCGTCTGCTTGTCTTCATCGTTGAGCTTGTTGGACAGGCCGATGCCCTGATAGAGGCTGTGGCGCCAGGTCTTCGTCTGGGCAGAGGCGGAAGCCGTCATGCTCAAAAGGAGGAAAGAGGCGAAGAAGCCCCGCAAGAATGACTTGATCATAAGCTATACGTTTTACCAATGATAATTAACGGTGGCAACCAGGCTCATGGCATGGTATTTGTTGTCGAAAAACGAGGCGTAGGGTCTATCGGGAAATTTGCGCTTGATGTCAAGGAACCCGACATGGGACTGCACGCCGAAGCGCCAATGTCCTGTCTCGTAATAGACGGCTGGGCGTATTCCCACGTCAAAGTGCTTGTACATCTTTTCCCCCTCATACGGGTTCCACGTATTCCAGTATTTGCCATCGTACGTGTTGCTGTGTGCAAGGAATGAGACCACGGGGCCACACTCGACAACCATCCCTTTGCGTTTGTCCCCGCCAAAATGATACTGGACAAGCAGTGGCACGTCGATGTAGGTCGAAGCGCAGTTGCCGGAGTTGCCATTATCCTTGCCCAACGCCTTGAAGCGAAGAGCTACCCCAGGCATTACCGACCAATGGGGCGTGATATAATAGTTGAGACCGTAGCCGACATGAAACGCCGTCTTTTGGTCGTCATTGTCTTCAAATTTATTTACTACTCCGACTCCCTCGTAGAGGTTGTGCTCCCATCGCTGCGGCTGGGCGGAGATGGAAGTGGAGATAACGGCAAGCAATAGCGTGCTTGTCGCCATACGGCAGAATGACCTGTTCATGACCTTATGAGTACATTGAATGTTAATAGTCGGACGCTCCTTAGTATGCAGGTTGATATATCATGATTTTCTGAGGCCAGCCCTCGAATAGAATATCTCGAACACCAACGACTATCTCTCGTTTGCCACCCGTGTTGTTGGGCGTCACGACCAAAGATATCTCATGTTTGTTTTCTTTCTTCAGCTCAAACCAACTGTTGTAAAAACGATCTGAATAAGAATGAACCTTACCATTTCCATAGACAAAGGTAGTGTCGTGGCTTTGTATGCTGTCATAAGAAACCGTGATTTTCCCATTGCTATCCACATACCGAATTGAAGCCTCGCAATGGGTAAGGAAATAATCGTTGTTGTATGTTTGCTTTATCAGAAATTTACCACCTTCAGCAGGCACATCAAAGACATCTGGAAAATTTGTATACACTTTGTTCTCAAACTCCGTCTCCTCGTCGTCATGGCATGAGCCCAATGCGAATAAGCTGACAAGTAAGCAAAAAACAGAAACTTTGTTCATAATAATTGATCTCACTTTTATTTTACTTATTGTTTTGATCAAAAACAAGTATAATTATGGAAGTTTACTATTAAAACGATTGTTGAGTAGGGATTTATCATATTGCAAAATACCCTATATAAGAGCAGTCGTCCAATACCACATGAATGGTATAGCTGTCATGAGCTATGTTGTCCATCACACAGTTTACGTCGTACTGTCCATCCATAGCGTAGCCCATCGAGGTGCTGACCGTAACCCCATTCGAGTCAACGATGTATGTTGACACGTATCCGGTGTAGTGCTTCACATGCACGGAGACAATACTATTGGAACGTTCTGCGGTCACATCGGGGAGGATGGTTCTTGGTCGTCCACTTTGTGAATATGTTTTATCATAGCCCATTGGAATTTGTTCCGACTGTGGGCTGGAAGTCGGTTCTGCAAAGTTGGGCATCAAAGCACACAACAGAAGACAGATAGCTAATAGCAATTTCTTCATTTTTTGTAATATGTTGGTTACGCTTGCAAAATTACGCATTTCTTCTATTGCCTCCAAATATTTGAGGTCGAATGATTTTGCATTGGGCGAACGGTTGTAATAGCTTGAAAAATAGATGATTATTTGTTTGTTTGTGAAATCAATACTCTGTTAATAATT
>DLZV01000042.1 GCA_003447235.1 Prevotella sp.
AATTTTAACGAACTATTGATATAGGGGCTGACAAGAAAGGAAAAGAGAAACGAGACTTTGAGTTGGTCAACAACCTCCAGGCGGCCAAATACTACCGGACGAGCAACGATAGGACAGGCTCTGGCGATCCGATAGTCCCCGTCAAGAGTAGCCATGACTATCCGTTGGCCTATACATTGAAGATCGGCACGATGCTCTTGCTTTACGAGAACTCACCTGCCGAGCTTTACGAAGCCTCTCAAACAGAACTGAACAGGCGTCTGTATAAGGTGACAGGGCTTTCTTCCATGACCGTGGGCACTCGCAGCTACGGGGTGATTGTAATGAAATACCACACGGAAGCCCGACAAAGCAAGGACTTGAAAGGCAAGAACGGTGCCTATCAAACTGGTGAGGAGCTGCGTCCTGTCATTAGAATGCTTCACACCCAGATAAAAGCGGCGGTACAAGGCGTTCACTTCCGTATCAACGAGTTAGGTGAGATCAAATGGCTTGCGCGGTATGATTAAGCAGACCCTCTTCTTCTCCACGCCAGTGTCGCTTTCCTTAAAGAACTACCAAATGGTCATTTCCTGGAAAGACAGAGCAGACAAGGTGACGCGCCCCATAGAGGACATGGGATGCGTCGTGTTGGAAAACCAACAAATTAGCGTCACCTTGCCGCTCTTGAACGAACTGGTGAAAAACAACGTGGCCGTCGTCCTGTGCGACAACAAGCAGATGCCGACGGCCATGCTTCAATGTTTGGACGGAAATACGACACAAGCGGAAAGCCTCAAATATCAACTGGCCGTCGGAGAAGCAACAAAGAAACAGGCTTGGAAGCAAATCGTCGAGGCTAAAATCAAGAATCAGGCAGTTGTACTTCGGCACTACGGAAAACGGAGTGAGCTACTAACACCATATTATAAAAACGTGAAGAGTGGCGACACGGACAACCGCGAGGGTCTTGCGGCCAAACAGTATTGGACAGAACTGTTCGGTGGATGCTTCAGACGGGATCGGGAAGGAGGTTCCCCCAACGACTTGCTCAATTATGGCTACGCCATTTTGCGAGCGGCAACCACCCGTGCATTAATAGGCTCAGGACTGCTACCCAACTTGGGTATCTTCCACAAAAGCAGATACAACGCCTTTCCATTGGCCGACGACGTGATGGAACCCTATCGTCCTTATGTGGACGAAATTGTCTATTCGCTTTACGAAGGTGGAGTTTACGAGCTCAACAAAGAGTCTAAATCCGCCATACTCCACTTGTTGACGTACGACGTGGACATGGGAAAAGTCACGCGTCCCCTACAAATTGCCTTGACTTTCACCACTGCTTCTTTGGCCAAACTGTATGCTGGAAAAATCAAAAAACTAACTCTTCCTATCATGACATGACCGAATACCGTCTCAATGCCTACCATATAATGTGGATGTTTGTATTTTTCGACTTACCCGTCACAACAAAAAAAGAGAGAAAAGCCGCTGCGCTCTTTCGTAAGAACTTGGAGAAAGATGGATTCTCCATGATGCAGTTTTCTGTCTATATCCGCCATTGCGCGTCGCGAGAGAGCCTTGCGGTTCACCTTAAGCGTGTCAGGTCCTTGCTTCCCGCGACTGGCAAAGTCTCCATCTTGTCCGTAACTGACAAACAATTTGGAGACATCTACAACTTTTGGGGGAAACCAAAAAACGCCAATCAAAGTAAAATCCACAATAAAGTCATCAGTGAGCCTATCCAATTAGAATTTTTTTAATATATTTGCAGTAGGAATCGTCCTGCACGGCCATTTCTTAGAAGCCCAAAACGAAGTATCTTACTGATTACCAGTAGATTTACGACTATAGGTTGTGGTTTGATGTAGGAACAAGATGATAAACAACCGAATATGTAAAAGACATGGACGAGGCACGGTTGTGGTTTGATGTAGGAACAAGATGATAAACAACGCATTGAGGCCCTCAACATAACCCTTGTAGTTGTGGTTTGATGTAGGAACAAGATGATAAACAACTTTGTAGTAGTTCATCCTACGTTTATATTCGTTGTGGTTTGATGTAGGAACAAGATGATAAACAACGGGGTCGTTTCGCGCGTTGTAGTCATGCTGTTGTGGTTTGATGTAGGAACAAGATGATAAACAACTCAAGTCCGGAATAGGAACAAGTAATAACAGTTGTGGTTTGATGTAGGAACAAGATGATAAACAACCTTGCTTAAACGGATTGACATCGGCACTAGGTTGTGGTTTGATGTAGGAACAAGATGATAAACAACGGAATCATGGAGAACAGTTTCCAAAGAAGCGTTGTGGTTTGATGTAGGAACAAGATGATAAACAACCTCGGGAGTAAAAAAGTCTTCGGGAAGCTGGTTGTGGTTTGATGTAGGAACAAGATGATAAACAACCCAAAGGTGATATCGGCCTGGTAGGCGCGGTTGTGGTTTGATGTAGGAACAAGATGATAAACAACTCGCCGCCGGCCTCCTGCCATATCTCTGCAGTTGTGGTTTGATGTAGGAACAAGATGATAAACAACGCAGAACTGAAAGGACTGTACGCCTGGCATGTTGTGGTTTGATGTAGGAACAAGATGATAAACAACAAATACCTTATCGACCTTGGTGCGGTACTGTTGTGGTTTGATGTAGGAACAAGATGATAAACAACCCTAGCCAGCCTTTTAAAGATTTCGCATTAGTTGTGGTTTGATGTAGGAACAAGATGATAAACAACAGAGCAGAATCTAACTCAGTAACACCAACGGTTGTGGTTTGATGTAGGAACAAGATGATAAACAACGACAAGAGGGTGAACCATTATGGGCGGAAGTTGTGGTTTGATGTAGGAACAAGATGATAAACAACTTAGTAAGGCTCTGTTTATAACTCTCCAAGGTTGTGGTTTGATGTAGGAACAAGATGATAAACAACCGAGATTCCAGTCGTTTTGTTGTTGTGCAGTTGTGGTTTGATGTAGGAACAAGATGATAAACAACCTTCAACGCTTGCGCGCGCTCCTTGCGACTGTTGTGGTTTGATGTAGGAACAAGATGATAAACAACTACAAGTTCGACATCAAGCACTTCTATGACGTTGTGGTTTGATGTAGGAACAAGATGATAAACAACATGTCGGAGGCGTTTGACCGCGTGCTTCGTGTTGTGGTTTGATGTAGGAACAAGATGATAAACAACAGGAGAGTACCTTCAATGTCTATGACAAACGCATCGATCGCGCCAACTCGGAACTGTAAAAGCTCATCATCGGACAGACGATGACCATCGAGGACGGCAGCAGCCTCTCACAATCAAAAACACACCTCGAGGTGTTCGAGAACCTGGTTGAAAGCGACTGCACCATGCTGCGCGACATCGTGAACAACCAGCTTATCCCGCGCATGGTAAAGCACGGCTTCCCTATCAAGGGAATGCGCTTCAAATGGGATGATGCTGTCGATTACACACCAGAGCAGCAGGTGGCATACGAGACCATGGTTGCCGACCGCTACGAAGTGGACCCGTCCTACTTTGCAGAGAAATACAGTATGCCTGTAGGCGAACCAGCCCATGTTACCGACAGGAGGGGATAATAACGATGAGGGAGACGATGGTAACAGCGAGCCGCAAGACGACGAGAAGAAACAGCAGCAAAACACGCACGGCAGTTTTTTCGATTGAGCCCCAGTGATTACCTGGGGCTGCACCAACGCTATGCCCGTCTGTTAGGCGATACTCCACAAACCTTGTCGCTGTCGAAAGAGCAGGAGCAGGTACGCAAGCAGCTCTCTGAACTGTCCGACGGCATGATGCACACGCTCTATTCCCAGAACGGTTCGGAGTTCCGCATTGAGGTGTTGGCAGAACCGAAGGTTCAGGAGTTCATCAACGCCCATGCCGGCGCTTTGGATTCCTCTTTCAAGCAAGTGGAAATGTCTGATGTCATGCGCAAGCGCCTCCAACGGTCTGACTATATCTTCTCTGGCATGAAAACGTTCCACGAACTCAACGAGGCGTTCCCGTCCTTGCTGGATTCTAATGGCAACAGAAAGACGTTCGAAGCCTTTTTGAATGATGTTCGAAAGATCGACAAGACCTACAACTCCAACTATCTCCGTGCGGAGTACAACTTCGTACAGTCGTCTGCGGAGATGGCAGCCAAGTGGGAACGGTTCTCGGAGGACGGCGACCGCTACAACCTCCAGTACCGCACGGCAAACGATGGCAAGGTGCGTCCGGAACACGCTGCGCTTAATGGCGTGACGCTTCCGCCGTCAGACCCGTTCTGGGAGGAATACTATCCACCCAACGGATGGAACTGCCGTTGCACCGTAGTGCAGGTTCGCAAGTCTAAATACCCTGCCACAGCCCATGAGGAGGCGATGGCACTGGGCGAGGAAGCTCTGCAGCGCGACACAAAGGGTATCTTCCATTTCAATCCAGGAAAACAGAATAAAACCGTACCCGACTACAATCCTTATACGATTCGTCGTTGCCGTGACTGCGATGTCGCTAAGGGAAAGTTGAAACTGACCTTCGTGCCGGACAATGAGTTATGTGCCGCTTGTAGTTTTCTTCATGAATGCGTTGGCAATCGTGAAAAGACACAAGCTGCAATCTTACGTAAACATTATATAGATAAAGAAATGGCTCCACTGCTTGATAAAAAAGTCCAAAAACGATTACCGAATGGAAACAATATAAAAATCGGATTTGACAAGAAAGGAAACAAGCATTTGTATTCTGATACAATGGCCAGAACTCGCCGTGTGAGTGCCGATGAATTAAAAGACATAGACATCATGCTTGATAATGCCACATATTTGGATGAAGCAGCACACTACCCGACACACAACAATCCATTTGATTACTTCTACTATTTCAAGGCTACGACTGCAGATGGACAAAGCGTAAGGTTGAATATCGGGCGAGAAACGCACAGAAGGAACGATGGGCGTATTATTGTGAAATACATTTGCTATTCCATCAACAATATAAATGAATAAAAGCATCTCAGGCGACCTCTTAGCTTGTTACGCAGTTCGGCCATTCCATCAATGCTTTGCTGCAAAGGTAATAACAAATTTTCAAAACACATCAAGTTATGGAAGAAAAAATACATGATGATAAAAAAAGAACAATCTCAATGCCGCAGTAGAGCACATACTGCGCTTGCCGATAGAAGTAAAATCCCAATGCACAACAACCACGGGAAGATTCTGGCAAGCCATGAAGCGATAGGTGAGGAAACCTGTCCCACAACATCCAAAGAGTCTTCTTGATATTGCCGTAAGCAATTCGAGAGTGCTCTCAACTTTAGTTTGTACTGCAAAAAGCAATACAACACACCCGCAAGGACAGTCAGTAACAGAAATAACACACTCGCTACTGTCAAGCAGCGAAGAAGAATACTCCCTTGTGACATATCGCCAAAAACAGCGATTATGCCTATTAAAGATGCGGCTATGCCTGACTGATGGCGTATTAACGATTCATGCTGAAGCTCCACTTTCTCTTTGGCTTCAAACAGCTCTTGAACAAAGCCATTCCAGCCTTCTGTATCATGTAGTACTGTCATCTTTTTTAGATGCAAAGGTATAACGTTTCATTCAAAATTTTCAACGATGAACAAAATTTTCTCATTTCTGAAGAAAAGCAACTGCTACAAGCATCTAATCGGCGGTTTGCTGGTCGGTCTGTGTGCATTGTCGCCATGGGCAGCCATCTATTCTGCCATCATCGCAGCCTCATGTCTCGAACTCAAAGACAAGCTCCACGGCTGTCAATGGGACTGGATAGACTGGGCCTGCACAGTGCTCGGGGGCATCATTGCGATGTCATTTTGGCTCATTGTGTAGCGCCCGGCCATTTTTTACACCGAGAATGAGTAACTTTGCAGCCTGGTAGAGTTTCCCATAGGCCGCGTGGTCTATCGCGGGTACAACAATGCGAACGCGAATGGCGGTGTCTCGTTTGCGAATGCGAACAACGATGCCTCGAATGCGAACACGAATGTCGGCTCGCGCCTGGAAATCTAGCTAATCGGCGTACAACGATGGGGACGTGTCCCCGATGCGGTGCCGAGGGAAAGGAGCCACAGCAAAAGCACCTCGACGAGGTGGAAAGCTGAAACATCAAGTGTCGGGCAATGGAGTTTGGTAGGTCGGCAACGATTCGAAGAAGTCTGGCCCGGGGAAGGCCCTTATCTTCCATACAGAAAAGACCATGCACAGAGAAGGCTATATCATGCAAGAGGTGACGTCCTACGGCAATATGTCGGAGGCGTTTGTAACGATATAAGTTTTTTACGAAATCCATCCACTTTTTCAAAAAATAGTCTTATATTTGCATATTGGAATAAAAACATAGAGAAACGATGAACAGAATAGACCTTCGTAAAGCAATGTTGGACGACAATAATTTCCGTATGAGAAAGATGGTCATTTTCCTTATGTTGCTCGGCATACAGATTTCTGCTTCTGTATGTCACGCACAGGTGAACGATTGGAAGAATTATCTTTCAAAGGCATGGGTCAGAAACATTGTTGTAGATGGCGACAAACTTTATCTGGGAACGGATGGCGGTCTGGCTATTTACGACAAAAACACTGGTCGATGCCAATTCCTTGATAGAACAAATGGATTGGCAGACAACAATATCGTTGGACTGGCTCACCACAATGGCAAGTGGTGGATAGGTGGCAAATACACAGGCATGAGCATTTATGATGAAAACTCATTTCAGAATTGGCAGTTCCCTTTTGCACTTCAAAGCTGTTTCGCCTTTGATGATGCATTAGATAAGGTGTATATTGGAGCAATACACGATATCTATATCTTGAAAGATAATTACTATACGGTTTACACTCCCGACCCCAAAGCAGACATACATTCCTATCCTGCTATCAAATCTCTTGTTCTTGATAAAAACGGTACACTGTGGTTTGGTGGCTTTACGTTTGGTTTCCTTTCCTCCAATGGAAATACCACGCTTCTAAACTGTGGCGCAAGTGAAGTTAACAATATAATAATCGACGATAAAGACAACAAATGGTTGGCAACTAACAGAGGGTTAATCAAGTATGACGGCACATCTTTCACTTCGTACAACACTTCAGGCGGACAACTGTCAAGTAACAATGTTCAAGGATTAGCTTTCGACACGAATCGTAATTTATGGATGGGAAATTGGAACGTACTTGTCAAATATGACGGAAAACAATTCTCCTCTTACCCGCTTCCTTCAAACTACAGCAACGACTGGATATGCGACATTGCACCCGATGGTAACGATGTATGGGTAGCAACACGATTTCATGGATTGCTCAGATTCTATGACGGCACGTTTGAACAGACAGAACTGGAGAAGAATATATTGACGCAGAACCTGATGCACGAGGTTTCCACAGTCGACGAGAAAGGCAACGTGTGCTTTGCATCCAATGATTATCTTGCCCAATACACAGAGAAAGGGGAATGGAAACACCTGTTTCCTAATGCAAAGGACTATTACCCTGCTATTAACGCAGCTGCATACGATAAGCGAGGACGTTTGTGGGTTGCACCCAATAATAGCGATACCATACTGGCTGTTATAGAAAATGCCGATACAACTGTTTTCAAACGAGATAACACGCCATTTCAAACAGGGCAGTTAAAACAACTGGAATTCGATAGCAAAAACCATTTATGGGTTGGAGCATCAAATGGCTTATATAAATACGACGGCGTACAATGGTCTCAATACAACTCTTCAAATTCGCCAATGCCAGGCGACATGATAACATCCCTCGCTTTTGATAAGAGCGACAGGCTATGGGTTGGAATCGCGGACCTTGGAGTGTGCTCTTTTGATGGGCATAATTGGGTGTGTCATGATACGATAAATTCCCCTATTCCATATAATTATGTTGACTGTATCGCTGTTGATTCGCATAACAGAGTATGGATGAATAGTAGATATAGTAGGAATGGAACGCCTGTAATGGGTAAAGATTATGGTGGTGGATTGGTTTGCTACGATGGCACGAATTGGAAAATCTATAACCAATATAACTCCAACATAGGCGGCAACTGCATCGTGGATATTGCAATAGACAAGCATGATGCCCTATGGATGGCAGTATCTGATATAGGTCTTGTACGCTTCGATGGGGAAAACCAATGGGATGCTTACACAATCTACAACAGTGGGCTGGCTAATCCGTGGCCAATTCAGGTGCAGATAGATGTCAAGCGAGATATGATTTGGCTCAGCTATGAAGCATCGGGAGGCATCTCTTCCGCCAAGATGAATCAAGGCACAGGTGTAGAAGAAATATTTGTAACGCCAAATGGTGCAAAAGCTATTTACACTATTGAGGGACGCAAAGTAAAAGCTATGACACCAGGGCAGATTTATATCATGCGAGACGAGAACGGGAAAACAACAAAAGTTCTTGCTCGGTAGTATCAAGAAGATTATGCCTAAAAAAGAATATACATCGTTACCAACCGACTATCCTGTGTGTGAGCATAGCTGCTGCCCCATGGCGACTACCTGCTTGCACCAGATAGCCTACTCCATCCTCATGGAGCAGCACGAAGAGTATCTGCGTCTGATCAATCCCACCAGATGCGGCAAAGACAAGACCTGCACTTACTATCGGGATAAAAAGCCGGTCCTATTCGCCAAAGGATTCACCAACTTTCAAAAGCGAATGTACCCTCAACAATATAATAAGTTTATGACCACCCTCATCCTCCACTTCGGACGCAACCAATATTTCAAGCGTAGACGTGGTGACATTCTGCTTCCTCCCGAGGAGCAGGAAGTGGTAAGACTGATGCTTGAAAAGGTGGGAGCAGACTCCAAAATGGACTTCGACAAATACGAGGAACTTGTCAACTGGAATGCCTGACCAGTTCAACTTAAGTGTCACCGAAGTTTAAGCATGCTGACACTTCAGTACCACTTAAGTGAAACTCCAGTACCAACCGACCAACACAAAAAGCGGTACTGAAAACAAAGATATCAGAATAGAGGAACCGCGCTGCAGGTAGGCTGCACAAGCCAATCATAACTTTGCACTCAAGTTTGTGCCGAACGGTGCATCACAAAAAGAAAACATAAAGGGGAAAGAATATGGGACTACTCGATTTTATATACACGGGCGTGATAGCGCACTTTCTGAAAAAGAGACTGGGCGGATCGGGCCATCATTCCGCACACGACCACCACGACCACGCGCACGAGCATCACGGGGATCATGAGGACTACGACCATGAGGACAATTGGCGTGAGGACGGTTGGCGTGAGGACGAAGCCTTGGACCACGGCGACCACGGCGACCACGACCTTGACGATGTCATCTACAACAAATACATCCACGAAGACTATGACCACGACTGCGAGGACTGCGACCACGACGACTACGACCAGGACGACTACGGAGAGCACGACCTGGACGGCTGGTATGGCGACGAAAACTAAACGCCGAGGCTGAAAAAAAGAGGCTGGTGGGGGAAAGGCGACCATGACCTTTCCCCCACCAGCCTGATGGGCCGCGGGGTGTGGCGGCGGAAGGAATCCTACTTTACTTCAGCACCTCGACGGAGCGCTTGACGAAGTCGTTGAGCGCGGCGCCCTTGAGCATGCCATTCTGGAGAAGGGCGAGATCGACCAACTGATGGATCAGGGTGTTGTCCTTGGCATAGTCGGCGACGATCTGGCGCTTCTTGCCGCGCTGGTCCTCCAGGGCCTTCTCCGTCTGAGAGAGGTCGTCCTTGTCGGCCTGGGAGATTTCCTCGGGCTTCTTGTCCTTCTGGGCCTGGCGCAGGGCGGCGAGGCGGGCCTCCTGGCCCTTGATCTCGCTGAGGACGGGCTTCATGGTCTCGGCCGTGGCAGCGGTCTCGTCGGCGAGGATCTGCTTGATGAGCGGGTGGTCGGCGTTGAGCACGAGCATGTAGCTGTCCGGCATCTGGCCGTAGAAGCCCATGCCCTGCTGGAAGCGGCTCATGTCCTTCATGCGGCGCATCCACTCGTTCTGCGTGATCACGGTCGGCTGGGCCGTCTCGCCAAGGGCCTGGACCTCGACGCCAAACTCGGTCTTGTCGAGACGGGGCATCTGGGAGCGGAAGGCCTCTGACAAATTGTCACGCTCGTCCTGGGAGAGTGTCAGTTCGTGGACCTCGTCCTTGGCGATGAGGCGATCGACGGTGTCGGAATCGACACGCACGAAGTGGCTCTTCTCCAGCTTCTGCTCGAGCAGGGAGACGGTCGGCACGTCGAGTTCGCCGTCGCAGAGCAGGACGCTGTAGCCCTTGGCCTTGGCGGCCTCGATGTAGGTGTATTGCTCCTCCTTGTTGACGGCGTAGAGATAGATGAGGTTGCCGTCCTTGTCGGTCTGGTTGTCCTTGATGAGCGTGCGATACTCGTCGAAGGTGAAGTATTTGCCCTCGGTGTCCTTCATCAGCGCAAAGTCCTTGGCGCGGTCGTAGAAGGCGTCGCGCTCGGAGAGCATGCCGTAGTTGATGAAGAGCTTGAGGTCGTCCCACTTCTCCTCATACTCCTTGCGGTTCTCCTTGAAGATGCTGCTCAGGCGGTCGGCGACCTTCTTGGTGATATAGGTCGAGATCTTCTTGACGTTGGCGTCGCTCTGGAGGTAGCTGCGGCTGACGTTGAGCGGGATGTCGGGAGAGTCGATGACGCCGTGGAGCAGCGTCAGGAACTCGGGGACGATGCCCTCGACGTGGTCGGTGACGAAGACCTGGTTGCAGTAGAGCTGGATCTTGTTGCGCTGGAGCTCGATGTTGGACTTGATGCGCGGGAAGTAGAGGATGCCGGTGAGCGTGAAGGGGTAATCGACGTTGAGGTGGATCCAGAACAGGGGGTCGTCGTTCATGGGGAAGAGGGTGTGGTAGAACTTCTTGTAGTCCTCGTCCTTGAGCGACGACGGCGACTTCGGCCAGAGGGGCTCGACGCTGTTGATGACGTTGTCCTCGTCGGTATCGACCTGCTTGCCGTCCTTCCACTCCGTCTTCTTGCCGAAGACCACGGGCACGGCCATAAACTTGCAGTACTTCGTGAGCAGCTGCTCGATGGTCGATTTCTGGAGATAGTCCTTGCTGTCGTCGTCGATGTGGAGGATGATGTCGGAACCGCGGTCGGCCTTCTCCACCTCGTCGATGGTATATTCGGGGCTGCCGTCGCAGGTCCAGCGCACGGCCTGGCTGCCCTCGCGCCAGCTCTTGGTGACGATCTCGACCTTCTTGCTCACCATGAAGGCGGAGTAGAATCCGAGACCGAAATGGCCGATGATGGCCTCGGCCTTGTCCTTGTACTTGTCGAGGAAGTCGGTGACGCCGGAGAAGGCAATCTGGTTGATGTACTTGTCGATCTCCTCGGCCGTCATGCCGATACCGCGGTCGGAGATGGTGAGCGTGCCGGCCTGCTCATCGAGGGTGACGCGGACGGAGAGGTCGCCCAGGTCGCCGGAGAAGTCGCCTGCCGAGGCGAGGGTCTTCATCTTCTGCGTGGCGTCCACGGCGTTGCTGACCATCTCGCGAAGGAATATCTCGTGGTCGGAATACAGAAACTGCTTGATGACGGGGAAGATGTTCTCCGTCGTTACTCCAATATTACCTTTCTTTTCCATTATTGTGATATGAGTTTTTAAGATTCGTTTTAACTGTGTCATTGCAAATAGCGTGCCAAAACGAAAAATGGCCTGGAGGGCTCACGAAGCGTGATGGGGCACGCCGCGGGGTCCTGCCAGGCCTGGGAAAAGAGACGGAAAAAATAGAGTTGTGCGCGGGCGTTACCGGATGAAGAGGAGCTCGCGATACTTCGGCTGCGTCCAGAGCTCGTCGCTGACGCAGAGCTCCAGTTTGTCGATGTGGTAGCGGATGGCCTCCATCTTCGGCACCACCGTGTCGTGGTAGGCGACGGCCTTCTCGCGCTCGTCGGCGATGTGGTTGGCCACCTTGCGGGCGTTGACCAGCTCCTCCACGCCCTGCTCGATGGCCTGGGTGCGCTCGGCGATGTCCTCGATGATCTTCATGTTGCGCGAACTGAGTTTCTCGGCCTTCTCGGCAGGGAAGACGGCGCGCATGCTCTGCACGTTCTTGAGCAGCATGCTCTGGTAGTGGGTGGCCACGGGGATGATGTGGTTCATGGTGAGGTCGCCCATGACGCGGGCCTCGATCTGAATCTTCTTCGTGTAGGTCTCCCACTTCACCTCGTTGCGGGCCTCCAGCTCCTTGCGCGTCATGACGCCGAGGCTGGTGAACATGCGGACGGAGGACTCGCTGAGGTAGTTGTCGAAGATGACGGGGCAGCTCGTCTCGCAGTCGAGGCCACGGCGGCGGGCCTCCTCGACCCACTCCTCGCTATAGCCGTTGCCGTCGAAGCGGATGGGCTTGCAGGCCGTGATGTCCTCGAGCAGGACGCTGACGATGGCCTTCATGCGGTCCTCGCCCTGGGCGATGAGGGCATCGACGCGGGCCTTGAAGTCGGTCAGGGCCTCGGCCACGGCGCTATTGAGGGCGATCATCGCCGAGGCGCAGTTGGCCTCGGATCCCACGGCACGAAACTCGAAGCGGTTGCCGGTGAAGGCGAAGGGAGAGGTGCGGTTGCGGTCGGTGTTGTCGATCATCAGTTCGGGAATCTCGGGGATGTCCATCTTCAGGCCCTGCTTGCCGGCCATGATAAAGTCGTCCTCGCTGTCGCTCTGCTCGATGTGGTCGAGGAGCTCGGAGAGCTGCTTGCCGAGGAAGGAGGAGATGATGGCGGGAGGGGCCTCGTTGGCGCCGAGGCGGTGGGCGTTGGTGGCGCTCATGATGGAGGCCTTGAGCAGGCCGTTGTGGCGATAGACGCCCATCAGGGTCTCGACGATGAAGGTGACGAAGCGGAGCGTGGACTCGGGAGTCTTGCCCGGGGCGTGGAGCAGCACGCCGGTGTCGGTGGAGAGGCTCCAGTTGCAGTGTTTGCCGCTGCCGTTGATGCCGGCGAAGGGCTTCTCGTGGAGCAAAACGATGAAACCGTGCTTGCGCGCCACCTTCTTCATCAGCGACATCAGGAGCATGTTGTGGTCGACGGCGAGGTTGCAGTCCTCGAAGATGGGGGCAAACTCAAACTGGTTGGGGGCCACCTCGTTGTGGCGGGTCTTGCAGGGGATGGCGAGTTCGAGGGCCTGCACCTCCAGGTCCTTCATGAAGCTCTGCACGCGGTCGGGGATGGTGCCGAAATAGTGGTCGTCCATCTGCTGGTTCTTGGCCGACTCGTGGCCCATGAGGGTGCGGCCCGTCAGCATCAGGTCGGGGCGGGCGCTATAGAGGTCGGCATCGACGAGGAAGTACTCCTGCTCCCAACCGAGATTGGTCTTCACCTTGCTCACCTTCGGGTCGAAATAGTGGCAGACGTCGGTGGCGGCCACGCTGAGGGCGTGGAGCGTGCGGAGCAAGGGGGCCTTGTAGTCGAGGGCCTCGCCCGTATAGGAGATGAAGATGGTGGGGATGCAGAGGGTGTCGTCGATGATGAAGACGGGGGAGGTGGGGTCCCAGGCGGAATAGCCGCGGGCCTCGAAGGTGTTGCGGATGCCGCCGCTGGGGAAAGAACTGGCGTCGGGCTCCTGCTGGACGAGCAACTTGCCCGAGAAGTCTTCGATCATGCCGCCCTTGCCGTCGTGCTCCACAAAGGCGTCGTGCTTCTCGGCGGTGCCGCCGGTCAGGGGCTGGAACCAGTGGGTGTAGTGGGTGACGCCCATCTCCATGGCCCACTGCTTCATGCCGGAGGCCACGGCATTGGCTATGGAGCGGTCGAGGGGCGTGCCGTTGTCGATGACGTCGGTGAGCTGGGTGTAGATGGCGGCGGGCAGGTATTTGTACATCTTAGCGCGGGTGAACACATACTTGCCAAAATACTCGGACGGACGCTCCTTGGGAACTTCCACCTCTAAGGGGCGCTTCTTGAACGCCTCCTCTACGACCTGAAATCTTAAATTCGACATATCCTGAACCTTAAAGTATTATATATAATGTTATCCTAATCTTTATCGGCTACCTCACGGTAGGAACCAAAAGCAAAACGCCCGAGCCTCATCCATGTGCCCAGGTGTCTCTCATGTCTGCCATTGCAGTAGTCGATCGTGTGTGGTCTATCCTAAACTGGGGGCAAAAATACAAATAAAATTTGAAAAGGCCCGCAACATACCGTTTTTTTTACGATTTATTCAACCAATCGGCCTTTCTATCGCCAGGAGCGCCCCACGAGAGGAAGGGCGCAGGCGTCAGAACGGCATACCGACGGCGAAATGGAAGGCGAAGTCGCGGCCCCAGCGGGGATGGAAGATGGGATAATGGTCCTTGTGGTCGTCGTAGGCGGGATTGATCGCCTTCATGGCGCCGTCGAGGCGGAGGATGAAATAGCCGAAGTTGAGGCGCAGGCCGAGGCCGTAGGAGACGGCGATCTGCTTGAAGAAGGTGTCGAGCTGAAACTGGCCGCCGGGCTGCTCGGGATAGGATCGGAGCGTCCAGATGTTGCCCGCATCGACAAAGGCGGCGCCGTCGAACTTCCAGAACAAGTGGGTGCGATACTCGAGGTTGAGGTCGAGGCGCATGTCGCCGGTCTGATTGATGAAGTCGATGCGGCCGTCGCGGCCACGATACTTGCCGGGGCCGAGCTCGCGGACGCTCCAGCCGCGCACGGAGTTGGCACCACCGGAGAAGTAGCGCTTCTCGAAGGGCAGCACGGTGCTGTTGCCATAGGGCCACGCCACACCCAGGAGGCCGTGGAGGGCCAGCGTGTTGTGGGAGCTGAAACGCAGCAGGCGCGTGTATTCGAAGTCGAACTTGGCATACTGGGCGTAGGCGATATTGAAGAGCTGGCGCTGGCCGTGGCTGTTCTGCTTGAAGCGGAAGATCTGGGAGAAGCCGCTCAGCAGGTTGCCCGCCGTCTCGACGCTCGCACGGATGACGCGGTCGCCGGCGTTGTAGGTGAGGCCAAAGCCCGCCTTCATGATGAAGAGGTCCTCGTAGTTGTAGCGCAGGATGGCGTTGCGGTTGGAGACGCTGTCGAGGTAGTCGTGCTTGAAGGTGGCGCTGATCCAGGGCATATAGACGTAGCTGAGGTCGAGGACGTCAAGCTTGTACTGCACCCTGCCGTCGCGCGTCGGCCACCGATACTTGAGGCCGGCAGAGAAGACACGGCGATGGAACTCGGGGCGGTTCTGGAGATTCCAGGCCACGGAGAGCTCGGTCGAGGCCGTGCTGCCGCGACGGCCCTTACGCGAGAGGAAGGGAGTCATCAGGCGGGGCATCTGAAAACGGGCCTCGACGCCATACTCCTCGTAGTCGCCGCGCTCGTAGCCCTCCAGTCCCTTGATGGCCTCGAAGGCGCCACGGAGCTCGATGCTGAGGAGTTCGCTGCCGCGGAAGAGGTTGCGGTTCTGATAGGTCAGCGTGGCGGCTGCTCCGAAGTCGCCAGCCGTATTGGTGCCCTCGGGCTGGAAGGCGATGGTGTTGGGCTTGCGCATGGAGAGGCGGATGTCGGTGTCGAGGTTGTGGAGGGTGTCCTCGCGAAAGGTGATGTTGGTGTAGCGGACGGCGCCGAGCCGCGCGAAGTTGTTGTAGGTGCGCTGCAGGTCGGAGGCGCTAAACCACTCGCCGGCCTTGACCACCGTGTTTTCGGCCAGCACGCTGCGGCGCAGGGGCAGGTCGTAGCCGTCGCTGGATCGGTAGTGGATGGATCGCACGCGATAGCGGGGATGGGGCTTGGGGGGCGCGCTGCTGTTCTCGCGGTAGGGCAGGATGCGGCAGACGAGGTTGACGCCCTGCGTGCCCTGGAGGGAGTCGGCGGTATAGGTGACGAAGTCTTTGTGGAAACGGTAGAAGCCGGAGTCGTTGAGGACGGTGGCGATGCGCTTGCGGAGGTTGTCGAGGGAGGAGACGGTGAAGACCTCGCCCACCTGCTGATCGCCCGTGCCAAAGACGGGGGCAAGGACCTGGGCCACGGCGGAGTCGGGGATGTCGTAGCGGAAGGAACTGATGCGGTAGGGATCGCCGGGATGGAGGGTATAGATGGCCTTGAGCTTGCGGCCACGGACCTGCGTCTCGAAATCGACGTAACTGTTCATATAGCCCATGTTCTGCATGGCCAGACGCAGGTCGGCGCAGGACCGGGCGGCCTCGAGGGAGTCATAGACGACGGGCTCCTCGCCGATATGGCGCAGCGTGCGGTTGAGCCACTTCGTGGAGTCGCGGCCCGCCAGGGAGTAGGTGCCCAGGGGAATCTTGAAGAGGGAGAACCAATGGGAGTTGCCCTTTTGGCGGACGTACTGGCCAAACTGGGCAGCGTCGAGCTCCTTGCTGTCGGTGCGCACCTGGACGGCGTCGAGGAGGTAGCGGTCTTCGGGCACGAACTTGGACGTGGAGCAACCCGTCAGGGCCGTGGCTACCAGCGTGATCAGCAACAATAACAGGGGCGTATGTCGGTTCTTCCAATTCATAAAATTCATTATTTTGCGCAAAGTTAGCAAAAAAAACAGAGCCGTCGGGAATCATTGGCGCATTTTTTACTATATTTGCACTGTGATAACCAATAACCAAGTAAAAATCATCCGATCGCTATCGACGCGCAAGGGGCGCAAGACGACGGGCTGGTTCATGGCCGAAGGGCCGAAAGTGGTGGGCGACCTCCAGGCTGCTGGCTTCCGGCCGGTGGCCATCTACGACGAGATGGAGGACGTCAGGCGCATCTCGCAACTGCAGCATCCGCAGGGGGTGGTGGGCGTCTTCGAGATACCCACAGGGCCTCGGGATGGGGCCGGGATTGACCCCAGCGAACTGACCCTCGTGCTCGACGGCGTGCAGGACCCGGGCAACCTGGGCACCATCATCCGCGTGGCCGACTGGTTTGGCGTGGGCGCCATCTGGTGCTCGCCCGACACGGCCGACTGCTGGAATCCGAAGGTCATCCAGGCTACGATGGGAAGCATCGCGCGCGTGGCCATCCACTATGCGCCGCTCGTGCCGCTGATCGACGCGCTCGACAAGGACTACCCCATCTATACGACGCAGCTCGACGGCGAGAACATCTACGAGACGACGCTCAAGCCCCACGGCGTGATCGTGATGGGCAACGAGGGCAACGGGGTGACGGAGGAAGTGAGGCGACGGGCCACACGACCGCTGCTCATCCCCAATTTCCCCCAAGGCAGGACGACGGCCGAATCGCTCAATGTGGCGATCGCCACGGCCCTGGTCTTAGGAGAGTTTCGGCGCAGGATGTTCTAAGACAGGAATGTTTTAGGACGGAATGTTCCAAGACAAGAATGTCCCAGAACAGGATTGTTCCAGGACAGGAATGTTTAAGGCAGGATGATTTTCTAAGAAAAGCAATGGATAGAGAAGCACTGACAAAAGATCGCAGCGTGGCTCGCTGCATCGCCGAGGGCTACCGGCTCTTCACCAGCCAACAGCTGACGACGCTCCGCCGGACATGGAAACCGCTGGTAGCCTCATCGCTGGGATGGGCGCTGAGCGTCACGACGGCGCTCTGCGGACAATGGATCGGGACGGCGCTGGCCCTGCTGCTGGCGCTGGCCGCACTGGTTGTTTTCAAGCGGGCCATCCTGCAGTTGGTCGCGCCCATGCCGAAGTGTGGCAGGGCGGCCAAGCGCGTGCTTCGCCATCTGGGAAGCTACCTCACCTACGCCCTCCTATCGGGCATCATCGGCCTGGTGGTCTTCACGCTACTGATGATCCCGGCCATCATCCTGCTCATAGAAGGCTACTTCGACTACACGCTGGCAGCGGAGGGCGACCCCAGGGTGCTGGGCATGGGCTACTGGGTGCTGACCACGGCAACGCTGACCTTCTGTCTCGCGCTGGTCTTCTACGCAATGATATGGAAGACGTTTGGCGAGGCCTATCTCTACGGGGCGATGGTGGCGCAGGACGAGGTAAGGAAAAGGCTGCAGGCGCGGACCACAACTTGGACGACGGCAGCAGACTGACGGACGCCTATCCCCCACCCCTCCTCATATCATAACATCAACTCAAAAGAATGAAGAAACTATTTTTGTCGCTTCTTGCAGCACTTTCACTCCACGCCTACGGAGACAATGTTTACGGAATGGAAAACAACGACACGACGACCATACAGATAATAGAGACTTCCGACGTGCACGGTTGTTTCTTTCCCTACGACTTTATCAACCGCCGCGACCTGCCGGGTTCGCTGGCCCGCGTAAAAACCTACGTTGACCGGATGAGGGCGCAGTATGGGGCAGAGAACGTCTTTCTGCTCGACAATGGCGACATCCTGCAGGGCCAGCCCATCTGCTACTATTACAACTATGTGGCGACGGGACAGACCAACATCGCGGCTCAATGTACGAACTACCTACAGTATGACGCCCAGACGCTGGGCAACCACGACGTGGAGACGGGCCACGGGGTCTATGACAAATGGATCAGGGAGAGCCACGCGCCGGTCCTGGGAGCCAACGTCATCGACACGCGGACGGGAAAGCCCTACACCCTGCCCTATCGCGTGCTGTGCAAGGACGGCAAGGTGAAGGTGGCGATCATCGGCATGATCACGCCAGCCATACCCAGTTGGCTGAAGGAGAATCTGTGGAGCGGACTGCGCTTCGACGACATGGTGGCCACGGCACGGAGAACCATCCAGGAGGTGAAGGATCGGGAGCATCCGGACGTGATCGTCGGCCTCTTCCACTCGGGATGGGACGGCGGCATCGTGACGGAGGACTATACGGAGGACGCCTCGCGGAGGGTCGCCGAGGAGGTGGCGGGATTTGACGTCGTACTCTTCGGACACGACCACAGGCCGCACCAATCGGTGGTGGAGAACGGCGAAGGCCAGGAGGTGGTCTGCCTGGACCCGGCCAACAACGCGCGCAAAGTGGCCTTGGCCACGATCCAACTCGTGGAGAGGGACGGACAATGGCGTGTGGCCAAGAAGGAGGGAAGCATCGTGGATGTGGCCAACCTGGAGCCCGACGCGGGATATATGGACCATTTCGCAGCGGCCATCGACAGCGTGAAGGCCTGGGCGGAGCAGCCGCTGGGCACGTTCAAGCACGAGATCTCCACGCGCGACAGCTATTTTGGGTCGTCGGCCTTCAACGACCTCATTCTCAACCTCGAACTACAGATCACAAAGGCAGACATCACCTTCAACGCGCCCCTGTCGCTCAGCGCATCGATCAAGGCGGGAGAGGTGACGGTGGCGGATATGTTCAACCTCTATAAGTATGAGAACCAGCTCTACGTGATGCGGATGACGGGCGACGAGATACGCCGCCATCTGGAGATGAGCTACGACCAATGGGTGAACACGATGGAGAAGCCCGAGGACCATCTGCTGCTCTTCGACGACACGAGCGACGACGCGCAGCGACTGGGATTCAAAAACTTCCTCTTCAACTTCGACTCGGCGGCTGGCATCGACTACGAGGTGGACGTGACGAAGCCCAACGGACAAAAGGTGCGCATCCTCCAGATGAGCGACGGAAGACCGTTTGACCCGAACGCCTGGTATCGCGTGGCAATCAACAGCTACCGAGGCAACGGAGGCGGAGAACTGCTCACGAAGGGGGCGGGCATTCCACACGACTCGCTGCAGAGCCGCATCCTCTGGGAGAGCGAACGCGACCAGCGCCACTACCTCATGGAGGAGATCAAGCGGATGGGGACGCTCGACCCGCAACCGAACAACAACTGGCGCTTCGTGCCGGAGGAATGGGTGAAGCCGGCGGCAGCAAGGGACTACGAGCTGCTCTTCGGAAAGAAGGAATAAGAGAAGTCTTCGGAAAGAAGAACGAGATCACACACATCATGAAATATTGGTTCATATTCGTCAAGGATGCCGTCATGCTGGAGAAGAACGCGGACGGCAGTCGTACCATCCCCCTGGCTGAGAATCCTCCCATCGAACTGAAGCCCTGGACGCACGTGATGGAGATAGCACCGATGGAGGACGGGACGGAGGTGAGGGCGGCCAGCATCGACTATCCCATCGCCGAGGACGATCGCTACGAGACGTGCCCACTGCGCAAGTCGTTCTATCATCTGCCGACGGAACTCTATCTGAAGGCGGGGAAATGTCGCGAACTGCTCTACTGGGACCAAAACACGCAATACTGCGGGGTGTGTGGTGCGCCCACAAGGATGGATACCATCATTTCGAAGAAGTGTACGCATTGTGGCAAGGAGATCTGGCCGCAACTGGCCACGGCCGTCATCGTGCTCGTACACCGGGGCGAGGAGATGCTGCTCGTCCATGCGAAAAACTTCGTCAACAACCGCATCTATGGACTGGTGGCGGGATTTGTCGAGACGGGAGAGACGCTCGAAGAGGCCGTGAGGCGCGAGGTGATGGAGGAGACGCAACTCGACATCACCAACCTCCGCTATTTCGGGTCGCAGCCGTGGCCCTTCCCCTGCGGACTGATGGTGGGATTCCACGCCGACTATGCGGGAGGCGAGATTCATCTGCAACGGTCCGAACTGGAGCGCGGAAGCTGGTTTGGCAGAGACAACCTGCCGCCGCTGCCCGAGAAGCTGAGCATCGCGCGAAAGCTCGTCGATGACTGGCTGGGAGAAGAATAGACACGGGAGACGCCACATGGGCAAAGCACAACACACATGGGTGGAAGGCGGAACCCACACATGGAAGGAACACAACTATTATATTGACCTACAATAAAAGATCGAAAAAATGAAGAAACAAGTTTTGGTGACAGGTGCCAACAAGGGCATCGGATATGAGATAGCACGCCATCTGGGAAAATCGGGATGGCAGGTAGTGGTCGGCGCACGCTGTGAAGACCGAGCACTGAAGGCCATGGAGGCCCTCCGCGCCGAGGGTGCCGACGTGGCGGGATGGCAGTATGTGAACCTTGCGGACAACGGGGAGATCGAGGTCTCGGCCCGCGAGATAGCGGAGAAGTATCCGGAGCTCTCGCTGCTGGTCAACAACGCGGGCATTCCGGGCGACATGTCGGTCAGGAGCTACGAGCAGTCGCTGCAGGACGTGATCGACACGGTGCAGGTCAACTATATCGGCACGTTCTATCTGACAAAGTTGCTGCTGCCGCTGCTGGAGAAAAACCAGGGCAGAATCTGTAACATCACCGTGCCAAGCACGTTTAGCCCCTACTGGCACCCGATGGCCTACGTGGCCAGCAAGGCGGGACAGAACACGATGATCGCCACGATGGGATGGGAATTTGACCACTTCCACGTGCCCGTGGAGGCGTTTACCATCCACCCGGGAGCCACCTCCACCGACCTCAACGGCCACTACGACGGACCGGGATCGCACCAGCCCGACGTGATCGGCCAAAAGGTGGCGGAGATCATCAACGATGGAAAGCGACACAACGGGGAGTTTATCGAGCTCTACCCGATTGTGGATGAGGGCAACTACTAACCAAGTCCAAAATAACATAAAAAACGAAGCCTATGAACTTCAAAGAATTGGCAACCGCGCGCTTCTCTGTGCGCAAATTCACCGACGAGGCGGTCTCGCAGGCCGACCTCGACGCGATCATGACGTGTGTGCAACTGGCTCCGTCGGCCTGCAACCGGCAGCCTTGGAAGTTTCTCCTTCTCGCCTCCGACGAGGCCAAGGAGAAAATACGCCAGTGCTACGACCGTCCTTGGTTTGCCTCCGCGCCGATCTATGTGCTCTGCATGAAGGACACGGCCAACGCGTGGGTGCGTCCCGACGACGGCAAGTCGCATGGCGACATCGACCTCGGAATAGCCGTGGAGCATCTGGCCTTGGCTGCCGCCGACCGTGGACTGGGCACCTGCTGGGTGTGCAACTACGATGTGGAGGCCGTGAAGCGCCTGTTTCCCGTAGAGGGATTCGAGGCAGTGGCGATCATTCCGCTGGGACACATCGCCGAGGACTGTCCGAACCCGGGAAAGAAAAGGAAGGGTCTCGACGAAATTTGGCAAAAACTGTAAATATTGAAGCCCTATGGAGTATAAGAAACGACTCACAAGATCGACGACCGACAAATGGCTGGCGGGCGTCTGTGGCGGTATAGCCGAGTATTTCGGATGGGACGTGGCGATCCTACGCATCGTCTATGTCGTCCTGACGACCTGCACGGCCTTCTGTGGCGTACTGGTGTATATCCTCCTTTGGATCTGCATGCCGAAGGAGACGAAGTATATAGAGTAAGGAGACAAAGCAAGAAGACTGCGGAAGATAGTCAGAAAGTAATTCTCCTGGTCCAAAGGTAGGGATGGTTTTCCTATCCCTACCTTTTTCTTTTTATCTGCGTTTCTTTTTATCTGCCTTGGCGTCGAATCTATACGTGAAGGTAAGATTGGCATAGTGGTGGATATAGTTTTCGGCTGATTCGTAACGCTGGAATGCCGTATATTTGCTATCATAATAGATGTCTTTGTTGAAGATATCATCAATATACAGCGACAGGCGGCATTTGTTCTTGCAGAAACTGTAATCAACACTCAACGATGAAATAATCCTGTGGCCATTCATTTCCGACGTGGCATAATCAGAACGGAAATGATCGGCTACCTCCGCTACCACTTGGAAAGGTTCGAGCTTCAGCATAGCTGTCACACCTAATCTATTATATAGAGGATGAGTGTTGTATGAAGCGTCGTCATAGCGATAGCAATTCCATTGCAGACGGTCGTACAAAGACAGCTGCAGCGTGTTTGTCTCATACGACAAATCAAAGTCTTCGTCTATGCCAACAGTTTTCTGATGATTCAAGGCAGGAACAGTATTAGGGTCGTTGTTGTCCACCAACGTCAGGAAGCCATACGACTGTGATGCCTGTACCGACAGTTTGTTCATCAACCGGAAATACGCGCCAATACCTTGGTCGTAGTTGACTCCGAATTTCCAGGAGTCGCCTCCTTTCACGTTCATTGGCTTCGACTCATAGATGCCTGTTGCGGAATTATAGCGATAGAGCGTGGCAATCGGATTGATTTCCTTTGTATATGACACAGTCAGTCCGAGCACGATCTGCTTGCGCAGCCACATGCGATGGTAGCTATATTTGGTCGTATGACTGTGTGATTTGCCAAGGAAGGGATTACCCACGGAAATAGACAGCGGATTGATGGTGTTGCGATAAGCGAGCGTGCTCACGAGGTCGGGCACCGTAGTATGATAGGCAAAAGAGAAATCCATATTGCGCACACGGCTCATCTTCCATTTCAGAAATAGCGACGGTTCGTAGGTATAGCTTGTGCGCACGGCAGTGGTGTCGAGTTGTCCATAATGGTAAACTGCCTTCTCACGATATACGTTCCAGTTAAACTTTGGCATAATCATGAGAGCCTTCACGGGTTTTATGGTTGACTTCAGAGAGAAGCTATTGGTCCATTGGTGCATCAGGTTGCCCATGGTGTTGGCAAGGTCTGGCGTCGTCGGCATACCTCACACCACGTTATCTTCGCTATGGTCGGTATATATGTCGCGAATGGCTCTGGTACGCGAATAGGTCACATTGTCGGATAGGTCCAGATAGACCTTACTGCTCAGCCAGTATTCCAGTTCGGCGCCGAGCTGCGTGCTGAGGCCATGATTGTTGCGTTCGTAATACTGCCATAGCGTTTCGTTTCTGTTGTCCCTCAGATATTCCAGGCTGCGGTTGTTGTGGGTATCTTCATCGGATCCGCTTATTTTGGTGTAACCTTGCAAGGTGAACGAACCTTTCTTGCCAAAGAAGTGTTCCCATGAGTAGTCCATGTTCAGACTGCGCGTCTGACTGTCACTTGTATGATAATAGCGGTTGCGGGTGATCAATCGGTCATAGAGCGCATCGCCAGGTTTTGCGGCAAAGGCTGCGCCGATAGTGTGGTATTCAAACTTCTCCGGATCGTAGCCATACGATGCTCCTTGGTCTTCGCTGATGCTGTGGCCTTTCTCGTAAGCCGCCTTCACATCTACGTTTATGCTATTCACAGAATCGGTGTAAGCAAAGAGTTTTGTCTGCAACTGCGGAGTGAGCTTATGGGCATAGCGGTAGTTGTCTGCTACGCTAAACGTGCGCTCCTTACCAGGGAAGAAAGTCTCAGTTGACTGAGTGCTTGTGTTCCAACCATCGCTGTGGCCCAGATTGGCACTTATGTTGAAGCTGTTGTCGCTATAGGACCCTGCACCCTCTGTCTTCCAGTTGTGTTGGTAGTTGTACGATCCATACTGACTCTTGCCGTCGCCGTCGATGTTGCGATCCATGCTTTGACCCATCGTGCGGTCTATATAGCGGTTGGTGTTGTTTGCCTGACCATATATCATCTGTGGGTCGTGGTCGCTCAGCCGACTGGCCCTGAGGCTGAACATATACCGCTTGTCTGTCTGGTATTGTGCTTCTGCCTCTCCATACCACTTGTCGAGAAATCCCGGCTTTACCTGTATGTCAAGCACGTGGTCTTCCTCACCATCGTCATTGCCAGTATGGCGTGCCAGCTCCGACTTGCGGTCGTAGAGCTTCAGTTTGCTTGCCACTTCTGCCGGCAGCTCGCTGATGATCTGATTGCCGCCGAAGACGTCCCGACCGTTCATCATCAGGCGTATGGGTTTGTCGTTCCAATAGAGTTTGCCGTCGCGGTTCTCCACTCCCGGTAGTTTCTTGATCAGTTCGGCAAGGCGGGCTCCTTCCTTCAGTTTAAACGCTTCGGGGTTGAACACTATCGTGTCGCCCACCATAGTGATGCGGGGCATCTTGGCCGTCACCTTTACCTCCTGCAGCATGAGTGCCGTGGGGTGCAACTTGATGATGCCAAGGTCGGTCGTATCTTTCACCTCCCTGCCATAGGAATAGTCCACCTTGCGGAGATTCTTGTAGCCTATCATGCTAAACTTGAACATGATGCGCCCTTCCATACTACCATTCAGATAGAAGCATCCCGTACTGTCGGTCTCTGTCGTACTCTGAATAGACCATCCAGGTTGGGGGTTGATCTCGCTCTCTACCCTTGCTCCGACAATAACCTCGCCAGTCTCAGCATTGACAACCTTTCCCTTGAAAGTATCGGCATAGCATACAGTTGTCTGCAGGATGCTTAACGCCAAGACAATAAAGGATTTCAAGAATGGATTTCCCATAAACCTATATAATTAATGTGACTATTAACAACCATAATTCCGCAACACTATGGACTTTATATACACAATGTGCATATTCTGACTTCATTAGCCATAGGGCAGGTGCAAATCAGAAATAGACCTCCTGGATGTCGTTGACATCGGTGTCCTCGGACGTGGAACAGAAGTCGAAGTCCTTGGGGATGGCAAACTGCGTTTTGTCGCTATAGCCCAACTGGTGGTCGGCATAGACCTTCTTCATGAAGTAGGCCCAGATAGGCAGGGCGGCGGCGGCTCCCTGTCCGAGGGAGGTGGAGTCGAAGTGGATGTCGCGGTCCTCACCGCCCACCCAGGCGCCACTGACCAGTTCGGGGGTGAAGGCGATAAACCAACCATCGGAGTTGCTGTTGGTCGTACCCGTCTTGCCACAGATGTCGCCCTTCATCCCGTAGGCACCCTTCAGTCGGCTACCCGTACCGCCATCGATGACGGCACGCATCATGTCAATCATGCGATAGGAGTTGTCCTCGCTGATCACCTCCGTCATCAGGGGCTGGAACTTGGCAATGACATTGCCGTGGCTGTCCTCGATCTTCGTGACAAACAACGGGGCGCAGCGCACGCCGCCATTGGCGAAGGCCGTATAGGCCGAGACCATCTCGCCGACAGAGACCTCGCAGGGACCGAGACTGAGCACGGGGGTGGCGTTGCGGTCGATGTCGGGATTGTTGAGGCCGAAGTCGTGGAGGATGCCCACAAACTGCTGCGGGCCAAGGGTCGTGATGAGGCTGGCCGAGATCCAGTTGTTGGAGTGCTGCAGCGCCCACTTCAGCGGCACTTGCTGGCCGTAGCGCGCATGGCTGCCGTTGCGCGGGGTCCATCCGCCGTAGGAGTGCTGGACGTTGCGGAGGGTGGTGCAAGGAGTCATACGGTTCTGCATGGCCAGGGCATAGAGGAAGGGCTTGATGGTGGATCCCACCTGGCGACGGCCTCCCATCACCATGTCATACTTGAAGTGGTCGTAGTCAATACCGCCGACATAAGCCTTGACGGCGCCCGTATGGGGATCCATGCTCATGAAGGCAGAACGCAGAAAACTCTTATAATAGATAATGGAGTCGATCGGCGTCATCGTGCGCTCCTCGGGACCATGATAGGTGAAGACCGTCATATCTACTGGGGTGCGGAAGGCACGGATGATCTCCTCGAGCGAGGCTCCTACCTCCTTCATACGGAGGAAGCGCGTGCTCTGACGGATGCTGCGGTTGATGCTATTCTTGATCTGCTGGCGCGAGATGCCGGAGGAGAAAGGCGCATTGGGCTTGTAGTGGTTCTCCTGGTTGAAAGCCGTCTGGAGACTACGCCCCACATGCTCGCGCACGGCCTGCTCGGCATACTGCTGCATGCGCGTGTCGATGGTCGTGAAGATACGGAGGCCGTCGGTATTGACGTTGTAGTTGTCGCCATTGCGCTTGTGGTTCTTGTTGCACCAGCCATAGAGCGGGTCGGTGGCCCAGGCGATGGAGTCGAGGACGTACTGGCGCTCACGCCAGGCAGGATAGTTTTCGCGCAGAGGCAACTCGGCCATCATATACTGCTTGAGGAAGGCCTGGAAATAGCTGCCCGCACCAGCAATGGGCTTTTCGTGGGAGAAATGGAGCTCCAAGGGCTGCGCGCTCGCCTGGCCGTACTGCTCTGAGGTGATGTAGCCACACTTGAGCATCTGCGCCAGGACGACATTGCGACGCTGGCGGCAACGATCCTGGTAGCGCACGGGATTGAACATCGAGGGGTTCTTGCACATACCCACCAGGATGGCCGACTCGTCGAGGTTGAGCTGCCAGGGCTCCTTGTCGAAATAGATATTGGCCGCACGCTTGATGCCGACGGCGTTGTGGAGGAAGTCGAAGTAGTTGAGGTACATGGCGATGATCTCCTCCTTGGTGAAGCATCGCTCCAGCTTGATGGCGATGATCCACTCAATCGGCTTCTGCAACATGCGCTCCAGTGTGCCGTGGGCCTTCTCAGAATAGAGCTGCTTGGCAAGCTGCTGCGTGATGGTGGAACCGCCACCAGCCTCGTGGTGGCCGAGGATGCCTCGCTTGATGATGGCACGGCCCAGGGCGATATAGTCGATGCCGGAGTGCTCGTAGAAACGCTCGTCCTCGGTGGCGACCAGCGCATGGACGAGGTTGGGGCTGATACTGTTGTAATCGACCGCCACACGGTTGCCGTTGTCCTCATTCCATGTGCCGATGAGCTTGCCATTGGCCGAATAGACCTGGGTGGCAAACTTATCGATCGGATTGGAAAGGGTGTCCATATCGGGCATATAGCCTATCCAGCCATTCCATACGGCAATGAAAAACATGAGGCAGAAAGCCACAACGATTGCCAGTCCTTCCCAAAGGAAGTGAACGATTGCTCTTCTCATGAATCGAGTACCTTTTTATATATAGTGTGCAAAGTTAATGAAAAAATGGGGTTCAACATAGAAGTAAAGGCAAAAAAGTGAGCTCCACCGATTATTACACGTTTTTTTTATCCTCCAACTCATTTTTTCCCGCACTACCCGATGCTAATCAAAAAAGAATTTGTATCTTTGAACCCGAATTATAAAACATAGAAGCGGTAAATGGAAAAACATAACTTTGTGAACATCCAGACCCTGAACCGCGAGGAGCTTTTGCACCTCCTGGAGATGGCGAAGGAGTTTGAGGCACACCCCAACCGTGAGTTGCTGAAGGGGAAAGTGGTGGCAACACTATTTTATGAGCCTTCCACCCGCACCCGATTGAGCTTTGAGACGGCTGCCAACCGACTGGGTGCGCGCGTCATCGGCTTTACCGACGCCAAGGTTTCGAGCGTCAGCAAGGGCGAAACGTTGAAGGACACAATTCTCATGGTGTCCAACTATGCAGACGTGATCGTCATGCGCCACCATATCGAGGGCGCGGCACAATACGCCTCGGAAGTAGCACCCGTCCCCATCGTCAATGCGGGAGACGGAGCCCACCAGCATCCATCGCAATGCCTGCTCGACCTCTACACGATCCAGCAGACGCAGGGCACGCTGGAGAACCTCAACATCTACCTGGTCGGCGACCTCCGCTACGGACGCACCGTCCACTCCCTCCTCATGGCGATGCGCCATTTCAACCCCACTTTCCATTTCATATCGCCCAAGGAGCTCGCCATGCCCGAAGAGTATAAGCTCTACTGCCGGAAGCACGGCATCAAGTATGAGGAGCACGAGGAGTTTGACGAGGACGTAATCGCCGACGCCGACATTCTCTACATGACGCGCGTGCAGAAGGAGCGCTTCTCCGACCTGATGGAGTATGAGCGCGTGAAGAATGTCTATATCCTGCACGAGAACATGCTCGGCAAGGTCAAGGACAACATGCGCATCCTCCACCCGCTACCCCGCGTGAACGAGATTGCCTACGACGTGGACGCCAATCCCCACGCCTACTACATCCAGCAGGCCAAGAACGGACTCTATGTCCGCGAGGCCATCTTCTGCCATTGCCTTGGTATCTCCATCGAGGAGATTCGCAATGACAAAACGATCATTGAATAACCAGCAAGCGATGAACAAGAAAGAAAGACTCGTGGCCGCCATCAAGAACGGCACGGTAATAGACCATATCCCCGTGGAGAAGACCTTCGACGTCGTCAACCTTCTCCAGCTCCAGCACCTCTCCACCCCAGTGACGATCGGCTACAACCTCTCGTCGAAGATGGTGGGCACGAAGGGCATCATCAAGGTGAGCGACAAGTTCTTCACAGACGATGAGATCTCGCGACTCTCGGTAGTGGCGCCCAACGTGGTGCTCAACATCATCAAGGACTACGAGGTGGTGGAGAAGAAAAAGGTGGAGACGCCCGACGAGCTGCGGGGCATCGTCAAGTGCAACAATCCGAAGTGTATCACCAACAACGAACCGATGGACACCATCTTCAACGTGATAGACAAGGAGCACGGAATACTGAAATGTCACTACTGCGACAAAGAACAAAAAATGGATAAGGTGGAACTTTGCTAACCATTGCAAGAGAAATCTAACCTAACCTGCGCAATCCATAGACCCCTGCCAACTGCGAGCTCTAACCCCCGCAGAGGGACGCTATGGACTATCCAGGCTGAAACATCAATAATAATATCTTAATAAAGTAAAAGTACAAGTATGAGAAGAGACCAAGAGATTTTCGACTTGATCGAGCAAGAGCATCAGCGTCAGCTGAAGGGTATGGAGCTGATCGCTTCAGAGAACTTCGTGAGCGATGAGGTGATGAACGCCATGGGTTCATACCTCACCAACAAATATGCCGAGGGTTATCCCGGCAAGCGCTACTACGGCGGTTGCCAGGTGGTGGACAAGGTGGAGAACCTCGCCATCGACCGCGTGAAGCAGCTCTTCGGCGCTGAGTTTGTCAACGTGCAGCCCCACTCTGGCGCACAGGCCAACCAGGCTGTACTGCTCGCCATCCTGAAGCCGGGCGACACCTTCATGGGCTTGGACCTCGATCAGGGCGGCCACCTCTCTCACGGTAGCGCTGTCAACACGTCGGGTATTCTCTACAACCACGTCGGCTATCACCTCTGCCGCGAGACGGGCCGCGTGGACTACGACGAGATGGAGAAGCTGGCCCTGGAGAACAAGCCGAAGCTGATCATCGGTGGTGGCTCTGCCTACAGCCGTGAATGGGACTACGAGCGCATGCGCAAGATCGCCGACGCAGTAGGTGCCATCCTGCTGGTCGATATGGCTCACCCGGCTGGTCTGATCGCAGCTGGCTTGCTGAAGAACCCGGTGAAGTACGCTCACATCGTCACCACGACGACCCACAAGACGCTCCGTGGTCCGCGCGGTGGTATCATCATGATGGGCAAGGACTTCGAGAACCCGTGGGGTCTGAAGACGAAGAAGGGCGATCTGAAGAAGATGTCCATGCTGCTCAACTCCGCTGTCTTCCCGGGCAACCAGGGTGGTCCGCTGGAGCACGTCATCGCTGCCAAGGCCGTCGGTTTCGGCGAGAACCTGCTGCCTTCTTGGAAGGAGTATGCTACGCAAGTGAAGAAGAACGCCGCCGTGCTGGCTGAGGACCTCATCGGCTACGGCTTCGACATCGTGAGCGGTGGTACTGACAACCACTCCATGCTGCTCGACCTCCGTCCGAAGTATCCGGAGCTGACGGGTAAGGTGGCTGAGGCTGCCCTCGTGGCTGCCGATATCACGGCCAACAAGAATGCCGTTCCCTACGACGAGCGTTCTGCCTTCCAGACCTCAGGTCTCCGTCTTGGCACCGCTGCCATGACGACCCGTGGCGCCAAGGAGGACATGATGCACCTCGTGGCTGAGTTGATCAACGAGGTATTGGCTGATCCCGAGAACGAGCAGGTCATCGCCCGCGTTCGCGAGAAGGTCAATGCTACGATGAAGGACTATCCTCTCTTCGCTTATTAATATCGACTCTATACGACTGGGACTTGGTGCTTCGCACAACGACGCGGGGCCAAGTCCCAGTTTTTCTTTTCCTGACGTCAGCCAATCTGATTCTTGCCGTCTGTCCAATCTGTTGGCACCATCATCAGACTTGCGCTTTCAGCTCATAGTGCGCCGTCATTTTAATCATATATATATAGGTCGTCATCATAAACATATATATAGGCCATTCTCATATTCATACATATAGGCCGTCATCATAATCATATATATAGGTAATAAGGGAAAATCCTTTCCTCATCCTCACGCCATGTCACACTCGATCTCACCGCTCCACCCCACCCGCTTTTCCGTCTGCTTTTTCGTCCGCTGGATAATCTTGCTCCTCGTGGCAACCATCGCCATCGATGCTTCTGCCCAATCCCAACGCCGCAAGAAGAAGCGCAGCTGGAAGGAGAAGGTGGAATATGCCGACAGCATCCGACTGGAGATCCGACGGGCCTCGGACGAGGGACGCCTGCTGCAATGGGGCGACAGTATCTTGCGGGCTCGAAGAGACAGCGGGAGCATGGACGAGAAGAAATACAACGCCCTGCGCAAGCGACTGGTGAAGTATGACCAACTGCTGCATGCGGGCAACGCCATCCTTGCAGAGCGCTACCAGCGCATCAACTACGACACGGCCTATATCATGCGGCCACCCGGACGCTGGACCATCAAACTGCGGGGCAACCTCTCGGGAGCATGGATTCGCACCACGGGACGCAATGGCGAGGACCAATACCACACCGAGGTGGAGTCGGACTTCCGCGGCACGCTGAGTATGGCGGTGGCATATCGCGGACTGGGAGCTGCCGTGGCGCTCAACCCCATGAAACTGGCGGGAAAGAGCCAGGACTATGAGTTGAACGTCAACTCCTACAGCAACCGCTTCGGCTTCGACATCGTGTTTCTATCGTCGAAGACCTACCACGGCAAGGCCTCAATGAACGACGAGGTCACGCCGATCGAGAAAGGGGCCATCAGGCAGCAGGCCCTCAACGTCAACCTCTACTATGCGTTCAACAGCAAGCGCTTCTCCTTTCCGGCGGCCTTCAGCCAGAGTTACCTCCAGCGCAGAAGCGCGGGCAGCTTCATGGTGGGCGCCAGTTTCGACGGACAGATCACGGACATCGACGCCAACGAGACCGCCAACCAGCAGCCCATCAACCTCAAACTGATGGAGATTGGTATTGGCGCAGGCTACGGCTACAACCTCGTGGCGGGCAAGCGGTGGCTCTTCCACCTCTCCCTCCTGCCCACCTTCGACTTCTATATCCACTCCCGACTCAAGGAGAACGGAGAGCGCATCAACCTCCACTACCGCTTCCCCAGCCTCATCACGACAGGACGTGGTGCAGCAGTCTATTCCTGGCGCAACCAGTTTGCCGTCGCCGCCTTGATCTACAACTATTCCGTGGTGGGCGACCGAGACCAGCTGCAGGTGCGCAGAAGCAAATGGCGCGTGCGCTTCACCTACGGTTTCCGCTTCTGACGAGCGAGAAGTCCCAAGCGCAAGGCCGAACCATCATCGGGTTCAGCCGAATGAGGCGACAGGGTTGTACGTATTGTTCGATACAGTTCCACGTTCCGACGTTGATATGGCAGTTGCGTATCTCCCCCAAGGCCGGGAGCCAAAGCACACACTAACATTCCTGCAATGGTGGTGTGGTTTGTAAATCGTGGCAAACGTAGTATTGTTTGTCGTTGTTTATAGTCTTCCCTGGTGACAAATTGTCATCAATTTATGCCGTATTGTCATATTTACAAATCGGGTATAGGTTTTGCCTATCATTCGGCAGAAAACAATAATAAAAAACGTGAAGAATCTCCCGAGGCGCCACAGCCGAAGGAGAGGAAGCACAGAAAGGAGAAACAAATATGACATTTGACAAATTCACCATCAAAGCCCAAGAGGCTATCCAAAGCGCGCTGGACACGGCGAAGCGCAATGGACAGCAGACCATCGAGCCGGTTCACATCCTTGCCGGCGTGATGGACAAGGGCAAAGACGTGACGGACTACGTGCTCCAAAAGTTGGGAGTGAACGCCCAGACCGTCGAGCTGAGTCTGCAAAACGAGATCAAGCATCTGCCGAAGGTCTCGGGCGGAGAACCCTATTTCTCTCCCGACAGCAACAAGGTGCTGGAGAAGACCCTCGATATTTCCCAGAAACTCGGCGACGACTACGTGAGCATCGAACCGCTGCTGCTGGCCCTGCTACAAGTGGGCAGCACCGCCTCACGTATCCTGAAGGACGCTGGCTGCACGGAGAAGGAAATGCTCCAGGCCATCCAGTCGCTGCGCCAAGGACAGAAGGTGGAGAGCCAAAGCGGAGACGAAAACTTCCAGGCCCTCTCCAAGTATGCCACCAACCTCGTGGAGCGGGCGCGGGCAGGAAAACTCGACCCAGTGATCGGCCGTGACGAGGAGATACGCCGCGTCTTGCAGATCCTCTCCCGCCGTACGAAGAACAACCCGATCCTCATTGGTGAGCCGGGTACGGGCAAGACGGCTATCGTCGAAGGACTGGCCGAGCGTATCGTGCGTGGCGACGTGCCCGAGAACCTGAAGGACAAGCAACTCTACTCCCTCGATATGGGCGCACTCGTGGCGGGTGCCAAATACAAGGGCGAGTTTGAGGAGCGCCTGAAATCGGTGATCAAGGAGGTGACGAAGGCCGAAGGCAACATCATCCTCTTCATCGACGAGATCCACACGCTCGTGGGAGCCGGTGGTGGCGAGGGCGCCATGGACGCCGCCAACATCCTCAAGCCGGCCCTGGCACGTGGCGAACTGCGTGCCATCGGTGCGACGACGCTCAACGAGTATCAGAAGTACTTTGAGAAGGACAAGGCCCTGGAGCGCCGCTTCCAGACCGTCATGGTCGAGGAGCCGGACGAGACCGACGCCATCTCCATCCTACGTGGACTGAAGGAGCGCTACGAGAACCACCACAAGGTGCGTATCCAGGACGACGCCTGCATCGCTGCCGTGCAACTCTCCGAACGCTACATCACAGACCGTTTCCTCCCCGACAAGGCCATCGACCTCATGGATGAGGCTGCTGCCAAACTCCGTATGGAGCGCGACTCCGTGCCGGAGGAACTGGACGAACTGGAGAGACAGTTGAAGCAGAAGGAGATCGAGCGTGAGTCGGTGAAGCGCGAGGTGCAGCCGGGAGCGACCGAGAAGGACCCCGACCTGCAAAAACTCAACAACATCGAGCGCGAGATAGCCGAACTGCAGGACAAGGTGAAGGGATTCCGAGCCAAATGGGAGGCCCAGAAGGCCCTGGTCAACAAGATCCAGCAGGACAAGCAGCAGATAGAACAACTGAAGTTTGACGCCGAGCGCGCCGAGCGCGAGGGCAACTACCAGCTCGTGGCGGAGATACGCTATGGCAAACTGCAGCAGATAGACGCCGACATCAAGGCCATACAGAAGCAGCTCGACCAGACGCAGGGTGGCGAGAAACTCATCCGCGAGGAGGTGACTGCCGACGATATCGCCGAAGTGGTGAGCCGCTGGACGGGAATCCCCGTGACGCGGATGATGCAGAGCGAGCGCGACAAGCTCCTCCACCTGGAGGAAGAACTCCACAAGCGGGTGATTGGCCAGGACGAGGCCATCACGGCCGTGGCCGACGCCGTGCGCCGCAGCCGCGCCGGACTGCAAGATCCGAAGAAGCCGATAGCCTCCTTCATCTTCCTCGGCACGACGGGTACGGGTAAGACCGAGCTGGCGAAGGCGCTGGCCGAATACCTCTTCGACGACGAGACGATGATGACGCGTATTGATATGAGCGAATACCAAGAGAAGTTTAGTGTCTCCCGCCTCATCGGCGCGCCTCCGGGGTACGTCGGTTACGACGAGGGTGGCCAGTTGACCGAGGCCGTCAGGCGCAAGCCCTACTCCGTGGTTCTCTTCGATGAGATAGAGAAGGCCCACCCCGACGTCTTCAACATCCTGCTCCAGGTGCTCGACGACGGACGACTGACGGACAACAAGGGCCGCACGGTCAACTTCAAGAACACCATCATCATCATGACCTCCAACCTCGGATCGCAGTACATCCAGCAGCAGTTTGAGCACATCAGTGCCGCCAACCGCGCCACGGTGGTCGAGGAGACGAAGACGAAGGTGATGGAGATGCTCAAGAAGACCATCCGTCCGGAGTTTCTCAACCGTATCGACGAGACGATCATGTTCCAGCCGCTCACGAAGGAAGAGATCGCGGGTGTTGTCACCCTCCAGCTCGACCGCGTCAAGGCTATGCTGAAGCCGCAAGGCTTCGACCTGGAATGGACGTCTGAGGCCGTCAGCTACCTCTGCGACAAGGGCTACGACCCGGAGTTTGGCGCACGCCCCGTGAAGCGGGCCATCCAGCGCTACGTCCTCAACGACCTCTCCAAGGCGCTGCTGGCAGGCACGGTGATCCGCGACAAAGCCATCACTATCGACCAGAGCAACGGTTCGCTGATCTTCCGCAACGAATAAGAGAAAAACGGATAAGACAAACAAGACGGGGGTGGCCGGAAGGCCGCCTTCCGCTTCCACTTCAAGCAAGACAACTTCATAAGTTGACAATAAGCCTGTTAATAGAAAGCCCGGTGGCACTACATAGTGTCACCGGGCTCTTTTGTTGTTGGCTATTGGTCAAGTCCCACCTGCTGGCCGAAGCCATGCAAGACGGGCCTGCGGTCATAACGGGCTTGCGTGCAAGACAGGCTTGCGGTCAAGTCCGCCTACTTGCTCACGCCACGCACGGAGTAGCCGCTGGAGCAGTAGTTGTCGCTCGAATACCAGAAGTCGCGACCTAAGTAGAGATAATAGCTTCTGTAGCCGTAGTCGGTGTTGAGCATGCTCGACCAATAGAAGCCGTAGTAGCCCTGGGTCTCCACCTCGTCGTAGTTTCGGTAGCCCGGGAGCGGGAAGAAGATCTGATTGCCGTTGGGGCCCGTGACGAGCACACCGTTCATGCCGCTGCGCTGCGTCTCCTGCAGACTGCAGTTGTCCATCAGTTCCTTCTGGTCTTCCACCGTCGGCATCCGCCATGCGTCGCCCATGAGGACGTGGGCCACATCATAGGAAGTGCCCGCGATGTCCTCGCCGATTTTCACCTCGTCGATCCAGTCCTCAGTGTAAGCATAGGTGTAGCGGTTATAGGAGTCCTTCTGCCACGTCTCTCCCCATGCATAGAAGCCTCCGAAAGCCTCGGGGAAGGGTGCGCCGACATTGCAGCAAGCCCACTTCGTGCCACTCGGCAGTCCGAGATCCACGGCGTGAGGATGGTGGGCGTCGGGACAGGTGTTGACGACGGTGGCGAAACTCACGCTGTCGATGGTCGAGAGCAGCGTGCGATAGACGCTGTCGCGGGTCCAGATCTCCTGGACGACATACTCCTCGTGGCGCTGGCCCTGCAGGTCCACCTGCGAGCAGACCACACTGTCGATCTCCGACTTCAGGAACGTCAGTTTGCCCAAGTTGCTATTGCGATACACATACATGGCCTCGTTTTGCGCCATTGCCCCACAGACCATGGCGAAGAGGATCAAGAATGAGAGCGAGAGTCTTTTCATTGCTTACGGATTTTGAAGGTTACTGACGAGGTTTTCACTACATAGACCGCTGCTGGCTGACCCGAGAGCGAGATCGAGGCAGCCCCCTTGGCATCAGTCGTAGCCGTGGCCACACACTTTCCGTCCAAGGTATAGACCGCCACCTCGGTAGCCGGGGTCAGGTGCGCCACTTGGAGCTCATCGCCCAGGAAGGAGATGAGAGAGCCCGTCTGAGCCAGGCCGTTGACGCCCGAATACTCCACCGCCTCGTAGGTGAACTTCATGATGTCGGCCGAGGGATAGCTGACTTCGTTGCTTTGGGTAGTGACGACCAGGTCGTTGCTGACAAAGGTGACGACGGGACGCTCTTTGAGCAGGATTGTCACCTCCTCGCCCGAAGCCTTGTGAAGGCGCAAGGCGTTGAGGATCACCGCATCGTCTGCCCCCATGGCCAACATGGGCAACAAAAGGGCAAGTGAAAGGATCATCTTTCGCATCGTTTCTTTAATTTGATTGATTAATATTCATTACGTCTCATATACCGAGTGGACGATCTGCCAGGGCCCTCGCGCCGACGACGATGCGCCTCGTGGTGGCCCAAGATCAAACTCATCTGCAAAAATAATGCTTTTTCTCCAAACAACATCTTAATTTCATGGAAAAAACGTCGCTGGCTCTACGATTGGTGCGGATTTCCCTTGAGATCGGTTCACAGATTGACTCAAAATGCCACAAAAATTGGCTCGCAAAGGCCACGAGAATCGGTTTAGAAAACCACGAGAATGGGCCCGCAAAACCATGAGAATGGGAATGCTAAGGGACGAGAACGCTTCGCATAGGGACAAAAAAATGCCCTGCTTTCAACGTTTCACACGCTCAACAGGGCTATAACTATAACTCTAACTTGTCTAATATTTGATTAAAAACAAAGTTCTAATGTCAACGTATCCCTCTGAGCGGAATACGGGAGTCGAACCCGCCTCCTCGGCTTGGGAAGCCGATGCACTACCGATGTGCTAATTCCGCGGGATGTTTCACTTTGCTTTTTCTTCCTTTGAATCTTACAGAAACAAAGAAAGAGCCGATACCCGGACTCGAACCGGGGACCTACGCATTACGAATGCGTTGCTCTACCAACTGAGCCATATCGGCTTAACGGGTGCAAAGGTACTACCTTCTTGGTGAACCACCAAACTTTTCGGCAACTTTTTTTCAATAAATGTGAATTTTGCACCGAAAATTGGACAAAATCACTGATAAAGGTGGAAAATGCGCTCCATCATCTGCCATTTCTCGTCGGAAGTGGACCCTTTCGCGCAACTTTGAAACTGCGCCACATGGTCTTCCCACTCTGCCTGTCGTGGCAACTTGGCCAGTCGTGCCATCACTTCGTCCCAGTCGAGCTCGTCGGGCATATCGACGATCATGACCAGTCGCGTGCCGAGGATATAGAGTTCCATCTCCAGGATGCCCACGGCGCGGATGCCCTCCCCTATCTCCGGCCAAAACTCGGGCTGGCTATGCGCCTTGCGGTAGAGGGCGATGAGCTCGGGGTTGTCACGCAGCGACATCGTCTGCACATAGCGGCGGACGGGGAATGGATACTGTTTTTGCAAGATTCCTTTTCTCATGTTTCAGTTTTTTTGTTGCTGCAAAAGTAAGGGTTTCCCCGCGCCCCCACAAATCTTTTCACTCCAAAATGGGTTTCGGCCCCTATTTTCAGTATAAATTCGTACCTTTGCACCCCGTTATATATAAATAGGTATAAGATCAAAGATGATATATCCCCACAACTACGAAAGGAAGATCGGCATCGACAACATCCGCCTCCTGCTCAAGGAACGTTGTCTGTCGTCGCTGGGCAAGTTGCTTGTCGATGAGATGGCGTTTTGCAAGGACGCGGCGACCATCAACGAATGGTTGGAGCAGGTGCGCGAGTTTCGGCGCCTGCGCCAGGAGCGCGCCGACGTGCCGCTGACCTTCTTCTTCGACGTGCGCCCCGCCCTGAAGCGCATCCGCCTGGAGAACACCCACTTCGAGGTGGAGGAGCTCTTCGACTTCCGCCGCTCCCTCGACACCATCCACCGCCTCGTGGTCTTCATCCGCGGCCTCGACGAGGAACTGGACGAGGACGGCCACATCGCCGAGAAGCACTATGAGGCCCTCTACCGGCTGGCCGACGGCGTAGCTACCTTCCCCATCCTGATCCAGCAGGCCGACCAGATCGTCGATAAGTTTGGCCACGTCCGCGACACCGCCTCACCCGAGCTCAACCAGATACGCCGCGAACTGGCGCGCGTGGAGGGATCCGTCTCCCGCACGCTCCACGCCATCCTGCGGTCTGCTCAGTCCGAGGGCTTGGTCGACAAGGACGTCGCTCCCTCGCTGCGCGACGGCCGCTTGGTCATTCCCATCGCTCCGGGCGTGAAGCGCAAGATCAGCGGCATCGTCCACGACGAGTCGGCCTCAGGCCGCACGCTCTACATCGAACCGACCGAGGTCGTCGAGGCCAACAACAAGATCCGCGACCTCGAGAACCAGGAGCGCCAGGAGATCATCCGCATCCTCACCACCTACACCAAGCGCGTGCGCCCCCATGTGGCCGAGATCATCGACAGCTACGACTTCCTCGCCCAGATCGACCTCATCCAGGCCAAGGACCAGTTGGCCGAGTCGATGCGGGCCACGGCGCCCCACGTAGCCGACGCCCCCGTCATGGACTGGATCGAGGCGCGCCACCCGCTGCTGGAGCGCGCGCTGGCCGAGACGCGGCCCTCCACAGAGGAGGACGACGAGCCGCGCGACAGCCGTCCGCAGCGCATCATCCCCCTGGAGATCACGCTGACGAGCGAGGGCCGCATTCTGATCATCTCCGGACCCAACGCGGGCGGCAAGTCGGTGTGCCTGAAGACGGTCGGCCTGCTCCAGTACATGCTCCAGATGGGCCTCCCCATCCCCGTGAGCGATCGTTCCAAGGCGGGCCTCTTCGACGACATCATGATGGACATCGGCGACGAGCAGAGCCTGGAGAACGATCTGAGCACCTACTCCTCCCACCTGCTGAGCATGAAGCGGATGATCCGCCAGGCCAACGACCGCACGCTGATCCTCATCGACGAGTTTGGCACGGGCACGGAGCCGCAGATCGGCGGCGCCATCGCCCAGGCCGTGTTGGAGCAGTTTTGGAAGCGCCAGGCCTGGGCCGTCATCACCACCCACTACCAGAACCTGAAGCATTTTGCCGAGGACCATCCCGGTGTGGCCAACGGCGCCATGCTCTACGACCGCCACGAGATGCGCCCCCTCTTCCAGTTGGCCATCGGCCGCCCGGGCAGCAGTTTCGCCATCGAGATAGCGCGCAAGATCGGACTCCCCGAGGAGGTGATCCGCGAGGCTTCGGAGATCGTCGGATCAGACTATATCCAGAGCGACAAGTACCTGCAGGACATCGTGCGCGACAAGCGCTACTGGGAGGCGAAGCGGCAGACCGTCCACGCCCGCGAGAAGGAACTGGAGAAGCGGCTGGAGAAATATGAGTCGATGGTGGAGGACGTGGAGAAGAACCGCAAGGAGATCCTCGCCCGTGCCCGCGCCCAGGCCGAGGAACTGATCAAGGAGAGCAACAAGCGCATCGAGAACACCATCCGCGAGATCCGCGAGCACCAGGCCGAGAAAGAGGAGACGCGCAAGATCCGCCAGCAGCTCGCCGAGTTTGAGCGCGGACTGGACAAGGAGACGCCTGCCCCGTCGAAGGAGAAGCGGGCGAAGGGCCACGGCGTGATGAGCGACGAGGACTTCCAGGCCAAGGTCGAGCGCATCCGCAGTCGCAAGGAGCGCCACGAGAAACGGCAGGCCGAGAAGGCTTCGCAGCAGAAGAAGCAGGCCGAGATGCGGCCCACGGCCCAGCGCGAGTTGCCGATCGACAAGGGCGACACCGTGCGCATCAAGGGACTGACGAGCACGGGCACGGTGGAGAGCCTGGACGGCAAGATGGCAATGGTCGTCTTCGGCGGCGGCATGCGGACGAAGATGCGCCTCGACCGCCTGGAGCGCGCACAGGAGCCGAAGGCCAGCGCCTCCACGGGCAGCACGAAGACCTCCCTGGCCAACCTCCAGACCTACGCGCCGACGAGCAACATCACGCGGAGCACGGTCGATGCCCACGTCAAGCATTTCCGCACGGAGATCGACCTGCGCGGCATGCGGGGCGACGAGGCGCTGATGCAGGTGCAATACTTCATCGACGACGCCATCCTGGCCGGTGCTTCCCAGGTGCGCATCCTCCACGGCAAGGGCAACGGCATCCTGCGCCAAATGATCCGCCAGTATCTTGCCACCGTGCCCAACGTCCGGTCCTACCGCGACGAGCACGTGCAGTTTGGCGGAGCCGGCATCACCGTCGTGGAACTGTAATCGCTGGAGCCAACTGAAAATAGAGCCGAAGGACTCCTCGCAGCCACACAAAAAAAGCCGAAGGACACGAGACGGACCACTACCAATGGTTTCTCTCGCGCCCTTCGGCTCTTTTTTATATTCTCTTCGACCAGAGGATCTCTCTGCCGGAATACTATTGTACAAAGGAAGGCTATTTCAAAAGCACAGCTTCCTCTACGCAGGACTTACTCCACCACCACGAGGGGATCGTCCTCCAGCACGGCCTGGCCCACCTTGACGGCGATGGCCGTCACCTTGCCGTCCTTCTCCGCCTCAATGCTGTTCTGCATCTTCATGGCCTCGAGGACGACGACCGTGTCGCCAGCCTTCACCTCCTGGCCCACGGCCACCTCGATACTGGTGATCGTGCCGGGCAGCGGTGCCTTGACGGCGTTGGCCGCATTGACCTGGGCAGCGGGGGCAGCGTCGTCAGACGCCTCCTCGACGGGCTTGCCCAGCTCCACCTTCTTCTCCGGCTCCTCCGGCTTCTCCATCTGCACCTGGAAGGTCTCTCCATTGACGGTGACGTCGGCCACGTAGTCGTCGCTCACGCCTCCGATGGCAACGTGATACTCCTTGCCATCAATCGTATATTTGAACTCTTTCATCTTGTGTCTTTACTGTCTTGTCTATGGCTTTGCCGTCATGGCCTCCAGGCGGTTGTCCCACTGCGTGAGTTTCGGCTGGATGGTGATCACCGTCGGCTCCGTGTCGTGTACGTTGTTGCCAGCGTAGTCGTAGAGCGCCATGGCGATGGCGGCATAAATATTCTTGTCCATGATTCTTTCTGATTCTATTGTTGCGGATAGGCTTCTACATCGGCATGCAACCGTGCTTCTTCGCCGGCAACGTCTGCTTCTTGTGTGCCAGCTGAGCCAGGGCGCGGCAGATGCGGAAGCGCGTGTTGCGCGGCTCGATCACGTCGTCGATGTAGCCAAACTGCGCCGCCTGGTAGGGGTTGGCAAACTTCTCGGTGTATTCCTCCTCTTTCTCGGCGAGGAACTCGGCCACGTTGCCTCCCTGCTCCTTCACCTCCTTGGCCTCCTTGCCACAGAGGATGGCGACGGCTCCCGAGGCACCCATGACGGCGATCTCGCTCGAAGGCCATGCGAAGTTGATGTCGGCGCGCAGCTGCTTGCAGCCCATGACGATGTGGCTGCCACCATAGCTCTTGCGCAGCGTGATGGTGATCTTGGGCACGGTGGCCTCGCCATAGGCGAAGAGCAACTTGGCTCCGTGCTGGATGACGGCGTTGTACTCCTGGCCCGTGCCCGGGAGGAAGCCCGGCACATCGACCAGACTGACGATGGGGATGTTGAAGGCATCGCAGAAGCGGACGAAACGGGCGCCCTTGCGCGAGGCGTTGACGTCGAGCACGCCAGCGTAGGCTGAGGGCTGGTTGGCCACGATGCCGACGCTCTGACCGTTGAAGCGGGCGAAGCCCGTGATGATGTTCTTGGCAAACTTAGGCTGCACCTCGAAGAAGTCGCCATGGTCGGTGATGGCGTGGATCACCTTGTACATATCGTAGGCCTGGTTGGGGTCGTCGGGGATGATCTCGTTGAGGATCTCCTCCTTGCGGCTGACGGGGTCGTCGCAAGCCACGCGCGGCGCCTCCTCACGGTTGTTGGAGGGCAGGTAGGTCAGCAGCGTGCGGATGTCGCCCATGAGATCTTCCTCGGTCTTGGCCGTGAAGCTCGTCACGCCGCTCTTGCTGGCATGGACGCTGGCGCCACCGAGGTGCTCGGCGTCGATATCCTCGCCCGTGACGGTCTTGACGACCTTCGGGCCGGTGAGAAACATATAGCTGGTCTGCTCCTTCATGAAGATGAAGTCGGTGAGGGCCGGCGAATAGACCGCGCCACCGGCGCAGGGGCCGAGGATGGCGGAGATCTGGGGAATGACGCCCGAGGCAAGGATGTTGCGCTCGAAGATCTCGCCATAGCCCGCCAGGGCGGAGATGCCCTCCTGGATGCGTGCGCCACCCGAATCGTTCATACAGATCATCGGCGCGCCGTTGGTCATCGCCATGTCCATCACCTTGCAGATCTTCTGCGCCATCGTCTCGGAGAGCGAGCCGCCATTGACGGTGAAGTCCTGGGCATAGACATAGACCAGACGGCCGTCTATCGTGGCACTGCCGGCTACGACGCCGTCGCCCAAGAACTGCTTCTTCTCCATGCCGAAGTTGTGGCAACGATGGAGTTTGAACATGTCATACTCCTCGAAAGAGTCCTTATCGACCAGCATCTCGATGCGCTCACGCGCCGTGTACTTGCCGCGCGCGTGCTGCTTCTCGATGGCCTTCTGACCACCGCCGAGGCGAGCCTGGGCACGCTTTTCCACCAGTGCCTTAATCTTTTCTGTCTGCTTACTCATATATCCTATATATTATATATATCCGTATTTATTATCCTTGATTCTTGATATTTGAGGCTGCAAAAGTACGACTTTTTCCTGAAAAGACCACCAAACAAGGTTATAAATCTCGCTATCGAGGGGCGGTTTTTTTGCCATTCGGCCGATTTGTCGTAACTTTGCACCCATGAAACGTGAAGAAAGATACCACCAGGTGCTCGATTTTTTTCGCCGCGAGGCAGGTCCTCAGACCACGGAACTGGAGTTTGGCTCCGCCTTCCAGCTGCTCTGTGCCACGCTGCTCAGCGCCCAGTGTACGGACCGCCGCGTCAATGCCATCACGCCCGCCCTCTTCGCCCGCTTCCCCGACGCCCGCGCCATGGCCCAGGCTTCTGTCGAGGCGGTCTATGAGCTGGTGCGGTCGGTGAGCTATCCCAACGCCAAGGCCCGCCATCTGGTCGAGATGGCGCGGATGCTGACCGATCAGTATGGTGGCGAGGTGCCCTCGGAGGCCGCCGAGCTGGTGAAGTTGCCGGGCGTGGGCCGCAAGACGGCCAATGTGGTGCAGGCCGTGTGGTTTGGCCGTCCCACGCTGGCGGTCGATACCCACGTCTATCGCGTGAGCCACCGCCTGGGTCTCGTGCCCGAGAGCGCCGACACGCCGCGCAAGGTGGAGGACTACCTCATGGCCCACATCCCCGAGGAGGACGTGGCCGACGCCCACCACTGGCTGCTGCTCCACGGACGCTACGTCTGCCAGAGCGCGCGGCCGAAATGCGAGGAATGTCCATTCGACGGCTTTTGCCCGAAACGGACGAAGGGTAGCAAACTCCGCTGACGAGCGGGCTTTCCCTGGCGTGTGGACTTTTCCTGACGAGCGGACCGCCACAGACCAATTGATTTCGACCTGTACGGTTGAAACGGGCTGAAAGGGCGTATTGGGCAATTTCAACCGTACAAGTCGATTGATTTCCAAACAAGAGAAGAAGAAAAAAGAGAGAAAACAAACAAGAGAAGAAAAAAGAAAAAAAAGAGAGAAGAAAGAAAAGCATGACACTACATCGTTATACTCCCTATTACAAGCCGCTGACGATGCTCGGCGTCCCCATCGTGGTGGGACAGCTCGGCACGATCGTCCTCGCCTTTGCCGACACGCTGATGATCGGCCACCATGCCACCAGCGAACTGGCTGCCGCGGCCTTCGTCAACAATATCATCAACCTCGTCATCATCTTCGCCCTCGGCTTCTCCTATGCCGTCACGCCCACCGTCGGCACGCTCTACGGCCAGGAGAAGACGCAACGCATCGGCGAGATGGTGCGCAACGCCGTCTGTGCCAACCTGCTGCTCGCCGCCCTCATCGTCGGCGTGATGGGGGGCTTCTACCTCTCCATCGACCACCTGGGCCAACCCACGGAACTGCTGCCGCTGATCAAGCCCTACTACCTCGTGCTGCTCGCCTCCCTCCCCTTCGTCTGCCTCTTCAACGTCTTCAAGCAGTTTGCCGACGGCATCACCGACACCGCGCTCTCGATGTGGGTGCTCATCGGCGGCAACATCCTCAATATCTTCGGCAACTGGGTGCTGATCTACGGCCAGCTCGGCGCGCCCGAACTGGGACTGACGGGAGCGGGACTCAGCACGCTGGCCTCGCGCGTAGTCATGGCGGTGGCGATGATGGTGGTCTTCTTCTCGCGCCGGAAGTATCGGGCCTACGCCCAGGGCTTCCTCCGGGGACGCATCAACCGCGCCGACTTCCGCCAGCTCAACCTCCTGGGATGGCCCATCGCGCTGCAGATGGGCATGGAGACCTCGGCCTTCAGCCTCACGAGCATCATCGTCGGCTGGATCGGCACGACGGCCCTGGCCGCCCACCAGGTGATGCTCACGATCAGTCAGGTGGGCTTCATGGTCTATTACGGCATCGGGGCCGCGGCGGCGGTGCGCATCAGCAACGCGATGGGCCAGCGCGACTACCGTGCCGCCCGAGGCAACGCCTACGCCGCCTTCCAGATCGTCATGATGCTGGCCGTGGTGGTCGGCGCCGTGGTCTTCGTCCTGCGCCACAATATCGGGTCGCTCTTCACGCCCAACGACGACGTGGTCCACCTCGTCTCACTCACGGTATGGCCGTTCCTCGTCTATCAGATCGGCGACGGCATGCAGATCGTCTTCGGCAACAGCCTCCGCGGCCTCGCCCACGTCCGCCCGCTGGTGATCTACGCCTTCCTCGCCTTCTTCGTCATCTCGCTGCCGCTGAGCTACCTCTTCGGCGTCACGCTCGACCTGGGCCTCATCGGCGTCTGGTATTCCTTCCCCTTCGGACTGACCACCTCGGGCCTGCTCTACTTCCTGGCCTTCCGCCGACAGCTCGACCGCCTCACACGCTCGGGCTCGGAGCGCCTCGCCACGGAGAAGTAAGGAAGAAATGAAAAAACTCGGATAAAAATTTCATGCTTTAGCGGAAATCCGCTAACTTTGCACGAAAAGTCACTCAACCAGCCAAATACGCAAGAAGATGATTTGTCCCTACTGCCATCAAGAGATACCGCAAGGAAGCGACCGCTGCCCCCATTGTGGCCGGTCCATCGTCCAAAAGCCCATCGAGGAGGAGCCGCGACTCAGCCGGGGGATGAAGGTCTTCATCGCCGTGGGAGGCGCGCTGCTTGCCACCTTCACGATCTACAACGCCGTGAGCCATTTCGGCGACCCGGAATATACGCGCACGCCCTCCTACCTGGAGCCCGACAGCACGCTCATCGAGAAGCTGGCGGAGCCCACCGACCTCGTCTCCGTCGATACGGCTGCCGCCGACTCCATCGAGCAGCTGGAGAAGGAGGAGGCCAAGAAGGTGTATAACAGCATCCGCCGTCCGCAGCGCAACGAGGAGGACAAGGAGGCCGAGGCCAGTAGCGAGACCAGCAGCGAGGGCGAGGCCAGCAGCAGCGACGACGCTGCCTCCACCGCGCCTTCCTCCGCCCCGTCGCCGTCCGTCTCCGCCCCCAAGGTGGAAGCCATCGGCAACGAGTAGTTTCCCCATCCCCACAATCATCCACATGGAAATCCATCCGATAGCCGTCTTCCGATCGCCCTTCAAGAGCAAGTTTGGCGTGCCCCGGCAGAGCGGGCTCGTCGAAGACCTGCAGGGCCGCATCGTCCTCCTCGACGCCTACGCCGACAGCGAGTCGCTGCGTGGTCTCGACGACTTCGACTACCTTTGGCTCCTCTGGGGCTTCTCGGCCAACCGCCACCAGTCCGCCACCTTCCAGCCCACGGTGCGTCCGCCACGGCTGGGGGGCAACGAGCGGATGGGCGTCTTTGCCACGCGGTCGCCCTACCGTCCCAACGGCCTGGGCCTCTCCTCGGTGCGCATCCTGGCCGTGGAGGGCACGGAGATCATCGTCGCGGGAGCCGACCTGATGGACGGCACGCCCATCTACGACATCAAGCCCTACCTGCCCTATGCCGACGCCCATCCCCAGGCGCGCGGGGGCTTCACGGATCAAAGCCAATGGCGCCAACTGCAGGTCGTCCTCCCCGACCCTGCCGACAGTCCGCTCTCTGAGGCTGAGACGCTGGCCCTGCGCCAGGCGCTGGCCCTCGACCCGCGGCCCCACTACCACAACGACCCCACCCGCCTCTACGGCCTCGCCTTCGCCGACTACGACGTCCGCTTTCACGTCGAGGGCGACCAGCTGACGGTAGTGGAAATCGTCGAGGGCAAGGGGGCGCAGCCCAAGAAGACCTGACACTTCTTGTACCAATAAACCCCACAACAAAAATGATAAACAACGGGAAGTAAAAATATGGCATACACAGACGATGAGACATATCCATTTCGCCGTTATGGCAATAGAGAGTGGAGCCCGCAAATTGGGTATCTCTGGAAAAGATCAGCCGAAAAGCGTAGTTTGTCACAATCGTTTTTAGCCACGGTCGTCCTCGATCATTTTGTCCAATGACACCAGGCAGGCATAGAGGGGGACGTTGACCATCCAGTCTTGATCCTTGTAGGGCAGCATGGAGAAGCGAAGGGCTTTGAGCTGGGGATGGCGCATGATGAATGTTCTGAGGGATTTGGCCTTGACATTGACCGCTGCCTTCACCTCTATCGGAACGACCCGATCGTGCCATTGAGCCAGAAGGTCTATCTCTATCGTGGAGTTGTCCACCGCATGATAGTACAATGACATTCCGCGACTCTTCAACTGGGTCAGGACGTAGAGCTCCGTGAAGGCCCCTTTGTACTCGGAGAAAATGCCGTCGCCCACCAGCGTCGACTCGGCGGAGGTTTCCGCCATGGCTCCCATCAGCCCTACGTCGAGCATGAAGAGTTTGAAGGCGTTCGGGTCCTCATAGAATTTGAGGGGGAGGCGTGGCGTGTTGACCCGCTGCACCTTGTAGGCCAGTCCCGCATCTATCAGCCACTGTATGGCCAACTCAAAGTCAGCAGCCCTCGCGCTTTTCCTCACGGCGCCATAGACGAACTTCTTGTTTTCTTTGGCAAGTTGGGCTGGAATACTGTCCCACACCATGTTGATACGAGGCACCTCCCGCCCAGGAGCGTGCTTCGAAAAATCGCGACGATAGTCTAGGAGTATCTGCGTTTGGATGGACCGCACCTCCTGCAGTCCCTTTTGCCGCACATGGGCGAGGACGGCGGCAGGCATTCCGCCCACATAGTAATACTGGCGCAGCAGACTGGTCAATTCTGTTTCCAGCATGTTGACGACATTCCAGTTGGCGTCCGTCAAGATGCTTACCAGTTGTCTTTTGCCCATCGCGCCGAGAAACTCGAGGAAGTTCATCGGATAGAGCCGCAGCTCCTCCACCTTGCCCACAGGATAGGAGACGCCGTTGTGGAGAGAAATGCCCAGCAAGGATCCTGCCACGATGATATGAATATCGGGCGTGTCCTCGCAAAAGTACTTCAGGGCTTCCAACGCCTTGGGGCAGTCCTGGATCTCGTCGAGCACCACGAGGGTATCATTGGGGGTGATATCCACCTGACTAATGGCCGAAAGCGCCATCAACATATCGGCAGTAGATCCACCCTTCTCAAACACTTCCGCGGCCTTCTGATCTCTGTCGAGACTGAAGAAAGCAAGTTGTCTGTATTCCCTTCTTCCAAATTCTTGGAGGATATAGGTTTTACCCACCTGCCTTGCTCCGTTGAGTATCAACGGTTTACGCTCTTGCTTATTCTTCCATCCTAATAGGCTCTGATAGATGCTTCTTTCCATGACTCACACTTTTTCCGACGAATAATCGCTATAAGTGCACACTTTTTCTGACGAATAATCAGCCATACGGCACACTTTTCCTAACGAATGTCGGAGCAAAGGTACACTTTTCCTGACGAACAACCAAGAGCGGGCGCTACTTTTTTCGAGGGATTGATGATGGTTCGTGCAGTATCGTGCGGCGGGAGAGGGAGCAATGCCCCTCCAAGATTCACATCTCAGAGGGGCGGAAGCATTTTTCATTTAGCCCATCATTCTATGAAAACTTCTATCGTTCGCTATTGCGTGGCTACACGGCAGCCATGCAGCTCGTCACGCCGAGGGCCGTGGCGATGGCCGTGAGGATCGAGATGGCGGTCTGAATGACGAACCGCCATACCTGCCTTTTCTTTTCATCCATGATTTTTCTTTCGTTTAAGGGTTTGATAATGAGTACTTCTCTCTCTGCTTTCGGTGACAACGCGAGAACAAGAGAAGAAGACAACTAAAACAACTTTTACAACGTTTTACAACCAAGTTTTGTCCACTCAATATCCTCATTGTCATTAGGATAAGTTAAGAAAACAACTCAAACAACCTTTACAACAAGTAACAACGCTTCGCCAGGA
>DLZV01000007.1:0-56386 GCA_003447235.1 Prevotella sp.
ATTTGGGACATCAGAGGTCTATTATCTCTAATTATATATGTACACCTTCAAAATTAAGGATTACAATGACAACAAAAACAATTAGAGAAATTGCGTTGGCTTGGAGAAGTGACAAGCAACGCTACGTAAAGCAGTCCACATACGCTGCTTATGTGTTAGTTTTGGAGAATCATATTCTGCCATCATTTGGTGATTGTGATGCTCTGAGTGAGAAACTTGTGCAGGAGTTCGTCTTGCAGAAACTCAATGGCGGACTAAGCATTAAGACCGTGAAGGATATTCTGATTGTCCTGAAAATGGTTATGAAGTTCGGGGTAAAGAACGAATGGATGAACTATTGCGAGTGGGATATCAAATACCCAACGACAGAGACCAACAAAGAAATTGAGGTGCTGACGGTGGCACACCACAAGAAGATCCTCGATTTCATCAAACAGAACTTCACATTCCGCAACCTCGGTATCTATATCAGTCTGACCACTGGCTTGCGTATCGGAGAGATTTGCGGTTTGAAATGGTCGGACATTAACACCGACAACGGCACAATTACCGTGAACCGCACCATTGAGCGCATCTACATTGTGGAGGGCGAACGCAAGCACACAGAGTTGGTCATCAACACACCCAAGACCAAGAACTCATGCCGTGAGATACCGATGAACAAGGAACTGCTGGCGATGCTGAAACCACTGAAAAAGGTGGTAAACACAGACTTCTATGTGCTGACCAATGAGGAGAAACCAACCGAACCTCGCACCTATCGCAACTATTATCATCGGTTGATGGCGCATCTTGACATTCCTCGACTAAAGTATCACGGACTGCGCCACAGCTTTGCCACACGCTGCATTGAAAGCAACTGCGACTACAAGACAGTAAGCGTACTGCTCGGTCATGCCAACATCACAACAACCCTTAATCTCTATGTTCACCCAAACATGGAGCAGAAGAAAAAGTGCATCACCAAGATGTTCAAGTCTTTGGGAAAATAAGACATTATACCTATATGAGCAAGAGAGTATGTCATAAACACACACTCTCTTGCATCATTATTATCTACTACGGTATTTTCTTTTTACCATAGCAGGTCGCATCATCGCAGCTGCGTCTTTTGAGGATAATTTCAAATCAATATTCGCCATAATACCTCTATTTTTATTTGCGGATCTTTGTCCTATAACGTTCCACATGACCTTTTACACGACGATTTCATGCGATAACACAAATGTTTAGATTCGTTAATATTATCAAGACTTAAGACGAGCAAGTAGTCAAGCTAAATCAGAAAACTACCAATCTGCACAACTGGTATTTAGTTTACTCCCATACATAGGAACTTTTCGCCCAAAATAGGGAAAATCACTAAGAAAAGCACTTTCTATCTAAATATATGCTCTATTATCAAAGAATAATGCTATCTTTGTAGTTGTTTAAAAGACAAACATCTATGAATATAATAGAATTATATGAAAGCTTGAAGGGTAGCTACAAAAGTTACCTTCAGAGCTTTGTTGCCATAAAAGATGAACGAATCAAGGACGAGGGCAGCGAGTCTATCAAAAATGAAAAGCTGTGGCGAAAGGCTTTGATTCAATTCAATCCAAACTTCAAGCAGGGGATAGGCGTAAAGGAGCTTATCGCCAAGGGCCTCCCTATCCATAAAGACTTGGAATATTTCTTCGACAAGCCTTTTTATAAGCATCAGCAAGATGCTATAGAGTTAGGCTGTCAAGACAAAGAATTTATTGTGACTTCTGGCACAGGCTCCGGAAAATCACGAACCTTTATGGCTACCGTGTTCAATTATATTCTACTTCATGATGAGGCATGCAAGGATAAGACGATTGCTATCATAGTCTATCCAATGAATGCCCTTATCAACTCTCAAGCTGAGGAATTGAGCCGTTATAAAGCAGAATATGAGGAGCGGACAGGCCATCCGTGTCCATTCACTTTTGGCAAATACACAGGACAGGAAAACGAAGAAGCGCGCGGAAAGATACAGCACGCACCAAGCGCCTCGTCCTCGAAGCCTGGAATAAATTCGGATATAACGATTAATTAAAGAATATGAGTAAAGAAAATATGAACATACTGTACCATTATACTACAATGAGTACGTTCTATAATATGATAGAACACTCATTGCAGTATGAAGATGGCGATTTCCATCCTAAGTGTATAACAATGTGGGCAACACATTATGCACATCAAAACGACCCAACAGAATGTCTGTTGTTTTTTGAAGGGCTAAAAGCTGGTGTGCTTGATTATACTAAAAAGAACAACAAAGCACTTAACGACAAAGACAATGATCTCATACAACACCCCCAGTGGCATATGAACATATTTACTATTTCGTTTTCCAAACATGAAGACGATTTAACAATGTGGCGTGGCTATGGACAAAATGGAGATGGCATAAGTTTAGGTTTCGATTTCTCCAAACTACCATCAACTTTATCTGATTATGGAGCTGATTGCAAAGAGCGTGAAGGTGAACCGACATATTTGCTTCGTAATGAAATAAAAAAATGTAAGTATGTTGATGCAAATAACATCAAGATTGCAGAAGAAGCCGGCAATCGGACTCTAAAAAACATTTTTAATAAGAATGAGTGGGAAGATGTAAAACAGGCTATAATAAACAATGAATACGCCCCAATCTACAAACACAAAAAGTATGAAGCAGAAGGGGAATATCGTATCATTAAGCATCAAATAAAGCCTCAATACCGTCTTGCAGACAACAAACTGGTACCTTATATAAAAGTAAATGTTCCAATCAGTTGCCTAAAAAGAATTGTGGTAGGACCATGTCAGACATCCTCAGAAGTAATAATGAGAATAAAATCATTCCTATGGGCAAAAGGTATGGATATAGAAGTAGTTTTGTCAACTATCCCTTACAGAAGTAGATTGTAAAAAGCGAATAATGGAAAAATATATAGACATATTCAACAAGCTTTGGGAGCACTCGGAAAATGAGGTCGTAGAGTTTAAGAAAGCAGAGACCAACTTTGATATTGACGAGTTGGGAAAGTACTTCTCCGCTCTCAGCAATGAAGCAAACTTACGAGATCATGAGTTTGCGTGGATAGTATTTGGTGTTTGGGACAAGAAGCATCAGATTATTGGTACCAGTTTCAAAGATAGTGAGGTTGCCTTGAACCGCCTAAAGCAAGACATGTCTCAACACACTACAGACAATCTCATCTTTAGGGATATTGTACCTATTAAGGTTGAAGGCAAACGCGTTTTGCTTTTCCAGGTTCCTGCATCGCCACGCAATATCGTGATGCACTGGAAAGGTGTGGCTTATGGTCGTGATGGCGAAAGTCTGAAACCATTGAACCAAGCCAAACAAGATGCCATCCGCCAACAACCACCAATACCAGATTGGACAGCCCAACTCGTACCCAATGCGACCATCAATGATTTGGATGAGTTGGCTGTGGCTACAGCTAAAGTCATGTTCAAGAAAGTACACTCTTCAAGTATTCCTGCCGAAGAAATAGATGCGTGGACAACAGAAGAGTTTTTGGCTAACTGCATGATGATGCGAGATGGTCAGCTCACTCGTGCTGCCATTCTGCTATTGGGCAAACCGCTATCTATCCAAAAGATCCATCCTGCGGTAGCACAAATTACTTGGACTTGGGAAGATGAGGAAGGTATCGTGCAAGATTATGAGCACTTTACGATACCTTTCATCCTAAACGTCGATAAGGTTTTGAGCAAAATTCGTAACAAGACTATGCGTGAACTGCCTGGAGGAACCCTTTTCCCTGATACGATGAAGCAGTATGATGAATATACAATACGTGAGGCTCTTCATAACGCCATTGCACATCAGGACTACACCTTGCAACAGCGCATTGTGTTTGTGGAAGGACCAAGCACCTTATATTATGGTAATGGTGGTAGTTTCATTCCTGGCACGATAGAGAATGCCTTGGAGCACAAAGGCCCACAATTCCACTATCGTAACGAATGCTTATGCCGCGGCATGGTTAACTTCAACATGATTGATACCGTAGGACGTGGCATCAAGAAGATTTACACAGAGCAGCGCAACCGATTCTTTCCAATGCCAGATTACGACATCGACAACGAGCATCGTACTGTTGGTGTAACCATCTATGGCAAGATGATAGATGAGAAATATACCAATCTACTAAAGAGCAACCAGTCTTTGTCACTAAAGGAATGCCTTTGGCTGGATGCCGTACAAAAGCATCATCCTGTCACCAAAGAAGCAGCTAAGCATCTTTGTGACAAAGGTTTGATAGAAGGACGTGCTCCACATTATACCATATCTCTAAAAGTTGCCAAGCTGACGAAACAAATTGGGCATTATACCAAAGAGAAAGGACTTGCAGAAAATAGTATTCAAAAGCTATTGTTGCAATTGGCGCATAATGCAGGAAGTATGGGCTTCAAACGTCAAGATGTTTATGAGGGACTCCAGCATGTATTCCCTTCAAATTTAACTCATGACGAAAAACTAAGAAAGATAGGTCGGCTTCTTGGCATTATGTCCAAAGAAGGTTTAATAAGCAAGCCTTCTACAGGCAAGAAATGGAATATTACAGAGAAAGGAGAAAGTGAACTTGGAGCTTAGTTGTACGGCTATTTGTTGTCGTGTTCGGCTATTTATGGTCGTTTTACCGGTCATTTTCGGCTATTTTCGGCTATTTTTGGTCATTTTCGGTCATTTTCGGCTATTCTTTGACGGCTCGTCCTTCATGCTATGGATCAAGAAAAGCATAACTCTGCATGATTATGCTCTTACTGCCAAACAGAAAAAGTCGTTCGTGTAGATTGTAGGTGCCATTTTAATTTGATGGCTAATTGAAAATGATGGTCCAGGCGTGAGGACTGGTGAGAAACTAACAAAATGAAGATGATAATGACAATGAACATGAAAAGAAACTTGATGCTTATCGTGGCGATGTGCATGGTCTCTGCCGTGGCGTTCGCCCAAAAGACGATTCGGGTATCGACGGACAAGACTGACCTTGTATTGAAGGTGTCGCCCAAGGGGCGCCTCTACCAGGTCTATCTCGGCGACAAGCTGCGCAATCCGGCCGACTACGACCACTTGCCCTGGGAGGTCTATGCCTCCTCCGATGCTGCAGTCAGTACGCGTGGCCATGAGGCTTATGCAGCCTCGGGGGGCGAGGACTTCTTCGAGCCCGCTGTGGCCGTGACCCATGCCGACGGCAACAAGACCACCTACCTCTACTATCAAAACGTGGAGCAGAAGGCCGTGAACGGTGGGACGGAGACGATCATCACCCTGCGCGACCAGGTCTATCCGCTGACCGTGAGGCTCCACTATGTGGCCTACTCCAAGGAGAACGTCATCAAGGCCTGGAGCGAGATCTCCCACCAGGAGAAGGCACCCGTGGTGCTATGGCGCTACAGTTCGGCCATGCTCTACTTCAAGGCCGACCGCTATTTCCTCACCAGCTATCATGGCGACTGGGCCCGGGAGGGTCAGCCCGAGACCGCGCCGCTGACCCGTGGCAAGAAGGTCATCGACACCAAACTCGGCACGCGTGCTGCCATGCAAACGGAACCCTTCTTTGAGTTGGGCTTCGACGAACCAGCCAAGGAGAATGAGGGACGGGCGATGCTCGGCACCATCGGATGGCCCGGCAACTTCCGCTTCACCTTTGAGGTGGACAATGTGGGGGTGCTCCGTGTGCTGCCCGCCATCAACCCCTACGCCTCTGACTATCGCCTCAAGGCTGGCGAGGTCTTCACCACGCCCGAGTTTATCTTCACCCTGAGCGACCATGGTGTGGGCGAGGCTTCGCGCAATCTCCACGACTGGGCGCGCCAGTATCAGGTGAACAAGGGCACGGAGGGACGCCTCACGCTCCTGAACAACTGGGAGAACACGGGCTTCGACTTCGACCAGCAGACGCTGGCAGAGCTGATGAAGGATGCCAAGGACCTGGGTGTGGATCTCTTCTTGCTCGACGACGGCTGGTTTGCCAACAAATATCCCCGCAAGGACGACCGTGCAGGTCTCGGCGACTGGGAACCCACGAAGGGAAAGTTGCCCGAGGGCATTCCCGGACTGGTCAGAGACGCCAAGAAGGCAGGTGTGAAGTTTGGCATCTGGATAGAGCCGGAGATGGTCAATCCGAAGAGTGAGTTGTTTGAGAAGCATCCCGACTGGGCCATCATGCAGCCCAACCGCGAGCCCTACTACCATCGCCACCAGCTCGTGCTCGACATCTCCAACCCGAAGGTGCAGGACTACGTCTTCGGCATCGTCGATCGTATCATGACGGAGAATCCCGACGTGGCCTACTTCAAGTGGGACTGCAACAGCGTCGTGACCAATATCTTCTCGCCCTACCACAAGGCTAATCAGGGCAATTTCTACATCGACCACATCCGCGGTATTTATAGCGTCCTCACCCGCATCCACGACAAGTATCCCGACCTGCCCATGATGCTTTGCTCCGGAGGCGGCGGCAGGATGGACTACGAGATGCTGAAATATTTCACGGAGTTTTGGTGCTCCGACGATACCGACCCCTATGAGCGCATCTACATCCAGTGGGGACTGTCGAAGTTTTTCCCCGCCAAGACCATGAGCTCGCACGTCACCAACTGGAACCGCAACACTTCGGTGAAGTTTCGTACCGACGTCTGCAGCTCCTGCAAACTGGGTTTCGACATCGACCTCAAGTCGCTTTCAGCCGAGGAGTATCAGTTTGTGAAGCAGGCCGTCAGCAACTACGACCTCATGAAGCCCGTGATCTTCGATGGCGACCTCTACCGCTTGGTGTCTCCCTACGAGGGCAACCATTGCGCTATCAACTATGTGAGCAAGGACCAGCAGCGGGCCGTTCTCTTCGCCTTCGATCTGCACCCACGCTATATGGAACCGCTGACGAACGTGCGGCTGCAGGGACTGGACCCCGACAGGACGTATATGGTCCGCGAGACCAACCTGATGCCTGGCAAGAAGTCGGAGCTGGCGTGTGACGGCAAGCAGTATAGTGGCGACTACCTGATGAAGGTGGGACTGAGCGTCTTCACGCCCAGGACGGGCAACAGCCATGTGTTGATACTGGAATAGTAGGACAACTGCAGGCTGCTTCAAAAGTAGTGAGGCAACCGCATATCGGCCCGGGGCAACGGACCGACGCATGGAAAAGGACCAAGGGGTCAGGAGTGGTTTGCTCCTGACCCCTTAGTCAATGGGGTGAGTGTCAGAATGAGCAGCAAAGGCGGGTGGCAAGCACCAGGAAGTCGCCGTTGTCGTTGTTGATGTATTGGAAGGATGGTTGCAGGGCAAGATGCTTGTTGAACTGCCTCTTCCAGGTCACTTCCAGCGACCGCTCCGTGCCTTGGTGGAAGCGCGCGTACTGTCCCGACACGCCCCACTCGTTGTGGCCGTCCTCATAAATGCTTCCTATCTCTGCGTAGCGGTAGCAGCCGTTGTCGTGGCTTGTGTTCTCCGAGTATTGTGCCATTTCCGACCATCGATGCTCGCCATCGGTCCATAGTGTCTGTTCGCCATAGACCCACCAGGCGCAGGTAGTCTTGGTGGAAGCCTCCTCGGCTGGGACCTGCTCGCCCTCCTCGTCGATGGCAAACTGGCGCGTGTGAATGGCCACGCCCGCATAGTAGCGGCCCTTGGGATGGGTGTACTCCAGTTGGGAGATGTTGAAGATGCCATCCGTCTTGGGGCGTAGGCGAAAGGGATTGTCGTGGTGTTTCCAGCCGTTGTATCCCACGCCGTTGTACAGGCTGTTTCTCAACACCCATCCGTCCTTGCCCACGTCGAAATAGACGGTCAGTCCCGAGAGCGGGAAGTTGGCTATGGGGTAGCTTGCCGCTATCGTGGGGAAGATGCCGCAGGAACCGTTGGTGAAGAGCGACGTCACGTCGGAGGTGAAGAAGTCCTCGTTGACGTTGCGCACGCCGACAAACAGGTGGGCCTCCTTCCATTCGTGCATATAGCCCAGCACGGCAAGGGCCGCCAGCATATTGTCCTCCTCGATGTTGGAGTGACCCTGCCAGTCGTCAATGATTCCTTCCCGGGTCCTTGCCACATGGAGCGTCGCAGCCTCCAGCGTCCCCTTGCCCTCCCATAGCGGGATGGCCAGGTCCAGCCGGAGATGGTTGAGCCAGTTGGTGTGCTTCTTCAGGTCCCATTGCACCTCTGTGGTGTATTCGCCACTAAACCATTGTGCGTGGGAGAAGCTGACCTGGAGGCAGCCAAGGATAATCACCAAAAATCTTTTCATGATCTTCATAGTGAATAGGTAGCTTTAAAATAACAAGAGGGATTAAAGTCCACGTGGCCGTCGCCTTCTTCGGCTCTGAGTGGGTGATGCGTTATCTGTTACAATATTCTTCTTTTGCGTGTCATTTCTCTATGATTGAAAACCCATGCAAAGATACAAAAGTTTTCCAAAAAACAGACCGTTGCACCTCGTTTTTTCTATGGTGAAGGGCGGAAAAGAGACGAAAAAGCCCCGCGGGGCGGAAGGCAAGCACCAAAAAAGCGTACTGTCCTTCTGCCCGGCGGGGGGCTGGCCTCAGATAGGGTAAAGATTAGAAAACAAAGGTGCGCAGGAGGTAGTAGCTCACGATGCCAGCGAGATAGCCGATGAGGGCTGCCCACGAGATGTGGCGAGCGTACCATCCAAAGCTGATCTTCTCCAGACCCATCGCCACTACGCCGGCGGCGCTGCCGATGATCAATATCGATCCGCCTACGCCCGCACAATAGGCCAGGAGTTGCCAGAACACGCCGTCGACGGCAAAGGCTCCCGCCTCTTGCAGGGGGTACATGCTGATGCAGCCAGCCACGAGAGGCACGTTGTCCACGATGCTGGAGAGCACGCCGATGAAGCCCGTCACCAGGTAGTGGTTGCCATGGAAGGTATGGTCGAGGCCCTGTCCCACGACCGTCAGTACGCCCACCTCCTCCAAGCAGGCCACCGTCATCAGGATGCCGAGGAAGAAGAGGATGGTGCTCATATCGACGCGGCCCAGCAGTTGGCTGACCCGCTTGCCCATGTCGCCTGCTGTCTTGGCCCGTTTCGACAGGCGGAAGAACAGCTCCGTCACCGTCCAAAGAACGGCAAGGACAAGCAGAATGCCCACAAACGGGGGCAGGTCGGTGAGGTAGCGGAAGATGGGCACGAAGATGAGACCACCCACGCCGAGCACGAAGACCGCCTTGTGCTGCCATCCCGAGAGCACGCTGGCAGCAGTCTCTTCCGTCGATGCGTCGGGTTCCACCAGTGCTCCGTGAAGCTTATACTGGAGGAAGAGGGTGGGGATGAAGATGGAGATGGCCGAGGGAATGAGCAGCTCCTCGATGACACCTGCTGCCGTGATGCTTCCCACGTTCCACAGCATGATGGTCGTCACGTCGCCGATGGGCGAGAAGGCGCCGCCCGCATTGGCTGCCAGGATGATGAGCGAGGCATAGATGATGCGGTCGCTATGGTCGCGGACCAGTTTGCGGAGCACCATGATCATGACGATCGTCGTGGTCATGTTGTCAAGGATGGCCGACAGGATGAACGTCAGTGCCACCACGCGCCAGAGCAGTCCTCGTTTCGACTGCGTCTTCAGCGTGTCGCGGACGAAGTTGAAACCACCATACTGATCGACCACCTCCACGATGGTCATGGCTCCCATGAGGAAGAAGAGCGTCGTGGAGATGCTGCCCAGGTGCTCCTCTATGATGGTGTTGATGCGTGAGGACAGCAGGTCGGTGGTGACGCCAGGCAGGTAGTCGGCCGGATGAACCATGTAGAGGGTCCAGCATGCTACGCACATCAGCAACGCGACGGCTGCTTTGTTGATATGGGTTGCGCTTTCGAGGGCTATGAGTGCGTAGCCGACGACGAAGACGACAATGATAAGAATGGTTATAAATGTCATTTCTTTGTAGTTCTGATAGTGTTGGCGTAGGCTTGGGCAGGTTGCGTCTGCCACAAGCCTACGCGTTCAATATAGTATTAGAAAAGTCCGGAGATGGCTTCGGCCGCTCTTCCCTCGAAGTAGCGGATGTTGCCGTCGGGATGAAACATCAAGTCGTTGTAACGGAACAGTTGGGCTGCGGCAAACTGTTTGTCTGCCGATACCAGTGCCTCCAGGCGGACGTTTCCGAGCGATTTCTCGACGAGTTTTCCCGTCTCTTGCACCACGGCGGGAAGTTCCTCGTCGGGGGTCTGCATGATGCGGTTCAGTTCGCCGGCCCGGTCTTGCGGAAACTCCAGGATGACGGCAGTCAACTTGCTGCCGGTCGGTTGGTATACTGCGGTCTTGCAAAGACCAAAGAAACTGCTCTTGACCTCAATACGGTCGTCACCCACGACCGTGCCGGCCATGAGCATATTGTGTAAACTTGCCATAGTTTTTCTGTATTGTTTTGTTGATAAAAAAGGTACGGGATAGATGGGGGATGCGGACGTGCCACACCTCCCCCTAAGAAAGTCTCCTATAGGAACAATACAGTCGTGCTAACAGAGCAGCCGTCTCAGCGCGAAGACAAAGTAGTCGCTTGAGACAGCAGGCAGGAATGGGGACGTGTCGGTCTTGGAGGCCCATTCCGCCAAATGGTTTTGAAGGTGATTCGTCAGGAGCAAATGGTGCGTGCGGCTCGTCATTCGCTCCGGTTTTCCAATGCTTGAGGGAAGAATCCGCTGGGGACGGGAGTTACAAATGCGCACTAAGTTTTGCGCATTTACTATCACGGCGCCTGTGGCCTTGCCATTGTCCGTGATACACTCTACTGGTATGAACTTCTTCTTCTCCTTGCCGTTGTTGGCGGACAGGTCACAGGGACTGCCCAGCAGAATGGTCAGGAGAAGCAGAAGTATCTTGACGTATCTTCTCATCGGGGTGCAAATGTACGAAAAAGATTCGGAATAAAGCAAGGCAGAATGGCTTGTTTTTTGAAAAAAGTTCGATTCCGCCTTGTTGGGTGTGTCAGAGCCACTCGTCGAGGCTGGCCTTGGCCTCCACGCGCCGTTCTGTCTCGTCGGGCAGCGAGGGGAAGAAATCGATTCCCGTGATGCGCTCCACCTCGTCGACGGTGTTAACATAGTCGCCTTTCGGGCGGTTGCCGTCCCCGTTCTTGTAGATGAAGCCGATGGCCTTCGGTTCGCCCTTCATGCAGAGCACCACTTTGAAGAAAGCCTCGGGCACGGTGACGCGGTGTGCTCCTATCTGCTTGTGATGGCCGCGGTAGAGAATCGGACCTGCCACGATATAGATGTCGCCATAGGTCTCAGCCCATTTGCGGCATTGTATCTCCATTTCGTTCCAGTCGCCGCGGTTCAGACTTGGAGCTTGTGGACAGATATTGGTCAGCAGGAAACTCTCCCTCATCGCCTGCTGGCTCCATTTGTTGTCGCCTGCGGGACACATGTGGCCGCGGTCGAAACCCGACCGGGCGTAGTCGTGGGTGTTGACGAGTACTCCGGGGGCCTCCGTGTCCTCCATGAAGGGGATTCCCTTGCGCTTTGCGGGACCCGTGAGACGGTCGCTTGTCAGGTGCCAGGCCACCCAGTTGGGGATGAGCAGGTCCTCGTTGTAGGACACCGTATAGCCCGTCCGCCTAAGAATGGTCTCCTTGCGATCGGTGAGTTGGGCGGGTATTTCCAGACCTTCAATATCGCCTTTGGCTTCGGTGGCCTCCGCTGGTGCCTTTTGGTCATTCAAGTGGCTTTCCGTCCGTATGTTGCCGTCACCTGATTCTGAGGCAGACGGGGTCTGGCCTTTGGAGGAAGGCATGCAGCTCGTCAGTGATAGTGAGGCTGCGAGGACGGTAGTCAGCAGAAAGGCCTGCTTGCCCTTGGTAAATGTGTGGAGGAATTGTGCTGCTTCCTGAAGAGCGGAGCACAGTTGGCGGTAAGCGACGTGAGTCATAAGGCGATTGGTGGATATGGGTGTGAAAAAATGGCGAAACCTTTGACGCTCCGCCTTGTGTTTGAGGGGTCTGTGTCCCGTTGGGTGAGGGCCGAACGGCCTACTTTTTGTGTCGGTTGGCTCGTCTCTGGCGGTATTTGGCCTTCTGTTTGGCCGAGCCAGAACCGTGTGCGCCAGTGATGTATTTCTTTTTCTTGGCCTTCGTCTTCACCTTGCCGTCGTCCTCCTTCGGTTTGGAGGCGGGGCGGAAGACGATGCCGGTCTCGATGACTTCGTTGATGGACTTCATGCTGTGGATGGGGATTATGGATGATGGTTGGCGGACGACAAGGGGCGCAAGCGCCTTGATTGCCGTCCGTCAGCCATTCTATGGGAAATTAGTGGTGGAAGAGACGCACATGGGTGAATGCCATGGCGATGCCATACTTGTCGCAGGTGTCGATGACATGGTCGTCGCGGATGCTACCGCCAGCCTGTGCGATAAACTCTACACCGCTGCGGTGGGCACGCTCGATGTTGTCGCCGAAGGGGAAGAAAGCATCCGATCCCAGGGCCACGCCCGTGTTCTTGGCGATCCATGCCTTGCGCTCCTCGCGGGTCAGCGGTTCGGGCTGTTCGGTAAAGAACTGCTGCCATGCGCCGTCGCTGAGGATGTCCTCGGCCTCGTCGCCGATATAGAGGTTGATGCAGTTGTCGCGGTCTGCACGGCGAATCTTCTCCTTGAATGGCAGATTCATGACCTTCGGGTTCTGGCGCAACCACCATTCGTCAGCCTTGCTTCCTGCCAGTCGGGTGCAGTGGATGCGGCTCTGCTGACCGGCTCCGATACCGATGGCCTGTCCGTCCTTGACGTAGCAGACAGAGTTGCTCTGCGTATATTTCAGCGTGATGAGAGCGATGATCAGGTCGCGCTTAGCCTCCGGGGTAAACGTCTTGTTCTTCGTAGGAATGTCCTCGAAGAGCGACGGGTCGTCGAGGCGCACCTCGTTGCGACCCTGCTCGAAGGTGACGCCAAACACCTGCTTGCGCTCGATGGGAGCGGGGGTGTAGGCCGGGTCTATCTGGATGACACAGTAGGTGCCCTTGCGCTTCTCGCGGAGGATCTCCAGGGCCTCGGGAGTGTAGCCTGGGGCTATCACGCCGTCGCTCACCTCGCGCTTGATGAGGCGTGCCGTGGCTTCGTCGCAAACGTCGCTCAGGGCACAGAAGTCTCCATAGGAGCACATGCGGTCGGCACCACGCGCACGGGCGTAGGCAGAGGCGAGAGGAGTGAGCTCGAAGTTCACGTCATCGACGAAGTAAATTTTCTTCAGTGTGTCGTCCAGCGGCAGTCCGATGGCTGCTCCCGCGGGACTGACGTGCTTGAACGAAGCTGCGGCAGGGAGGCCCGTAGCCTGCTTCAGCTCCTTGACGAGCTGCCAACTATTGAGTGCGTCGAGCAGGTTGATGTATCCTGGGCGACCGCTGAGCACCTCGATGGGCAGCTCTCCCTCCTCCATAAACACGCGGGCGGGTTTCTGGTTGGGGTTGCAGCCGTACTTTAAAGCTAATTCTTTCATCTTCTCTTCTTGCTTGGTTTTGTATTGTTTTGCAAAGTTACGAAGAAGCCGACAAAAGACAAAACGAATAGCAAGTTTTTTGATTGTTGCCGCCTTGGGAGACTGTTTTTCGAGCCGAGGCAGGAGATGAAAGCGAAAGGTGGATGGTCTGTATGCAAAGCCCCCAGGCGAAGGTCTGAGATGGATCTTGGCCTGGGGACTTCGTAGTACTATTAGATAAACGCGACGGTCAGACCTGCCATCACGATGCTTACCATCGACATGAGCTTGATGAGGATGTTGAGGCTCGGTCCTGACGTGTCCTTGAACGGATCGCCGACGGTGTCGCCGACAACGGTGGCCTTGTGGGTTGAAGAACCCTTGCCGCCGTAGTTGCCTTCCTCCACATATTTCTTGGCGTTGTCCCAGGCACCACCTGCATTGGCCATGAAGACGGCCAGGGTGAAGCCGCCAGCAAGTCCGCCAACGAGCAGGCCGAGCACACCAGCCACACCCAGGATGACACCTACGATGATGGGGATGATGATGGCAAGGATAGCCGGGAAGATCATCTCGCGCTGAGCGCTACGGGTGGAAATCTCCACGCAGCGGCCATAGTCGGGGGTGCCAGTGCCCTCAAGGATGCCCTTGATGGTGCGGAACTGGCGGCGCACCTCCTCTACCATCGTGCCAGCTGCGCGTCCTACGGCTCCCATGGTGAGTCCGCTGAAGAGGAAGGCCGTCATCAGCCGATGAAAGCCCCGACCAGCACGCGCGGATTCATCAGGTTGGCCTGGAAGAAGTCCATGAACTGGAGCATGTCGGCCTTGGAAGGATCAAAGACCTCGCCCGCTCCCGTCAGATACTGTGTGCCAGATTCCACAGCGCGGGTCATGGCAATCTTCACCTCCTCGACATAGGAAGCCAGCAGAGCCAGCGCCGTCAGGGCTGCCGAACCAATGGCAAAGCCTTTGCCCGTGGCTGCTGTCGTGTTGCCCAGGGCGTCCAGTTCGTCGGTGCGTTGACGCACTTCCGGTCCCAACTCGCTCATCTCTGCGTTGCCGCCAGCATTGTCGGCGATGGGGCCGTAAGCATCCGTGGCCAGCGTGATTCCCAGTGTGGAAAGCATGCCGACAGCGGCAATGCCAATGCCATAAAGGCCGCGCGAGATGCTCTCGGTAGTGAGGGCCAACTCGAAGCCGTTGGCGCAGAGGTAGCTCAATATGATGGCTACGGAGATGGTGACGATTGGAATGCAGGTGGAGATCATTCCCGTACCGATACCTTTGATGATAACGGTAGCAGAGCCCGTCTCGCCAGCCGCTGCTATCTCCTTGGTCGGCTTGAAGCTCAGAGAGGTGTAATACTCCGTGGCCTTGCCGATGATGACGCCGGCCAGCAGACCGCAGATGACGGAGAAAGAAACGCCCATCCAGTTTTCTATCTGGAGTGAATAGAGAATGCCGAAGGTGGCAAAGGCTATCAGAACGGCGGAGGTATTCGTGCCAAGGCTCAGCGAACCTAACAGGTCCTTCATCGTAGCTCCCTCCTTAGTCTTGACGAGGAAGATACCGATGAGAGAGAGGAATACGCCGACGGCAGCAATGATCATCGGGGCGATGACGGCGCGGAGCTGCATGTCGTCATTCATGGCGAAGGCCGTCGCACCCAGTGCTGCCGTAGAGAGAATACTTCCGCAGTAGCTCTCATAGAGGTCAGCACCCATGCCGGCCACGTCGCCGACATTGTCGCCGACGTTGTCAGCGATGGTGGCGGGGTTGCGGGGGTCGTCCTCGGGAATGTTGGCCTCCACCTTGCCCACCAAGTCGGCACCAACGTCGGCGGCCTTGGTGTAGATGCCACCACCCACGCGGGCGAAGAGCGCCTGGGTGGACGCACCCATGCCGAAGGTCAACATCGTCGTGGTGATGGTGATCAGGGCCGCTTGCTCTCCCTGATAGAAGGCGTTGAGGACGAGAAACCAGACGGCAATGTCGAGCAGACCGAGGCCTACTACCACCAGTCCCATCACGGCATCGCTCCTGAAGGCGACGTTAAGGGCAGGACTAAGTCCCGTGCGAGCCGCATTGGCCGTACGACCAGAGGCATAGGTGGCGGTCTTCATGCCAAAGAAACCGGCCAAACCAGAGAAGAGACCACCCGTAAGGAAAGCGAAGGGCACCCAAGGGTTCTGTACTTTCAGCACATAGGCCATGAAGGCGAACAGCAGAGCGAGTACGATGAAGGCGATAAACACGACCTTGTACTGCTGCTTTAGGTAGGCCATGGCTCCTTTTCGGACATGGGCTGCAATCTCGCACATGCGAGGTGTGCCCTCGTCGGTTGTCAACATTTGCTTGTAGAACGCCCAAGCAAAGCCCAATGCCACGATGCTGGACAGCGGCACGAGCCAGAAAATTGATGGTATTCCGTTCATAAATGATGTTAATTAAGAGTTTAACACAAAATGTCAATAATTAGCTGCAAAAGAAATAAATGTTGGTGAAAACGCCAAGGAATCAGTGTTAATTTTTGAAAAACTAATGACTTTTTGTTTTTTACGAGGTTCAGGCTGGTTTGTTCTTGCATAATCTTGCGGTTTCGGCTCGAAAGAATAGGGCTTTCCCCTTGTTTTTTTAGGAAAACGTAAGCGGCTGTTTGAGTTTTTCTTTTTACCTTTGCAGTGAAATCCAATAACAAATGATGATGAAAAAGGGCGTAGTTTTGGTTATGTGCTCTACCTTGATGTTGTCGGGCTGTGGCACGAATACAGGGACAGGCACCTATCTAGGTGCGCAGTTAGGGTCTATTTTGGGTAGTGCCATTGGCGGATTGGCTGGTGGTCCCCGTGGGTCAGACCTCGGTACGGTCGTGGGTATGGTCGGCGGTGCAGCTGTCGGGGCTGCGGTTGGCAATGCGGTGGATAAAGCTGAGAGGCAGGAGGTGCATGACCATTACGAGCGTGTGCAGGCCCAAAGGCAAAGGCCATGTGGGGCGGAGGCAGTTCACGGCGGATGCTCTCTCGATGGCGAGGGTCATACAGGGCAGCCTGTAGCGCAACTGTCAGCCGATAGCCTAGGGCGCTACAGCGACGACTGGAGTGGCTTCGATGCTTCCAACTCGGGTGATGATCGCCTCTACGACTTTCAGGGGAGCGACTATTCGGGCAACTATAGTGCAGCCCAACCCGAGACGGTGATGCCATTGGAGTCGAGTGTGGTGTCTGATGTTTCTGCCTATACTTTTACACCCAATATTGAGATCCGCAATGCACGGTTTGTGGATGACAACGAGGATGGCGTTCTTTCGCGTGGCGAGACGGGCAAGGTTATCTTCGAGGTGATGAACCGTGGCGAAGGGACGCTCTATGACGTAGTCCCGTCCGTGGTCCTGGCCGAACGCAATCGGCATATCGCGATCAGTCCGAGCATTCATGTGGAGAGTATCGTCCCGGGGCATGGCATTCGCTATACGGCCATGGTGAAGGCGGACAGGCGCCTGCGCGATGGGCGCGCACGCTTTGCCTTGACCGTCCTGCAGGGTAATAAGAGTATCGGTAAGGTGACGGAGTTTGATATCATGACCAAAAAGTAGGCTGCCAGGTCGTTTTTTTGCCTTCTTCACATAATAAAATGCGGAAAATCGTCGTTATCAAAAATGCAGATGGTTGCACTTGCTTCGAGTGAAGATTTGTTTTACGATCCATCTAATGTTATTGTATGCGCGTACTTTAATTATATGGACGTTGAGACGAGTTTCCTGCAGGAGGTCATGTGTGATGACTGTTCGGAGAAAATGCTAGAGGCACTAGCTTTCGTCTCTTAACGCATCTTTGAAAGTGTGCAAATTGTCGGAAAATGCCCGCCAGTGGTTGATATGTGTTAGAGTAGGGGTTTTTGCACAGGAAAATAACCGTTAAAAGTTATTAATCTGTTGCCAGTTCCCCATTATATTGCTAACTTTGCGGGACGAAGTGGAAACGCTGTTCGTATGCGGCTGAAGTGTGGCCGAACGAAGCATCCGCTATAATGAAAAAGAGATTAATTCAAATTCATTAATAACTAAAAATTAATTTTCATCAAAATTATGGCAACACAACAAAAAGCTGCAGCCCCCAAGAAGAACTCTGAGGGCTTTCAGGGAGTAAGAGGCGCATTCTGGATTATCGTGGTCTGCGCTGCTATCGCATTCACGCTGTTCTTCACTTGGTTCGGCGCAGGTATGCACTTCGAAGGCGGTGTGACCTCTGGTGCTCCGCTTGATGTTTGGGGTACTATCTTCAAGGGTGGTATCGTCGTGCCTGTCATCCAGTCTCTGTTGCTCACGGTGCTCGCTATGGGTATCGAGCGTCAGCTCGCTCTGAAGACCGCTTTCGGTAAGGGTGCTCTTCCCAAGTTCGTCCAGAACATCAAGGCCGCTCTCGCTGCCGGCGACATGGCTAAGGCTCAGAAGCTCTGCGATCAGCAGCGTGGTAGCGTGGCCAACGTGGTTAGCGCTTCTCTCGCCGCCTACAAGGACATGGAGACGGGTGCCAACGCTTCTCTGAAGAAGGCCCAGAAGGTCGCCAAGATCCAGCAGGCTCACGAGGAGGCTACTCAGCTTGAGATGCCGACCCTCACGATGAACCTCCCGATCATCGCTACGATCGTTACGCTCGGTACGCTGACTGGTCTGTTCGGTACTGTGACGGGTATGATCAAGTCCTTCTCCGCAATGGGTGAAGGTGGTGGCGCTGACTCTGCTGCCCTGTCAGTCGGTATTTCTGAGGCTCTTATCAACACCGCGTTCGGTATCGGAACGTCTTGGTTCGCTGTGGTTTTCTACAACTACTTCACGAACAAGGTGGACAAGTTGACTTACGCCCTCGACGAGGTTGGTTATTCTATCGCTCAGACATACGAAGCAAACCACACGGAAGAGGCTTAATTTTTGCTGACCCTTTTAAAATTTTATCGCTATGGGTAAAGTAAAAATTAAGAAAGAGGACGTCTGGATCGACATGACTCCGATGTCGGATGTCATGACGCTGCTCCTCACTTTCTTCATGCTCACCTCCACGTTCGTGAAGCCTGAGCCTGTGAAAGTGAACGTGCCGAAGTCTGTGTCGCAGATAGACGTTCCTGCTAATGACGTAATGACGATCCTCGTCAATCCGGTCATGGGACCGGACAACAAGCCTACGGGTGAGGGTCAGGTGTTCTTGCGCATCGACAATACGAAGGTGCTCGGTGGCATGGCACAGGATGTGGGGCTCAACCTCACGCCGAAGCTCATGGAGACCTTCAAGGCCGAGACCACGTTTGGTGCGCCTCTCGACAAGCTGCCCGGCTACCTCGCTATGGCTCCTGGCCAGCGTTCGAAGATGCTTCCCAAGATGGGTATCCCTCTTGACAGTATCAACGGCGGACAGAGCGAGTTCCAGCAGTGGGTCTATGCCTATGAGAACCAGATGGGTACGGTGGACAACGTGAAGATTGCTATCAAGTCTGACTCACGTACTCCGTACAAGACGGTTCGCAAGGTGATGGACGAGCTTCAGGCACTGGGTGTCTCCGACTATTATTTGATAACTGAGTTGAAGAATAAGCAGGAGGATTAATAATGGCAAAGAAAAAAGAAAGCAAACAGAAGAAGATCAATGTCCGCGTCGACTTTACGCCGATGGTGGATATGCTCATGCTGTTGATTACCTTCTTCATGCTCTGTACTACGCTGAGCAAGCCGTCCTCCATGCAGATTTCCATGCCTGCCGACGAGCAAAACCAAAACGAGAAGGATCAGAAGGAGGCCAAGCAGAGTGCTACTGTAACGCTCTATCTGGCTGCCGACAATAAGATCTATCACGGTGAGGGTATCCCTAAGTACAGTGATCCCAACTGGATTAAGGAGACCACCTGGGGCGACACGGGACTTCGTGACGTGCTTCGTAACCACATTACGGAGGAGCGTGTGAAGCCGGTCGTCGTGATGGAGCTTGCTGTCAAGGAACTTTTGGCTGAGCAGAAGGCCAATCCCAAGAAGATCACGGACGCTGTCTTCAAGCAGAGAATGAGTGACATCAAGTCGGGTAATCTCAAGAACAAGAAGATCACCCCGCTGACGATCATCATCAAGCCGACGGACAACGCTACGTATCGCAATGTGATTGACGCCCTCGATGAGATGCAGATTTTGAATATTGGTATTTACGTGATTGACAAGATCAACGATCAGGACCGCGAGTTGCTCGCCCTGAAGAAGATCAAGTTGTAATGTCGCGTAAGTTAACGATTAAAAAGAAAGAATACAATGGCAAAGATAGATCTTTACGATCCTAAATGGGTCGACATGGTATTCGCTGGAAAGAACCAGGCTTACGGTGCCTATGTGCTCCGTAAGGGTACTTCCAGTCGCAATATCAAAGCCTTGCTCATTCTGATTTGCGCTGCAGTCCTCATCGGTGGATTCCTCGGTTATCTCGTTTGGAAGAACAAGCATGATGCTGAGTTGCTCGCAGAGTATAATCAGAAGATGGAGCTGAAAGCGCTCCAGGAAGCACAGAAAGAAGCTGAAAAGCAGAAGGATAAGCCGAAGCCGAAACCCAAAATCGAGCCCGAGAAGATCGTGCCTGAGGTGAAATCGACGAAGGTGAATACCGTTCCTGTCATCAAGGAGGACGACAAGGTTGATGAGTCCAAGATGATGCAGACCATGGAGAAGCTGGTCGATGACAAGCGTTCTTCAGGTGTTGAGGAGGTGAAGGGTACTGACAACGCTACTGCTGTTGCCGCTGCTCCTTCCGTTGCTACCCCTGCTGAGGTTGCACCGCCGCCTCCCCCTGTGAAGAAGGAAGAGCCGAAGCCTGAGGTTAAGGAGGTCGAGAACAAGATCTTCACCGTGGCTGAGCAGATGCCTTCGTTCAAGGGTAACGTCAACTCTTGGTTGTCAAGCCACTTGCAGTATCCGGCTGTTGCCGCCGAAAACGGTATCCAGGGCCGCGTTATTGTGAAGTTCGTCGTCGGTAAGGACGGTAGTGTGAGCCAGGCACAGGTGGTACGTGGCGTGGATCCCGCTCTCGATCGTGAGGCACTCCGCGTCGTGAACTCCATGCCGAGGTGGAACCCGGGTATGAACAATGGTCAGCCCGCCAACGTATGGTTCACGTTGCCTATCAACTTCAAGCTTCAGTAATATCAGATTCTGAACACTACGTTTCTTTATGAAGAAATACACATTCTACATTTCAATTGTAGGATTACTCATTGCTGCCTCGGCCGTTCTTTCTTGCTCCAACAAGAAGAACGACCGAGGTGGTCGTACTGATACTCCTACATCAGGCACCATCACCTTCTATGCGGATGAGAGTTTTAGCCCCATCATCGAGGAGGAGAGAAAACAGTTTGAATATACCTACCCGAAGGCACATCTCAAGGCGGTATATACGGACCAAAATACGGGTATGAACCAACTGATGGCTCTGAAAACGTGTCTGCTCATCACCTCCCGCGACCTGACCAAGGGCGAGAGCGCGATGTTTTCGACCAAACAGACCAAGGCTGTTTCCTTCCCTATCGGCTATGATGGCGTAGCCCTTATTGTCAATCGAAACAACAGAGATACTCTCATCACCGAGGCGGCTGCACGCAAGATATTCAGCGGCGAGGTGACGAAGTGGAATCAAATATACAAACATTCATCTCTCGGCGATATCGAGGTGGTGTTCGACAATCGTGCCTCTGGCACGTTGTTCTGGGTGGAGGATTCCTTGCTTGGAGGCAAGCATATCACTCAGAAGAATATTGTCGCAGCCAAATCGAGCAGGGGCGTGATCGACTATGTCAAGCGGACTCCCAATGCCATTGGCGTGGTGGGTTCCAACTGGATCAGCGACACCCGCGACAGTACCAATCTCACCTTCTTGAAGGACATCACGGTGATGTCGGTCTCTACGCAGGACGAGGCTACAAAGAGCAATAGCTTTAAGCCTTATCAGTATTATCTGCTCAATGGTTACTATCCCTTCTGCCGTACTATCTACTGCATCGTAGTTGACCCCTTCCGTGCCTTGCCATGGAGCTTCTCCAATTATATCACAGGACCGATCGGCCAGTTGATTATCTTGAAGTCGGGCATTCTGCCCTACCGTGGTGACATTCAGGTGCGACAGGTAAATATTAAGCAATAGCATTAAACCTTTTCAAGGCTGTGATGTCATAGAATCAAACAGCCTTCAGAGAGTGAGATAACGAGTGTATTAAACAAAGAAATTCTTTAAGAGTATGAAAGTCAAAAAATATCTTTTAGCTGGTGTGCTGACGCTGAGCTTGTCGGCACCCGTTTTCGGACAGGAAGTGAGTTATCAGGAAGCCCTCAAGCCCATTGCTGCGGCCCTCAACGCTGATCCCAACAACCCCAAGGCTGCCAAGGATCTGGTGAAGGACTATCTGAAGGAGTACAAGAAGGATGCCGATGCCATCGTTGGCTTGGGTACCATCTATCTTCAGGTTCACAATTTCGAGAAGGCACAGGAGATGGCAGACCTCGTCTTGGCCAACAAGAAGATGAACCAGAGCAATGCCTATATGCTCTTGGGTGACATTGCTGCCCTTCAGGACAGTGTAGGTAATGCTGGTGCTGCCGCCACGCAATACCAGACGGCTATTAGTATTGATCCGCAGAACGTTCTCGCCTATGAGCGCTATGCTCGCGTCTATCGCCACGTCAGTCCTGAGACGGCTGTGAAGAAGTTGGAGGAGCTTCGTCAGGTAAAGCCGGACTATCCCGTCGAGGTGAAGGCTGCTGAGATCATGCTCGCCGACCAGAAGTATGCCGAGGCTGCCAAGTGGTTTGCCAAGGCTCCGAAGACCCAGCTTGACGAGACGGCCTACTACCAGTACATCGTAGCTGAATTCTATTCTGGCAACGCTAAGAATGCGCTCGAGGTAGCTCGTCATGGTCTGCAGAAGTATGCCGGCAGTGAGTATCTGAGCCGTCTTGCCGTCATGGCTGCCGTTGATCAAAACCAGTTCCCTGAGGCCCTGACCTACAGCGAGAACGTGATGCGCGGTAAGGAGCAGAAGAATTATAACGACTATTATTACTATGGTCAGGCTCTGGCCGGCAACGACAAGTTCCAGGAGGCTATCAATGCCTACAACAAGTGTTTGGAGCTGAAGCCGGGTGAGGTTGATCCGCTCAGCAAGTTGTCTGCCGCTTATGCTGGTTTGGGCGACGGTGACAAGGCCTTGGATTTCCAGCGTCAGTACCTGGAGAAGGGCACCAATATCACCTCTACCGACTGGGCTGATTTCGCTGGCATCTATATCAAGATGGGTGATCAGGTTGACAGCCTCGACCACGCCAAGGCTGTTGGCTATTATACGCAGGCCATGGATGTCTATGAGAAGATGACCGAGAAGTTCCCCACCTTAAAGGATTGGTGCTGGGTGGCCGAGGCTTCGGTCGCTCTCGGTAAGTTGAAGGATCTCGACAAGGTTCGCGATCTCTATACGAAGGTCGCAGAGTATGAAGAGGCCAAGGCAGACAAGAGCGATGCCAATACGAAGAACTATCTCTCTGCTGCTTATTACTTCCTCGGCTACTACTATGCTGGCAAGAATGATGCAGAGACGTCGAAGAGCTATTTCGAGAAGCTCATTCAGATCGACCCCGAAAATGCTGAGGCAAAGAAGGCCCTTGGCTTGGAATAAGATAGAACGTTACAATATGTGATATAGAAATATGCGTGTATTGCTCACTTGTGATACGCGCATATTTTTTTCGTCGAATAGAAGCCCGATGCTCTTGGCTTCTGCTATAAACAAATTATTAATGACTCACCGTTTCTCCATCTTCACGCTCGCATCCCTCCTTCTGTTGGTTTGTGTCGGCACTTCGGCCAAAAAGCGTACCTTCAATGAGGCAAAAGCTATTGCGCAGCGTCAGGCAACCAGCCTTGGCGCCACACTCTCCTCTGCCTCCATCGAGACTGCTAAGCGTCTGAACGCTTCCCCTGCAACAGGCGAATCTCGTGCCTATTATGTTTTTCCGCATGATAAGGGAATGGGATTTACCATTGTCTCTGGAGACGACCTGTTGCCCGAGATCGTAGCCTATTCCGATCGTGGCACTTATGATGTGACCAAGCTTCCCGATGGTTACAAGATGTTTCTCGACCTCTATTCCCATTTGGTCGATGACCTCTCTCATCAGCAGCCTATGGCCGTGCAGACGGCATCCCAGGCTCAGCGCCGATCTCAGGCCAAGGCCGCACTACCCGTCGTAGCTCCTTTGCTGGGTGACAGAATGTGGAATCAGTATGCTCCCTTCAACAATCTCTGTCCAAAGGACGGCACCAAGCAGACGGTCACCGGCTGTGTGGCTACGGCATTGGCGCACGTCTTTGCTTATTGGCGTTTCCCTGAAGCACTCATGGCAGACATTCCTGCTTATACGACCCATACCAAGCGATTGAGCGTGCCGGCCATTGAAAAGGGTGAACCCTACGATTGGGACAGAATGCTCGATATCTACGAGGAAGGCTACTACTCGCAAGAGGAAGCCGATGCTGTCGCCAAACTGATGTTGCATTGTGGCGCAGCACTCCAGATGGACTATACCAGTAGCGGTTCTGGAGCCAATATATTCCTTGCCAAACTCACGAAGTATTTCGGTTATGACGCTGAGACCATGCAGGAAGTGGAGCGCGACAACTATTCTTTAGAGGACTGGATGAACCTATTGGATGCCGAGCTGCAAGCTAAGCGTCCTGTCATGTATAGCGGCAACAGTTCTACCGTTGGCCACCAGTTTGTTTGTGATGGTTCCGACGGCGATGGTCTTTATCACATCAACTGGGGTTGGGGTGGTTATCAAGACGGCTATTTTGACATTTCCCTCCTCAATCCTGACAAGGGAGGTGCTGGATCTGGCTCGGATGCCGACGGCTATACCAATGGTTGCCGCGCGATCATTGGACTTCAGCCTGGCGATGGCACGGTCACGGTAGAGCCGCTGCTCTTGGTCAGTGCCACGACCAACGCGGAACCTGGCGAGTACGAAAGGGAGAATGCTACCATTTATGGCCATACTGTGGAGGCACCCTTGGTCAAGGATGGCGATGCCATATTCACCTATGGAATACAGAACAATGGCGAATCAACCTCTCTGATGTATAGAATGGATATGTGGGGGTATCCTTCCAAAACTTATCAAAATAAGATGGAGACAACCGACTTGCCGGGCAATGGCGCAATTACCTATGTCTCGACGAGCGTTCTGCCGGAAGAGTTTGATGGCGACCGTAGCATTACCTGTATCTTCAATGCCTATGTTAACGACATGTATGACTATCTTCCTTCCTCGATGGACGAATGGAAACTCTATATCTTGGACCCAGAGATGAAGGGCTATAGCTACCGAATGAATCCTGCCCAGCTCTTTGTCTATGTGGCTGGCGATACGCCTTCTGCCATCCAGCAGGTCGGAGAATCGGAACTTAATCGTTTCTACGGCGACCAGGGCGAGTTGGTGGTCATTGCCAATCGCTCGGGAGTCGTTCCCGTTTTTGGACTCGATGGTCGCAAGTTGTGCGAGGTCAATGCAGTTGGCGGTAGCACGGTTCGCGTGCCCCTCAAGGCTGGCGTCTATATCGTCAAGGGCCGTAAAGTTGTCGTAAGATAGACGTAGATAATTAATAGGTGGGGTAGGCGTTGCTCGTTTACCCTTTTGCAGTCAAGGTGTCCCGAAGCAGAAGCTCATTGGTCGTGAGCATCCATCGGGACACCTTGATTTTTTCCTTTTTATAGTGTCTGCGCAGCGTCCCTCTAAATGAGGTGTCAGGTGGGGTAAAAAAGTAAGTTAAGTTCATGAGCCGATGAAGTTAACTTCGTAGGGCGATGAAGTTAACTTCGTGGGCCGGTGAAGTCAATATGCTTTTTGGGGGTGAAATGGAAGGGTCAATACCGCCTTTTGTCCTTGCGCATCCTGCAGATAAAATCTCCCTCAAGATAAAATGTGGTCTGTTGCGCCCTCGTTTGAACCTTTTTTATTAACTTTGTACCCTAAAACCAATATCGAGAGAAGCGGAGAGATGGAGAATGCTTTCAGCGAAGTAATAGGCCAGCAGGACGTGATACGTCGTCTGGTGCAGACCGCACGCGAAGACCGTGTCCCCCAGGCGTTGCTGTTTTGTGGCGCGCCCGGTGTGGGCAAATTGGCCTTGGCGATGGGTTTTGCGGCCTATCTGCTTAGCGAAGGTACGCCGTCGCTGCCTGTCACCGCCCCCAATGCGCGGGCGATGTTGCGGTTGTGGGAGCACCCTGACCTCCATTTCACCTTCCCCACCATCAAGAAAGCTGGATCTTCGAGCGACTACAAGCCCGTCAGCGACGACTATGCGAAGCCCTGGCATGAGCTGATCATGCGCAGCCCGTATTTCACCATTGAGCAATGGCTTCGTCAAATGGGGGCAACGACCCAGCAGGGTATCATCACGGCCCGCGAGGGCGACGAGCTCTTGCGTAAGTTGTCACTCAAGTCGAGCCTTGGCGGCTATAAGGTGAGCATCATCTGGCTGCCCGAGCGTGCCCGAGCTGAGTTCTCCAATGGTATCCTCAAACTCCTTGAAGAGCCACCCCAGCATACCGTCTTTATGTTGGTAAGCGAAGAGCCCAACCTCTTGCTCGACACCATCCGTAGCCGTACACAGCGTATTGACGTGAAGGCCATAGACGAAGCCGAACTGGTCCAGGCTCTTCGCGACCGAAGGGGTCTTGACGACGAGACCGCAAGGCAGACCGCCCATGTGGCGCAGGGCAGTTGGCTGCAGGCCATGCAGCTCCTTTCTCCCAACAATGAGAACACCGAGTTTTTCGAAATGTTTCAATCGCTCATGCGGTTGTGCTATATGCGGAGGATAGGCGACCTGAAGGCGTGGAGCCAACAGGCAGCAGAAATGGGACGCGAGAAGGAGAAGCGGATGCTCACCTACTTCATTGAGCAGGTGAGGGAGAACTTTATGTATAATTTCCATATTCCAGAGCTCTGCTACCAGTCGCGCGAAGAGGCTGCTTTCTCCCGCAATTTCGCCCGTTATATCAATGAGCGCAATGTGATAGAGATCAGCGAGTTGTTTGCTACGGCTATCCGTGATATCGGTCAGAATGCCAACGGAAAAATCGTCTTCTTCGATATGGCGTTGAAACTCATTGTACTCATCCTGAGATAATAAACGAATCAGAAAGCAATTATGGACTTTAAAAATATGAAATATGAGTTGTGGCGCGGCACCGACCGTGGCTTGTGCGGCCGTGGTTGTGGACGACAGGACCACCAGTTGAACACCTACGACTGGCTGGCTGACGTGCCGGGCAACAACGCAACGACCGACCTTGTGGAGGTGCAGTTCAAGAATACGCGCAAAGGTTATTACCACAACGTTAACAACCTTGACCTCAAGAAGGGCGACATCGTGGCCGTAGAGGCCAATCCGGGTCACGACATTGGTGTAGTGACACTCACAGGACAGCTTGTGCGGCTTCAAATCAAGAAGGCCAACATCAAGTCTCCCGAAGACATACGTCGTATCTACCGCATAGCCAAAGAGGCTGATATGGAGAAGTATGCCGCAGCGAAGGCACGTGAGCACGCCACCATGATCCAAAGTCGCGAGATAGCCAAGGGACTGGGACTGAAGATGAAGATTGGCGACGTGGAATACCAAGGTGATGGTAACAAAGCCATCTTTTATTATATTGCCGATGAGCGTGTAGATTTTCGTCAGTTGATCAAGGACCTTGCAGCCGCTTTCCACGTTCGCATTGAGATGAAACAGATCGGTGCGCGCCAGGAAGCTGGCCGTATCGGTGGAACAGGACCTTGTGGACGCGAATTGTGTTGTGCCACATGGGTGAGAAACTTTTCCAGCGTCAGCACCAATGCCGCTCGTTTTCAAGGGGTCAGTCTCAATCCTACCAAACTGGCGGGTATGTGTGCCAAACTTAAATGCTGTCTCAACTATGAGGTCGATGACTACATGGAGGCTGCACGCCGACTGCCGAGCCGGGAGGTGTCACTCTTCACCTTGGACGCGGAATACTTCCTGGTGAAGACGGATATTCTTAGTGGCGAGTGTACCTATTCGACCGACCGTAAGAAGATGGCTAATGTGGAGACGATTTCGGCTCGTCGAGCACGTGAGATCATCGAACTCAACCGTCAGGGAGAGAAACCATTGTCGCTTCTTGATGATGGTAGTGTGAAGCCAGAGGCCAAATCGGCCGACTTGCTGGCCGATGGCGACCTCAGTCGTTTTGATAAGTTTCAGAAAAAGAAGAAAAAGAAGAAGAAACCCAGCGCTGCCCAGCCACCTCGACAGGGAGACGCCACTCGTCGTCCGCACCCACAGGGCAAACCGCGTGGGGATAGACCATCGCGAGAGGGAGGTCAGCGTGGTGAGGGCAGGCAGCGTCCCATGGAAAGATCATCCCAACAGCCCCGTCGTTCCCATGAGAAGGCTGCAGAGACGGGCGAGACACAGCAGCAACGTCCGCCGATGCCTCCTCATCATGGAGAAGTGAAGGAAAACGCAGGTGGAAATGAAAGCAAATAGAACCTTTATGGCAGCCATTACCACACTGGTGATGGCTGTCACGTTATTGGCCAGTTGTCGTGATGCGCGCGTCTATGACCATTTTGAGCCAGTCAATGACGACGGGTGGGGACGAAATGACACCGTCCGCTTTGCCATTTCGCGCCAGAAGAGTTGTGAGGTGGATGTCAATCTGAGCCTTCGCGTCAACCATCGTTTTCCCTATCGCGACCTTAGTTTGATAGTCTGTTACGAGACTTACCCGTCTGGTAACGTCGATCCAGATACTGTTCAAATTCATGTCCTCAACGAGAAGGGACAGCCTATCGGCAGGATGGGTATCACATCGGCTTCTATTTCTGCTAAAGTCAAGGAACTGAATTTGCGTGATGGTGACTCTCTCTACGTCACCGTCCACCACAATATGCGACGCGACCAACTGACGGGTGTCTCGGATGTCGGTTTGCAGTTGGTGAAACATTAAGCTATAATCAAAATTGCAACATGAAGAAAATAAGAATAGTAAGCCTGTTGTCCTTGCTTTGCGCTTTTTTCTCCTGCCATGCACAGGACCGTGGGTTTGAGAGCGTCTCATCGGATGCTTTCGAGAAACTGATAGCCGATACCTCCGTAGTGCGCTTGGATGTTCGTACGGCAGAGGAGTTTGAGGCGGGCCATATCGAAAACGCGATCAACATCGACGTACTCAAAGATGACTTCGAGGCGAATGCCCTCTCCATACTTCCGGTGGGCAAGGTGTTGGCGGTCTATTGCCGTAGCGGGCGACGAAGTAAGAAAGCCGCTCACATCCTTGTCAAGAGTGGCTACAAAGTCATAGAACTCGACCAGGGTTACAATGGATGGGTCGAATCGGGCAAGAAGGTGGTAAAATAGCAATAGAGGTGTTGATGAATAACCTGACGTTTCATCAATACCTCTATTTTCGTTAAGCCGGAGGTGTCTGTTCTTTCTGGCGGTGCCTCAACTTCGGATGAGATTTCTGCCTGCATCAATGCGCAGGAAGATGAAAAGGAGGATGGTGAATCCCCAAAGCGAGGAACCTCCGTAGCTGAAGAAGGGTAGGGGGATGCCGATGACAGGGGTCAGTCCGAGCACCATGCCGACGTTGATGAATACGTGGAAGAGGAAGACACTGGCCACGCAATAGCCATAGACACGTCCGAATTTGAATGGTTGTCGTTCCGCAATCTTCATTAGACGGGTGATGAGGGCGAGGAAAAGCAGAAGGACGGCAGCCGAACCGAGGAATCCCTCTTCTTCGCCGACCGTACAGAAGATGAAGTCGGTGTCCTGCTCGGGAACAAATTTCAGCTTTGTCTGTGTACCGTTGAGGAAACCTTTGCCTTGCAATCCGCCCGATCCGATGGCAATCTCGCTCTGATGAACGTTGTAGCCTGCTCCTGCCAGGTCGTCATCCAGTCCGAGCAGTACGTTGATGCGTACGCGCTGGTGGGGCTGCATCACGTCGTTGAGCACGTAGTCGGCAGAGTAGAAGAAGGCGATGGAACCCAAGGCAAACAACGCAGCGTAGAGGTAGGTGATGAACCGGGTGCGCAGGGCGTTGTAAATCAAGTAGCCGATGAGCAGTGCGGAGAGGATGAGTTGTACCCAAACGATGTCGAAGGGGATGACAAACTCTGAGAAGAGAAAAGCCAACACCGTCACGCCAAGACACAAGCCCAGCAGGCGCAGCGCGTGGGGACGGTCGCCATTGTAGGCATAGACCATTCCGGAGGAGAACAGTTGGACGAGCAGGAGCACGGAAAACTTACCCACCGAGGTGGGCGTGTCGAAAAGCATAGACTGCTCAAACTTGATGCCAATGACGAAGTAGATGATCATTGCCACGCCCGTAAAGAGGAAACCGCCGGGCATTCCTTCGCGGTAGAGCATCAGGAAGAAGGACAGATAGACGAGCGCCGAACCCGTCTCTCGTTGTCCTACGATACAGATCATAGGCACGAGGATGATGCCGCAGGCCGCAGCAAAATGCTTGAGGTTGTGGATGTCAAATCCATAGGTGCTCATGAGTTTGGATATGGCGAGCGCAGTGGCAAACTTGGCAAACTCGGCAGGCTGCAATCGTAGGCTTCCCAGGACGAGCCACGATCGGGAGCCTTTGATCTCGTGTGGATTGAATATCGTCGCAAAAAGCAAGAGGACAAGTAGTCCGAAGATGACATAGGCAAACGTGTCAAAGTAGCGGTCGTCAAGCATCAGTATGACAAATCCCAAACAGATGCTCGTGCCTATCCAAACGATCTGCATGCCCGAGCGCGTGGAGAGCGAGAAAATTTCGGTGTCACCGTAAGTATAGCTCGCACCACAGACGCTTACCCATCCGAAGGCGAGCAGGGCAAGGTATATGCCAATCGTCCACCAGTCGAGCGACTGGAGGATACCTTTCTGATTGTCCGACTTTTCCATTCCCATGATAATCTATCTATTCCTTCTTGCTTTCCTTGTCGTTTTCCTTGCGCGACGGCTTATGGTCTTTGTCGTCGTCGCGCCGTCGTTCCTCGCTCTGTGGCTTTATCTCGTTCTCCACCCTGATGGCGGGGTCGTTTTGCGGTTGTTCCTTTTTGCTGTCTTGCTGCTTTCTTTCCTTGTCTTCCTCCAGTTTCTTTCTCTGCTTGTCGCGTTCGACCTTCAGCGAGTCTTTGATGGCGTTGATGCGCTTCAGCGAGTCGAGACGCAGTGAGTCGGCACGGCTCATAGGTGATTTGAAGGGGTAGGAAATGTGGCGGCTTTGTATCACGGCAGCCTTCTTCGCGTCCGCCTCCGTCAGTTTGCCGTTGATATACTGTTCCATCATCAGCGATCCGATGGGCACACCATAGACGGCACCCCAGCCACCGTTTTCCACATAGACGGCAATGGCGATCTTCGGCGTATCGACCGGTGCGAAGCCCATAAACACGGAGTGGTCCTTTCCGCGGTTCTGGGCCGTACCCGTTTTTCCTGCTATCGTATAACCGGGATGCACAGCATGGGCACACGTACCACGAATACCAGAAGAGACCATGCCCTTGACCACCTCCTCGTAGGCTTGATGGCTGCCCTTTGTTTGGTGGCGTTCAAGGTATTTGGGGTCGATGCGTCCTCCCTTGATATGGCGTACCACGTGTGGCGTGATATAGTAGCCGCGGTTGGCTATCGTCGCACCCAGGTTGGCAATTTGCAGTGGCGTAGCATTGACCTCTCCCTGTCCGATAGAGATGGAGATGACCGAGAGCGGGTTCCAACGGCCAAAGGCGTTGTCATAAAACTGTGCGTTGGGAATCATTCCGCGGCGCTCGCCAGGCAGATCGATGCCCAGTTTGTAGCCGAAGCCCTGCGAGACCATGTAGTCGCGCCACTCGTTCATCGCGTCGTCGAGAGTCGGATACTTTTTCCTATTGGACAACATATAGTACAATCCCCAGCAGAAGTAGCTATTGCACGACGTGCTGATGGCCGGGATGAGCGAGATAGGAGCCGCGTGGGAGTGGCAACCGACGTGGAGTCCCTTGAAGGAGAATCCGTGGGCGCAGGGATAGCGAGTGGAGTCGCTGACGATACCCTCTGTATAGAAGGTCACGGCCTGTGTCGTCTTGAATGTACTTCCCGGTGGATATTGTCCGCCGATGGCTCTGTTGATGAGCGGTTTGGCAGGGTCGAGCGTCAGTTGTGCCTGATTCTTTCCACGCAGTTTGCCGATCATGGTCCTGGGATCGAAAGTCGGCGATGACACCATCGCCAGTATCTGCCCCGTCTTGGGCTCTATCGCTACGATGGCACCGAGTTTTCCCTCCATCAGACGTTCTCCAAGCTTCTGCAGCTCCGCGTCCAGTCCAAGCTGGATGTCCTTGCCTGGCAGTGGCTTTTGGTCAAATTGTCCGTTCTTGTAGCGTCCTTTGATACGCCCACGGGCATCGCGGAGTAGGATTTGCACGCCCTTACGACCGCGCAGATCCTTCTCATATTGCCGCTCTATGCCTTGCTTGCCGATGTAGTCACCCGGCTGATAGTAGTCGTCCTCCTCAATGTCGCCCTGTGAGACCTCTGCCACATCGCCCAGTAGATGGGCTGCCAGCGGCTCTTTATATTGTCGGATGCTGCGACGCTGGATGTAAAAGCCAGGGAAGCGGAAGATCTTCTCTTGGAATGCGCTGAACTCCTTGTCTGGCAATTGACCCATGAACAACTGTTGGGTGAATCGTGAGTAGCCAGGGTTTTTCGACCGATCCTTGATTTCTGCCATACGTTTCTTGAAAAACTCCTTTGTGATGCCCAGGGCATTGCAGAAGTCCATGGTGTCCAGTCGGCCTGCCTCCTCATTCATGACCACCATGATGTCGTAGGCCGGTTGGTTGTAGACCAGTAGTTTGCCGTTTCGGTCAGTGATGGTGCCGCGCGAGGGAAACTCTATCTTCTTCAGAAACGCGTTGGAGTCGGCGCTCTTGCGGTAGTCGTCGCTGGCTATCTGCAGCGAGAACAACCGGATAATATAGACTACAATGATGAGCGAGGCGATGGCGCTAAGCACATAGCGCCTCTTCTCCAAGTCAAAATTCTTCATTAGCGGCCCCTCACGTTATCAATGACAAAAACAAGGAGGAATGTCAGCAGCGTGCTTCCACCCACATTCAGTAACCACTGGATGGGATCGAAGAAGCTAAACTGCTCCAACGAGAAAAAGACGACGCAGAAAAGCAGGATGCTGAAGAAGCTATACCATGTGTATTTGCTCACGCCCAAAGTGGCAATGGATGGCTTCAGGTCTTCGGCCGCTTCGCGGGGAATGAACGAGGCCAGCAGATAGGGCTGCACGAAGGAGAGCAGGGTGAGCGAGGCGGCCGTGACGCCCGGCGTATTGGAAAACGTGTCGAGCAGCAATCCCATGCAGAATCCCCACAACAACAGTCCCCAGCGTGGATAGTGGCGACGGATGCTGATGATGAAATAGACATAGAGTAGCGGTGTGGCACAACTGAAGAGGTGGATATGGTTGAGCACCAGCACTTGTGCGAGGCACAGGATGACGAAGAGCGCGCCTCTTCGAAGCAAGTCAACATTCATCTTTTCTTCTTTCTCCTTATTATATATTATTGCCCTAAAGCATGGAAACACGTTTGCAGCCTTGATTGCAGAACCGGCCAAGTCTGCTGAAACGCCGGTAGATGTTCTCGGCAAAAGATAGTATGCCGTACGTTTAGTTCTCCGATGGCGACTTGATGGAGTCTTTGGCAGCCTCCATGATCTGTTTCCGCTCGGCGAGTTGTGGAGCGTCGATGACGCAGACGTCTCGTAGATTGGCAAAGTCGGTGGACAATACGACCTGGACGCGGTAGGAAAGTCCGTCCTCAGAGTTGAACACCTTCTTCACCTTGCCGACCAACAAGCCTTCGGGGAACACGGCCGAATAGCCGCTTGTCACTACCCGGTCGCCAATCTTGAAGCGGGCGTGGCGGGGCACATCGTCCAGATAGGCGATGTTGGGCGCGTCGCCTGACCAGTGGAGATACCCGAAGTAGTCGCGACCATCAATGGAGCAACTGATATTCGACTTGTTGTTGAGCACAGGTATCACTACGGAGTAGTGGGTATTGACCAAATAGACGATGCCTACGACACCGTTGCCACAAGCCACACCCATGTCTTTCTTCACACCGTCAGCACTTCCCCGGTCGATGGTCATCAAGTTTTCGGGGCGATCCAGCGAGTTCGCCACCACCTTGGCTTGAATCAAATGGTACTTGTTGAGCAGTCTGAATTGCCCACGCTTCAGGTAAGTGGAGTCTTTGGTCTGGTCATATAGCTGGTTGGAGAGCGCTTTCAATTGCTGCTCCAATTCCAGATTGCGCTTCGTCAGCAACTCGTTGTTCTCGCGTAGGCTGAAGAACGACAGGAGCTTGGCCTCCTGCTCATAGACGATACCTGCGACATAGTTGGCCGACGTGAACCACACGCTGGCCTGATAGCTGTTGAAACGAAACAACAAAACTCCACTGATAATCTCCAGGATGATGAAGAGAAACCAGTGGACATTGCGCGACAAAAACTCCGTAAGATTGTGCATCGGCGCTTTTTACATGAGAAATATTGAATAGTCTGAGGTCAGACCATCCAATACTTCTTCGTTTTGTGATATAAATCCAATCGCCTCTTATCTCATCAAGAATGAGAAGCGGTCAACGTTCTTCAGAGCGATACCCGCACCCGTGGCTACGCTATGGAGCGGATCCTCGGCGATGTGGAAGGGAATGTTGATCTTGTCGGTGAGTCGCTTGTCGAGACCACGAAGCAGCGCTCCGCCACCAGTGAGCCAGATGCCGTTCTTCACGATGTCTGCATAGAGTTCGGGCGGCGTGTTCTCCAAGGCAGAGAGCACGGCATTCTCGATCTTTGCCACCGTCTTGTCGAGGCAGTGGGCTATCTCCTGATAGCAAACCGGCACCTCCATAGGCAACGCTGTGATGCGGTTTGGACCATGGATGACATAGTCCTCAGGTGCATCCTCGCCCAGGTCTGTCAGCGCGGAGCCAACATGCACTTTGATGCGCTCTGCCATACGCTCGCTGACCTTGACGTTATGCTGCCGGCTCATATACTCCTGGATGTCTGCCGTGAGGTCATCGCCAGCCACGCGGATGGAGTTGTTGCTCACAATGCCACCCAGCGAGATGACAGCAATCTCCGTGCTTCCGCCACCAATATCGACGATCATGTTGCCCTCAGGAGCCTCCACGTCAATACCAATGCCCAGTGCGGCAGCCATCGGCTCGAATATCAGATAGACGTCGCGTCCGTCGGCATGCTCTGCAGAGTCGCGAACCGCGCGGAGCTCCACCTCGGTGCTGCCCGAAGGCACACCAATCACCATGCGCAGCGACGGCGAGAAGATACGGCTGCCCGTGTGGACCATCTTGATAAGGCCACGGATCATCTGCTCGCAAGCCGTGAAGTCGGCGATCACGCCATCGCGGAGCGGGCGGATCGTGCGGATGTTGGCATGCTCCTTCTCGTACATCATCTTCGCCTCGCCACCGACGGCAATCATCTTGCCGCTCCGTCGGTCCAGGGCCACAACGGAAGGCTCGTCCACCACGATCTTGTCATCGCTGATAATGATGGTGTTGGCCGTTCCCAGGTCCATTGCTATCTCTTGGATAAATGAAAAGAGTTTCATTCCTTCTTTCTTCTTGACTTTTTGTTGTTATTGTGTAATGTGCCCGGCAAAAAGCATTATTTGGCAAACCACTCGTGGATGGCCGTGTCGTAATGGCTGCTTACGGCAAATGCTCTTTCGGCAAACTTCTTGCGCTCTTCCAGCTCTGTCTGTGCACCCTTGGCTGCCAGGATGTCGCCCAGCATGGCGTATTCGCCCTTGCTCGGCACGATGACAACGTCCTTGAAGTTCTTGGCTCCGGCGCGGATGAGCGAGATGCCGCCGATGTCGATCTTCTCAATGATCTCCTCTGCGCTTGCCCCACTTGCCACGGTCTGCTCAAACGGATAGAGATCGACGATCACCAAGTCGATGGGCACGATGTCATACTGCTTCATCTGCTCGCGGTCCCCCTCGTTGTCGCGGCGTGCGAGAATGCCTCCGAACACCTTCGGGTGCAAAGTCTTGACTCGTCCGCCAAGGATGGAAGGATAGGAGGTCACGTCCTCCACCTTCTGACACTCGTAGCCCAGCGACTCAATGAACTTCTGGGTACCGCCAGTGCTAAGGAATTTCACACCATTTTCGTTCAGTTTCTTCAGGAGATCCTCAAGGCCATCTTTGTGGAAGACCGAGATCAGCGCAGTCTTGATTTGCTTTGTGCCTGCCATTTGTCTTGCTTTTTATAATAATAAGTGTGCAAATTTACAAAATCTTCGGCAACTACAGGGCCGGTGAGTCCTAAAAATATTAAAACGAAGCCATTTTATTGCCTTTGGTCAACGGTAGCGGGAACTAAAGCCGTACCTTTGCAATATGAACTTTACTAACACACTGCTCACATGGTATGCTTCCCATGGTCGCTCCTTGCCCTGGCGCGAGGCGGGAACGCCCTATGCCGTCTGGCTCAGCGAGATCATCTTGCAGCAGACGCGGGTGGTGCAGGGAGAAGCCTACTGGCGCCGCTTTTTGGAGAAATGGCCCACGGTAGATCTGCTTGCTGCTGCCTCCGAGGACGAGGTGCTGCGGATGTGGCAGGGACTCGGCTACTATTCGAGGGCACGCAATCTCCATGCCGCTGCACGGCAGATAGCCGCCTTGGGACATTTTCCAGACACCTATGAGGCCATCCGTGGTCTGAAAGGGGTTGGCGACTACACTGCTGCCGCTATCGCCTCCTTTGCCTTTGGCCTTCCTTACGCTGCCGTCGATGGTAACGCTTACCGTGTGATGAGTCGTTACTTTGGCATCGACACCCCTATCAATGACGCCAAAGGCAAGCGGACTTTTGCCGAACTGGCGCAGTCGCTGCTTCCCAAGGGGCGGGCTGCGGATTTCAACCAGGCGATGATGGATTTTGGCGCAACGCAGTGTGTGCCGCAGTCGCCTTGTTGCGAGGTGTGTCCGATGGCTGAAACCTGTGAAGCGTTGCGAACAGGGCGTGTGGGGGAAATGCCCGTCAAACGAAAGACCGTGAGCGTCAAAGAGCGCAAGCTGATCTATCTGTATCTCCGTTGCGACGGACGGACGGCTATCCATCAGCGAGGGGCTGGTGACATCTGGCAGGGTCTGTGGGAGCCAGTGCTCCTGGATGCTTCGCAGGTGCGACCCGTCTATGAACTTCGGGCGCAGCGCGTGAAGCATGTTCTCACCCATCGTGTGCTCTATGCTGACCTCTATTTCTATCACCCCGCCGTTCCTCCAGCGCTTCCCGAAGGCTATCGCTGGGTGGATGAGGCCGATTTGGATCAGTATGCGTTGCCGCGGTTGGTAGAAAAGTTGATAGCCATGCTTTGACCAGCATGGCTATCAGTCATTCTTATGTTAGGGTCTTTTTTGAAGTGGTGTCCTTCTGTTGCTATCCCTCTGCTTCAAGCTCTTTGACAAACTCGTTTCGGAAGATGCGGAAGAGTTTCACGATCTCTTCGCGAGCGGACTCTTCCAGTTCCCAAATGTTGATCTCGCCAGAGCGGTGCTTGGCGATATGGCGCACGCAGCGCGCTATCTTCCGCTTGTTGTTGCGTGCCTGAAGCTGATCGACCTCGATTCGTCCTCCGTTCTTGTAAGAGAGGGCGGAGAGCCGGCGCATGAATGCGCAGAAATTGTCATATACCAATGCCAGCCGCATCATCTCCTGTGGGTCGCCAGCCACCTTGTCAACCTCCAGTAGTGGGCCGATGTGGTCGAAGTCCCATTCTTTCTCATCCATCCAGAACCATTGGAAGCAGAGGCGCTCTTCCATGCCGAGCAATTCGTGCTCCAATCTTTCGCGCCCGTTGTCCTCCGTTTGCCGATAGGCGTGGAAAGCATGGGCTACGAGGGCAGAGGGAGTGCATTCGGGCAGGTCTTCCTCCGCAGTCAACTGACTCTTGACAGCGATGTGCCATCGGTGCTCCTTGTACTTCACGAGGGCTTCGTCGCCTTGCATCATCAGTTCTGTGAGTGATCCCTTGGCGGGTATTGTGCCCACGACGGCCAGTCCGTTCTTGTGGTCGCGCAGCGTCAGCGTGTCGTCCTCCTGCCAGATGCAGAGCAGGATATGCAGGCCGCCGTTGATGGCAATGGTGAAGCGGTCGTCGTTGGGGGTGCCGACAAACTGATACTGATACTCTTTCGCCGTGGCGGGATCGACGACCAGTTCGCCCTGGTGAGGACGATCCTCGGCATCGAGCAGCTGGAAACCCTTGACGGGAATGCGAAGGTGGAGCACAAAGGGCGTGCCGTCGTAGGGCGTCAATTTCAGGGAGACCGTCTTGCCACCCTCAAACAAGCTCTTGCGGAAGCGCAAACCATCCCTTGTCTCTTCTCCTTGTGCCGACGTGATGTCGCCTTCGATCCAGTGGAAACTGAACGTCACGCTCTCCTCGTCCTCCTCTTCTAGGTGGATGAAGTCTTCGGGGGCTACGCCAAGGTAGAGGGTGGGAAAGGGACGGATGTTGTCGTCGTCCAGCAGGGTCACGTCAATGGGACCCAGCATCGGGTCGTCCTCCCACTCGTCTGTGCCACGTTGTGAGAAGACGGCGAAGGTGAGGCGCGAAGCCTCTCGTGTGCCGTCGGGACGGCAAAGCCAAAAGGCCGTCTCCTTGGGTACGAAGATGGGTTCTACGATATAGGAAGAGTAGCAGGAGTTGCCCAACTCCAGCTCTGTCCATGGTGTTTTCATACCGTTGTTGTCCTGTTCAATCATGTTTGGAAAACTGATTAGCCGTTTTTGTTTTTGTGCGAAAAGGAGTGCAAAGGTACAAAAAAATCCTTGTATAAAGGTCTGGTTGAGGAAAATATTCCCTTTTTGTTCGTGAGGAATCGTATTGCCAAGTAGTCTTGGCGATACGGTTTGTCAAGGAATGAGTTATCCGCCGGTGTTTCCTCCAAACAATCCGCGGAAAAACTTGACCCAGTGGTTTTCCTCTGTTCCCTTGGCTTTTGCTTTGCGCGTAGCGGGTTGGGAGGGAGAGGTTTTTGCCCCATTGGCTGCTTTCTTTGCCTTCTGAGGAGTGATGGAGGGTTTTACTTTCCTTTGTACCTGCCGTGGCTGGTCGTCCGCTTTCCGCCATTGGGGAATGAACTCATACCCCACGCCCACCATGCCATACTCTATCGGTTGTAGCTTCAGGGTTTCTTCTTTCTCCTTATTATAATAGGGAAGGGGAAGATCCTCATCCACCACTTCCAGTTTCATATAGGCCACTCCGGCAGACAGAAAGCCCAGTTCTCGTGCGGCGGCATAGGAGAGGTCGATCACCCTGCCCCGTACATAGGGACCACGGTCGGTCACGCGGACGATGACCTGGTTGCCGTTTCTCGGATTGGTCACGAGGATTCGTGTGCCAAACGGGAGTGTGCGGTGTGCGCAGGTCATGCTATCGGGATGGTAATACTCGCCGTTGCTCATTCGTCTTCCGTACAGTTTGCCACTGTAATATGTAGCCTTTCCGTCTTTTATTTTTTGCGCAAAGATGTTTTGTGTGCACAATGTCAGTAGGATGGATGTTATGATGACAAAAAGCACTTTGCCCTTGTGATTCTGTTTCATGGTGCAAATGTACATACTTTCTTTTGAAACACCATATTTTTCAACACTCTTTAAGAAGATGTCGTGCTCATATTCTGAAGCTAAATGTGGAAAGAACAGAGAGTTAGCTAGGGGATCCAAAGCAATGCCCCGACTCCATGAGCCGGGGCATTGTAGTAGGAATTCGCCTAGTGTTTAGCCGTGAGGGGAGGTTAGCGTGCGTCGAAGAGCAGCATACTGGTTTGGGCGAGCAAGGCTATCGGCACGTTGGTTTCTACTGTTAAGGTTTCGCCGGCCTTCTTGGGCATGGTCATCAGTGCGAAAGGTGCGATGGGCTTCTGGTCCTTATCGACCAAGATCATTCTGAAACTGTTGCCCAGAGGCTTCGTGGGGGTCAATGTCACCTTGATTTTTACCTTTGAACGATGGCTAAAATCTACAATTTCGGCCTTCGTCTTGGTGTTGTCAAATGATTGGGTGTCAGAAGCCACTTTCAGCGACTTGCCGATGAGCTTCTTTTCCTCTTCTTGAGAGACCTGATCGTAGTGTTGGTCCATCTTGGAGAAGGCGGAGTCGATGTCAGCTCGGAAGCCCTTGAAAAGCTCCCACTTCTCCTCGTCGCTCTTGTCCTTCACTTTTTCTTCCATCTCTTTGTAAGTGTCGGAGATCTTGTCGTCGATGGCTTTCCTGGCAAACTGCCTGCAATTGTCGATGTAGAGCAACTTGCCAACCATCTCGTTGTCCACTTTCTCCACGCTGTCCTCAGCCATAGCGATAGCATCTTGGGCCCATTTGTCGGGGTTGTTGTCGTTGCCCTGGCTGCAAGAGGCCAGCAAACCAAAGGACATTACTGCCAAGAAGGCGATAACGTTTGTCTTTCCAATTTTTTTCATCATAGCTATTTTATTGATTAGTTATTGGTGATTTTTGCTTCGTTGCCGTTCATGTTTTGCAAATGTAGTCAAAAAAATACAGATAGACAACAAAAAAAAGTAGAAATCTCTTTTTTCGTGTTTTAGGCGTATAATAAATGTGCCGCCAGAATCCTAATTGGAATCTGGCGGCACGGTAAAGCTATACAATATTAACTGAAAAGTCTTGTTCAAACTCTCCCCTTGCGGTGGTAGTTCAATCTACTTCTTTCGTTTGGGCAGGAATCCTGTGGTGTTGGCGACATAGACGCCCATGAGAATCAAGGCGCAGCCGACGTATGCCATTACCGTCATGGGCTCGCTCAGGAACATTGCTGCGATGACCACCGTGAAGAGCGGGCTGAGGTAGTTGTAGTTGGAGGCAGTGATGGCACCGAGCCTGTCAACGATGACGCTGTAGAGGAAGAAGCAGCAGCACGACGCGATGAGGCCGAGGAAGAGCAAGTTGCCCAGCACCTCTATGTGTAGCAGGTTGCCCAAAGGGAATTTCCAAGGCCAGAAATAGAACAAGGGAAATGCGGTCAAGAGACCGTAGCCGAAGACCTTGCGCGTGATAGTGGCTGCGTCGTATTTCGCAGAAAGGGGCTTCAAGAGGAAGGAATAGAGACCGAAAGAGGCGGATGAAAGCACCGCTATGAGGTCTCCCGCAGGATTGAAGTGCAACTCGCCCTGACCATTGAATATGACAATGGCTACACCGGCAACTGCCGTGAGTGTGCCTATGGCAAAGTTGGAGGTCATCCGCGTGCCTTTTATGAAGAGGATGCTGAAGAGCATCGTGAAGATGGGCGATGCGCTCACGATGAAGCTGACGTTGTTGACGTTGGTCATGGAGATGGCCACATTCTCGCTGACGAAATAGAGCGAGGCACCTGTGATACCCAGCACCACCATCATCAGCTCGTCACGCCATGTGTCGGCCTTGATGCGTTTGTGGGCTATCAGCAGCATGGCTACATAAGCGAGGATGTAGCGAGCGTAAAAAATCTCCAAAGCCGACATGCCGGCGTGGACAAGCACCTTTGTATTGACGAGAGTACCTCCCCAAATCGCTACCACGAAGAGTGCCAGCAGGTGAAATGTGAGAGTTTTGTTACTTTTCATTTATATTGGTTTAGTTATGGATTTTGCTTTATTATGTGCCAAAAGCGATTGCAAAGGTAGTGTATTTTGGGCAAACTACAAATGAAAAACAAATAAATTTTCTAATAAAATACGCTTTTAGGGCCAAAAGAGGGTGTCAAGCCTCGTGTTGTCGGGGGACTTGACACCCTTTTTGAGTTTCGATGAGAAACTGTTGTTGATTCAAAATGAGACGGTTAGGTGTCCCGTCTGGCTATTTCTCTCCTGTTAGTTGGGCGATAGTGGCGCGTACCCGCTCCTCCGTCGTGTAAAGCAAGGTGTCTTCGTCGGCGTTGGGGTCTCCCATGAAGACCTCGGGATTGTTGTATTCCATTTTGCTTTTCATCGGCTCGCGGGCAGAGAAGTGATATTCCTTGATATCCGTCTGTTCGTAGAGGCTGCGTATGTTCTGCTCGTTCACGCCACAACCCGCCAAGAGGATGATGCGCCCAGCGGCTTGCTGGTGGAGCTTTTGCAGTAGGGGAGCGCCTTCGATGGCCTTTGGTTGCTGGCCGGAGGTGAGGATGCGGTCGAAGCCTAAGTCGATCAGTTGCTCCAAAGCCTCGAAGGGATCACGGCAGCGGTCGAAGGCCCTATGGAAGGTCAGGGACATCCCCTGTGCTTTTTCGATCAGACGGCGGTTGGCCTCCATGTCGATAGTCCCGTCTTCGTGTAAGCATCCGATCACTACGCCGTCGGCCCCCAGTTGGCGCGCCACCTCTATGTCGGCCTCCATGCGCTTCTGTTCCAATGGTGTGTAGAGGAAGTCGCCACCGCGCGGACGGATGATGACGTGCAGGCGTGTCGTCGTCAGCACCCGACGCGCCACCATGATCTCGCCATACGACGGCGTTGTGCCCCCTTCGGGTATTCCCGCGCACAGTTCCACACGGTCCGCGCCTCCAGCCTGGGCAGCCAGGCAACTCTCTACGCCATTGGCGCAAACCTCAAACCGAAATAAATTTCTCTCCATGTCTTTGTATTGTTTTTCGTGCAAAAGTACGGCGATTTCGCCCTTTCTCCAAATAAAAGTCGTATTTTTGCATCCTCAAAGCGGATGACCGCTGCCAAAACTTCGAATTCAAACAAAACAAAGATAGAATGGGAAAGATTATTTTGACGGGCGACCGCCCCACTGGCAAGCTCCATTTGGGACACTATGTCGGTAGTTTGCGTCGTCGCGTGGAACTTCAGAATGCGGGCGACTATGATCGTATGTTCGTCTTCATGGCCGACGTGCAGGCTTTGACAGACAATGCCGACAACCCAGAGAAGATTCGTCAGAACATCATCGAGGTCGCACTGGACTACCTCTCTGCTGGTCTCGATCCGGAGAAGTGTACGCTCTATATCCAGAGCTGCATCCCCGAACTGGCGGAGCTGACTACCTATCTGATGAATCTTATCAGCGTCTCGCGCGTGCAGCGCAACCCGACGGTGAAGACTGAGATCAAGATGCGCAATTTCGAGGCCAATATTCCCCTTGGCTTCTTCTGCTACCCCGTGTCGCAAGCTGCCGATATCGTGGCTTTCAAGACCACTGTCGTGCCTGCCGGCGAGGACCAGGAGCCGATGCTTGAGGTGACACGCGAGTTGGTCCGTCGCTTCAACCAGATCTATGCCCCCGTCTTTCCCGAGCCAGAGATCATGTTGCCCGAAAACCAGACGGCACGCCGTCTGCCTGGCACGGATGGCAAGGAGAAGATGAGCAAGAGCCTTGGCAACTGCATCTATCTCTCCGACGACAAGGATACGGTGTGGAAGAAGGTGAAGACCATGTACACCGACCCGACCCACCTGAATGTCAGCGATCCAGGCCATGTGGAGGGAAATGCCGTCTTTACCTATCTTGATGCTTTCTCCACCGACGATGACTTCGCAGAATTTTGGCCCGAGTTCAGCTGCCTCGACGAGTTGAAGGCAGCCTATACGGCAGGTGGCATTGGCGATATGAAGTGTAAGAAGATGCTCAACAAGGTGCTGGAGCGCATGCTGGAGCCGATCCGCAAGCGCCGTCATGAGTTTGAGCAGGACATTCCGGAGATCTATAACATCCTTCGCAAGGGATCTGATGCTGCCCGCGAAGTGGCTGCCAAGACGATGGATGAGGTGCGCGAGGCCATGCGCATCAACTATTTTGATGACGCCGCACTCATTCAGGAGCAGGCCGAGCGCTTCGCTCAGAAATAGTATAGCGTACACCGATATCAACTACAAGGCGTTGCTCGCGCGTTCCTTATATATTGAATAGGATGCGCGGGCAACGCCTTGCTTTAGTTAATGTCTCTTCCTTTCTGGGGGAAGCGTATGTTGTAGGGATGGTCTTGTCAGAAATGTTCGCCGATTCTGCGCAGCGCCTCTTCGAGGAGAGATCGGGGGCAGGCAAGGTTGATGCGAAGGTAGCCCTCGCCCGAAATGCTGCCATAGAGCGTGCCACTATTGACCTTGACGTGCGCCCGCTCCATGATCTTCTGTGCCAGGGAGTCTGCGCTCAATCCCGTTTGGCTGATGTCCACCCATGCGAGATAGGTGCCATCGTTGTGCATCACCTGCCATTTTGGCAAGTGCTCACGGCAGAACGACCGCAGCACTTCGAAGTTGTCGTGGATGTAGAGGTTCAATGCGTCGATCCAGTCTTCGCTTTCGTTGTAGGCGGCCTGAATGGCAACAGGTGCAAAGGGATTGACGTCGCAAATCTCGAAGATATTGACGACTCGTTCGATCCGTCTCCGCCACTCCGCATTCTTTGTAACTATATTGGCCATTTGCAGTCCTGCGATGTTGAAGCTCTTCGACGGCGAGGTCAGGGTGATGCTGTTGTCGAGACATGCTTCGCTCACGCTGGCAAACGGCGTGTAGGAGTAGCCGGGCATGACCAGCTCGTTGTGTATTTCGTCACTCACTACCACGACGTGGTGGCGTAGGCAGATCTCGTTCATCCGCTCCAGTTCCTCGCGCGTCCACACCCTGCCCGTCGGATTCTGTGGGTTGCAGAGCAGGAAGACAGTGGTCTTTTCGTCGGCACACTTGCGCTCGAAGTCGTCAAAGTCCATCTTGAAACGGTCGCCCTCGCGCAGAAGGCGGGTCTCCAGGATCTCGCATCCCTGATTGCGTATGCTGGAGAAGAAGCAGTTGTAGGCCGGAGTCTGGACGAGCACTTTCTCGCCAGGAAGTGTTAAAGCCTTGATGGTGGCCGATGCGGCAGGCACCACGCCTGTCGTGTAAAGGATCCAGTCGCGCTCGATCGTCCATCCGTGGCGACGTTTGAACCACTGGATGACCGACTCGTAGTAGCTGTCTGGTACGAGCGTATAACCGAAGACAGGGTGTGCGGCCCGATCCTTGATGGCCTTTTGAATGGCAGGAGCGACGGCAAAGTCCATGTCTGCCACCCACATCGGTATCACGTCGTCCGCAGGCATTGCGTCCCATTTGACGCAGCCTGTGCCGCGCCGTTTCACGGGTTGGTCGAAGAAGGTGTGGTCTATCATCGGTTGGATTCGAAAGTTAATGAGTTGCCGTCGTCCGAAGTGCTGGCGACGTGTCCTTTGGCAAACTGATCTATCGTCAAGCGACCAATGTTGTCGGCCTGGATTCTGCCGCTGATAGGATTCTTCACCTCCGTGATCGTTCCCTTGATGCGTGCCTCCACATTCGTGCAGTCTTCGAAAGCGCGGTCGCAGGCTGCGTCGAAGGTGCAGTCTTCCAGTACGATGCCATCGCTATAGCACAGAGGTTGCTCGCCGCTGATATGGCAGCGCACGAGTCGGATGTTCTTGCTGTGCCAGGCGAGATACTCGCCATGGAGCTCGGAGTCGTAGATGACGACGTTGTCGCACTCCCAAAAACTGTCCTTCGTAGTGATCTTCGCATGGTGAATCTCCACGTTCTGACAGTATTGGAACACATATTTCGCGTCGCTTACCAGTCCATCCACATAGATGTTCTTTGAGAACATGAACGGGTAGGTACCTTGGTGCAGTTCCAAATTCTTGATCTTCAGGCCGTCGATGCGCCAAAACGTCTCGTCGGCATCGGTTATCTTGACATTCTCCAGCGTCACGTTCTTCATCTCGCGGAAAAACTTCGGGCCGTCGATGACACAGTCTCTCATCACCATGTCGTCGCTATACCAGATGGCTGATCGTGATCCAGGGGCAAAATAGCAATTCGTGATGAGGCTTCCATCCACATGCCACCACGGATACTTGCCGTAGAACTTGGAGTTGTGGCACTCCACCTGCTTGCAACACTTGATGCCTGACTCGCCATCGACTATCTCTATGTCCTCCAGGCGCACGTCGTGGACACCGAAGAGCGGACGCTCGCCGCCAAACTTCTGGTTCTTTATCGTTTCCATAGGTCTTTTGTTGTTTTCTCTTTTTCTTGTTTTGGTTGGGGGAAAACTCCTGCCGCAGACCTTCCATCTCGTGGAAAGGCGCAGCCAGGGCCTTATCGGTTGCAAAAGTACAAAAATCGTGCCAATCAGGCAAAGCATAAATTACGGAAAAACCTACCCATATTACGGTAAATGGGGATTCCTTGCCAATCTTTCCCTTATGTCAAAAAAAAGTCGTACCTTTGCACTCCGTAATATAGTAGAGTACTTATTAGCATTTTTTAATTACATTTGGATTACTAGCCCTATCATGGCTTTTATCGAGACAAACAACATCAAAGGTGATGTCTTCGGTGGCATTACCGCCGGTATCGTGGCACTTCCGCTCGCACTGGCATTCGGTATTCAAGCATTTGGCGGTGTTGACAGTCCTGAGGCTTCCAGCATGGGAGCCTTGGCCGGACTCGTCGGTGCCACCCTGCTCGGTTTCTTCGCAGCCCTCTTCGGTGGCACCCACTCCCAGATCTCTGGCCCTACGGGACCGATGACCGTCATTACGGCCTCCATTGTGAGTGGAGCATGGGCTAGCTCGCAGGGTAACATCTCCGCCGTCCTTCTTTCCATGTCGCTTGCCGGCATTTTCTGTGGCCTGTTTCAGGTGCTCTTCGGACTCATCCGCATTGGCAAGTATGTCCGCTACATTCCCTATCCCGTACTCTCGGGCTTCATGAGCGGTATCGGAGTGATCATCATCCTGCAGCAGCTCTATCCGATTATTGGCAAGAAGTCGCCCGCCAGCACGCTGGACATGATTCTCAATTTCCCCGCTACCATCGCCGAAGGTATTAGCGTGCCTGCGCTGCTGCTGGGTCTGGCCTGTATTGCGCTCATCATCCTTGTGCCGAAAGTGACCAAGAAGGTGCCCGCCACGCTTGTGGCCCTGGTGGTCGTCACGGTGGTTTCGCTCTTCACGGGCCTCGACTCGGCACTTACCATCGGCAACATCCCGGCCGGACTTCCCATGCCTTTCTTCACGAAGGTGCAACTGGACGGTATCGATTGGATGGTCGTCATCAAGGCTTCCCTTGTCCCGGGTCTCACACTGGCTGGCCTGGGCAGTATCGATACGCTACTGACGTCGGTTGTGGCCGACAATATCACCAAGACCAAGCACAATTCCAACCAGGAGTTGATAGGCCAGGGTATCGGCAATGCCGTGGCGGGTCTGTTCTGTGGTCTTGCCGGCGCAGGAGCTACGATGCGTACGGTGGTCAACGTGAAGTCGGGTGGCCGCACGCAGCTCAGCGGTATGATCCACGCCGCCTTGCTCCTTGCCATTCTCCTCGGACTGGGCTCGCTCGTGAAATACGTACCCCTTTCGGTGCTTGCCGGTATTTTGATAACGGTAGGATGGGGCATCATCGACTTCCGCGGATTCAAGGACCTGAGGCGCATACCGAAGTCTGACGCCTTCGTGATGATCGTGGTCTTCCTCATGACGGTCTTTGTGGACCTCCTCACGGCAGTAGGTATTGGTATGGTCATCGCCTGCGTGCTTTTCATGAAGCGTGCCGGCGACCTCGTGGAGGATGGCTACAGTTCCAAGGAGTTGAGCACCTTTGACAAGGAGTCGCCCTGGGAGGACGAGAAGGATATGCCGAAGGACATCCATCACCATATTTATATAGAGCGCCTTGACGGTCCGATCTTCTTCGGAAGTATCACGGGATTCCAGCGCGTGATGCACGACATCCCCAAGGATGCAAAGATTGTCATCATCCGTATGCGCCGTGTCCCGTTTATGGATCAGAGTGGTGTCTATGCCATGGAGACAGCCATCAAGGATCTCCAGGCACAAGGCGTGAAGGTGCTCATGACCATCATCCAGCCCCAGCCCCGCTATATGCTGGAGAATCATCGCATCATCCCGATGCTCATCCCGCAGGAGAACACCTTCGAGACCTTCGAGGATTGTACGAACTATCTCAAGACGCTGTAGTCGCCCTCACGCCTTGATGGCAGAAAGCCACGCCCTGTCAAGCGGTCAAACTGGTGACCGCTCGGCAGGGCGTGAATTGTATAAAAGACCAGCACAAAAGTAGCTGAAGTTGTAGTGGGCTGACCATTTTGTTTGCACACTTGGCGAGAATTGAGCCAAAAAGTCGCTTTTTTGGCCGTATTATTTGCAAGGGTCGTGGATTTTTGGTATTTTTGCCGTCGCAAAGACAAAATAATACCTTTGGGTTTACCGAATAACCAAAACACATTAAGAATGAAAAGTGACATTGAGATTGCACGCGAGACCGTGCTGAAGCCGATTACGGAGGTTGCTAACACGGTAGGTATCGCCGCCGACAAGTTGGAGCATTACGGAAAGTACATTGCCAAAGTACCATTGGAGTGTATTGACGAAAGCAAGGTGGATCGCTGCAATATGATACTGATGACAGCCATGTCGCCTACGAAGGCTGGCATCGGCAAGACCACGGTGAGCGTAGGCCTCTCCATGGCCTTGAATCGTTTGGGCTATAAGTGCGGCCTTGCACTTCGCGAGCCTTCCATGGGTCCGTGCTTCGGTATGAAGGGCGGTGCTGCTGGTGGTGGCTATTCCCAGGTGCTGCCGATGGACAAGATCAACCTCCACTTCACGGGTGACTTCCATGCTATCACGGCGGCCCACAACCTCATCGCCGCGCTGCTCGACAACTATATCTTCCGTCATCAGGGAGAGCCGTGCGAGCTGAAGACGGTCTATTGGGGCCGCGTCCTGGATGTCAATGACCGTGCGCTCCGCAAGATTGTGATTGGCTTGGGTGCTGGCAATGGCGTGGTGCGCGAGAGCGGATTCGACATCTCTGTGGCCTCGGAGATCATGGCTATCCTCTGCCTGGCAAAGGATCTGGAGGACTTGCGCCGTCGTTTGGAGAACATCCTCCTGGGTATCACCTGCGAGGGCAAGCCGTTCTACCTCCGCGACCTGGGCAGCGTGGGATCTATCCTTGTCATCCTGAAGGATGCGCTGCAGCCCAACCTCGTCCAGACGACTGAGAACACGCCCGCCTTCATCCATGGTGGTCCGTTCGCCAACATCGCCCACGGCTGCAATAGTTTGATTGCTACGAAGATGGCCATGAGCCACAGCGACTATACCGTGACGGAGGCTGGCTTCGCCGCCGACCTGGGTGCCGAGAAATTCCTCGACATCAAGTGCCGCATGGGTGGTATTCGTCCGAAACTCTGCGTACTGGTCGTGACGGTTCGCGGCTTGAAGTTGCAGGGTGGTATGGCCGACGACGCAGCGCCCGCAGAGCAGCTGGAGGCCTTGCGCAATGGTCTTGCCAACATGGAGCGTCATATCGAGAACCTCCAGAATATGGGCCAGACCGTCGTCGTGACGCTCAACCGCTATGCTACCGATACGGACGAGGAACTGAAAATCGTCGCCGACCGTTGTGCCGAGGTGAAGGTGGGCTATGCGCCCAACGAGTGCTTCGTCCGCGGCGGAGAGGGTTGCGAGGAGTTGGCCCGCGTCTGCGTCAAGGAGATTGCCGAGTGCCCGTCGAAGGAGATCCAGTATCCGTACGAGCTCGAGGACAGCATCACCACCAAGGTAGAGGCTTTGGCCAAGAAGATCTACCGTGCCGGACGTGTGGAATATACCGCCGCTGCCAAGAAGGCCCTCAAGCGCATCAGCGAGTGGAACTTGGAGGGACTTCCCGTCTGTGTCGCCAAAACACAGTATTCCTTCAGCGACGATGCGAAGAAGCTCAACGTGCCGGAGGGCTATACCTTCACCGTGCGCGACTTTGTCATCAACACGGGATCAGGAATGATTGTGGCCATTGCGGGCGACATCATGCGTATGCCGGGTCTGCCCAAACGTCCTCAGAGTGAGGTCATCGACATCGTCAATGGTGAGATCGAGGGATTGGCATAAGCCTCCTTTTTGATCATCAGTAGATAAAAGTAAAACGGCCTTTCCGCAGCAAATCATTGCGGAAAGGCCGTTTTGTCGATTGTGGGTTGTAAACGGTTGTGGACTGTGATTCCCGTGGATTACCGTTTCTGTGGGCAATATGGTCCCTGTGGTTTACCAGCCGCCGTGGCCTCCACCACCAGGACCGCCTCCGCCACCGGGTCCACCGCCGCCACCAGGCCCTCCGTTGCCATACTGCACGGCAGAGAACGTCTGCGTGGAAGAACCGTCGCTGACGGTGTATTGTTCGCCTGCTGTCATGCCCTCGGTGGTGAGGATGATGTTGCCGCGGCTATAGTCGTAGGGCAGAGTAAAGGTGGCAAGTACGGTGCCGTCCTTGCTGACGGTGAGTGTGCAGCCCGCCGTGACGTTGCCCGAATAGGTGACGTAGCCTTGGGTTGACTCCTGCGTAGTGGGATGGGAGTTGTTGCCACCACCGATTCCCAAAACATTGCCACCCGTGAAGAACACCGTGTATCCCTCTTCTTCATTGGCGTCGATGCCACATTCGGGAGAGCGTGTGCCGTAGGCGACCGTCGTTCCCCCCGAGAAGTACAGGTTGCCGTTGGAGTCAAGGCCGTCGTTGCCGCTGCTATACACCGTGATCGTTCCACCCTTGATGTACATGTGGCTGCTGGAGTTGATGGCGTCGTCGTATGTGTTGCAGTCGATGGTGCCGCCGCTGATGGTCAGCGTGCCCTTGCTCTCTATGCCCTCGCTGCCGTCCTGCTGGCCCGAGCACGTCACATGGATGTTGCCACCGCTGATCTGTATGTCGCCCACAGGCAGCCCCGTGCTGCTCTCCGTCGCTTTGATGCCTACCTTGATGCCCTTGGGCGATGTGGTGTAGGCGTCGTCGAGGCGGTCGAGTTGTCCGCGGTAGTTGCCGTCATACTCCTGGTTGCCTCCGATGTTGACATAGGTTGTTCCCGTCGTGGTCACGCTGAGGTCGCCGCCCGTGATGGTCAGCGTCGAGTCGCATTTTAGTCCCTTGCCGCCGCTGCCTGTGGCTGTCAGGCTGATCTGTCCAGCCGCGATGGTCACGTTGGCGTCGCTCGACATGCAGGCCGCACCTTTCACCTCTTGGTCGTCGCTGTCCCACTTTCCCTTGCCGCTATTGGTTATCGTCACGGTGGGCGCGGACTTGCTGTCGTCGATGGTGATGTTGCCGTCGCATTTCAGTCCCTTCGAGCCTGCCGCCGTCACATCGATGGTCAGCGATCCGCCCGATATCGTGGCGTAGCCGCCCTCCTCGTCGTCTGCCGACACCTGGATGCCGTCATCGAGCGTGCCAGAGACGTTGAAGTGGCCACCATTCTGCAGGAAGTATTGGTTCACGTTGAGGCCGTCTTTCTTCGCATAGAGGATGTTGATGGTGCCAGTGAACTTCTTTTTCAGTTGTACATATTCATCGGCCCAATAGGCGTGCTTTGCGTAGCCATAGAGGTTGAGCGTGCCGTCGCCATCAAACTCCGAGTGGCCGTTCACCATCAGTGCGCCTTTTCCCTGGCTTGCCTTGCTGTCCTTGAGCGTACTCTCTCCGACGAGCTGGATGGCGATGCGCTTGCCATTCTCGATGTTGACCGCCGCACTGTCGGCGCAGGTGAGGGAGAGATTGTCGAAGACCACCGTGGCCTTGTAGTGGCCGTCCATATAGAACGAACCGTTGTCCGACGCGCCCGAGAGCGAATAGCTGATCTCCGTATCCACGGTCTCGTCCTGCACAATGCTGACAGCGGATCCATTGACCGTCACGTCGAGATGGCTCATGCAGTTGCCTGCCACGGTGACGGCGGCGGCACTCCCATTGTAGGTCACGCTGACGCTATTGTCGGCCACGTCCGAATGGTCCACATACATGCGGGTCACTTCCTTCAGTTGGAAGATTTTGCCCAGGATCGTGAGTCTGGATCCGTCTGCATAGTCCATGCTCCCAGCCTGAGACGCTGGAATCTTGTAGGTCACTTCGCCGACGACCACGTTCAGCGTCTGAGCCGCCGTGCCAAGAGAGACCACGAGCGAGGCTCCGATAAGTAGTGCTTTCTTCATCGTTTCGCCAGTTTAAAGTTCTTGTTCCCTTGTTTTGCCACATACACGCCTTTGGGCAGCGACTCGCGCGCAACGTCGAGCGAAGGATAGCATCCGACGAGGCGTCCGGAGAGGTCGTGGATGCTGACAGACTGCACTTTGCCAGCCTCCACATCATTGATGGAAACCACTGCCGCGTCGGAGAAATACATCTTCGTGAGGGTCGAAAGGTCGAAGGTCTCGCCGTCCGCTCCGCTTCTCACGACGAGCTTCCCGTCGCTTACCGTCATCTCCAAGTCCTCTACAGCGATACTTCGTGGCCCAGTGTTGGTCACGAATACCAGATAGTTGTAGTCGTTGCTCCAGCCATTGAGCGCTGTCAGCATCAACCCGAATACAATCAAAATGGATCTTTTCATAACTGATAAATTAAATGATAGCTTAATCCTATATATAATAGGTATAACGTAAAAACTAGTTACAAAGTTACGATATTTTTCCATTATATCTGTCTTGGAATGTATATTATTCAATGAGTGCCTGTCTTTGGCGGATAAATATCGTTATTTGCTCAACAAACTCCAAGTGGCTTTCCAGACCATTTTTCTGATACTCTCCGCGCCAACCGCTTTTCTTCCCCAGCAGCTTCGTGTCTGCCATAAATGCGGTAGGACTATGGGGAAAAGGTCCTGCTTCTGCCAAGTTGTCAGCCGCGAGACCCCTGCTTGTCAAATGGCACAATAGTTGTTTTGAGATAGGCGGACAACAAAGTCCAAGCAACATTAAAGTAGAACAAAAATAAAAAAAGAAATATTATGGGAAAGATTATTGGTATCGACTTAGGTACAACTAACAGCTGCGTAGCAGTGTTCGAGGGCAATGAGCCCGTGGTGATCACCAACAGCGAGGGCAAGCGCACGACTCCGTCCGTGGTAGGCTTCGTAGAAGGTGGCGAGCGCAAGGTGGGTGATCCTGCCAAGCGTCAGGCTATCACCAACCCGAAGAAGACCGTTTACAGTATCAAGCGTTTCATGGGTGAGACCTATGACCAGAGCCGCAAGGAGGCTGAGCGCGTTCCGTTTACGGTGGTCAACGAGGGTGGCTATCCTCGTGTACAGATTGACGATCGCAAATATACGCCGCAGGAGATTTCTGCCATGGTGCTTCAGAAGATGAAGAAGACTGCCGAGGACTACCTTGGTCAGGAGGTGACGGATGCCGTCATCACCGTGCCGGCCTACTTCAGCGACTCTCAGCGTCAGGCCACGAAGGAGGCAGGTGCCATCGCAGGCCTCAATGTCCGCCGTATTGTCAACGAGCCGACAGCCGCCGCCTTGGCCTATGGTGTCGATAAGTCCAATAAGGACATGAAGATTGCCGTCTTCGACCTCGGTGGTGGTACTTTTGATATCTCCATCCTGGAGTTTGGTGGTGGTGTCTTTGAGGTGCTCTCTACCAATGGTGATACCCACCTTGGTGGTGATGACTTCGATCAGGTGATCATCGACTGGCTCGTCAACGGCTTCAAGGCCGACGAGGGTATCGATCTCTCCAAGGACCCGATGGCCATGCAGCGCCTGAAGGAGGCTGCCGAGAAGGCTAAGATCGAGCTTTCAAGCACGACTTCGACCGAGATTAACCTCCCGTACATCACGGCAGAGGGTGGTGTGCCAAAGCACTTGGTCAAGACCCTCACGCGCTCACAGTTTGAGCAGCTGGCTCACGAGCTGATCCAGAACTGCTTGGTTCCTTGCCAGAACGCCATCCGCGACGCTAAGCTCTCTACGTCCGACATCGACGAGGTGATCCTCGTAGGTGGTTCCAGCCGTATCCCCGCCGTCCAGACTTTGGTGAAGAACTACTTCGGCAAGGAGCCTTCCAAGGGTGTCAACCCTGACGAGGTGGTCGCTGTCGGTGCAGCTATCCAGGGTGCTATCCTCAACAAGGAGAGTGGTGTGGGCGATATCGTCTTGCTCGACGTCACCCCATTGACCCTCGGTATCGAGACGATGGGTGGTGTGATGACGAAGCTCATCGAGGCCAACACAACCATTCCGTGCAAGAAGAGCGAGGTCTTCTCTACGGCTGCCGACAACCAGACGGAGGTGACCATCCACGTCCTGCAGGGTGAGCGTCCGATGGCGGCTCAGAACAAGAGCATCGGCCAGTTCAACCTCACCGGCATTGCCCCGGCTCGCCGTGGTGTGCCTCAGATCGAGGTGACGTTTGATATCGACGCCAACGGTATCCTCAACGTCTCTGCCAAGGACAAGGCTACGGGCAAGGAGCAGAGCATCCGCATCGAGGCTTCAAGCGGTCTGAGCGATGATGAGATCAAGCGCATGAAGGCTGAGGCTGAGCAGAACGCCGAGAACGACAAGAAGGAGCGTGAGCGCATCGACAAGCTCAACCAGGCCGACTCGATGATTTTCACTACCGAGAACTTCCTCAAGGACAACGGCGACAAGATCCCGGCCGATCAGAAACCGGCTATCGAGGAGGCTCTCAGCAAGTTGAAGGACGCCCACAAGAGTGGTGATGTAGCCGCTATCGACACGGCCATCAACAACCTCAACACCATCATGCAGGCTGCCTCTCAGCAGATGTATCAGCAGGCTGGTCCTCAGCAGGCCGGTCCTCAGCCGGGTGCAGGTCAGCAGGCAGGCCAGCAAGGCGGTCAGAATACTGACGACAACATCCAGGATGCCGACTTTGAGGAGGTTAAGTAATGCCGAAAGGTAAACACATAATAAACAATAAGCAAAAGCGTGCAGCTCAATGAGTTGCACGCTTTTTACGTTTATGGGGGTTCTTGTTTCTTATGCCTTTGTTATGCGCTTGTTTATCGCTTATTTGCAGCACATTTGCAACACAACAAAAAAGTAGATAATGTGGGACTTGTTCCTACCAATACATACTAATGCATACTTAAAAGTAGAAAACATGCCAGCAATAGGATTTGAAATCAAACGCAAGTGTAAGGTCTGTGGTGAAGTGTTCCTTGCCAAGACTCTTGACAGCCAGTATTGTTCGCCTAAGTGCAGCAAGGTGGCTTGGAAACGAAAGAAGGACGCAAAGGAGAAGAACGAGAAACTGGATCGTTTGGCACAGCACATTCCTGACATTAGGGAATATGTGTCGGTGAAGGAAGCGGTGGCGATGTTCGGAGTGGAACGTACTACACTCTATCGGCTGATAAAGAATGGTACAGTTCCTGCCATCAACGTCGGTAAGCGACTCATCCGAATCAAACGCTCAGCCTTGGAGACGATGTTTCTCACCAGAAAAGAAAGTCTTGCAGAAAGAGAGAAACCTGTGCCCAGAAGATACAGTATGGAACCAGAGGACTGTTATACCATTGGTGAGATATGCAACCTCTACCACATCAACGACAGCTCGGTATGGGCGCATATCCGCAAATATTCCATTCCGTCACGGCAGATAGGCAATTATGTGTATGTGCCGAAAGAAGAAATAGACAATTTGTATAAATCAGAAGTAGAATAAACCGAATATGAAGAAAGCATTATCGAACACCAAGGTGACCGTGAAGCTGCGCAAGTCCGTTCACCATGACAACGAGTGGTATCTTTTCATCGAATCGTACCCTGTGTATAAGAAAGGAGACAACAAGCCAAGCCGTGTGGTTGAGTCTGTAAACCGAACCATCTCTACACCACAATGGGATATGTCGTCCATTGCCCGTGTATTGCCTGACGGCTCGTTCAACTACAAGCCGAAGCGTGACGTAAATGGCATTATCCAATGCAAGTCACGCATAGACCAAGAGGCTTGCATCTATGCTGACAACGTGCGCAAACTTCGGCAGCATGAATATGACAATGCCGCCCTGTATTCCGACCGTGAGGAAGAAATCATTGAACAGAATGAACGTAGCGCACAAGACTTCATTAAATATTTCATTGACATCATAGACAAACGCCATCCCAATAGTTCCAATGCCATCATTGTGAATTGGAACCGTGTGGGTGAGTTGTTGAAGATGTATTCAGAAGGAAAACTAATACCTTTCAAGAGCGTAACGGTGAAACTGTTGGAGGACATCAAGATGTTTCTGCTTCGCGCTCCTTTGGGAGGGAACAAGAAAGGGACGGTGTCACGCAATACCGCCTCTACCTATTTCGCCATTGTCAAGGCAGGAGTGAAGCAAGCTTTCATTGACGAATATCTCACAGTGGATGTGAGTGCCAAGGTGAAAGGCATTCCATCGGAAGACAAGCTGCGAGCATCGCTCACTCTTGACGAAGTGAAGCGATTGGCTGATACCCCTTGCGAGAGTGATGTACTTAGACGCGCTTCTTTCTTCTCTATCTTGACAGGTTTGCGTCATATAGATATCAAGAACTTGAAGTGGAAGCAAATATCACAGACAAGCAACGGCAGTTGGCGCATAGATATCTCACAGATAAAGACAAAGGTGGGTGCATATCTTCCCATTTCCGACCAGGCGTATGCCATGTGTGGTACTCGTCCTGAAGACGAGGAGCTTCTTGTTTTTGCAGGGTTGCAGAACGCTGCCTGGATTTCGAAGCCATTGAAGAAATGGATAGAGGCTGCTGGCATCAAGAAACATATAACCTTCCATTGTTTGAGTCACAACGAAATCTATTATTGATTGACTATCAACGAATTAAGTATAACAAAGAATGTAACTGCTAACGATTTAGAAACGAGCTATATTCTTTTTCTTTCACAACTTTGCAATATACAAAGAACGCTTCGATTATTAATGCAAAGATAAATCTAATATCTG
>DLZV01000007.1:56744-58372 GCA_003447235.1 Prevotella sp.
TAGAATTATAAATGAGTATTTTTAGGGATTATGACTAATAATATACTCATTTTGTGAGTAAAGAGAATGTTGAACATCTAAAAACAGCAATTTATGAAAGCCAAAGGACACAACATCTGCGATACCCTCATGGCAATTCGCAAACAAATAGCAGATGCTAATGGGATTGACTATTCACCAGAAGAATGCCACTTCACTGGTGAATGCAAGGGAACTTGCCCCAAATGCGAGCAAGATGTGAGATATTTGGAACATGAGTTGCGACTTAGACTGAAAGCAGGGAAGGCTATAAAGGTTGCGGGAGTGGCATTGGGAATAATTGCTCTTGCTGCATCTATTACGTCATGTTCTACACAAAAAGGCTACTATAACTCGACACCACTACTATCAAAGAAAGTTATTCCTATTCGCTTCCAAGAATACACATCCAAAGATTCTATTCTGCTAAAAGATAAAGAATCATTTAGGAAGAAGGGAGTCCTTTTTGTCCAAGGTCATATTATTGACGAAAATACGAAAGAACCGATTGTTGGTGCCTTCATCACAGCTAAACTTTCTGGAAAGAAAACGGCAGCAGACATTGATGGAAACTTCACAATTGAAGTGGAGCCAAAAGATACAATCACCATAAAGTTCATTGGTATGCAAGACAGAATCATCAAACTCTCTGAAATGAATTTCGAAAAACTCAATGTCATCACTTTGACAGAAAGTGGAGGACTCATGGGTGAAATTGTTGTTATCAAAAAAGGACATAAGCATAAAAAAAAATAAACTATGGCAAGAGGACGTTATATTTGCAACACTCTCAAAGCTATCCGCAAGCAGATAGCGGATGCAAATGGGATTGACTATTCACCCGAAGAATGTCATTTCACTGGTGAATGCAAGGGAACTTGTCCGAAATGTGAGCAAGATGTGAGAGATTTGGAGCATGAGTTGCGACGTAGACAGACCGCAGGAAAGGCTATCAAGGTTGCAGGTATTGCAGCAGGACTTGTCGTCATGGCGGCTTGTTCTGATGGGAAACCACAAGGAAACGACAAAGATACACTTACAAGATTGTCGACAACCTTGCATGAAGACTCAATAGACCCAACAATGTACAACGGTGAAAGCGACCGCACAAAGCCTATCAAAAACGTGACCGTCAAGAAATTCATGCCGCTGAAAGAGGACAGCAAGCCATCTAAGAAGAACAAGCGAGCCAAGACCGCCGTTGTCCAATCCGCCATCGCCACAGACTCAACCAATAACAGCAAAATATTTGATAATGTTGATGAGGAAGCGTCATTTTCTGGTGGCATAGCGGCGTGTATGAAATATATTGCAGACAATTTTCGCTATTCAAACATACAGGGCGATTGCAGCATACAAGGAAAAATTGTCGTTAGTTTTATTGTCAATGAAGATGGAAATCTAAATGACATCAAAGTGAAGAAAAGCGTCTATTCTGACCTTGACCAAGAAGCCGTCCGGGTGGTGAAAAGTATGCCAAAGTGGATTCCTGCCAAGCAAAACGGCAAGGCGGTGAAATCAAAATACACGCTTCCTGTCTACATCCACGTGCAGTAACTATAAAAAAGAAATAAATTATGGAAAATAGAGGACGCAATATTTGTGATACG
>DLZV01000001.1 GCA_003447235.1 Prevotella sp.
CAAATTTTAACGAACTATTGATAGAAGATAAATAGTGTAAAAACAAGCCTCCCTGCCTCAATATTTATTGCTTACCTGCTTTCTTCGTCAATCTCTTTTAAGAGCTGGGTGCAACCAGTAAGGCAGTCGCGCCAGGTGGCGTCGAAATTGCCCGTGTACCAAGGGTCGGCCACATCGCGATCGAGCAGCATCCGCACCTTGCCCTTGGGGTCGCCACCAAAGATGCGGTTCATATTGCGGATGTTGTGGGTATCCATGCCGATGATGATGTCGTAGGCAGCATAGTCCTGACGGGTGATCTGACGGGCGGTCTTACCCTCGCAAGAGATGCCATGGGCTGCCAACATACGACGGGCTGGTGGATAGACGCCATTGCCTATCTCCTCCGTGCTGGTCGCAGCAGAGGCTATCAGAAAGTCTTGACTACGGCCCGCCTCATCGACCAACTTCTTCATCACAAACTCGGCCATCGGACTTCTGCAAATGTTGCCGTGGCAGACGAACAATATTCTTTTCATCGCTTGCTTTTCTCGATTTAGGTTGCAAAATTAGGAAATAAAAATGAAGTAGCGGTAGCAGAAGGGTAAAAACGTGGGAGGAAAGAGCAAGAAAGCGTGGGGAAAAGAGATAAAAGTGCGGGGAAGAGAATAGCAGGACTTGAAAGGAAATAAAAGAAAACAGGGGAAAGGATAAAAGAAAGCGTGCGGTAGGACGTATATGCAACTACGTTCGACCGCACGCTATGTGGTTTGAGGTATTGGTTGATTACTTCTTGAGCTTGCTGTAACGGCTCATGAAGCGGTCAACGCGACCCGCTGTATCAACGAGCTTGTTCTTACCAGTATAGAACGGGTGAGAAGTGCTCGAGATTTCGACTTTTACCACGGGGTAAGTTTCGCCTTCAAACTCCACGGTATCATTGGTCTTGCAGGTGGACTTTGTAAGGAACATATCGCCGTTGGACATATCTTTGAATACGACGGGGCGATAGTTTTCGGGATGAATACCTTGTTTCATTTCTTTTAAATTGTTATTGTTTTGTTTTTAAATCCGTAATGTGTCTCCACCCATCCTTGGCAGGGCGCACAATACAGGGTGCAAAATTACGAACTTTCGCCCACCCTACCAAATATTTTCCTTATTTTTTACCATTTTCCGAGTCTTTCATGCTCATAATTGGAAAAAAATGCCGATATTTGCACTATGGTTCTCGTCCCGAGCCCATCCCCTACGACTCCCGAAGGATCAGAGGCCGCCACCTCCCCTCTTTCGCCAGCATGAGCAACAAGGGAAACCACATACCAAATGACATCACAAACAACGATGAAAATAATGATGAAAAAACTGTTTATCCTTGCGGTCTTGATGCTTGCCGTGGCAACAACGCAAGCGCAAAAGCACCACGGCGTCTATGCCATAGGGTTCTACAACTTGGAGAACCTCTTCGACTACACCCACGACGAAGGGAAGAAGGATGAGGACTTTCTCCCCACAGGACGCTACCAGTGGAACCAGACGAAATACGAATGGAAACTAAAAAACCTGTCCCGCGTACTCTCGGAGATGGGGACGGAGGTCTTGCCGAAACAAGGATGCGCCTTAATAGGCGTGGCCGAGGTGGAGAACGACCATTGCATGAGCGACCTCGTGGCGCAGGAACCGCTCAAGAAGAGGGGATACCGCTATGTGCACATCGAGGGACCGGACCATCGGGGCATCGACTGTGCGCTGATCTACAACCCAAAACTCTTCAAGGTGGACGACGCCAAGCTCTTACCTTATATATATGATCTGCCTGCCGATTCGCTACGGGCGACAAGAGGTTTTCTGGCTGTCACCGGCACGCTGGCCAAGGATCGCGTCACGGTCATCGTCTGCCATTGGCCAAGCAGAGGGGCGGGATCCTATTACCGCGAGCTGGCAGCCAAACAGGTGAAGGCCATCAAAGACTCTATCCTCCACCACGACGCCGAACGAAAAGTGATCGTCATGGGAGACATGAACGACGATCCCACCAACCGCTCCATGCACGATGTGCTGCTGGCCAAAGGCGAAATAGAGGAGGTGGGTACTGACGGGATGTACAACCCATGGTACAACGTCCTGGTCAAAGAGCAAACAGGTACGCTCCGCTTCCGTGGAGCATGGAATATCTTCGACCAGATCGTCCTGACGCCGAACCTCGTAGCTCAACCTTCCAACAAAAGCCGCAAAGGCCTGCGCTATCTGAGCCACGAGGTATTCCGCCGCGACTATCTCCTGCAGACGGAGGGCAAATGGGAGGGCTATCCCAAGCGCACGACGGCAGGGGGAGTATGGATCAACGGATATAGCGACCACCTGCCTGTCGTGGTCTATCTGACCACCAAATAGCCTCGTAGCCATGGAAGCAAGCACAATAGAGACTCACCCCTTCGTTCCTTTCCTGCCTGGGAACGCACGACTGCTGATGCTCGGTACGTTTCCGCCTGCCCCGAAACGCTGGTCGATGGCGTGGTATTATCCCAACTTCACCAACGATATGTGGCGCATATTCGGCCTCATCTTCTTTGGCGACAAGCAGCATTTCGTCTGTCAAGAAGAAAAGACATATCGTCTCGATGCCCTGAAGGCCTTCCTGACCCAGAGAGGCGTGGCGCTCTTCGACACCTGCCTGCGCATACGACGGACCACGGGGACGGCCTCGGACAAGGACCTGGAGGTCGTCGAACAGGCTGACCTCGACGGTATGCTCCGCGCCCTGCCCTGCTGCAGGGCGGTAGTGACGGCAGGCCAACTGGCTACCCAAATCTTCACACGACACTATGGCATAGACACCAAGGGGATGAAGATGGGCGACTACCGAGAGTTCTGCTTCGAGGGTCGCACGATCCGCCTCTACCGCATGCCGAGCAGCAGCCGCGCCTACCCCATGCGGACAGAGGCAAAGGCTGCATACTACGAACGAATGCTCATTGACCTGGGCATCAAAACATCCAACGAACAATCCAATCTGTAAGCGTATGAACCATCACGTTACCATCATCGGAATAGCTGGCGGCACAGGGTCGGGAAAGACTACCGTCGTCAAAAAGATAGCAGAAGCACTCCCACCCGACTTCGTGAGCATCGTGCCTCTCGACTCGTACTATAATGATACGACGGGAATGACCGACGAGGCCCGCAAGGCCATCAACTTCGACCACCCCGACGCCTTCGACTGGCGGCTGTTGATCGAGCAGGTGAACGACCTGCGACAGGGCAAGGCCATCGAGCAGCCTACCTACTCCTATATTCTGAGCAACCGACTGCCAGAGACCATCCATGTCGAACCGAAGCCAGTCGTCATCATCGAGGGTATCATGGTGCTCTTCAACAAGGAGCTCCGGGACATGATGGACCTCAAGGTCTTTGTCGATACCGACTCCGACGAGCGACTGATCCGCAACATCGAGCGCGACACGACAAATCGCGGACGGACCGTCTCGATGGTGCTGGACCGCTACCGCAAGGTGTTGAAACCCACTCACGAGCAGTTTATCGAACCGACAAAGCGCTATGCGGACATTATCGTGCCTCAGGGTGGAGAAAACCGACGGGGCATCGAGATCTTATGTCGCTATATCGAAGGACTCGTACCAAAGAATCTGCAAAATGGAGAAAAATAACGAGCTCAGGACAGCCTGGGAGTTTGTAGAGCACACGGGGCACAGTATCTTCCTCACAGGAAAGGCGGGTACGGGAAAGACTACCTTTCTTCGGACCCTCAAACAGAAGAGCAGCAAGCGACTGGTGGTAGTGGCGCCTACGGGTGTGGCTGCCATCAATGCGGGTGGAGTCACGATCCATTCTTTCTTCCAGCTGCCCTTCTCTCCTTTCGTGCCCGACGCTCATATCAAGAGCCGCTTCGACTTCAGCAAGGAGAAGCGGAAGATCATCCGCACGCTCGACTTGCTCGTCATCGACGAGATCTCGATGGTGAGGTGCGATGTGCTCGACGCCATCGACTCTGTATTGCGACGTTTCCGCGACCACGCCAAGCCCTTTGGTGGCGTACAGTTGCTCCTTATCGGCGACCTCCAGCAGCTCACGCCTGTCGTCACACACGAAGAGGAACATATTCTGAGCCAATACTACGACACGCCCTACTTCTTTGGCTCTCAGGCTCTCAGACGCCTCGACTATGTGACCATCGAGCTATCACGGGTCTATCGTCAGCAGGATGCTTCCTTTATCAATATCCTCAACGCCGTGCGCAGCAACCAGGCAACGGAGGATCACCTGCGCAGACTCAACGAGCGCTATGATCCGAGTTTTCGTCCACCTGCAGAGTCAGGCTACATCCGCTTGACAACGCACAACCGCATGGCCGACGACTACAACCAGTCGCAACTCCACTCGCTCCGTGGGGCTCCCTTCTGCTACCGAGCCGAGGTAAGTGGTGAGTTTCCTTCTGCCAACTTCCCGACGGACCAAGAATTGCAATTGAAAGAGGGTGCGCAGGTGATGTTTGTCAAGAACGACACGGAAGGAAGATACTACAATGGGCGCATTGGCCACATCACCTACCTCGATGCCAACACCATCCAGGTGCTCTGCACAGGCGACGCGCAACCCATCGACGTAGAGCGCGACGTATGGGAGAATACTCGCTACTCGCTCAATGACGAGACACGGGAGATTGAGACGGAGGTGCTCGGTTCCTTCTCGCAGTTTCCCCTGCGCCTGGCCTGGGCGATCACGATTCACAAGAGTCAGGGACTCACTTTCGAACACGCCATCATCGACGCACAGCAGTCTTTTGCCCCAGGCCAGGTCTATGTGGCTCTGAGCCGCTGCAAAACACTCGAAGGATTGGTACTGGCCACCCCCGTCTCACCCAACGCCATCATCAACGACGACCGCGTCAGCTCTTATATCGCCACGCAAGAGGAGAGGGCCGAAGCGAGTATCAAGGCGCTGCCTACGCTCCGCCAGGAGTATGAGCGACAACTGCTGATCGAACTATTCTCTTTCCACCAGATAGCCCAACAGGAGGAGCACCTCCATCGTGTCGTCGGAGAATTTTTCTACGCGCAGGAAACGCTACGGGCCATCCACGACCAGGCGCACAAGCCACTACAGGACATGCTGGCGGTGGCGGGGAAATGGGGACAAGTAATCCTCTCCATGCCTTTCGACCAACTCCATGACGCGGCATTCATGGATCGGGTGCAACGAAGTGCGGACTATTTTCGCAAACAACTCTCAGCAATCTTCGACGAACTGATAGCCCAAACGAAGCTCATCAAGACGGGCAGCAAGGTGGCTTTGCGACGCCTTGACACCACGCTGACCGAACTGACGGAGACGGTAGAGGCCAAAGGGCGTTTGCTGACCTACATTGCCCAGCATGGGTTCTCCGTAGGCGACTACCTCCACGCCAAGCAAATGGCCCTCCTCGGTGTGCTGGATGAGGCAGACCCTAAACAAGGCAAGGCGAAGCGGAGCAGAAAAAGCAAGGCTGAAAAACTCAACGCAGAGAAAACCAAGCAGAAGAAGGTGCCAACGGGAGAAGTCACCTACGACCTGTTCACAAAAGGACTGTCCGTATCAGACATTGCCCGCTTGCGCAAACTGACACCTGCCACCATTTCAGGCCACCTGATTCCCTACGTCAAACAGGGAAACATCAAGGCGGAGGACATCACGGGCAACGAGAAATACACAACCATCATGCGGGCCATCGCCAAAGTGGGCACTACCGAGGGAGCCACACCCATCAAGCGCCTTTGCGACGACTCGATCACCTTTGATGACATTCGCGTAGTCATGGCAGAGTACATTTCGCTTCATAAATAAGCCAATTGGGAACTAAATACCTTTTCGATTATGACGGAAGAAGAGAAAAGAGAATTCGAAGAATTCCTACAATGGAAGGAAGCGAAGAAGAAATACGAGGAAGAAAAGAAACGAGAACAGGAAGAGGCGGAGAGACAAAAGGAACTTGCGGAACAGCAACGCGAAGCTGAGAGGCGAGCCAAAGAAAGAGTCAAAGAAAGGGCTAAAGCCGTCAATATTTCCGATTCCACCGTCAAATGGCCTGTAGAGGATATTTATCCTGACAGGAAAATGCCGAAACCCCTATTGTTTCTTCTTGTCTGTGCGTTTGGGTTATTAGTGTATATGTTGTCTACCGTGGTGCATGAGACTAATAATGCGTCGCCATCTCGTGCAACAAAGGGGGACACCCTGGTACAAGACTCACTTCTTTCTACTGGAGAAGCTGGAACCAATGGAAAAAACAAACGGCGTGAGCGTATCGAGAAGGCGAAGAGAATAGAAGAATTAAAGCATTCTATAAAGTTAGAAAAGGCTTATCTGACTTCTTCTGATGTCTCTGGTGGTGTACATGCTTTTTTGATTTGGAAAAATGTTTCCTCCCAAAACATACTGTCTTTAGATTGGCGCGGGTATCCCACCAACGCCAAAGGAGAACCCGTAGCGTGCGAGATAGATGGAACTACTGAGTCAGGGGGACATTTTATAGGTCCAGCAGTCCCAGGTGGAACCTATGGCGATGATTTTGGGTGGTATTATTTATGGCATAATCCATCAGCCCGAAAATTAGTCCTCACGAGCATAGACATAGAATATGATGACGGGAGTAAGATACATATTTCGCAAGATGAGCTGAAATATATTCGTTGAGTCCCACAAGACCCTAGATGGAATTCGCCGGAAGAATCCATAGCCAATATTGAAGGCCGAACCAACTATCCTATGCCATGCGCACGTCCAAGGCACGTCAGAAAAGGAGGCCTACGCCACCGATGAGGAGGCCGTAGCGGATCACCTTGCCTGCGAAGACCGTGAAGAGAGTAATAACAGGATTCGCACGGGTCAGTCCGAGGACAATACAGATGGCCGTGCCGAGGATGGGAACAAAGGCAAAGAACCCCATCCATGCGCCCCGCCCGCGCATCCATCGCTGCGTACTCTCTACTTTCTCGCGTTTCACATGGAGGTATTTTTCGATCCATTCCATGCGGCCCATGCGTCCAATGCCATAGTTGAGCATGGACCCAAGTGTGTTGCCCAGCGTGCCCGAGACAACGAGTTCACTGGGGCCTAGTCCGGCCGCAAGGAGTGCTACCATGACAGCTTCACTACTGAAAGGCAGAAAACTACCAGCCAGGAAGGCGGCTACAAACATACCCATGTAACCGTAGTTGATAAGAATGTCGGTGATCTCAGCCATAAGGAATTAGTGTATGAAACTACGCATGAGATTGTAAGCGACGAGGAGCACGGCAAGGGTAGTGGCAACAAGAAAGAGGCCGTTGGTCCATTTCGTGCGCGTCAAGGCCCACAGATGGCCGATAACAGGCGAAGTGTTGACAATGAGAATGCCGAGCAATGCCTCATACTGACTGGGCTGCACACAGAGGTAGGCAAAGGTCAGACCGTCTATAATAAGGAAGAAGAAGTAGAACTGACGCGTGCGGATATTGTCGTTGTGGCTTTTGCGCAGAAAATGGATGCTGCCGATAAGGGCGCAAAGCGTGACAAAGGTCAAAGCGACAATCTGGCCGATAGAAAGGGCCGTAAACTCAAAGACGGGAGAGAACTGACCCAGTTGGGCGAAATGAGAGACCATACGCTCCAGGTCGCCCCGCACGGCAAGGACTGCCGTGACAACAGCATAGGGCAGCAAAAGGCCAAGTAGCGAGGCGCAGAAATGGCGTGCGCTCCAGGCCCGCAGCAGCACGCCCATCAACAACCAAAAGACAGGCACGAAGAAAAGGGCCTGCGGCCACACGATGCTGGCGAAACCCCAACAGATAAAAGCGTAGAATACCCATCCGGGCGACGCTTCGTCCTGATAAGAGCGGAAAAGGCTCGTGTAGAAACCAGCCATGCAGAGGATGGAGATGGAAGAAGTGTAACTGGTAAGCTGGTGCATACATACCGTAGCGAGCACGAGGAAAGACCCCGACACCATGCGACTGTAGATACGGATGAGCGTATTGGCATTGTTAAGCTCCACCATCAGATAGGTGGAGAGGACGAGACAGAGCAGGTTGATCCATAGGCGGTGTTCACCCATGCCAGCCAGTCCCCATACCGCGAGGGCCAACATCGTCAGCGTAGAGAGCGTCCAGCGACTCTCCGCAATCTTGTTTTGTATGCGTTTTCTTTCCATCTGCAAAGAAGGCACATGCCACAGCCCGCAAAAGGCCATGGCATGTGAATAATGGGACTACAGGTCCTGCCCGATGTCCTTTCTGAAGTATCTGTCCTTGAAATCTATCTTCTCGGCCTCGGTGAACGACTTGCGAAGAGCATCCTCCTTATTCTCACCATAGGCGCTGACCGCCAAGACACGGCCACCATTGGTGACGGTCTGTCCCTCCTTGAGGGCGGTACCAGCATGAAACACTACGGCTCCCGTCACCTCATCAATTCCCTTTATTGGATAGCCCTTGACGTAAGCCTGCGGATAGCCACCACTGACAAGCATCACGCACACCACACTTCGCGGGTCGGTCTCAACCTCATACTCGTCGAGGTTGCCCTTGGCAACACCTTCCAGCAGATCCACCAGGTCGCTCTTGAGGCGGAGCATGACGCTCTCGGTCTCAGGATCGCCCATGCGGCAGTTGTACTCGATGACCATCGGATCGCCACCGACATTGGTAAGCCCAAAGAAGATAAAGCCCTTGTAGTCGATTCCCTCCTCGCGGAGACCTTCCACAGTGGGGCGCACAATGCGGTCTTCCACCTTGCGCATCCATGCCTCGTCGGCGAAAGGCACAGGAGAGACACTACCCATGCCACCCGTATTGAGACCCGTGTCGTGTTCGCCAATGCGCTTGTAGTCCTTGGCCTCTGGCAGGATCTGATAGTGGACGCCATCGGTGAGGGCAAAGACGGAGCACTCGATACCATCGAGATACTCCTCGATGACTACCCGTGCCGAAGCATTGCCAAACATACCACCCAGCATATCGCGCAGTTCCTTCTTGGCCTCGTCGAGGGTCGGGACGATGAGCACGCCCTTGCCGGCAGCCAGTCCGTCGGCCTTAAGAACGTAGGGAGGCTGGAGTGTCTCCAGGAAGCGAAGGCCCTCCTCCAAAGTTGTACCGTCGAAGGTACGATAGGCCGCCGTCGGGATATTGTGGCGCAACATGAACTGCTTGGCGAAGTCCTTGGATCCCTCCAGCACCGCTCCCTGCTTCGACGGGCCGATAACGGGGATAGTACTGGTACGCGCGTCCTCCTTGAAGCAGTCGTAGATGCCCTTGACAAGCGGGTCCTCGGGGCCAACTACTACCATATCGACTCGGTTATCAACAGCAAACGCTTTCAGTGCGTCGAAGTCGCTCACGTTGATGGCGACATTCTCGCCCACCAAAGCCGTACCGGCATTGCCTGGGGCGATATACAGTTTGTCACACTTTCTGCTCTGCGCCAGTTTCCATGCCAGCGCATGCTCGCGTCCACCGCTTCCTAATAGTAAGATTCTCATGTCCTTGATCCTTGATATTTGTATTCCGCTCAGATACAACCAATCAGCCTTGCGGTGACAACTTGTCCCTGGAAGGCTGATTGGTCAACTGAAAACGAGGTTTTATTTCAGATAATCCTCAAAATACTGCGTGATGCGCTCATGCAGGTGTACGCTCTGATGGCCACGCATGTTGTGGGGCTCGCCCGGATAGACGAAGAAATCGGGCTGGGTACCCACGGCAATACAAGCCTTGAGGAAAGAGTAGCAGTTCTGCGGGAGCACCGTCGGGTCGTTGAGGCCCTGGATGATCTGCAGTTTGCCCTTGAGGTCCTTGGCCTTGGCCAGGAGGGAAGTCTGAGCGTAGCCCTCGGGGTTGGTCTGCGGCGTATCCATATAGCGCTCACCATACATTACCTCATACCACTTCCAGTCGATGACGGGGCCACCGGCCACACCCACCTTGAAGACATCAGGATAGTTGGTCATCAGCGAGATGGTCATAAAGCCACCAAACGACCAACCGTGCACACCGATACGGTCCTTATCCACATAAGGCAGGCTCTGGAGATACTCCACACCTTTCATCTGGTCCTTCATCTCCTCCTGGCCGAGGTGGCGGAACGTGGCCTGCTCAAAGGCCTTGCCGCGATGCTCGCTACCACGGTTGTCGATGATGAAGAGGAGGTAGCCCTTCTGTGCCATATAGGTCTCCCAGGAACGTGAGCTATAGTGCCAGCGCGCATCAACGTTGTGAGCGTGGGGGCCACCATAGACATAGACCACCGTCGGATACTTCTTCGTAGCGTCGAAACCGACAGGCTTCACCATACGGTAGTAGAGGTCGGTGGTGCCGTCGGCAGCCTTGAGCGTGCCACAGCTATACTCCGGCACGTTGTAGCCCTGCCAAGGATCGGCTGCCGTCAACCAGTTGACGCGCTTGCCCGCTACCTCGATGAGGTCTATCTTGCGGGGCACGTCAGGCTCGGAGTAGTTGTCGCAAACAGCCATACCACTGGTGCTGAGAGAGGCATAGTGCCAACCCTTTCCGTTGTCGAGGAGCGTGCGCTTGCCGTTCTTGACACTCACGCTCCACGTGTTCTGCTGAATAGGTGAGCACTCGTTGGAGGCATAGATGATGGCCTTGCGCTTCAGGTCGAAGCCCAGGAAGTCCATCACCACCCACTCACCCTTGGTAAGCTGGCGCGGCTCTCCGCCTGCAATGTCGAAGAGATAGAAGTGGTTGTAGCCGTCCTTCTGGCTCTGGAGCACAAACTTCGTGGCATCCCAAGGCAAGAACGCAATGGGGTGCTGCGGCTCCACATACTTCTCGTCCTTCTCGTTGTAAAGGACGCGAAGACGATCGCCCGTAGTGGCGTCATACTCCACAAGGTCCATGTCGTTCTGGTCGCGATTGAGCTCCAGCATATAGATGCGGCTCTCGTCAGGAGACCAGGAGATATTGGTGAAATAGCGGTCGGTGGGATCGCCAGCCTTAAGATAGATCGTGCTACCCGTGGCGAGATCATAGACTCCCACAGTTACTTTGTGCGAGGCCTCGCCAGCCATCGGATACTTGATCATGTCGAGCTTTGCCGCACGCGACTCTCCGGGCTTCGGCGTCCAGTTGAGTTCGGGAATGTCGGGCAGAGGATAGTCGCTCACCATGCTCTGGTCCATGCGATAGAAAGCCAGGCGGTTGCCCTTCGGGCTCCAGTAGAGACCACCACTGATACCAAACTCGTCGCGGTGTACGCTCTGTCCATAGACGATCTCACGCGATCCGTCCTTCGTAAGCTGGTGGGTCTGTCCGTCGGTCGTGGTGACATAGAGCTGGTCGCCCTTGACGTAGGCCGTGGCGTCCGACTGCTTGTTCCACTCCAAAGCCTGTGTCTGCTGCTCTCGATTCCAGCGCTTCACAAGCGTGTGCTTCTTGAAATCGACGAGCAGGTTCTCACGGCCGTTCATCACCATGACGAGGCTCTTGTCGGCATAGGGGAAGGAGGCTGAGTAGAAGTGGCGAATCTTCTCATCGGAGCCCTTGAGGCCCGCCCACTCGTTGATTTCGTCGAGGGAGAAGATACGCGTCTCCTTGCCATTTTTCAGATTGACTTCGGCGCAGTAGTCAACTTCGGTGCGCACCAAGCGATCGCCCCACCATGTCGTATAGCGATTCTCGGGCACCATGTTGCGATAGTTCGTACCACCGAAATTGAGGTCTTCGAGGGTGAACTGCTTCTGTGCCATGGTCGTAGTAGTGTTCAATGGATTGAGCAATGCACAACCTGTCATGGCTGCACAGAGCACATTTCTAAAGGTTTTAGTCTTCATTATCACTAAAGTATTTGTTATTGGATTGTTTTCTGTAGTCGCCCTGTCCGCGCTTGTCGCCGCGGAAACCGTCTCTGCGGTCGTCACGACGGTCACGTCCTCCGCGGTCACTCCAACGCTTGCCCGGAGCTCGGCGGTCGTCTCTGCGGTCTCCACGCCAGTCGTCGCCACGACGGTCTCCTCTACGCTCGCGGTCGCCGAAGCGTCCATCCCTGCGGTCGCCGAAACGTCCACCCCGCTTGTCGTCATCATCACCACGGCGGCGGAAAGGCTTGCGGTCGGGACGCGAGAAGTGGTGCTCGTCGCGCTCAAACTTATGGAAGGTAAAGCTGCGGATGTCGCCCTCCTCGTTCTCTGCCTGCTGGTCGAGGAGCTGCTTAAACTCGCGGTTCTTCTTGAATCGGTGCTGCTGCGCCATCTCGGCCTTCTCCTCCTCGGTCTTGACGATGCCGCCCTCGTGGCGGAAGTCGCTCATCTTGCCGTCAAAGAGTTGGTAGCGACGGAATTCACACTCCAGCGATCCGTTGAAGAGCGGAATCTTGATGCTTGGCTTGAGACCTATCTGGCGGAAGCACTCCTCGCGGTAGGAGAGGATCCAAGCCTCGCCTCCCATGAACTCGTGCTTCAGTCGCTCGCCGATCATGCGGTAGGTGGCCAGCAAGTCGGGAGTGGAGATACGCTCACCGTAGGGCGGATTGGAGATAATGATGCTCTTCTGCTCCGGCTTCTTGAAGTCCTTGAAGTCGCGGCAGTCGAAGTCAATATAACGGGAGAGACCTGCGGCACGGGCATTGATGCGGGCGGTATTGACCGCCTTCATATCGATGTCATAGCCATAGATACGGTGTTCGAACTCACGCTCGCGCGAATCGTCATTATAGATCTCGTTGAACAGATCCTGGTCGAAGTCGGGCCATTTCTCAAAGGCAAACTCCTTGCGAAAGACGCCCGGCGAGATATTGCGGGCGATAAGGGCAGCCTCGATGGCGATGGTGCCCGAACCACACATCGGATCGATGAGGTCGGTATCGCCCTTCCAGCCTGTCATGAGGATCATGCCAGCTGCCAGTACCTCGTTGAGCGGGGCTGCCACGCTCTCCTGTCGGTAGCCACGGCGGTGGAGCGACTCGCCGCTACTGTCGAGGGACAGTGTGGCGTCAAACTCGGCGATGTGGATGTTGAGACGGATATCGGGATTGGTGACGGAGATATTGGGACGCTTCCCCGTCTCCTCGCGAAACTGGTCCACGATAGCGTCTTTCACTTTGTAGGTCACAAAGCGTGAGTTGCGAAACTCGTTGGAATAGACAACGGAGTCGACGGAGAACGTCTTGCCCTCGCCGATATACTTACTCCAGTCGATCTTGCGCACTTCCTCATACATGTCCTCTGCCGACTGTGCCTTGAAATGGGCGATGGGCTTGAGGATTCGGATAGCTGTGTGGAGTTGAAAATTGGCGCGATACATCATCTCCTTGTTGCCGGTAAACGACACCATACGGCGTCCTATCTGCACATTGTTGGCACCCAGCTCCGTGAGCTCTTGCGCCAAGACGGGCTCCAGGCCCATGAATGTCTTGGCAATGAGTTCAAATTCTTCCATTATCTTGTTACAATATTTTACGTAGAAAGCCATCTGCCGCAGCCTAACGACGACACCGTCCCACCTTTGACCTTTCTTAGAAGGATTAGGATTGGGCGTGACTTCGGGAGGTGCATGGATGGCGCGCTCTGAAAAACAGGGGCAAAAGTACAAATAAAATATGGTTGTGCCAAATTTTTCAAACTTTGTTATCCATTCTCCCTGCAAGTTTGTTGCATTGCGGACCACTTGGCACAAGTTTGGAGGCATCCGAGATTTGGATTGACACACCAAATCCTAATCATGACAGCCAAACTATCACCATGGATGAATCAAAGCCATGGCTTATTCGTCGCTGGGATCATCACTTAGCATAACCTTCAGACATTGCTTACCTTCAGCGTGACACATTGCTTACCTTAGCCTCGACGCATTACTTAGCTTATTGATTGATTGCACCACAGTGGGGACAACGCCCTTTATGACGCAGTTCCGCACCACAGTTTCCGCAATAGTAGCGGACACAAGAATGGCGCCAATAGCGGCGCACGGCATAGAGGATGTAGGCCAGGAGGAGCGGATAGCCAAGATAGTAGAGAGTGGAAACGGAGAAGAGTATATAGTTGACGGCACAAACGGCAAGGAGACTGGCCAAATAAAAGAAGGCAGCACGCGGGTCGAGTTTGCGCCAAACATCATCAATGGCGGCAAGGGCTGCGATCGGCATGGCCCAAACGAGGACCAGAAATATCTCCAGCAAGAGAGGTTGCGAGAAGGGATTGAGCGAGGGATTGAAATAGAACGCTCGCCACTGGTCGGGTGCGAAAAGCTGGATAGAGGCATAGAAGGTGGCGCTGGCGGCTACGATGAGGGCCAGGAGCGAAGGATAGAACGAGTCGATGTCGTTGAAATGAACCAGTTTGACGCGGCCACGACGTAGTTTGATCACGGCATAGACGATCGCGATGATCGAGATGACGATGAGGAAGACCAGCAGGTGGACATTGGAGAAGAAGGAGATAAACTGCGAGATGGGGTCGTCGGGATCGACCTCATGGAGCAACCGTCGCTCATGAACCCATCCGAAGCGACTGTCCTCCGTCGCTACCTGTACCCACACACTGTCCACGGGGTCAGAGGAAAGGATGCGGACATCGGCCACGACCAGGTGCTTCCCTTTATCGACAGCAAAGGAGTCAACAGGAAGTCCGGTGACGATCTCCTCTGGCTGCTGGCGGGTAAGAAAGAGATGCTTGCCACGGGTGACGAAGTTGAAACCCACATGGTAGTGGTGGGTATAAACGAAATAGAGGGAGTCGAGCTGCACGGAGTCGAGACGTGCGAGCGTGTCAGGACGCGACGTGGTGAGGCTATCGACGATGCGAAACCGGCTCGGCGTCATCTTATGATAGCAACTGCTCAGGAGCAGCACCACCAGCATCAGCGGTATGAGAAACCTACTTTTCTGCATAGACGTTCATCTGACAGTCCTGACAATCAAACTCCAAACGAAACTGCCGTCCGTCGGGAAGCACGAGATGGAGCGGCTCGCACCACTGTGGACGCTTGCCACCACGACGCACGCAATAGCCCAAAGCGTACCGCAGACAATGGCGACACTGCATGATCAAGTCGGCAGGGTGCTGGGGAAGATCTTCCGCCCCACCCTTCTCATAAGCCTTGGACAGACCCGGAAGTCCGCAGGAAGCGTAGAGACGGGCTGCGTCAGCATTGGCTATATTATAGGTATAGGGGAAAGTCTCATACTGTCGTTGCCAGCGCTGAGCCTCCAGTGGCCTGCCTGGCGTAGCTGTCTCCTGGGGTTTCTGTGTGGCAACAGATTCTTGGATCGTTCGTGGTTCTGTTGCTTCCTGTGTCGTTCTTGGACCTGCTTCAACCTGTGATGTCTGAGCCGCTACCACTTCATGGGAGTCGGGGACGGAGACAGGAGCAAGCATCTGGTCGGACAACTTCTCGACCACCTCCCGTCGGGCCTGTGCCAACAGACTGCGAGGCACAAACCATGTCCCCACCTCCACCGAGACGTCCTCGGGACGTGCCGAGAAGTGGGTAGTACCGAGCTTGCTGAGCTCTTGTACGATATTCTCTTTTTGCGGCGATTTGGCTGGTTGATGCTCAAAGGCGATATCGACGCTGGCCGAAGCCTCATCCATAGAAGCCACGAGGCGGAAACCATCCTCCGTAGCGGAGAAAAGCATCCGCAGTGACAGGCGACGCTCTGCGCTCCGCCCCTGAAGCAAGCGCTCAAAGGCTTGATCCTGGTTGCGGTACAATGCCAACCCTGGACGCAGACCCGCTGGCATCTGGTGGGGAAAGAGGCGGTTGCCCACCGCTCGGTTGACACGGAATCCCTCCAGTTCGTGCTTGGCGTTAAGGTAGCAGAGACCATCACCATTGGCAAAGGAGGCAGTACCAGCCACGACGAGACTGTCACGGCGCAAGTCCTTCACCTTGCCAACATACTCTCCCAAGGCCTTCGGCGTATCGGGCGAAAAGATATTAGGCTGGCGACCTGTGGCAAAATAGGTCGTATAGCCGCGGTTGAAGGTCTTGCTGAGATTGGGCTGGAAATGGTAATTCACGCGCCCGCGGCTGCTGCGGCAGTACTGTCCGGGGTGGCGGGCGATGATTTCATCGAGACGCTGACTATAGGCCGCCACCACATTCTTCACATAACTTGCGTCCTTCAGACGTCCCTCTATCTTCAAGGAGCACACCCCCGCCCGCATCAGTTCCTCCAAATGGTCTATCTGGCAAAGGTCCTTGAGCGAGAGTAGGTGCTTGTCGTGGACGATGGTGGTTCCATGGTCATCCTTGAGGTCGAAGGCGAGACGGCAAAACTGAGCACAGGCGCCGCGGTTGGCCGACCGCTGGAAGCAATACTGCGAGGCGTAGCACAGTCCGCTATAGCTGACGCATAGCGCTCCATGAACAAAAGCCTCCAGTTCCATGTCGGCCACGTCGCGATGGATGGCGCTTATCTCCTCGACGGAGAGTTCACGGGCCAAGACCGCACGGCTGAATCCCAGCGACTGTAGCCAGCGAACCTTCTCGGCCGTGCGCGTGTCACACTGCGTACTGGCATGGAGCACAGCACGGGAGAGGACGTGACCCGACTGGATGCGCGCGAGCAGACCCATGTCCTGGACGAGGATGGCATCAACACCGATGTGGTCGAGGTGAGCAACAAGACGCAGCGTATCCTCCATCTCATTGTCATAGATGAGGGTGTTGACAGTGACGTGGACGGAGGCGCCAAACTGGTGGGCATAGGCACAGAGCTGGGCAATGTCGTCAAGACTATTGCCAGCAGCCTGTCGTGCACCAAAACGGGCTGCGCCAATATAGACGGCGTCAGCACCATGGTCTATTGCGGCCATTCCACAAGCCAGATCCTTGGCAGGGGCGAGGAGTTCTATCGTTTGCATGTGTGAGCGGATATTCTATTTCTATATAAAGGCGGCAGTCCAACAGACGTTCGCCTTTCTGCTTGCAAAGCTATAAAATTTCTTCGAGAAAACATCATGGCAACCGATGATTCGTCCCGAAAGGGAATGATATTTTCTTGTTCTTACAAAAAATGGGTTCGTCAGCCATGTTGTCAGGCCAAAATTCGAATGAACAAAAAAAAAGTATTAAATTTGCAACCGAGTAGGCGCCCACCACCTTGTGCATCCCACACGCAGGGCGAAGACGCTTGCCACATCAAGACGAATAAGCCAACAATATATGAAGAAATATTCAGCGCTACTGCTCGGAAGTCTTCTCCTCTGCCTCCCCTCTCACGGCAGCACGAGTGGATCAGCCACACAGGACAGTCTCTTTACCCGCTTGACGGAGAACGTCAGCTATCGCGTGGAGGCGCAACTGAGCGGATCCAAGGGCAAGACTCCGCTGTGGCTCAACGCCAACAAACAGGGCCTCAGTTCCCTGGAGACCACCAACGGCTATATACTCGGGGGCGTGAAACGTCCGCTCAGCACCGACGACCATCGCCAGTGGGGTGTGGGCTACGGCGTGGAGGTAGCCGTTCCCTACCACTACACGAGCCATGTGGTCGTGCAGCAAGCCTACGTCGAAGGACGATGGAAGAAGGCCACTCTCACCATCGGCGCAAAGGAGCAGCCCATGCAACTGAAAGACAACCAACTGAGTTCGGGATCGCAGACGCTGGGCATCAACGCCCGCCCTGTGCCGCAGGTGCGCATTGCCCTCCCCGACTATTGGACGCTGCCCTTCGGACACGGATGGCTCCACATCAAGGGCCACATTGCCTATGGCAAGATGACGGACCAAGGATGGCAGCACGACTTCACGCAGAAGCAGAGCAAATATGCCGACGGCGTACTCTACCATAGCAAGGCGGGCTACCTCAAAATAGGCAACGAGGACGTGTTCTGCCCGTGGTCCGTCGAACTGGGCGTGGAGATGGCAGCCACGTTTGGTGGCACGTCCTACATGGAGGGTCCCAATGGCGGACTGGTGATGGTGAAGAACAGTACGGGCCTGAAGAGTTTCTGGAAGGCCTTCCTGCCTGGAGGCGGCGAAACCGTGGAAGAAGGCACGGTCTATCAGAACGCGGAGGGCAACCAACTGGGATCTTGGCTCCTACGCGTCAACTACGACTCGGACACCTGGCGCTTCAGCGTCTATGCGGATAAGTTTTTCGAAGACCACTCCTCTATGTTCCAACTCGACTACGACGGCTATGGCGAGGGCGAAAAGTGGAACGTGAAGGAGAAGCGCCAGTACTTCTTCTATGATCTCAAAGACTGGCTGCTCGGCGCCAGCTACCGATCGAAATACAAGCGGACGGTGAGTGGCGTGACGTTCGAATACCTCTATACAAAGTATCAGAGCGGTCCGGTCTATCACGACCATACGCAGGGCTGGAAGGACCACATCAGCGGTCGTGACAACTTCTACAACCACTACGTCTATACGGGATGGCAGCACTGGGGACAGGCAATAGGCAATCCGCTCTACACCGCTCCGCTCTACAATAGCGACGGCAAGATCTATTTCCACAACAACCGCTTCACGGCGATCCATCTCGGTGTCGATGGCTACCTGCGCGATAATCTCTACTACCGTGTGCTCACGACCTATGAGGAGGCTTTCGGTACCTACGAGGACCCGTTTGTCGATAAGAAGCACGACTTCAGTTTTCTTATTGAGGGACGCTACGACTTCACGCAAAGCACGGGATTTCTCCAGGGATGCTCCGTCAAGGCTGGCTACGGCATGGACTTCGGTAGCTTGCTCGGCGGCATCAACTACGGTGCGCAACTGACTTTCACCAAGACTGGACTCTTAAATTTCTAACGACAATGGGCAAATTTTCTCCTATCATCCTCGGCATACTCATCAGCCTGTTCTCCCTTTCCTCTTGTACGCTCAATAGCGACGACAGTGGCAAACTGGGACAGTACTGGCACCTCATCTCTATCGACACCTTGGCAACCGAGGGGTCATGCAATGTGGCGCCAAGGCGCGTGTTCTGGACCTTCCAAGGACCGATCATGCAGGCTTACGACTTCACCGATAATAAGATCTACTGCATTCACTACTCCCATACAGGCAACACACTGAAACTCACCGAGCCGCGTGTCAACGACCGGACGAAGGGCGACCCCTTGGTAGAAGACGCCTCCGTACTCCATCCGCTCGGCATCCACACACTGGAGGAGACCTACACGGTCGAGGAACTCGACGGCAGCAAGATGGTACTGGCTGATACGATCTACCGTCTCCACTTCCGTGCACAGTAGATGTCCCCATCGAATAAAGGATCCTTTCCTATATATATAGAACGAAAGCGCTGCGGAATCAAACATTCGCCCTAAAGGGTATAAAACAGTTTCCCTAAAGGGCATAAAAACGTTCCATACAGAATATAAAAAGAAGTCCCCCAGGGAATATAGAATAAGAAACATGATTAGAATCAATCCCTATAACGAAGAAAAGTACGACCACTACACGGTTGAGGCCCCTGCCCCACTGCTGGAGTGGCTCTTTGCCCACCTCAAAGACAGCAAGAGCAAGATCAAGGCCACACTGAAAGGCCGTGGCATCAAGGTCAATGGTAAGTACGTCACGCAGTTTGACCGCCCCTTAGTAGCTGGCGACAAAGTGACCGTGAGCCGCTCGAAGAAGAACGATCTATTCAAGAGCCGCTATCTGAAGATCGTCTATGAAGACCAGTATCTCATCGTAGTCGAAAAGGCTGCAGGCATCTTGTCCATGGCGGCAGGCCACGCCTCCCTCAACGTCAAGACCATCCTCGACGGCTATTTCAGGAAGACGCGACAGAAGTGTAATGCCCACGTCGTCCACCGTCTGGATCGCGACACGTCGGGACTGATGGTCTATGCCAAGGACATGCGCGCCGAGCAGATTCTTGAGCACGAATGGCACGACTTGGTCTATGATCGCCGTTATGTGGCGGTGGTCAGTGGGGAAATGATGGACGACGAGGGTACGGTGACGAGCTGGCTGAAGGACAACCAAGCCTACTTCACCTACTCTTCCCCCGTAGATAACGGGGGCAAATATGCCATCACCCATTACCACGTCCTCGACCGCGCCACAACCCATTCCCTGGTAGAATACCGACTGGAGACGGGCAGAAAGAATCAGATCCGTGTCCACAGCGCCGACCTGGGCCATCCCGTCTGTGGCGACATCAAGTATGGCAATGGCGACGACCCCGTAGGCCGTCTCTGCCTCCACGCCTATGTGCTCTGCTTCACTCACCCCATCACCCACCAACGGATGGAGTTTTCCACTCCTGTTCCTCCTGCTTTCCGCAAGGTGTTCAAGTAAGAAGGTTGCGTTTCTGAAGGACTACAACCACCCCAAGAGGGTGCAGAGGAATAGGAGCGCCCCGAGCAATAAGAAGATGACGACCGTGCGGATAAGGCAGGATGCCACCTTCTTGATAATGAAGATTCCGATGACGATGACGGCAATGATACCTATATAATATTGTATCTGTTCCATAGCTGTGACGGCATAAGATAAATGTTGAGTTGGATACACGAACCTTTAGGACGGCGTATTCTGATCGTTAGCCGTCGTGATCTCGGTCTGGATCTGCAACCACAGTTGGTCGAAGACCGCACGAAGCGAAGGTTCGTCGTCGATGGTCTGTCGAATCAACTCTAAGTTTTGGGCATTGGGCGACCCCGGTATCCACAAATGGAGGTAGCCCCTGCGACCATATTTCTCCTTGATATGCTGTCGAAACCGCTCCCATTGCTGCTCTTTGTCGAGCTGCGGATAGTTTTCCAGCCCAAACTCGATGGCTCGCGAGAAGACCACTGTCGGTTCGATGTCTCGGTCAGCCTCAGCGATGATCTTGCCATAGATACTGCGCGGCATCCGGCTACTGGACGCACGGTGGTCCTCCACAGCTTCCTTCATGATTCTAATCTGTGTGGGCGAAAACCAACGGGTTAGTCGCTTGTCAGCCATGAGGATCTTGCCTCCCGTAACATGATGGATGGCGCGCGGCCCCTCCATACCCAAGTCATGGTAGGCCGCTATGGCATAGACCATATCAAGGTCAGCACCCGTCAGTCGCGCCAAGTCAATGGCATTGCGTATGACTCGCTGCACGTGTTGTAGGCCATGACTGCGGCCGAAGGCATTGTAGCGTGGCAGGATCTCCTGCTCGACAAAGGACATCAGTTCAAGATTGATTGTAGGTTGCATAGGCTTAAAGAATAAAGAGCGTGACAATCGCGGTCGTCACACCAAAGACAAACATATTGCGGGCAGTCATACCAAGCACCTTGTTCAGTTCCCTTCCCCTTCCGATGCGCCGCATCTGAGCCCTCGTGGCCCCATGAAGCAGCGCATAGGGTACGAAACAGGCGAAACAGACCAACATAAGAACAAAACTCGGATCGCCGAGAACAAGACATCCCCACATCATATAGGTGGCGATGTTCCCCAACCATCCATACAGTTGCTCCGCCCTTTCGCGACCCATGCGCACGATGAGAGTCTTCTTCCCCACCGCCCGGTCCTGATCGTAATCGCGATAGTTGTTGACAACCAAGAGTGTATCGATGACCAACCCACAGGCCAAACTGGCCCAGACCACCTGCGCCGTAATCGTTTGACTCGCTGGTGGCATGGTGACATAATAGGTCAGGCAGACCGGCACGAGACCGAAGAAGAGAAGCACGAGCACGTCGCCCATCCCATGCTGAGCCAGCAGCGTCGTATAGAGAAAGCAGAACAGGACACAAGCTGCTCCCACCAACACCATCTCCCAGCCTCCAAAGCAGACCAGCGGCAAACCGACAAGACAAGCCAACGCCGTCGTCACCACCAGGCAACGCCGCATGGCAGGCAACGTCACCCACCCCTCGGTACACGCCCGCTTCGGACCAAGACGCGTCTCGCGATCATCCTTCCCTCGGACGCAGTCGAAATAGTCGTTCACAAAGTTGGCATCCACCTGCATCACCATCGCAAAGAGGAAACACAGGAGTGCAGGCACGAGAGGCATACGGTACCAGTCTCCCGCCACAGGCGTCACAAACCGCTCCCATCCCATATCATGGATGGCCAAGGCCACGCCAATCATCACAGGCACGGCAGCCCCCGACAGCGTCTTAGGACGCGCTGCCAGCAGAAAAGCCTTGCCGCTATTGACGGCTACATGGTTCTCATTCATTATCGCTATCGTTGGACATTCTTGATTTCAGCAGGGAAGACAAACGGCAGTGATCTCTCCTTTCTTATTAATTAAAGAAGTTCCAGCTCACGCCAAATCGGAAGATGCGCCCATTGAGAGGATAATGGGGCGTCAGGAAGTAGTCGCCACCACTGCTCGCATTGATATGGCTCATCATGACGAAGAAGCGAGTATGCTTCAGGTTGAAGTTGGCATAGACGTTGGCAAGGGGATATCCTCCCACCTTCGTCTTGCTATCCGCCGTTTCCTGCATACCAAACGTACTCAACCCCGGAATATACTCCGGTGCATAATACTTCGTAAACCACCGCAGATCACCACCCAGGTCACACTGCAACACGCGGGCAATCTTGAAACGGAGGAACAGGTTCGTGTAGATATTGAGTGCTGGCAGTGCGATCACCTCCTCATCATCCGACTTCTGATAAGTCAGGCGGCTATTCCAGTGAAGGATGCCAAACTGCAAGTTCTGCTCCAGTTGCGCCGTGAAGATTCCCACATTGCCTCCATGCTGGCGCACCTGCACGTCAACCCCCTTCGTCAGGTAGTTGTCGCCATCCGCCACCCGCTGGTTTTGCAATCCCAGATAGATATAGTTCTTCAGCATATCGTAGCCCACGCGCAGCGTAGTCCCCGTCTTGCCGATCGTCAGCGCCCCCATCACACGCGAGTGCGTCTGCTTGTCGAGCCCATTCTCCTCCCAGTAGAAGTGGCGAGACCGATAGGTACGCATCAAGGGCGAAGCCACCGTGTTGTGGAGAAAGGCATAAGCGTCCAGTCGCACCATGTCGCCAAACAAGGGGAAGTTGTAGTCAGCATGACCATCTATCTTAAACTGCCCCGACTCGTCGCCCTCCAGCCACGCCTCGGCACTCACATCGTAGTGCAGCGCACGGCCCAGTGTTTTCAGCAACTGTCCACCAACGCTCACGTTGTGCATCGACCAGCCCTTCATCCCGTTGGAGTAAGCCGGCGCGTCACCCTCCTGCAATACGTTGGGCAATTCAAAATGCTTGAGATCCAGCGAGACAAAAGCCTTCAGTCCCGCCTTGGCCCACTTGTTGAATCCCTCCAGCAAGGCCACGGCAAAGGTGTTTTTCAGTGTCCACGACTTCGACTGGTCGTAGATGGAGTCACCCGCAAAGGTCTGCGGCGTATAGAAGTCGTTGGCATAATAACCCTCCGGCGTTTCGTATGCCTGATAGATTCTGCGCCAGTTGTCGAAGCGTACGCTATGGATAAAACTCGTCACGGGCACATACTCCCGCTTCGTCCACTGCGTAGCCGCCTGGTCGAGACTATCCTGCTGTGCCAAGGCAGCCTCCATGCCTCCCTCCTGCAGATTGACCTGTATGCGAGTGGAATCAGTGGTAGCCACGGTATGAGCTGGCACGTCCCCTGCTATGCGCGCATGAGTCGGACGCCCCGAGGGCTTGTGCTTCTTGTCGTATGCCGCCTCGTCAAACTCCTCCCCGTTGCGTTGCGCCTTGCGGCGAGCTCTCTCCTTCTCCTCCGCAGCCTTGTTCGCCTCCTGGGATTGGATGGCAAACTTGCGTGCCTCGATCTCTTCCGCCGTCATTGGCACATTGCGGTAGAATCCCACACTGTAGCGGTGGTTGAAGAAGACGTGCTGATTGTCATAGCGGTTCCAGTTCTTCTTCAGCACCGTGGGAATCTCGTCGGTCGCAAACGACTCGTTGAACATCTCCGGATGGGTGATATACGCGTCGTTAGTGATACCTCCGTTCTCCGCCACCTTCTGATGGTTGGTGGAAAGGAGCAAGTGAGCTTGATAGCGCTCGCCGAGATAACTTCCCCACATGGTGTAGTCGAAGTGGGACGTGTTCTGCGAGTCGTAGTAGCCACGCCCGTAGAGGTAGTCAAACTTGAAACCGAAGCCCCATCGCTTGCCCGCATTGACGGCGAAGAAAGCCCTAAAGTGGTCCTCACCATTGACGCGGTCTCCCGCCGTGTTGTAGTCCAGCAGGGTGATAGGCGACAAGGTGGAAGTGAAGTGGAAATCCTTGGGCTCCACAAGGAAGTAGTCGTAAGGATCCATGAAGAAGAAGTCAGACTGCTGCCCGCGGTCGATGAAGACACGCGCCTGTCGTGGCGACCCGAGGTTGCCCAACGTGTTATACTCCCCATACTTCCCCGAAGTGAAGATGGAGTTCATATACATAAAGGAGAGGGTATCGGGCACGGCCGGCGTCCTGTCACCAAACCGCTCGTCCACCGTCCACACCTTCAGTCCGCGCGGCACCACCTTGTGCTGGCTCTGGATAGAGTCCGACCGATTCCGACGGTTGTCCTGAAAACCAGGAGCCGTCCGCTGATCGTCGGAAAAGACTTGCTCCACCTCATATTGGGCCCGTGTCAGCATCGGGAAACAAAAGAGAGCACACAGTACGGTCAGAAATTGCTTCATCGGTTGATCACCCTCAGGACGCATTCCACAAACTTAAAGACGATGGCAGTCAGCAAGATGATGACGCCCGTATTGCTGTCGGAGAGAAAATAAAAGATGACACCTACCACTGCTCCTAACATAAAGATAATGTTGAGCCACTGGCGGATATAGTCAATTCGGGTGTGCTCACGCGGTTGACGATGATTGCGGCGTGGCGGCTGAGCCACGCTCTCGTTATTCTGCTCGTTCATATTTTGTTCGGTCATATTCTGTTTACTGTTTTCAAATCATTTGACATGCATTGATAAAAAAGAGGCGCACAAGGGATGCCCTTACTCTTTCATGGCGCGCCCGAAAGCGGCAAAGAGATCATTCTTTCGGTCGATCGTCGTGCAACGCACCTTACCCGTCAGCGGCTGGAGGCGCGTACGGTTCTCGTTGATAGCCTCCTTGTCGGTGATCCATTCCTCGGCCTTTTTGCTCTCCTGTTTGCTCGATGCGTCATAGCTATAGACCAACCGGCTCATCGTCAACGTCGCCTTGCCATCGACACAGACCGTCTCAAGAGCATAGCAAAACGTAGGATGGTTGAGGGAAAGATAAGCAGAGGGTATCGACATCGCCTCTCTCATCGAGGCGATCAGTCGGTGTTCCCGGTCGTTGACCAAGGCGATACGGCTCTCCTTCTGGCTCTTCCCGCCCTGTACGACGTCGTTGAGATAGCCCTTACACTTATCATAGAGCACCTCAGCGCTCACCCCAGGCATAGCGACCACACAGGACCATTCCACTCTGCCATCCACCAAAGGCACGGCGTCAGCTGCCAGGTAAGGAGCCAAATCCTCCGCCTTCGACGGTTTGGCCTCCTTGCGCTTCTCTGCAGGATCCTGCTTCTTGGCAACAGGCGTCTGATTCTGTGGCACCGTCCATCCCGCATTTTCTTCCTTTCGAGGAGCTTCCCCCTGAGTCTGCTGCGCCTTCTGCGCCCGCTCACGGGCCTCTGTGAGTTTACGTTGTGCGGCTTCCAGTTCTTTCTGCGCCTTCTCCAACTCCTGCTCGGGAGTCAGTTCCGTCTGCGCCACGGCCACCAGCGGCAGGGCCGCCAAGAGAAGCATGATGAGTTTCTTCATATCGTTTTCCTTTTCAATTCTATTTTTCAAAGAGCAAAGGTAACTAAAAAGGCCGACATAACCACCACCTAAAGGATTATTAACTTTATATGACGTCCTATGCGACCCTATCGACCGCCCCAACCGCCCTGATGCCTACTTCAGTTCCAACTCTTTTTGCATCCGGATGATCTCGTCGCGATACTGTGCTGCCTGCAGGAAGTCGAGGTTCTTCGCAGCCTCCTTCATCAGCAGCGTCGTGTCCGCAATGCTCTTCTCCAGTTGCGGTCGTGTCATGCGCTGCACAATCGGGTCTGCTGCAAACGCCCCCACCTGATCTGGTTCGATATAGCGTACAGGCTTCGCCTTTTGCATCGACGTCTCGCCACGTCCCCCACCCTGTGCCGGCAGCGTGTCGCGGATAGCCTTCATGATAGGTTGCGGCGTGATATGGTGCTCCTCGTTATAGCGCATCTGCTTCATGCGTCGCCGCATGGTCTCGTCGATCGTGCGCTGCATGCTCTCGGTGATGGTATCCGCATACATGATGACCTTGCCATTCACATTGCGCGCCGCACGTCCTGCCGTCTGCGTAAGACTTCGGTGACTGCGAAGGAATCCCTCCTTGTCTGCATCGAGGATAGCGACCAGCGACACCTCCGGCAGGTCGAGACCCTCTCGCAGGAGGTTCACGCCGACCAGCACGTCATAGTGGCCCGCACGCAGGTCGTTGATGATCTTGATACGGTCCAGTCCCGCCACATCGCTGTGGATATAAGCCGTTTTTACCTCATGCCCCACGAGATAATCCGTCAACTCCTCCGCCATCCGCTTCGTGAGCGTAGTGACAAGAACGCGCTCCCCCCTTTCGACACGGACGGTGATCTCTTCCATCAGGTCATCAATCTGGTTCTCCGACGGTCTGACGACGATCTCCGGATCCAGCAGTCCTGTGGGACGAATCAACTGCTCCACTACCACGCCACCCGACTCGCGGAGCTCAAAGTCAGCAGGCGTGGCAGAGACATAGATCACTTGATGCACCAGGCTTTGAAACTCGTCAAACTTCAATGGGCGGTTGTCGAAAGCCGAGGGCAGACGAAATCCATACTCCACCAGATTTTTCTTGCGCGCACGGTCTCCCCCATACATCGCGTTGATCTGCGGCACGGTGACATGACTCTCGTCGATCACCACCAGATAGTCCTTCGGAAAGAAGTCCAATAAACAATAAGGACGCTGTCCCGGTTCCCGTCCGTCGAAATAGCGGGAGTAGTTCTCGATACCCGAACAATGGCCCAACTCCTTGATCATCTCCAGGTCATACTCCACCCGCTCCTTGATGCGCTGCGCCTTGATGGTGTCGCCCATCTCCTCAAAGAAAGCAACCTGCTCCCTCAGTCCATCCTGTATCTGACGGATCGCCGAGTTCTTCTGCTCCTCAGTCGTGACAAAGAGGTTGGCAGGATAGATCTCGTACGCCTCAAAAGAAGCCTGACGGTGGAAGGTGACGGAGTCCAACTCCTCAATGGCATCGATCTCGTCGTCCCACCACGACACCCGCAGCACACTGTCCGAATAAGCCATGGCAATATCCACGGTGTCTCCCCTTACACGGAAGTTGCCGCGCGACAGGTCGAGATCGTTGCGAACATAGAGAGAGGAGACCAACTGACGCAAGAAAGCATTGCGGTCCAGCGTCTGCCCCTTCTTGATACGAATCACCGATCCCTGCATGGCCGTCGGGCCACCCATACCATAAATGCAGGAGACCGACGACACGACGATGATGTCCTTGCGCCCCGATAGCAGTGCCGACACCGCCCGCAGTCGCAGTTTCTCTATCTCGTCATTGATGGCAAGGTCCTTTTCTATATAGGTATCCGTAGTGGGCAAGTAAGCCTCAGGCTGATAGTAGTCATAATAGGAGACATAATACTCCACGGCGTTCTCCGGAAAGAACGCCTTCATCTCCTCGTAGAGCTGGGCCGCAAGGGTCTTGTTGTGAGAGAGCACCAGCGTTGGCACCTGCACCTGCTGGATGACATTAGCCACCGTGAAGGTCTTGCCCGATCCCGTCACGCCGAGCAACACCTGTGCCCGGTCCCCTTGACGGATTCCATCTGTCAACTCCCTGATAGCCTCCGGCTGATCACCCGTCGGTTCATACTTTGATGTGAGTTTGAATTCCATATTCGGCAACAAAGGTAATACAAATCGAAGACAATACAAAAAAATACTAAAAAAGAATGTGTCACTTTTGTCATTACATAAAAAAGAGCTACCTTTGCACATCAAAATAGGCTTATGATTAAGAAATTATCCATCGCTCTCGTAGCCATTCTGACTTTTGGAAGCTGCGCGCGCGAGTTCAACAAGGTGTACAGGACCACCGATACGGATTTCAAATACGAGTATGCCAAGGAGTGCTACGTGCAGGGCAAATACAGCAATGCCGTTACGCTCCTGCAGGATCTCGTAACGATCCAGAAGGGCACTGACAACGGTCAGGAATGCCTGTTCATGCTGGCCATGGCCGAGTATCAGCTCAAGGACTATGAAGCCGCCTCCGAGACTTTCAAGAAGTACTACCAGACCTACCCGCAGGGGGTCTATGCGGAGACCGCTTCCTTCTATATTGGCCAAAGCCTCTACCAGTGCACTCCCGAGGCACGACTGGACCAGACACCGACCGTGGCTGCCATCGCTGCCTTCCAAAACTACCTCGACCTCTTCCCCAACGGAAAGTTAAAATCGACGGCAGAGCAACGGATGTTTGAGTTGCAGGATAAGTTGATCCTCAAGGCCTATCTGTCCGCCAAACTCTACTACAATCTCGGATCCTATTTCGGCAACTGCACTAGCGGCGGTAACAACTACGAGGCATGCATCGTCACGGCAGAGAATGCACTCAACGACTACCCCTACTCTGACATGCGCGAGAAGTTTGCCATCCTCGTGATGAAAAGCAAGTACGAGTTGGCCAACATGAGTATTGAGGCGAAGAAGCTCCAGCGCTATCAGGATGCGGAGGACGAGTGCTACGGCTTCATCAATGAGTACCCCGACTCTAAGGAGCGCGCCACGGCAGAGAAGTACATCGAGAAGTGCAAGCAGTTCACGAAAGAGTAAACGCGCTGCCCCACCCCATCAAAGTAAGACAAAACAAAACACTTGATATCTCATCAATAAAAGAAATGGATTACAAGAAATCGAAAGCACCGGTCAATACCGTCACACGCAATTTGCGAGACCTTTGGGAACCGACGGGAAACATTTACGAGAGCGTCGCCATCATTGCCAAGCGCGCCAATCAGATTTCCGTCGAGATCAAGCAGGACTTGAGCAAGAAACTCTCGGAGTTTGCTTCTTACAACGACTCGCTCGACGAGGTGTTTGAGAACAGAGAGCAGATCGAGATCTCACGTTTTTACGAGAAGCTCCCGAAGCCTACACTGCTCGCCACCCAGGAGTTCCTGGACGGCAACATCTATTGGCGTGACCCTTCCAAGAAGGATGACGAATTTGGCCAGGACGAGGAAGCATGATACAGCGTAAGCAAACCATCTTCCTCCTGCTCTCCATGCTGGTCATCGCCCTGAGCTTCTTCTTCCCCATCTTGGGTGTTGAAGGAGCTGTTGGACAGGAGGACCTGCTCTTCAATCTCAGTGCCATGGGAGGCACCATGAGTGGCAACATTGGCTTGTTCATCACCATGCTGGCAGCTTTCTTGCTCAATGGTGCAGCCATCTTTGCCTACAAAGAGCGTCGCAAGCAGATGAAGATGATCCTCGGCGGTGTAGCCCTGATGGTCATTTGGTACGTCCTCATAGCCATCACTATCCACTGGGCCGACGTCCGCCTCTACCATTGGCACATCTCTGCCATCCTTCCCTTGCTGGTCATCATCCTCAACCTGATGGCCTACAAGGGAGTAAAGCACGACGAGAATCTCATCAAGAGTATGGACCGCATCCGATAAAACGGCCCATTTCTCCCTTTACCCACGCACACCGTCCCAACCAACGGGACAAAATAAAGGCTGGCTCCAACAATTAGGATATTGAGAATTATCTCCACCTAATTCTTAGAGCCAGCCTCTTTTTTATCTTCTACCGTTTCCGCATTTCCACTCTTCCATTATAATAGAGGTCATACAAAGGTTCGTTAGGGCGCGATGTCTGACTGGTACTTAGCACGAAACGCTTGCCGTCGCTATAGCGCTTTCGTATGTAGAAGACCGACGGATTGTCCTTCAAGACAACAATACTGCTGCCAAGGAAGCAGATTTCCTCGTCCCCCACGATCTCTCCCCGCCTGTAGGGTGTCCGACCACTCAACCGAGGGTCAAAGGGGAAATAGAGGTCGCCATCCTTCTGAAACTGCATGAAACCGATCCTCACCAACTGCGGCTTGCTGTCAAAGCAGACCCCACTCTCGAGATCCACATAATACGCACGCCCCTTCTCCTTGATATATAGATAGGCGTCGTCCAGCAGTTCCGCATAGTCAAACAGCAGGTCCTCACCATCCCCAATCTTCTCAAAATACTGCGTGCGCAGGAGATACCTCCCCTCCCAGTTGCGCACCACCCGCAACCCATAGGCCGGAGAAAATATCTCCCGATAAGACCCCGTCGGTTTCCACCGCTGCTCCATCACGTCATAGACGAAAGCATTATAACCTTGCTTCCCGCTCCGCGTGATACGCACGTCCGAAACCTCCTTATAGTCGGAGAGGTGATAACCAGCCGTGACCTCCGCTCGCACCGTATAGGGAAACACCCTGCGGTCCGCACACTGCTTCGCCTGCCTGTCAAAGGATCGCAACGTGCGTCGCCACCGTTCCTTCTCCTTCTTCCACGCCGCCAGCGTGATAGGCACCAACCGCACGCCCCAGCCCGTCCGCAGACAGAGCGTCCCGTCCTCAGCCTCCAGCAACACCCG
>DLZV01000037.1 GCA_003447235.1 Prevotella sp.
TGAGCAAGCTCTGTTCTGCTCATGGCTTACCGAAAGAGTTGTTGCTAGTTGTAAAAGTTGTTCAAGTTGTTTTCCTACTCAGCAGCGCGTATGGGAACAGCACAAACAATCTTTTCGGATGAACTTGATGATGGCAATTTGGAACCCCTATCGTCGAGGTCTCTATAGTCTGACCTTTAGTCCAAACACTGGTCGATCAATTTTTCTATTTCCTGCCGATCCATGTTTTGTCCGATGAAGACCAATTTCTGCATGCGGTCTCCATATTCCTCGTCCCAGTCTTTCAGGACCGACGGGTTCTGCTGCTTGAAAGCGTCGAGTTCGGCGGGCGGCATGGTCGCGTACCATTTTCCTGCGTTGCGGATGCTCACCTGTTTGCCTGCCTGCTCAAAGACGTAGCACGTGTCGGGCTCGTCCTGGAAGTAGCACAAGCCCTTGCAGCGGATCACGCTCTTCGGCCAGGCCGAGGCCACCAGTTCGTCGAAACGCGTGAGGTCGAGCGGACGACGGCGATAATAGACAAAGGTGCTGATGCCATACTCCAAAGCCTCGCCTGACTCCTCATTCTCCAATCCGTGAGAATGGTGGTGGTGATGGTGGCCGTGGCCCTCCTCGTGATCATGGTGGTCCTCATGACCGTGGTCGTGGTCCTCCTCGTGGTCTTCCCCGCTTTCGTCCCCGTCGATGGCTGCCATCCACGCCGCCGAAGTCATTACCTTCTGAAAGTCAAAGGCTTCGGTGTGGAGCAGCAGGTTGAGATCCACGTCGCAATAGTCGCAGGGGATGATGGCGGCCTGCGGCTGGATGTGGCGCAGGATTGTCTGGATACGGCCCAGTTCCTCTTTGGAGACCTCGCTGGCCTTGTTGAGGAGTATGGTATTGCAAAATTCCACCTGCTGGATCACGAGGCTTTCGAGGTCGTCCTCCTCGATGTGCTCCTTCTCCAGGTCGCTTCCCCCGGCAAACTCGTCGCGCAGGCGGAGCGCGTCCACTACCGTCACCACACTATCGAGTTTGGCCACGCTCTCCTTCGCCAGGTTGGGGTAGATCTGAGGATAGGCGCAGATGGTCTGTGCGATGGGAGCCGGCTCGCAGATGCCGCTGGCCTCGATGACGATATAGTCGAAACTGTGCGTCTTGACCAGGTCGCTCAACTGCTGGACCAAGTCCATCTTGAGCGTGCAGCAGATGCAGCCGTTCTGCAGCGGTACCAGGCTATCGTCGCTCTGACCGACGATGCCTTCGCGCGCGATAAGGCTCGCGTCGATATTCACTTCTCCTATGTCGTTGACAATGACGGCAAAACGAATGCCACGCTGATTGCCCAAGATGCGGTTGAGCAGGGTGGTCTTGCCGCTGCCCAAATAGCCTGTGAGCAGCAATACGGGGGTTGTGTTCTGTTCCATTTTCCTTCGTTCTTTGATTTTTCCTTCGTACTTTGAATTTCCTTCGTGCTTTGAATTTTTATTCTCGCCTTGAATTGAATCCTTGTTAGAATTTCATCCTTGCTTGAATTTCCTTCGTGCTCTTTTCGGAAATACGATAATAATAGTGCAAAGGTACAAAAACTATGCCAATCGGCGCCAGCGACGAAGAAAAAAGTGAATGGTCGTATTTTTGTCGCTCTCAGGCCCATTTCTTTCCCATTTTCACCCCTCCAACACCAAAAAAATGGGTGTTTACGTTGTTTTTTATTCCTTTTTTCGCCATTTCTGTCTTGTTTTCCGTTTTTTTTAGTATCTTTGTAACCGAATAAGGAAGCCGCAACGGACGAAGCCAAAACCAATATCTTCAACGTACACGCAAACGCCCGACCATGGAGGGGGAATAAAACCCATCTTCAAACAAAAGGTTCCTTTTCAGGATAAGAAGAAAAAAAGTATAGCAAAATGAAAATTACACTGTTACAGACGGACATCATTTGGGGACAACCCGAAGCGAACCTCGCACACTTGGACCATTTGCTGGAGGGCCTTGGCGAATGCGACCTCATCGTGCTGCCCGAGATGTTTACCACGGGGTTTGACACCAACCCCGAGACCGTGGCCGACGACGAAGGATTGGCCCTCAAATGGATGCGCAACACCGTGCGCCAGCGCAACTGTGCCTTGGCGGGCAGCGTGGCCACGAAGGTGGGCGAGAACTACTACAACCGCATGTATTTCGTCAGTCCCGACCTCCTGTTGGCTTCTTATGACAAGCATCATCTCTTCACCTACGGCCATGAGCAGGAGGCCTTTACGCCGGGCCACCGTCGCGTCGTGATCCCTTACCGTGGCGCGCGCATCCTGCTCCAGGTCTGCTACGACCTTCGTTTCCCCGTCTTCAGCCGCAACCGTGGCGACTACGACTTGGCGATCTATGTCGCCAACTGACCGCAGGGCAGACAGAAGGTATGGGACACGCTGCTCAGCGCCCGCGCCATCGAGAACCAAGCCTATGTCGTCGGCGTCAACCGCGTGGGCTCGGATGCCAATGGCCAGTATGCTGGCGGATCCAAGTTGGTGGACCTCTTCGGAGAGACCATCGTCAAGGCCGAAGAGGGTGTGGAGAGTATCGTGACGGGCGAGATCGAACTCGATCGCCTGAAGGCTTTCCGCAAGGAGTTCCCCGTCCTCGACGATGCAGACCAGTTTAAGTTGCTCGTTCCTTAATATATACGGAGGATATAGTCAGGAGAATAGATTTAGGTGGAAGAACAAAGTTTGGGGATCGGATATTTTAATAAGAAGATCGAATATATAATAAGGAGATTGAATATAAAATAGGAAGATCGTTCCCCAGGCTCCTTCCGTAGCACATTCACAAACAGACAACTCAATAAAGCGAAACCCGCATGGTAGAAGAATATCAGCTCCGCCTGCTCCCTGAGGAGGCTTACTCGGAGGACACCATCAGACAATACCTGTCTCAGGAGAAAGGATTTGACGTAGCGGCCATTCGCGCCGTGCGGGTCGTGAAGCGATCCATCGACGCGCGCCACCGCCGCGTGCTGGTCAATCTCAAGGTTCGGGCCTACATCAACGAGCTCCCGGCCGAGGAGCCGTTTGTGCCCACGGACTATCCTGACGTCAGCGACCAGCCCTCGGCGATCGTTGTCGGCGCAGGCCCCGGCGGTCTTTTCGCTGCGCTGCGCCTGATAGAGATGGGTGTGCGCCCGATCGTCCTGGAGCGTGGCAAGAGCGTCGAGAAGCGCAAGCGCGACCTCGCAGCCATCCCCCATACGCAGACCATCGACCCCGAGTCCAACTACTGTTTTGGAGAGGGTGGGGCAGGCGCGTTCTCCGACGGCAAACTCTACACGCGGTCGAAGAAGCGCGGCAGCGTGGAGAAGATCCTCAATGTCTTCTGCCAGCATGGTGCTTCGGCTGCCATCCTGGCCGACGCCCATCCCCATATCGGCACAGACCGCTTGCCGCTCGTCATCTCCAACATGCGCAAGCGCATCATCGGTTGTGGCGGCGAGGTCCATTTTCAGACCCGCATGACGCGTCTCATCGTCCAAGACCAGTCGGTCGTGGGCGTGGAGGCGGTCAGCCGCGATGACGAAGGACAGCAGACGGAGCACGAGTTTCGCGGCCCTGTGGTGCTCGCCACGGGCCATTCCGCCCGCGACGTCTATCACTACCTCTCCTCCGCCCGCATCGAGATGGAGGCCAAGGGCATCGCCGTGGGCGTCCGACTGGAGCATCCCTCCGCCCTCATCGACCAGATACAGTATCACAACCCAGCGGGCCGTGGCAAGTATCTTCCTGCCGCCGAGTATTCCTTCGTGACGCAGGTCGATGGCCGCGGCGTCTATAGTTTCTGTATGTGCCCCGGTGGTTTCGTCATCCCCGCTGCCTCCGGTCCCGAGCAGTTGGTGACCAATGGTATGAGTCCGGCCAACCGCGGTTCGAAGTGGAGCAACTCGGGCATGGTGGTGCAACTGGAGCCGGAAGATATCGACGCCTCCGTATTGGAAACGGAGAACGGCCCCTTGGACGACGCGCTCCGCGTGATGGCCTATCAGGAGCAACTGGAGCGCCTCTGCTGGCAGCAGGGCAACTACAAGCAGACGGCCCCGGCCCAGCGCATGGCCGACTTCGTCAATCGCCGCTTGTCCTTCGACCTGCCCAAGAGTTCCTATACCCCGGGACTGATCTCCTCGCCCCTCCACTTCTGGATGCCCAGCCCGGTCAGCGATCGCCTGCGCAAAGCCTTCGAAGTGTTTGGCCGCCAGGCTCATGGCTTCCTCACCAACGAGGCCGTGATGATTGCCGTCGAGACCCGCACGTCGTCCCCCGTCCGCATCCTCCGCGACAACAAGACCTTGCAGCACGTCTCCATCCGCGGCTTGTACCCCTGTGGAGAAGGAGCAGGCTATGCGGGTGGCATCGTCTCGGCAGCCATCGATGGCGAGCGCTGCGCGGAATGCTTGGCCTCGGAATTGTTTCCAACACGACCTGCTGAGTAGGGAAAACAACTTGAACAACTTTTACAACTTGTAACAACCTACACGCTTCGCGTGTTAATATCCTGCTGCAAGGTAAACAACAAAATACAACGCTTCGCCTTGGACTTATCCTGTTGATTGTCCTGGCGAAGCGTTGTAACTTATTGTAAATGTTGTATTTGTTGTTTTTAAATTTTAGCAGGATTTGGGACTATAAAGTTGTAGTTGTTTTTGAGAAACAACGCAAGATAGACCCAAGGCTACCATAAAACTTCTATAGCAGGCCAGTTGGTTCTATCAGGCCCGTTGATTCTATAGCAGGCCTGTTGACTGGAGGGCTTTCTGCGCCAGCGACTCATAGATTTCTCCTAAGTCGCAGAATCGCATCAAACTATTGTAGGCCGCATGGCGGACCGCCAAATCCTTGCCCGTCAGAGCCGTCTCCACTTGGTCGAGATATTCGTTGATGCCACGCTCGTCAGGGATCTGTTCCGAGGCAAAGCGGCGCGAGAGAATATGGTAGCCACAGATCTGATAGAGCGGCTGGTCCTTGGCGATCCACGCGAAGGCCATGCGCGGCGCGTAATCGACATATTGGAAGACATGGAGCGCCAGCAGCTCCGCCATCTCCTGCGTCTCGGTCTGCTCCATCCATATCTCGGCCACTTCCGGCAGCAGCTTCTCCGTAGGCATGAGCAGCGTAGCCAGTATCTTGCACTCGCGGATCGGCTCCTTCCAAAGCGCAATGGCCAAATCGTAGTCTTTCTCATATTCTGACGCCATCTCGCGCAGGTGGAGCAGCGAGGCGCCCCAGTTGAGCTTATACTGCACCCCCTTGTCGCGCATCGACTGCGCCGTCACGCCATTCATCAGTAGGCGGAAGGACTGTTTGATCGTCCTCACCGTCGCTTCTACTTTTTCTTTTTCCATTGTTTTTGTTTCTGTTTGGAGAGAGAACTTTCTGTCAGAGAACCATCAGTCTGAGTATTGTCTGTCAGATAACTTCCTATCAAAATATTGCCTGTAAAAGAACTCAACTTTCGCATGTAAGCTCCACACGCCCTGAACCAACGGTCACCGGCCGAAGGGAAAGGTAAAGGGCAGTAGGATCTTTTGGGCCTTCAGCCTGTTCTTGAAGCACTTGCGAAACTTCAGTAAGTTCTGTCAGAGAACGCCATAGTCGCGTCCGTAGCGCAACATCTGTTCCGTATAGCTTTCCGTGTAGTCCAGGGCCACGTCGGTGGGTTGGCCTTCCTCATTTCTTACGACCGTCATGCGGGGGTTGATAAATCCCTTGTACGGAGCCAGGTGAAGGCCTGCGTAGCGATCGAGCACTTCCTGATGGAGCGACTCCTCCACCTTGACGCCATACTGCTCCACCAGGCGGCGTGCCGCCTCATAGTCGCCCTCACTCTTGATGCGCTGGATCTCAGCGAGTTCGTCAGCGAAGATGTGGCGCAACGCCTCATAGTCGTTGACTTTCACGACGGTCTTTCCTGCCTCCTTCGTCAGTTCCACGGCGGGCCTGGCGTCCGAGGTTTGCCGTTCCTGCGCCAACTGGAGAGCCCAGCGGGCGATCAGCGCGCGGTTTCTCATGTGCGCCTCCTCCAACTGCAGTCCGGGTTTGATGCGCACCAACTGCGTCATCAGACCATTGAGCATATAGGAATAATACTGCGCGTGATGCGCCTCCTGGTTGGGCAGAAGGCCCAGCGCCACGAGCTTCGGATCGGCCAGGAAATAGAGTCCGAACAGGTCGGCGCGCGCCTCCTCTATGGTGCTGCCATAGTTGCGCAGGGCCTCGGCGCTCACCCCAGGGAGCAAGCGTCCGCTTCCATGTCCGAGACACTCGTGGAGGTCGGTGTGCAGGTCGTCGCAGCGGTCGCCGTAGGCGTTCACCATCTCGCGAATTGCGTCGTCAGGGATAAACTCCTCGCGGAACCCATTGCCCCGCGCCGCCTCGTCGTAGGCGTGCGTCAGATTGGTGATTGTCACAGACTTACTGCCATGTTGGGCCCTGATCCAGTCGGCGTTGGGCAAGTTGATGCCGATGGCCGAAGCAGGATATTCGTCGCCGCCGAGCATGGCCGCACAGACCGCATTGGCCGAGACCCCCTTTACTTTTGGCTTGCGGAAGCGCGGATCCACGGGCGAGTGGTCCTCAAACCATTGTGCGCGGTCCGCAATGGCACGTGTGCGGCGTGTGGCCTCCTCGTCGCGATATTCGACGATTCCCTCCCACGATCCTTTCAGTCCCAGCGGGTCGCCATAGACCTCGATGAAACCGTTGATGAAGTCGATGCTCCCCTCGTGGTTATCGACCCACGCGATGCTATATCGGTCGAAGTCGCGCAGGTCGCCCGTCTGATAGTAGTGGACGAGCAGGTCGATGACGCGGCGCTGTCCCTCGCCCTCGGCATACTCCCGGGCTTTCTCCAGCCAATAGACAATCTTTTCTATGGCTGCGGAATATTTCCCGCCGATTTTCCAAACCTCCTCCTGGAGTTGTCCGTCCCGTTTGACGAGCGTGGTGTTGAGTCCCCATGAGGGCGGCTCTGCCTCGTCGCCGCGCTGCTGGGCATAATAGTCCTCCGCCTCCTGTTGCGTCACCCCCTGATAGTAGTTGCACGCCGATGTCTGCACCAGGTCCTCGCCGTCGGCGATGTTGACGCGCTTCGGCAGCACCTGCGGGTCGAAGAGTACGGGGCAGATCGCGTCGAGCAGTTCGCCGGCTGTCTGTCCTGGTGCCAAGGGAAGTGCCTCGGGGTCGATCGCAAGGACCTCGTGGCGGAGGAAGTCCTCGGAGAACGTGGGCACAAACTTCTCGCAGCCATAGTGGTGATGGATGCCGCTGGCGAACCACACCTGCTTCAGATAGGTCTCGAAACCGAGGAAGTCCTTCGTCGTGCGGTCTCCTTCGTAGTGGCGCAACACCGCCTCCAACGTCTTGCGGATGAGGAGGTTGTAGCGTCCGAACTGGTCAAAGGTGATGTCGCGTCCGTAGAGCGTGGCCTCGGAGAGACAGTAGATATAGAGTTTTTGCTGGAGCGTGAGTGTCTCAAAACCCAGGAGCGGGTAGCGGAGCATCTCGATGTCGGCAAATCGCTCGTCGTTATAGATGAACTTTTCTGTCATGATTATCTGTTTTTATAGGTGACATACCATCCGTGGATGAGGAAATGATAGACCAGCAGCGCCACGCCGATGAGTACGATCGAGCAGACGACGACCGAGTGGAGATCTCTGTGGAGCAGGCCAAATCCCGCGTACAGGCCCAGCCAAAGGCCCAGTTCCCACGAGAGGAAGAAGGAGCTCTGCACCGTGCCACGTTGGCAGTGTTGCGAGAGTTTGATGAAGAAGAGCAGAAAGCGGCTGCCCAGCAGTCCGAAGGCGAATCCCGCCATCACGGCCACATAGGGCGAGACCCAGTCGAAGTTGCGCGTCAGCAGCATCAGGAAGCCCACGAAGAGGACGATCAGTCCCGTGATGGCCTCGCTCTCCAGTTCGGCATTGGCGAAAACGTATTTCTCCGCCAGCAGGGCCAGCAGAAATCCCGGCAGCATCAGCGCGTAGAAGGTGAGGCTCAGGGGCAAGGAGAGGAGCAGTCCGAAGGTGGCCGTGATCAGGATGGTGTTGACGACGAGCGGCGTGCTCTTCGGCAGAAAGAAACGGTCGAGGCTCCAGGGCCTCACCACCTCGTTGGGCGCGCGAAAAGGGAAGGGAATCACGTACATCAGGATGACCGAGAGCAGGGCGCAGCCTGCGGAGGCCAGCGGCAGGATGGAAACCCCGAAGGCCTGGCTGATGATCATCGCCGCGAGCGGACCCAAGGCCAGCGAGCAGCGGCCCGTCCAGGAGAGCACATGGCTCGCCTCCGTGCGGTAGAGCGACTCGCAGGTGTCGAGCACGAGCGTGCTATAGACCACCATTTCGGTCAGTCCGTAGCAGAAGCCCTGGAGGACGCGCACGGCCAGCGTGCCGGAGAATCCGATGTGGAAGACCTTCTGTACGTCCGCCTCGTAGAGAATGGCCGAGAAGACCACCAGGAGGAGGATGGAGAGCAGACAGACCTTGTTGCGGCGAAAGCGCTCGATGAAGTAGGAGACGTAGGGGCCAGGGATCACGATGCCCAGTCCAAAGGCCAGCATGACCAGTCCCACGTCCCTGAGCGTGTAGCCGTCAGCCTGCATCTGCGCGGGGATATAGGGCAGAAGCATGAAGACGGAGACGCCCAGCAGCAGGTTGGCGAGAACCAGCATCCAGAAGTGGCGGCTCCAGATGCGTATGTGTATCGGTGTGTTCTGTGTGTCCATAAGGGAATATCAATAGCTTTCACTTTCGTTGGGAAACTCGTCGCCCTTGACGGCCTCGCAGTAGGCCCTTACGCCGCGGCGCAGTTCCTCGCCCATGGCGGCAAACTCGCGGAGAAACTTCGGTTCGAAACCTTGTGTCAGGCCCATGGCGTCGGCATAGACCAAGACCTGGCCGTCGCAGTGGCTGCCAGCGCCAATGCCGATGGTCGGCACGCTGAGCAGATCCGTCACCTGCTGGGCCACCGAGGCCGGTATCTTCTCCAGTACCACGGCGAAGCAGCCCGCCTTCTCCAGCGCCTGGGCGTCGGCGATGAGCTTCGTGGCCTCCACCTCGCTGCGTGCGCGCACACCGTAGCCTCCAAACTTATGGATGCTCTGCGGGGTGAGCCCGAGGTGGCCCACGACAGGGATTCCCGCGTTGACGATACGCTCGATGGTGGGCGCGACTTCCTCGCCGCCTTCGAGTTTCACGGCATCGACGCCCGTCTCACGGATCAGCCTGACGGCGTTGCGCACGCCTTCCTCCGGCGAGACCTGATACGTGCCAAATGGCATGTCGCAGACCACCAGCGCCCGTTGGCAACCTCTTGCCACGCCGCGCGCATAGACGATCATCTCGTCCAGGGTGATGGGGAGGGTGGAGTCGTTGCCCAGCATCACGTTGGAGGCCGAGTCGCCGACCAGAATGCTGTCAACGCCCGCCTCGTCTATCAGTCGCGCCGTCGTGTAGTCGTAGGCCGTGAGCATGGCTATCTTGTTGCCGTCGCGCTTCATCTCTACGAACGTCTTGACGGTAACTTTTTTCTTTTCTGTTGTGAGATATCCCATTTCTATTAGATGTGATTCTAATTGCAAGTGCAAAGGTACAAGATTTCACAGACATAGGGAAAGAAAAAGCGGACAAAATGGGGTCCTACGCGCAATGCGCGCAATCCATAGGACCTTTCCACAGAAAAAAAAACGATGGGGGACGGAACGCATTCCATCCCCCACCAAGGAGTTATGACCGTGTTGATCAGTTCGTCTTTTCTACGCTCCGCAGAAGAATAGGACGACCACCTGGGCCGCCAGGATGCGGAGGAACATCGACAACGGATAGACCGTGGAATAGCCGATGGCGGAAGCCTCACCCTGGCAGACGCTGTTGGCGTAGGCCAGTGCGGGAGGATCGGTGTAAGTACCTGCTATCATGCCCATTACGGTGAAGAAGTTGAACTTGAACTTCAGGCGGGCAATCGTTCCTACGATCAAGATCGGGATGATCGTGATCAGGAATCCGCAGAGCACATATTTCAGTCCGTCTCCGGCCACCACCGTCTCCCAGAATCCTGCTCCGGCCTTGATGCCGACGGAGGCAAGGAAGAGTGCGAGACCAAACTCACGCAGCATGAGGTTGGCCGAAGTCGTCATATAGGTGATAAGGTGGAAGCGTGTGCCCCAGCGGCCGATGAGGATGGCGATGATCAGCGGACCACCGGCGAGACCCAGTTTCAAGGGGACGGGCATGCCCGGGATGGCCACGGGCAGGCTACCGAAGATCAGACCCACCATGATACCGATGAAGATCGTGCCGAGGTTGGGGGCGTTGAGCTTGCGCTCGGAGTTGCCCATCATTTCGGCCACGCGGTTGACGTTGTCTCTCGGACCGACCACGTTGATGCGGTCGCCGACGTGGAAGTGGTGGTTGCGGCTGGCAAAGAGGTCCATGCCCAGGCGCGAGATACGCGTGACGTTGACGCCATAGACACTGGAGAAGTGCATCTTGCCCAGCGTCTTGCCGTTCATGTCGGGATTGGTCACGATGATGCGCTTGCTGATGAGCGGCTGCTTCTCGTCGTCGCTGTCCATCCACTCGCCGTCGATCTCCGTACCGATGAAGGCCTTGATGGCCTCGGCGTCGGTCTGCGCGCAGACGATCAGCACCTCGTCGCCGAGCTCAAAGACGGTGTCGCGGTTGGGGACGCACATCTTGCCATCGTGGACCATGCGCGAGGCCACGATGTCGCGGTTGAGAAACCCGCTGATCTCCTTCAGGTTGCGTCCACAGATATGGGCGTTCTGCACGCGGAGGTACATCTTGTAGGGCATCTCGGCGGGGTTGCCCTTCTCGGCAGCGGTCAGCTTGGCGTTCTCCTCGTCGAAGTTGCTACGCGTCAGCACCTTGATGAGCAGCGTCGTGCCGATGATGCCGAGCACACCGAGCGGATAGGCACAGGCGTAGCCGTTGGCGATGGAGGGCGGGGTGCCGTTGGTGAAAACGGACTGCAGGGCCTCGTTGGCGGCACCAAGTCCCGGCGTGTTGGTCACGGCTCCGTAGAGCGTACCGACCATCATCGGCAGGTTGTTGGGGTCTTTGGTGTCGAAGAAAATGTAGTAGCAAGCAAACATCACCAGTACGTTGAGCACCACGGTGATGGTGGAGAGCATGTTGAGCTTGATACCACCTTTGCCGAAACTCTCGAAGAATCCTGGTCCGACCTGCAAACCAATCATAAAGACGAAGAGGATCAGACCAAAGTCTTGCAGGAAAGTCAGCACGGGCACCGGGCCTGTGAATCCGACGTGACCTGCGAGGATGCCCACGAAGAGCACGAAGGTGACTCCCAAGGAGACGCCGCCTATCTTGATCTTGCCAAGATAGACTCCCACGGCAATGACAACAGCGTAGAGCAAAGCAATGTGCGCCACACTGTCAGGAGTCGTAAATAGTTTTACTAACCAGTCCATTTCTGTTTTTTAATTCTCTGATTTTGATAAATTAATGTTTTGCGGGTGCAAAGTTACAAAAAAAAGCCGACTTACTTACTGTTTTTTCGGAAATAATGCGTCCGCCCTCTTCTTTGCTCGTTTTTACCGCGGTGACAACCCTCGTCCCGCTTCCCCGTTTACTTGCAAAATCAACGAAATCCCCCTCGCTTAGCTTTGAAAGGCAAAGAAAGGGTAGGGGATAACTTGTGAAAGTCACCAATAGGTATCCAGCAACGCTTCGCCAGGACCGCGGATGCGGTCTCCCGGAGGAGCTGGTCAAGCGGGAGGTTGTCCATCATCGAAGCGAACCATTCGCGCCCCGTGTTGGCGTCAGGGACAAAGATGTCGGTTCCGACTGCGAAAGTCCGAAAAAGGGAAGTGGGAAGGTGAAAACGTAATAATGTAATAATGTAATGTTGTAAGGTTGTAAGGACAGGCTAACACCATTTCTGAAAGGATACGATTACGAACTTTTGGCTACGAAGACCATATATGCCAATCCACCAGCAGATGGATCAAGCTATGACTATACTCTTGTATTTTGTCATACTTCTTTACTATTGAAACAGAATCCTATTGGAGAGATAAATATTTTTATCGTTTATAGACGACAAAAATACATCTTTTTCATCGTGTATAGACGACAAGATGGCAACGCTATCTGCTCAAGAGAGAGGTTTGCAAGCACAAAAACACCTACAAAAGACGGCAAATATCGCCGTTGGGCGTGAGAAAACCTGTATTTTTTGTGGAGGTCAGACCCTTCGAGACTACTTCTGGATATACGGGTTGTTCCCAACGAAATAGTTATGTATCAGTTAGTTATGCTTCGTTTGTTTGGTTTATACCTTGTTGAGGACATGGGCTCCTAGGGCGCTAAAAACGAGGGGTTATCCTTGATTTTGCGGTTCAAATGGCTGTCGCAGGGCATATTTTGGCTTGTCGATGGAGTCAAATGCCCCCACAAAGTTAAGCATTTACTTCGGACAGTCTTTGCTCCCCCTTGTTTTTTTTTGAGTTGGAACAGAGCGGGAGAAGGGATTTACTTGATTTGTTAACGAAAGCAAAATGTAAGGAGCAAGCGTAGGACGAAGATACCTGCGACACTCTTTAGTAGGCGTTAAGCAGTTGACGCTTAACGGTTTATGCACGATATTTGAACTAACAGACAACTTGTTTGGTTCCATTGGACCTTACATCATTACATTATTACATTATTACGTTTTCATATTCTGAACCAGGGGAAAAGTGGGGTAAAAATAGTTCAAAGAAATAGTATATATAATATTAATATTATATATACTATTTCTTTGACCCCAACCACGCATCCATTTTGAAAACGTAATAATGTAATGTTGTAATGTTGTAAGGTAGGTCGTCATGTCCACCTTACATCATTACAACATTACATTATTACGTTTTCATTTTTCCACTTCACCTTCTATTTTCTCAAAATGCGATTTATCTGTAAAGGATATTCGGAGCAATAGTCAGCGGTTCACATAGCTTTGCTATGTGCCGTTTCTTGCAAGACGAAAAAAAGTTGGAAAATATTTGTGATTTTATTTGGAGGCATGAAAAAAAGTCCGTACCTTTGCAGCGCAAACTGAGACTTGCGGAACAAACCCATAGAGGGCCCGCGACGGGCTTCTCTTACGACAGGGGCGAGGGATAAATAATCATCGGCGCTGGTCCTAAGCTACCATCGGCAAGGTCTCCATTTTGAACACCTTTAAACACCTTAAACGCAATGATCAATTACAGTATCACGGCAAGAGCCGTCAACAACAAACTCTTCGAGATCAACCAGGCCAAGGCCCGCATCGCTCAAGCAAAGGCCGAGGGCAAGCAGCCCGACCCCAAGGACGAGGCACTCGTCGAGACCGTCGTCACCAACTATTTCGCCACGGCACAATACACCGAGGTGATGGGCATCGAGAAGTTTGCCCGCCACATCGCCGACCACGGCACGACCTACTCCCGCGCCGACATCATGGCGATCCTCTACATGGCAGTAGATTGCATGCGCGAGCAACTGCTGGAGGGCAAGAAGATCCGCCTCGGCGAGCTCGGCGACTTCTCCGTAGCGCTCAGCAGCAAGGGCGC
>DLZV01000018.1 GCA_003447235.1 Prevotella sp.
CAAATTTTAACGAACTATTGCTTATCACAGCATCTATGAATTGGCTCGACATTGCCGGCACGATTATCGGACTGGTGTATATCTATCAGGAGTACAAGGCCTCCATCTGGCTTTGGGTCACGGGACTCATCATGCCCATGGTCTATATGTTCGTCTATTACGAGGCCGGACTCTACGCCGACTTCGGCATGCAGGTCTATTACGTCCTGGCTGCCATCTACGGCCTGCTCGTGTGGAAATATGGCAAGAAGCGCAACCAGAAGACCGAGGAACTGCCCATCACCAAGGTCAAACGTTCCCTTTTACTGCCCTCGCTGCTCTTCTTCCTTGCCGCATGGGGCGCACTCTACTTCATTCTGATCCGCTTCACCAACTCCACGGTCCCTGTCCTCGACTCTTTCGGCAACTCGCTGAGCTTTGTCGGCTTGTGGTGGTTGTCGCGTAAATACATCGAACAATGGTGGGTCTGGATCGTCGTCGATATCGAGCTGTCTGCCCTCTACGCCTACAAGGAAATCTATTTCACCTCGGGTCTCTACGCCCTCTACGTTGTGATCGCCGTGGCAGGCTACTTCAAGTGGAAACGTGTCATGGCCGAAGAGGCGCAAGGAATCAGCATGAAATCATAGATATTAGAAAAAAATCTGTCTGCTATGGTTTACGAACTCATCACGCCCGAAAGCCACTTCGACGGCATCATCTTTGCGGATGGCGACTGCCCTACTCACCCTATTCCCTTGGGCATCCTGCGGTCGGGCCGTCCCGTGATCGCCTGCGACAATGCGGGGGCGCAACTCATCACGAAATGGAACATGCTACCCGATGCCATTGTCGGCGACGGCGACTCGCTACCCCAGCAGTTTAAGGACCGATACAAGGACATCATCCACTACGTCGCAGAGCAGGACTACAACGACCTGACGAAGGCCACCCGCTTCTTCCTTGAACACTACCGAAGCCCAAGCACGAAGCATCCGAGGATCTGCTACATCGGATGTACGGGCAAACGGGAGGACCACACGCTGGGCAACATCTCGCTCCCCACCTTCTATCGCCAGGAGTTTGGCGTCGAGGGGGTGCTGCCTACCGACTTCGGATGGTTTGTCTATTGTCATGGCGCATGCGAGTTTGAGAGTATTCCGAACCAACAGGTCAGCATCTTCAACCTCAATTGCTCCTCCCTGACAAGCCAAGGGCTGCAATGGCCCATCTACCCCTTTGCCCAATGGTGGCAGGGGACGGTCAACAACGCTCTGGAAAACGCTTTCTCCATTGACGGTAACGGCGACTATATCGTCTATCGCACCTATGAGGCGAAGAGGCAACCACACGCCAAGGAGGACTAAAACAATACCGCCAAGACAGCACTTGCGTCTTGGCGGTATTCATATCGTAACTTACGTCCATATCCTCCTTTAAAAGGGAAAGGATCAAACTTTTGTTTACTCCAGAAAGCTTATTTCAACTTGAAGGCATTCTCAATCGTACCAAGCTCGGCACTAAACATCTTGTCGGTCTTCAATCGCTTTTCCACTTGTGTGCAACTGTGGATGACCGTGCTATGGTCGCGATTGCCGATGAGTTTGCCAATACGAGATGCTGGCATCTTCGTGTATTTTTGCGACAGATACATGCTCACCTGGCGAGCCATCACGATGTCGCGCTTACGCGAACGGGAGTTGACGGCCGTAGTTGTTACACTAAAGTGTTCGCACACACGCTCTAAGATCTCATCTACCGTGAGCGGCTCGTTGTCAACCTTCACGGCACGCTTGATGACTCGTTCGGCCAACCGCATGTCGATGTCGCAATTATAGACGACCGAATAGGCCAATAGCGAGTTGATGACGCCCTGCAAGTCGCGGACGCTTCCATTGGCCGTCTGGGCTATATAGCGGATAACGTCTTCGGGGATAGTGAGACCATCGCGACGAATCTTGTTGTGCAGGATATCTACACACAGTTCCACATTGGGCTTCTCGAGCTCGGCAATAAGTCCACAGGCAAAACGCGTGAGCAGTCGCTCGTTCATGCCTTTGAGGTCCACGGGCGGGCGGTCGGAGGCGAGGATAATGCGCTTTCCGTTGCGGAAGAGGTGGTTGAAGATATGGAAGAACGTATCCTGCGTCTTGATGGCCGTCATCCACTCCTGGATATCATCCACGATCAAGATGTCGATGGTCTGATAGAAGTTGATGAAATCGTTGGTCGTATTGTTCCTCACCGAGTTGGTGTACTGCACCTGAAAGAGGCGCGCGGAGATATAGAGCACACGCTTCTGCGGATAGAGCTGCTTGGCTCGCATACCGATAGCATTGACGAGGTGGGTCTTTCCGCAGCCCGACGGTCCATAAATGAACATCGGGTTAAATTGCGTCGTGTTCGGATGCTCAGCTATGGAGAGTCCGATGGAGCGCGGTAGCTTGTTGCTGTCGCCCTCCAGGTAGTTATTGAAGGTCTTGTGCGGATCCAGCTGCGGATCGAGGTCCTGCGGAGCAGCATCCATCGGCGTAGGACTTTGGTTGGCGCGGTCGGTCGGACGACGCGTATCCACCTTGTTGGAGGGCTCCCCCTGCAGGTCCTGCGTCAGATGATGGGCCTTGTCGGTAACGACACGGTAGGTCAACTTGATACCATGACCAAAGCAACGGGTAAGGACCGAGGACAGCAAACTGACATAGTTCTCCTCCAGGTACTCATAGAAGAATGCGCTGGGTACCTGCAGAAGCAACGTCTTCGTGTCGGCATTATACGACTCAAAGACGAGGGGCTTGAACCATGTGTTATACTGTTGCTCTTCGACGTTCTCCTTTATCAGTCGCAAGGAGCTGTCCCATAGAGCATTTGAGTTTACTGTCATTAATCTATACTGGTCTATTTAATTGCCAAGACGGGCTTAAAGCCCAAGTTGCGGATGCAAAATTACAAAAAAAAATTCGAACCGTAAAGTCGGCATAAAAGCCGCCAAGAAGAAAGGAAAACGTAAAATGCGTAGTTACCGACACTTAGGCTACAAATAAAAAAGCCTTATAAAAGAGATTTTTGGCCGTTTCAAAGGTCTTGATAATCAAAGGCTTCGAAGGGTTTAGCGCGTTTGTAACAAAATGGTGCAAAGAAACAGAAAAAACGCTATAACTATCTGACGCACAGAGACGTTAAGCGTAATCAAAGTTAGCTATTCGTTATCCTTTTTATTTAGACCATATTTAAACTAAGAAATATTTTGGTATTGCAAGAGGAAAAAACAACTCGACCAAGCTACTTTCATGCTCTATCTGTCTATTCTACCGAGGGTATGATTGACACGCTGCCAACCCACCCACCAAATCGTCACAAGAACAGAGACACTATGCTTCGCTATATAATATAGGTATAAAGGGCAGTGTTGGGCTTGCAACACCACACTTTCACAGATATTCATCAAGAAGTAGCGGCGATCATTTATTTGCTCTCCTTGCGCAGCTCGTCACGAATCTCGGCAAGCAACTTCTCCGTAGGCGTAGGCTCAGCAGGGACAGCCGGCGCAGGAGTTTCCTCCTTGTGCTTGGCCAGTTTGTTGACGGCCTTGATCATCACAAAGATACAGAAAGCGACGATCAAGAAGTCGATGACATTCTGCAGGAACACACCATACTTCACCTCTGCATCTTTCACCTTGAAGCTCAGATTGGAGAAATCGACTCCACCCGTGATGACTCCGATGACAGGCATGAAGACGTCGTTCACGAGAGACGAGACAATCTTGCCAAAAGCACCACCAATGATGACACCTACCGCCATGTCCATCACATTGCCACGCATGGCAAACTGTTTAAACTCTTTCAAAAATGCACTCATTTTCCCTTGCTTTGATTTTTATTCATTTTAAAACCATTATTAGTTCACACGCGGATAGCAAAATCATCAGCTACCCGTGTTTTTAGTATTTTTAATACTCGTTCCGAGTGCAAAGTTAAAAAATAAATGTAACTTTGCGGCGCAAACAGATAAAAAATATACTTCAAATAGTAAATAGGTATTTTATCAACATTTATAATTACATTCAAAAATGGTAAAAGTAGCAATTAACGGATTCGGTCGTATTGGCCGTTTGGCTTTCCGTCAGATGTTTGAGGCTGAGGGTTATGAGGTTGTAGCAATCAACGACCTTACTTCTCCTAAGATGCTCGCTCACCTTCTCAAGTATGACACGGCTCAGGGTGGTTTCGCTGGCAAGTTCGGCGAGAACAAGCACACCGTTGAGGCAACCGAGAACTCCATCATCGTTGATGGCAAGGAGATCACGATCTATGCTAAGCCGAACGCTGCCGAGCTGCCTTGGGGCGAGCTCGGAGTCGACGTCGTTCTTGAGTGCACAGGCTTCTACACCTCTAAGGAGAAGGCTTCTGCCCACCTCGCTGCTGGTGCTAAGAAGGTGGTCATCTCCGCTCCTGCCGGCAAGGACCTCCCCACGATTGTTTACAACGTTAACCACAAGACGCTGACCGCCGAGGACAAGGTGATCTCAGCTGCTTCCTGCACAACCAACTGCCTCGCTCCGATGGCTGCAGCGCTCCACGCTTACGCCCCGATCCAGTCTGGTATCATGTCCACCATCCACGCTTACACGGGCGACCAGATGATCCTTGATGGTCCTCAGCGCAAGGGCGACCTCCGTCGTTCACGTGCCGGTGCTCAGAACATCGTCCCCAACTCTACGGGTGCTGCCAAGGCTATCGGCCTCGTCATCCCTGAGCTCAACGGCAAGCTCATCGGTTCTGCACAGCGCGTTCCGACGCCGACGGGCTCTACGACGATTCTCGTCGCTGTTGTCAAGGGCAAGGACATCACCGTTGAGGGTGTCAACGCTGCTATGAAGGCCGCCACCACGGAGTCCTTCGGCTACACCGAGGAGCAGATTGTTTCTTCCGACATCATCGGCATGAAGTACGGCTCGCTCTTCGACGCTACGCAGACGATGGTCGCCAAGGTTGACGATGACACCTACCACGTGCAGGTTGTCTCTTGGTACGACAACGAGAACTCTTACACTTCTCAGATGGTTCGCACCATCAAGTACTTCGCCGAGATCTAATCTCCCGACATGCTTGATGGATAGCAGCGCCCTTTTGCCCTCAGGGCAAATGCTGCGCCTATCGAAGTGATTACAAGTCTAAGAAGCCATTCCTTATTGCGAGGGATGGCTTCTTTTTGTATCATTTCCTCAGCAATCCTTAGGGACCAAGTAGTACATAGCCTTAGGACTTCTATAGGGGAAAATACCAGCCTGAGGAACACAAAGAAGTACGTAGTCGGGTTTTTCTTTCGTAAGGGTTGGGTAATTCATGGAAATAATGTAACTTTGCAATCGAAAAGAAAGAAAGCTGAAAGATGGAGAAAGATACAATGATAACAGTCACGGTAAGCGACGCAGCCCTGCGCCAAGCAGCCGAAGAAGGGATGGACGAGTTTGTCAAGGTGTTTATCGATGGCATCCAGAAAGCCATCGGCGGCCAACTGACCAACGAGAACATGGCACGGCTCAATGCTGACCAAATCACGCTTCTGGGCTGGAGCTATCTCCACGAAGAGGTGTCGGACGGCGGCTATGTGCAGCTTATCTACAACGGGCTGGGCGCATTTATCTTCAAAAACCCCTTTGCCCGCATGATGCGCGAATGGGGACTGCAAGACCTCTACTCCCATCTGCAGCGATGCAAGAAGTGGTACACTCAGTATCATGAGCAACTGGAGCACGAGATGAGCGACGACGACTTCATGGCCATCTACGAGCAGATGCCAGAGTTTGACGACTTCGACGACGACTTTGTGGTCAACGAGGAGAAGTGGACGGCACAGATAGCAGCCTACATCGACGATCATATCGACGACTTTGCCAAGACCGTGACACCATAACAAACTTCTTCGGCAAGTCCACGGGACGGCTTCAAGATGAAAGCTTCGCCCATTCGGCCTTATAAGGAGGCCAACATCACTATCAAACGACAAAGAATGAACAAGGAAGAGCAAGAAAGAAGAAAAAAAAGCCCCGTGCAAATTCGCAACAAGAAGGCTTCGTTCGAATACTTCTTCGTTGACACCTATACGGCGGGCATCGTGCTCACGGGCACGGAAATCAAGTCGATACGAGCGGGCAAGGCCTCGCTCACCGACTCTTTCTGCTATATTACCCGTGGCGAAATGTGGGTGGAGGGCATGAATATATCGCCCTACTTCTACGGTTCCTACGCCAACCACGAGGCCCGGAGAACCCGCAAACTGCTGCTGAACCGCAGGGAGATCAAGCGACTGGAGGCAGAGATCAAGACGCCAGGCTACACGATCGTTCCCCTACTGGTCTTTATCGACGAGCACGGACGCGCCAAGATGGACATCGCCCTCGCACGCGGTAAGAAGATGTACGACAAGCGCCAGACCCTCAAAGAGAAGGAGGACCGACGGGAGATGGACCGTGCCGTGAAGCGATATTAGGCCGACAAGGGCACAAGGGACTACATACAACGAAAAGGAGATACATAAAATGATAAATTTTAAGAAGAAAAAGAGATGGCATTGCCTCGCCGGACAGCAGCCGACGGAGATGGACTTGAAGATCATGGAGTGGGAGCGCAAGGGCAAACTGGTGCCTACGCGTGAACTGGTCAAGACCCCCGAGCAGATCGAGGGCATCCGTGTGGCGGGCAAGATCAATAGTGGCTGCCTCGACGCCGTGGCGGAAATGATCCGCCCGGGCATCTCCACCAAAGACATCGACAACGTCTGCGTGGAGTACTGCAAGGCTCACAACGCCATCTCCGCCACGCTTGGCTACGAAGGATTCCCCGGAAGCCTGTGCACCAGCATCAACGAGGTGGTGGCGCATGGCATTCCCAAGGAACAGGACGTTTTGGAGCCAGGCGACATCGTCAACGTGGATATCACGCTGGGATACAACGGCTACTATGGCGATGCCTCACGCATGTTCATCATCGGCGGCGAAACCACACCCGAAAAGGAGCAGCTGGTCCGCGTGACCAAAGAGTGCCTGGAGATAGGCGCAGCAGCAGCCAAACCCTACGGCTTTGCCGGAGACATCGGCCACGCCATCCAGAAGCATGCCGAAAAGCATGGCTATGGCGTAGTGCGCGACCTCTGCGGCCATGGTGTAGGACTGAAGATGCACGAGGAGCCCGAGATACTCCACTACGGCCATCGTGGCACAGGCATGCTCCTGGTACCAGGAATGGTGTTTACCATCGAGCCGATGATCAATATGGGAACATGGAAGGTCTTCATAGACGCCGACGACCCCTATGGATGGGAGGTTATCACGGGCGACGAAAAGCCATCGGCACAATGGGAGCACACCTTCCTCATGACCGAGAATGGCGTGGAGATTCTCTCCGAATAATGTGGAAAGATTCTCTTCGAATAACATGGAAAGAATTTCTCTAAACAACATGAGGGATTCCCTTCGAATAAAATGACAGAGGACAAGAAGATTCACATGAGCGACATATATATATTAGGTATAGAGAGCAGTTGTGACGACACGTCGGCTGCCGTCTTGCGCAATGGCGTGATTCTGAGCAACGTCACGGCTTCTCAGGAGGTGCACAAGGCCTACGGAGGCGTCGTGCCCGAGTTGGCCTCAAGGGCTCATCAGCAAAACGTAGTGCCCGTGGTCGATCAGGCCATCAAGCGGGCAGGCATCACCAAGGAGCAGCTTTCCGCCGTGGCCTTTACGCGAGGACCCGGACTGATGGGCTCGCTATTGGTTGGCGTGAGCTTCGCCAAAGGATTCGCCCGTGCCCTGGGCATACCGCTGATAGATGTCAACCACCTGCAAGGACATGTGATGGCCCACTTCATCAAAGAGAACGAAGAGGACACCAACGTGCCCCCCTTCCCCTTCGTCTGCCTACTCGTAAGTGGCGGCAACTCCCAGATCGTGAAGGTCAACGCCTACAACGACATGGAGGTGCTGGGACAGACGATCGACGATGCTGCAGGCGAGGCCATCGACAAATGCTCGAAAGTGATGGGACTGGGCTATCCAGGCGGCCCGATCATCGACAAACTGGCAAGACAGGGCAACCCGAAAGCCTACCAGTTTTCAGAGCCCCACATTCCAGGACTCGACTACTCCTTCTCGGGACTGAAGACGTCCTTCCTCTACAACCTGCGCAAGTGGGTGGCCGAGGATGCCGACTTTGTGGAGCATCACAAGGAGGACCTGGCAGCCAGTCTGGAGTTTACGGTAGTCGATATTCTGATGAAGAAACTGCGCCTGGCCGTCAAGGAGACGGGCATCAAGCATGTAGCCGTGGCGGGTGGCGTGTCTGCCAACACAGGCCTGCGCAACGCCTTCCACGACTATGCCAAGCGATACGGATGGACCATCTACATCCCCAAGTTCAGCTACACGACGGACAATGCGGCCATGATAGCCTGTGTGGGTACGTTCAAGTACCATGACCACGACTTTGCCTCAATAGACCTGCCCGCATACAGCAAGGTAACTTTCAAGTAAAACACTTAGCACCAAGGATCATGGAGTTTGAAACCAAAATTATTTCTCGCCAGATCGGCGACATGTTATACGCCTCGGGCCTCTCGCTAGGGACGGCAGAAAGCTGCACGGGCGGCTTGATAAGTGAGGCCATCATCGCCACCCCTGGTGCCTCCAACTACTTCAAGGGAAGCGTGGTGAGCTACACCAACGAGATCAAAGAAAGACTGCTCAAGGTGGACCACCAACTGCTGGAGGAGAAAACTGCCGTCTGTGAGGAAGTAGCCCGACAGATGGTGCAGGGAGCAATAGACCTGCTGAATGTCGATTTCGCCATCGCCTCGACAGGAATAGCAGGCCCTGGAGGCGGAACCAAGGACACACCCGTCGGGACGATATGGCTCGCCTACGGCAATCGTGAAGAGATACGCACCCAGAAGCTCACCGACGACTTCGGGAGGGATATCAACATCGCCATTGCCACCAACAAAGCCATGCGCCTCATGCACCATTTCTTGGAGGAAAAACTCCCCCAAGACCTACCCGAAAGCATCGAAAGTCGCTGGTAACTAATAAAAAAAACTTAATTCCACACTTTTGGGACAAGAAAGTTTTGTGCATCAAGGAATTTTCATTAACTTTGCACCCTGTTTGGAATAGGTATCAATTAACGAATAAGAAAATTAAAGATAGCAATGTCTAAGATTTGTCAAATCACGGGAAAGAAGGCACAGCTGGGCAACAATGTGTCTCACTCGAAGCACCGCACTAAGCGTAGCTTCGACGTAAACCTTTTCAGCAAGAAGTTCTACTATGTAGAAGAGAATTGCTGGATTAGCCTCAAAATCTCAGCTGCCGGCCTCCGTATGATTAACAAGGTCGGACTTGATGCCGCATTGAAGCAGGCCGTTGCCAAAGGATATCTCAACTGGAAGGACATCAGAGTGATTGCCGAGGGCAATGAGGATGCTAACAACTAAAGATAAGCGAAGGAGAACGATAAGACAATGGCAAAGAAAGCAAAAGGCAACAGAGTCCAGGTGATTCTTGAGTGCACCGAAATGAAGAATAGTGGCCTGCCCGGTACAAGCCGTTACGTCACTACCAAGAACCGTAAGAACACTCCGGGTCGTCTTGAGTTGAAGAAGTACAATCCGATCCTCAAGAAGATGACCGTTCACAAGGAGATTAAGTAATCCAATAAATAGGAACATAAACTATGGCAAAGAAAGCGGTCGCTACCCTCCATGAAGGATCTACGGATGGTCGCGCTTATACGAAAGTGATCAAAATGGTCAAGAGCCCCAAGACGGGTGCATACATGTTCGATGAGAAGATGGTGCCCAACGAGGCTGTTCAGGACTTCTTCAAGAAGTAATCAGATCTACTTGAGATAATATCATCAGAAGGCTGCAACTTGTGTTGCAGCCTTTTGGTGTATATAGAACACAGGAAGGCAAGCATGACTGGTGCTTCTTTCGTCCTAATAATCTCCAGCAAAAATAATCGCATCGAAACGTCGGTCCAACATAGTAGCTGCAGTATCTCACTGCACCAATATCCACAGACGCGCCTGCCCTTGGGGTAAGCCAAAAGCAAGCGTTTTGTTACACAACCACAAGACACACGGCTTGCTGATACAGTATGGGGTTCATGATGAGTAGCGAAAACAGCCGAACTTCTTTACAATATTTACAACCAAAACTATTTCCATAAGGACTTTATCTACGCATCTAACTATCTTGCTTATCTTTGCAATCATGCACGAAATATAGATCGCTATACTAAGATATTTGGTTAATTGCGCAAGGCACGTACAATTCCCCACGCTGGTTATTCTACGATAATAACTAAGAAAAAAGTGGAAGACCTTGACATATTTATGGTTAATAATATTAAATCAGGAATCAGAGATATTTTTGGACTGTCAAACAAAGCAGTTTTCGATGAAATAGTGCTAACTTTGTACCGTCTAAACCCATGCCGAAAGCCCGAAGGGCAGAGGTTGGGCGGACATGTATACATAAAAAGGCGTAACTGTACGCTTTGGTTTTGACGCCGTAAGAACTTCGCAACTTCCAACTGATTGTCAAAAACAAAGCAACGGGAACGCCTCATGAGGTGTATTCTATACAGCCGTATTGGCTTCGGACGGTTCTGCCGTTTTGTTGCCGAGAGGGCGAATTGTATATTTACACTGGCGTGGGGCTTTCGGCGTTGCTCGTTTCGACAATCAAGGCAATGCGAAGGCCTTCATGGCGTGGAACGAGTGACAGGACAGACTCCACGCTTTACGTATATATAAGCGAGTAGATTTCGTCAACGAAGGAGTCAGTTGACTGCATCTGTTAACGAAATTGGAATGAATATTCTACGAAACAATCCATACCGCCTGTTAGGAGTCTATTCAAACTCTCCTACGAAGGAAAGGCTGGCTAACCACAATCGCATGAAAGCGTTTTTGAAGGTGGGCAAAACCGTCTCTTTTCCTTTGGACTTACCCCAATATCTTTCAACCATTAAAAGAACCGAAGTTTCTGTAATGGATGCTGAGGCCCAACTCACTTTGCCCAAAGACCAGCTCTTGTACGCCCAGTTTTGGTTTGTGAAAGCGACTCATTTGGACGAAGTGGCCTTCAACCATCTTTTCGCTGGCGAAATAGACAAGGCTGAGGAGATTTGGCAAAAGAAAGACACAGCATCGTCTTTGCAGAATCGTATCGTATGTGCGTTGATGCGTGAGGACTATCGCAGTGCTATAACGTGTGCCGAGACCTTGTATGGAAATCCCCTCTACTCGAACCAGTTTGTGTCTGCTATCCTGGGAACGGATGGAAATGCTGATATAGGCAGTTTGGCTTTCCGCTTTCTCGATGTGCTATGTGACGAAGTAGGGGCAAATAAGTTGCTTCCTTTCATCACTGATGATGCATGGGAAAGCCATGCAGAGGAAAAAGCAGTGAAGCCTCTTGTTGATAACATACAAGACGCTATTGCTATTGCCAAGAAATCAAAGGGAAAAGGGGCAGAAGCAAGGCTCAAAGCCGGAGAGGCGCTAAGGAAAAACACCAAAAGTGCTTTCCAGCAGCTGAAGGGATTTCTCTCTGCAACGGACTTGCAGTACCAAATGATTGCCGACAAACTGGGACTTGAAATCCTGCAATGTGGTATTGACTACTTCAATGGCTCCGAAGAGCCTGAGGCTGCACACAAAGCCATGAGTTTGCAGAAATATGCCCAAAGCATTGTCGTTGGGCAAATGGCAAAAGACCGATGCAAGGAGAATTACGATATTCTTCAAAAGATTATCGACGACCTGCCACCATTGGAGGTTTATGCGGAGGACAAAGCCATTCAGAAGATTTTAGCGTCTTTTGTGGTTCAACCTGATTTGATGTCATATTCAATAAAGTTGATCAAAGAATGCGCTCCTTATGTCGTTGCGATAAAAGAAAAATTAGGGAAAAGACATCCATACTATCTGAATATTTCGACACGAATTGTAGACAATGCAATTGCGAATGTTATTTCAGAAGTTAATGAAGCGCAACTATCAGGAGATTTTAAAACGCTGAAGAAAGCGCTTATTGAAGCATGGCGTACACAATTATATATGGACAAATTCGATTTGGAACCAGAATATAGAGATGGACGTTATAGGGAAAATCGAGATGTATTACAAAAAATTATTCGCGATTGTAAGGGTTTTGAATCCGAAACGGTTTTAGCATTATATAAATATGGTTGCGGCTGGTGTAATGGCTTGAACGTTGATGATGTGGATTTGCGTACTGATGACGAGTTTTATATATCATGCGCTAGTATTGCATCATTTAAAGCTTATATCGAAAAATTCCCATCGGGTAAACATGTCGAAGAGGCCAGGAGTAAAATAGAATTATTGTACTTTAGAAGTGCAAAAACGCTTTTGGATTATAGGCATTTCATATCAAATTTTCCAAATAGTAGTTTGGTAAAAAATGCACAAGAAGCCATTGATAAGATTCTTAAAGAGCGAGAAAAACAAGAAAGGGAAAAGCAAGAGCAGGAAAAACAAAAAAAGGCCATTTCGTCATGTACTACAACAGATGATGTAATATCTTTATATAAAAAAGAGAAAACCGCTCAGATAGACGTTGAAAAATGTGCTTCAAGGGCTTATAAGTTATCTAAATATAAGTCAGATTACAAAAAAGTAATATCTGTCTTTGGTAGAGATTCTTTATGGTGAAAGAAAGCCGAGTTGAAGTTAGCAGATCTTGAACGTAAACGTAAAGGTGAAATAAGAAAAACGATGCGCGTGCTTTCTATTTTCCTGTTGATTCTAGTCTGTATATATTGTATATGGGGATTTGGAGGGTTGAGTATAATCTGCTATTGCTTGGCGTTTTTATTAGGGTTTATTGCATTGGTATGCTTGATGTCTGAAGGTCCAGGCTGTCTTTTTGTTATAGTTGGGATCATAGCATATGGACTTGCTGCTTGTGGCATTTATTTGGGAAGATTGTAAGTGGTAGCTAATATATAATAGAAGTATGAAATATCTTTTTTTAAGTATTTTGCAGTGAGGATTCTGCTTTTGTCCGTTAAAAGCTGAGGGTGCTACTAAGAAGGTTGAGTCTTTGAAAATAGAGGCCAAAGGCTTGAAGGCGCAACAAGAACGTCTTGCTGTTTAATGTCATTATGTCATCATGCCGCTAAGGATTTCGCAGATAGCAAGCGCGAGGCCATAGAGCCCCGTGGTGGTCAAGCACCCTCATGAGGTCTCTATGGTCTCGTTTCGTAGATCGCTGCAATGTCGTTGATCATCGCACACGATCCGACTTTGACAGGTCGTAGTGCAAAGGTGTTAATGATGTATAGAATCTAAGAATCTATCCCCAAGATGTATTGGGTGAGCCATAATAACAAGCAAAAAGTGGAATTTATTTTACATATTTGTGCTTAATAATGTTAAATCGAATGATGTAACCGTTTTTTGTTAGCAAAACAAAACGGTTTTCAACTTAATAGCGCTATCTTTGTAGCGTCTATCCCCATGCCGGAAGCCCCGAGGGGCAGAGGTTGGGCGGACATGTATACATAAAAAGGCGTAACTGTACGCTTTGGTTTTGACGCCGTAAGAACTTCGCAACTTCCAACTGATTGTCAAAAACAAAGCAACGGAAACGCCTCATGAGGTGTATTCTATACAGCCGTATTGGCTTCAGGCGGTTCTGCCGTTTTGTTGCCGAGAGGGCGAATTGTATATTTACACTGGCGTGGGGCTTTCGGCGTTGCTCGTTTCGACAATCAGGGCAATGCGAAGGCCTTTATGGCGTGGAACGAGTGACAGGACAGACTCCACGCTTTTCGTATATATAAGCGAGTAGATTTCGTCAACGAAGGAGTCAGTTGACTGCATCTGTTAACGAAATTGGAATGAATATTCTACGAAACAATCCATACCGCCTGTTAGGAGTCTATTCAAACTCTCCTACGAAGGAAAGGCTGGCTAACCACAATCGCATGAAAGCGTTTTTGAAGGTGGGCAAAACCGTCTCTTTTCCTTTGGACTTACCCCAATATTTTTCAGCCATTCAAAGAACCGAAACTTCTGTAATGGATGCTGGGGCCTAACTCACCTTGCCCAAAGACCAGCTCTTGTACGCTCAGTTTTGGTTTGTGAAAGCGACTCATTTGGACGAAGTGGCTTTCAACCATCTTTTCGCTGGCGAAATAGACAAGGCTGAGGAAATATGGCAAAAGAAAGACACGGCATCGTCTCTGCAGAATCGTATCGTATGTGCGTTGATGCGTGAGGACTATCGCAGGGTTATAACGTGTGCCGAGACCTTGTATGGAAATCCCCTCTACTCGAACCAGTTTATCTCTGCTGTCCTGGGGGCGGATGGAAACGCTGATGTCGCCAGTTTGGCTTTTCGCTTTCTCGATGTGCTATGTGACGAAGCAGGGGCAAATAAGTTGCTTCCTTTCATCACTGATGATACATGGAAAAGCCATGTAGAGGAAAAAGCAGTGAAGCCTCTTGTTGATAGCATACAAGACGCTATTGCTATTGCCAAGAAATCAAAGGGAAAAGGGGCGGAAGCAAGGCTCAATGCCGGAGAGGCGCTAAGGGAAAACACAAAAAGTGCTTTCCAGCAGCTAAAGGGATTTCTCTCTGCAACGGACTTGCAGTACCAAATGATTGCCGACAAACTGGGACTTGAAATCCTGCAATGTGGTATTGACTACTACAATGGCTCCGACGAGCCTGAGGCTGCACGCAAAGCCATGAGTTTGCAGAAATATGCCCAAAGCATTGTCGTTGGGCAAATGGCAAAAGACCGATGCAAGGAGAATGTCGATATTCTTCAAAAGATTATCGACGACCTGCCACCATTGGAGGTTTACGCGGAGGACAAAGCCATAAAAGAAGAATTGCGTAAGTATTGTCAATTGCCTGATAAGATTTGTCATGCGGATACGCTGTTGAATAACACGAAGCCGCATGTTCAATCTATAAAGAGCAAGCTTGGTGCGTCAAACTCCTATTATCTTAAAATCTCGACACAGATAGTAGGTAATGCGCTGATTAATATCATAGCAGAAGTGAATGAGGCACAAACCAGATCTATCGCTGATCTTGAAATAACTCTGATAAAAACAGTGTTGGGAAAAGCATGGGGAGCCATAACAAAAATGGATGGTTTTGATATGGAGCCCGATTTCAAGAGTGGTAAGTACAACACAAATCGTTCTAGATTGAAAGAACTATGCCAAAAATTAGGTGTTCCTACACCTGAAAAAGGAGATCAGTTTAAAACTGTTATTTCCTCTAACGGTGGTTTTATTACAAGAAGAGTCGGGTCAATTCCAACGCCTCAGCCAACCCCAACACCTCAACCTTCGCCAGGTGGAACTTCTTCTAATAGCTCACGCGGTGGGTGGATTGTAATGTTTGTTTTGCAGTTGGTTGTTTGGGGCGGCCTTGGTTCACTCTTTGGAGCTTTAATCGGAAGTGGTATTGGCGAAAATAATGGAACAATTCTTGGAGCCATCTTAGGCTTTGTAGTTGTTGTTGTGTGTAAAATATTGCATTAAATATTAAAATTGACATCAATGAAAAAGATAGTTACGATTCTATTGCTGGTAATATGCGTTTGTCAAGCAACAAACGCTAAGGTATCATCTGACAATGATAATATTAAATCATTGGAGGAAAAGTGTGCTAACTTACAGAATCAACAATCACGTACTGCCAACGATTTATGCAGGTTGAAAGGTAAGCTGAAAGAGAGCGACGGAAGAATACAAGCCCTCAAAAGTGAGAACAATAGCCAAAGCGCGGTTATTGACAGTTTACGCAATACTTGCAAACAATTGGCTGAAACTCAATCTGCTGACCGTAAGAATGTGAACGGCATGATAAACAAGACCAACAGTAATGTTCAAGCAAACCAAGAAACCTTGCAAAGCCGCACTCTTTTGGTTTGCATCATAGGCTTACTGTTGTTAGTTATCATAGTGGGAGTGACTTCCCGATTGGCAAAACGCATCAAATCAGGTACAACCTCTATTGATGATGTACGCAAGGCCCAAGATGCTTTACAAGCTGCGCAGAATAAGATGCAAGAGGAGTCCATAAAGCTAGATGACAAACTTTTGGAGCTGTTGGACAAACAAATGTCGAATTCCCAAAAAGTTGTTAGCAATGACAAGCCAGACCATTCGCTTGTCTTAAAAGTGGCCGACGAAATTGTGCGAATCGAACTGAACATGTCACGCATGGACTCCTCTATAAGGGGGTATAAGCAGTTGGCTAAGGCTGTAGAGCATATCAAGGACAATTTCAGTGCCAATGGTTATGAGATTGTTAATATGCTTGGAAAACCATACAATGAAGGCATGAAAGTGATTGCCAATTTTGTGGTTGATGAAGATTTGGAGGAAGGAAAGCAAATCATCACTGGTATAACCAAGCCACAAATCAACTATAATGGGCAGATGATACAAGCTGCTCAGATAACCGTAAGTCAAAACATCTAAAACAAAATAATCATGGCAAGGAATAAAATAGACTATGGCATAGATCTCGGAACGACAAATTCCGCCATCTGCCGCATGGAAAAGGGAGAACCAGTTGTTATAAAAACAGATGTATTAAAGGATACGATGCCTTCATGCATCTCTGTAAACAAGAAAGGTTCGATAAAGGCTGGAGACAGTGCCTATAATACGATGAAGCAAGACAAACGCCGTGCTACAAAGTCATGGCACAAGGGTGCTTCAAATACATACGTTGAGTTCAAGCGCACAATGGCAACCGACACTCAATATCCATGTTCAAACTTGCACAAGAGTTTCTCCTCTGAGGAATTGTCTGCAGAAGTGTTGAAGGCTCTGAAATCCTTTGTTACAGACGAAAAGTTCAGCTCGGTAGTTATTACTGTTCCTGCTAAGTTTACGGTCAATCAAAAGACTGCCACAATGGAAGCTGCAAAGATGGCAGGTTTCAAGCATTGCGAACTGCTTCAGGAGCCGATTGCTGCTTCAATGGCATACGGAGTTTCCTCTGAAGAGAAAGACGGATTGTGGATGGTCTTTGACTTCGGTGGCGGAACTTTTGATGCTGCTTTGCTAAAGGTAGAGGATGGTATCATGCAAGTTTTCGATACAGAGGGAGACAACTATCTCGGTGGAAAGAACTTGGATTATGCCATTGTTGACAACATCATTATACCATATTTGCAAGAAAACTATGCAATAGATGGTTATTTGCAGGATGAGGAAAAGAAGGAAGTGCTTCGCGATGCAATGAAGACATACGCCGAGGATGCTAAGAACCAGCTTTCGTTCAAAGACCATGAGGACATTATTTCCAACTTGGGCGACCTTGGAGAGGATGAGGACGGAGAGGAGATAGAACTTGACCTGACATTGAGTCAGGCACAAGTTTTTGACGTGATGCGCCCGTATTTTCAAAAGGCAGTAGATATCTGCAAGAACCTTATTCAGCGTAACAATCTCAATGGCTCACAGATCACAAAACTGATCCTTGTTGGCGGTCCGACGCATAGTCCTCTTATCCGCCAAATGCTGAGAGAACAAGTCACGCCTAATGTTGACACGAGCATAGACCCGATGACGGCCGTTGCGACTGGTGCTGCCCTCTACGCTTCAACGATGGACGCAGAGGTTTCTGACAAAGAAATCAAAGTCGGAACAGTTAAACTTGATGTCAGCTACGAGTCAACCACAGTTGAAATGGCAGAGTATGTGCCTGTTTGTCTCGCTGAAGGCTCTATTTTGAATAGGGTTTTCGTTGAGTTCGTAAGAGGAGATAAGGCTTGGGCAAGTGGTAAGGTGGAAATCAATTCCAAAGGTGATGTCGTAGAATTGAATCTTTTAGAGGGCAAGGCAAACTCGTTCAATATATCATGTTATGATGATAAAGGCAATATCCTCCCTTGCTTCCCTAATGAAATCACGATAATTCAAGGCTCTGTTGTAGGAGCTGCGCCACTGCCCTACAATATAGCTATTGCTAGATGGGACAGGAATAAAAAGAGGTCTGTTATCCGCATGGCCAAAGGATTGGAAAAAAATAAGCCGTTGCCAGCAACAGGCGTGATCAACGACTTGAAAACCACCAGACAACTGCGTCCAGGACTTTCAAGCGACGTGTTGACTGTGCCTATTCATCAAGTTGATGATTTCGAAGAGGCAGAAGGGAAATCTGCTTCGCTCTATGAGCATGTTGCAGATGTTGTCATTACAGGTGAAGATGTTGATACTCTTATGCCTGCAGATAGCCTTGTCGATGTTACATTGAAAGTGGACTCTTCTGAGCAGATGAGGCTCGAAGTACGTTTTCTCGCTACGGGCTTCACCGTTGAGAAAGTCCTTGACACAAGCAAGAAACATACGATGGAGGACACAAACGAACAAATCAGCAAAGGCTTTGCAGAAGCGGAAAGCGCTATGAAAACTTTGTCCGAAAGCGGTATAGATGTAAATGAATTGCAGGAGGAACTTGCAGCAATACGCACAGACAACGAGAACACCACAGAGAAAAAAGAGGTTCTCAACCATTTGCGAGAATTGCTTCGAAAAATAGAAAAACTTGATGCTGGCACAGAGTGGGAACGTGTTGAAAAGGAGTTGCGCGAGGAGTTTGACAAACTCGAAAAAGCACAGGATGATTTGGGTAATGAAAGGTCTGCGCAGTTAGTCGACCAACTGCGCACACAGACAGATAATGCCATACGTTCTAAGAACGTACAAGTGGGTCGTGAAGTTTTGGAACAGGTAACTCGTTTGTTCTTTGAACTCACAATACTTTTTCAATGTATGGGTTTCATTCGTTATTGCAACGAACGCTTTGCTTCACTGCATTGGAAGGATTCCTTGCGTGCTCGTCAGCTCGTAAATCGAGGCATGGAGCAAATCAACAACAATCCTACGACGGAAAGACTAAGGTCAATTGCAGCAGAATTATCAGAACTTCGGCTTCCAGAAGAAGATGGTACAGCCGGAGGACCGGTGTCTTAAAGAAAATATTTTATGCACTTCAACAAGAACGATAAAATAGCTTCATACACAGTAGCATTTCCGCATAAGCAAGGTTCTTATGCGGAAACCTATCGTGTGAAGGACGCCAATGGCAAGACCCGCTTCTTGAAACTCATCAACTACTCAAAGCTCAATCGTAATCAGATAGATGATAGTGGACGAATGATAGAAGTGGAGATTGCCAAGCAGCTGCATCATCATAACCTTTGTCAGTTTGTGGATGCTGGCAATATGATGATGAACGGAGGCCAATACGCTTGGTTCGTGACCGAGTTTGTAAGTGGAGAGACTTTGTCGCAGAGGATTATCCGTGATGATAATATCAGCGTTTACGAGATCAAAACAATAGCCAAAGCCGTATTGTCCGCACTGGCCTTCTTGCACTCACAGACGACTCCTATCATTCACAACGAGGTGACGATACAAAACGTTTTTCTCAATCTCGTTGGGGAATTGCAAGACCTGAAACTGATAGATTTCGGTTGTGCGAGACTTTTAAATCAGCCGCCTGTCAAACCCAACTTGGAGGAGTTGAATCCTTTCTATCTTGCGCCAGAAAGATTCTCCGGGGTGTGCTCCGTTCAGACGGACCTCTATTCTGTAGGCGTGATGATGTATCAGCTCCTTTACGGAGTGCTGCCTTGGTTTATAGATGTTTCGAGAAAACGGGGACAAGAGGCTATAGACGCCATCTTGGCAAAGCGGGACGAAGAACTGGAACTGACAAAAGAGGATAAGTATGAGCTCGACGACCAGCTGCTGAACGTGATAGCCAAAGCATTAAGTTATGATGCAGAAGACAGATTTCAAACGGCAGATGAGTTTATCAAAGCGATTGACGGTGAGATAAAAATAGAACGCCAATCTACGAAGCGTAAAATCCTCTCGCAGCAGTCAAAGGTTAAGCCGATCTCCACAGAAACAAAGAAAAAGGGGGAAGGCTTTGCTGCTGTAGCTGGCATGGAGGAATTGAAGCAGCAGATGCGTGAAGAGGTGATAGAGCCCCTCAACAACCCCGAGGAATACCATCGTTATGGCGTGACCATACCCAATGGTATGTTGCTGTATGGTCCTCCTGGGTGCGGAAAGACCTTCTTTGCAAAACACTTTGCAGAAGAGGTCGGATTCAACTTTCTGTGTATCACTCCTGCCGCCCTAAAGAGTCGCTTCGTCAATGCCACGCAAGAGAACATCGCAAAGATGTTTAAAGATGCGGAGGAGAAAGCGCCAACAGTTATATTCATAGACGAGATGAACGAACTGGTTCCTAATCGCGCAGATGGCAATGTGCACGAAATGTCAAGGAGTGCCGTAAACGAGATGTTGGCGCAAATGGATAGAACTGGCGAAAGGGGGATCTTCGTCATAGGGGCGACCAACTATCCCAACATGATTGACACGGCGATATTGCGTGCCGGACGCTTGGACAAAAAATACTTTATTGGCGCGCCAGACGAAGAAGCACGAATGGCCTTGTTCAAACTGTATCTTGAGAAGCGTCCATACGACTTTGGATTGGATTATCAACAGTTAGCAGAGATGACCCAAGGATACGTCTCTGCTGATATTCAATTGATAGTCAATGATGCTGCGCGAAATGCACTTCACCAGCATAGCAAAATAACAATGGAGCTTCTGAAAGCAGCCATCTCAAATACTCGCCCTTCGCTCAGTGCTGACGAGTTGCGTAAATACGATCGCATTCGAAAGATGATGAATGGAGAGGATGTGAAGAAGCCTAATGATAGGCCTCGGATAGGTTTTAACATTTAAACGATTACTATTATGACAAAAGAAGAATTATACTTGAAAACCATCTTCTGTTGCATAGCTTGCGATGGAGATATTGCCACAGAAGAAGTAGGCATGGTTAGGGAGTTGTGTGCGAAGGACAAACTCTTCCACGACATTGATTCGGAGAAGTACATCAACTCATGGATTGCCGAAATCAATGAGCAGGGCGCATTGTTCCTGCAATCTTATCTAAAGGAACTAAAATCTGTGGTGTTGAACGAAACAGAACAGTTGCTACTCGTATCGCTTGCCATCAAAGCCATCGAGGCTGACAATCGCATAGAGTACGCAGAAGTAAAGTTCTTCAAAAAGATACGCTCTAGACTTAGTGTAAGTGACGAGGCTATATTGGCTGAACACCCAGATAAGGAAGACTTCCTCTTGCCTGATATTAATATTGCTGAGGCTCCTCAATGGGACGATAATATACATTTCTCACAAATAACTATACCTACCCAAACAAACTAAACATTAATGACTATATGGACACTTTTTAAGACATGGGACGGTCCTTGTCCTCTGGGGACGTCGCAAAACATGCGGTATTTCATTGATTTATTTGGCGGTTCGACATTTTTTTATTAATTTTACCGCAGAATATGCGACGTTTAACACTACACATTGTCGCACATAGAATAAGTAGCTTATGTATATACACGAAAGAGATAATTGGACAAACTTCCGCTGGGATGCTTCTGAGGTATCAATCCTTCAGGAGGTTGTATGTCGTAAGCAAGGTTTGCTTTACGGCAGATTGAGCACGCTCGGCTTTGACAGCAAACTCAGAGCTATGGCGGAGAACCTGACACATGACGTAGTGTATTCTTCAGAGATTGAGGGCATATCTCTTAATGAGGAACAGGTGCGTTCTTCTATCGCCCGAAAACTGGGAATTGAAAACGTGAAATACACAGCTCCTTCTCATTATGTTGACTCCGTGGTGGGCGTAATGCTCGAAGCCGTACAGAACTATGACCAACCTCTCAGTAAAGAGAAACTATGCGCTTGGCAAACAGCATTCTTTCCAACCGGTTTCAGCGAAGCTTGTGAAATAGAAATAGGACAATACCGAACAAATGAGGAACATATAGTCAGCGGTATATTTGGTAGAGAGAAGATACATTATATTGCCCCTTCTCCCGACCTTTTAGAGAGTGAGATGCAAAGGTTTATAGCTTGGTTTGATGGCGAAGACACCGTGGGCAGCGTTATACGTTCTGCCATAGCTCATTTCTGGTTTGTAAGCATTCATCCTTTCGAAGATGGTAATGGTCGATTGGCTCGCATTCTCTCCGACATGCTTCTGGCACGTGGTGAGAAGAGCGAGTTGCGTTTCTATAATATTTCGTCTCAAATCAACAAAGACAAAAAACACTATTACGACATTCTGGAACGCATGCAACGTGGCGACGGTGAGATCACGGAGTGGCTGGTATGGTATATGAAAAAAATGATTGATGCGCTCGACGAAGCAGAAACCATTGTCACCACCCTCTTAAATAAGAGTTTCTTCTGGCAGAAGGCTGCATCCGTTCCTATGACAGAGCGACAAATACAAATGTTAAATATCTTCCTTAATGGCTATGAGGCAAAGATAACGTCTAAGACTTGGGCTTCATTGGCTAAGTGTTCCAAGGATACTGCCATACGCGACATACAGGATCTTGTCAGCAAGAACATTTTGGTAGAAGACATTCCAGGAGCCAAGCGACCAACTTATTCCATTGTCTTTGACTCAGAGGACATCACACAATTCTTTACCGATGTGTGTATTACCCAAGAGAATGGCATACCATATCTCAATGCCCTATTCAAAGGCCATAGAACAGTTTGTGAAAGAATGTTGGCACTTGACGCAGAACGGTATCAAAAGGGAGAACTACCTCTGTCCAATATGCTCAATAAGTACTGCTCATATTTGATGGCAAGAGATCAGAAAAAGCTAAACTTTTCGTTGAAGAGTTTTGAGACACGCTATGACAAAGGCAGGAAAAAGGAATCATGCGAAAAGGGGTGAAAATAGGGCCAAAAAAGGATATTAACTTCATCGGCCTACGAATATAACTTCATCAGCCTACGAATATAACTTCATCGGCCTACGAAGTTAACTTCATCAAAAGGCGATGTTAACCTACCCCTCGGAACATAGAGAGACTGACGCCATAAAACCACCAAAAGGAGGGTTTTCATTCTCTTTTATCGACTGGTAGCCGTATGCAGGAAAGCATCCTGCATACGACCATCTATCAAACTCATCCGCGCATATAATAATAGGTATAAGAACCCTTCTCGTAGCGCTTGGGACGCATTCCTGCCCGCAACTGATGGTAGAGCTGCCATGCCTCGGCATAATAACGCGGCATAGGCTCATTGGTCTTGTAGTACAGCGGCAGATAGGCGCAGAAAGTCGGCAGGTCGCGGTCGAGCAAAAAGCCCATCAACTGATAGTTGGCGCTCTTGCTGGTGACGCGGTTGAGTATGGAGTCGGGGGTGAGCAGACTGTGTACCTGTGGCGACGGACGCATCACCTTGCCCTCTCCTACCAAGCGATAATGAAAGAGGCTGTCGGTCAGGTGGCCCGTGCGCGCGACAGAATAGATTGTCAGCATCGACGATACGGAATCAGGACGCTCCAACCGTTGTGCCATCACGAGCGCCTCACGATAGCGACGTTGGTCAACCAGATACTCCATCCGCACCCGCTTATGAAACTCTCGGTCATTATTGCTCAGGAATCCTACGAAGAGAAACATGAGGGCAAGGGTGCCCAGGTTGATCCAGAGCAGCTGTGAGAGAAAGCCCTGCCTACGCTCGTCGGGCTCATAGGGCTGGTAGCGCATGGCCTGTATGATGGCAGGTACGATGACGAGAAGCAAGAAAGGAATAGCCAACCACCAAGAGCCAAAATCTACTTGCGTCGTGACGTCGGAACGGATGCCCGTCAGCCAAGCCAGCAACAAGAGCGAAGGCGCATAGGTGAGGGCATAGCTTCTACGGCGAAGGCGGGCAAAGAACTGGACCACGACCTGCAGGAGCAGCAATACGGACGTGATAATGACTGCCCCAAGGAAGGGCGCATAGTGGGTCTGCCCGCCCGAGGCGAGAAACTGCGTGACGACGAGGACATCCGCCTGATAGTTGTATAGAAAGCAAAAGGTGAGCACGCAGAACACTACCGCGCACACCACCTGTTCGAAACTTCTACGCATGAGCATCATTCTTTTTACGCAAGACCACGGCCGAACGCGCAGGGATATAGAGCTTCAGCCAGCCCTTGTGATCCTTGGCATAGAGCGTGTCGCTATTTGTCAGATGCTCCACCGAGTCGTCGGCCAATCCGTTGCCGCCAAACTCCTTGGCATCCGTATTGAGCACTACCTGCCAAGAGCCCTCGCGCACCAACAGCCCGTAGTCGGAATAGGACCGTGAGGGAGAGAAATTGAACACGAAAAGCAACGAACCGCGCTCGTAGGCAAGCACCTGGTCGCCGTCATTATGCCAAATTTCCTCCACAGGCGTATCGTTGAAAGCAGGCTCACTCTTCACCACCTCCAGCATCCGGCGGTCGAAATCACCAAGATAGTGATAGCAAAGGGTCTTGTCATCGACCAGATTCCATTGCCTGCGCGCATACTTGTGGCTCCATCCGTTGCCCTCGCGCGGGAAATCGATCCACTCGGGATGACCAAACTCGTTGCCCATAAAATTGAGGTAGCCTCCGTTGATAGCTCCCAAGGTGACGAGTCGGATCATCTTGTGCAGGGCAATCCCCCGATGGGCCGCCTCGTTCTCATCCCCGATACGGAAATGCCAGTACATATCGGCATCCACCAGCCGGAAGATGATTGTCTTGTCGCCCACCAACGCCTGGTCATGGCTTTCACAATAAGAGATCGTCCGCTCGTCAGACCGACGATTTTTGACCTCCCAGAAGATGCTACTTGGTTTCCAGTCCTCATCCCGACGCTCCTTGATGGTCTTGATCCAATAGTCGGGTATGTTCATCGCCATACGATAGTCGAAACCATATCCGCCATCCTCGAAGCGGGCCGCCAGTCCTGGCATGCCCGACACTTCTTCGGCAATGGTGATGGCATGAGGATTGACCTCATGGATCAGGCGATTGGCCAAGGTCAGATAGCAGATGGCATTGTCATCCTGATGGCCGTTGAAATAATCAGCATAGTTGGTGAAAGCCTCTCCCAGTCCATGACTATAATAGAGCATCGACGTGACGCCATCGAAACGGAAACCATCAAAATGGAACTCCTCCAACCAGTACTTGCAGTTGGAGAGGAGGAAATGGACGACATTATCCTTGCCATAGTCAAAGCAAAGACTATCCCAGGCCGGATGCTCGTGGCGGTCGCCAGGGTAGAAATATTGGTTGGGATCTCCCGCCAGGTTGCCCAGTCCCTCCACCTCGTTCTTGACGGCATGGGAATGGACAATATCCATGATGACGGCCACGCCGTGGCTATGCGCCTCGTCTATCAGTTCCTTCAATTCCTCGGGCGTACCAAAACGGCTGCTCGGCGCAAAGAAGGAACTGACATGATAGCCAAAGGATCCATAGTAGGGATGCTCCTGGATGGCCATGATCTGTATGGCATTATAGCCATCTCGGACGATACGCGGCAGCACCTGCTGGCGAAACTCGCTATAGGATCCCACCTTCTCCTCGTCCTGCGCCATTCCGATATGGCACTCATAGATCAGGAGCGGCTTCGTCTGCGGCGTCAACGGCTTCGACACCCAACGGTAAGGCGTCTTGGGCGCCCACACCTGTGCCGAGAAGATATGCGTCTTTTCGTCCTGCACCACGCGGTTGGCCCAGGCCGGTATACGCTCGCCTTCTCCACCATCCCACTTGACGTGCATCTTATAAAGTTGTCCGTGGGTCAAGGCGCCGGCAGGAAGCGTGAGCTGCCAGTTGTCCGTGCCCTCGATCCGACGGCATCGGTAGGTCTCCTGCTCTTTCCACGAACTGAAGTCGCCGACGAGATAAATGTCCGTGGCATGGGGAGCCCACTCTCTGAACACCCACCCCGTATCCGTCCTATGCAGACCGAAATACTCATAACCATTCGCAAAGTCGGAGAGCGTCTGCTTGCCGTGGCGCGTCAGTTGGTCTATCTTCCACAAGGCGTGGTCGTGACGGCCTCGTATCGCCTGCTCATACGGCTCCAAATAGGGGTCGTTGCGCACAATGCCGATGTGCTCCACTACCTGGGGTTCTACCTTTGCAGCAGCAGGAACCTTTTTGCGGTTCGCTTTTTTATTTACATTCTTCTTGTTCACCATATCCTGTCAATACAATCTTTTTACATCTCTATTCTCTTGCCATCCTCATAGCGGCCCTGCGCCGTGATGGCACCAGTCTTGTCGCGCTCCACAAAGGATCCATCACGCTCGTCCTCGTGGTAGCTGCCCTCAAAGCGCACGCCCTTGGCGTCCTCCTCGATGGCTTTTCCCTCGCGCAGTCCGTTGCGGAACGTACCACGGAATCGCGTGCCGTCGGCATAATGGATGACCACCTCGCCATCGAGCTTGCCGTTGACAAAAACCCCGTCGAAGACATCATTGTTCTTCTTGGTCAGTTTGCCCACTCCATTCTCGTGGCCCTGTTCCCAGAGGCCCACATAGACATCGCCATTGTGCCATGCCATCGTACCCTGGCCCGAACGCTCACCACGCAGGAAGCGTCCCGTATAGACATCACCATTCTTATATCTCATGATGCCCTCGCCGTGGCGCTCGCCCTCGACATAGTAGCCCTCGTAGATATCGCCATCCTTAAACTTATAGATACCACGCCCGTCCGGCAGGTCGTTTTTCCATTGTCCGCTATACTCCTCGCCGTCGCCATAGACGTAGGTGCCCTTTCCCTCCTTGAGATTGTTCACCCAGTCGCCCGTATAGGACGACCCGTCACCCCAGTCGAAGACACCCTTGCCGTTCTTTCGGTCATCGAGCCAGTAGCCATCATAGAAGGCCCCGTTCTTGAAAGTGTAGCGTCCTTTACCCGCGCGCTTGTCCTCGGCCCATTCGCCCTCGTACTTGTCGCCATTGTAATAGAACATCGTACCCTGTCCCGACTGGTAGTCCTTATACCAGAGTCCGCTATAGCGGTTGCCATTCATGAAGTAGTAGTCGCCCATGCCGTGCTGGTGGTCCTGAAACCATTCGCCCGTATATTTCTCTCCATCCGTGAAGGTGTAGGTGCCCTGCCCGTGGCGCTTGCCCTTGAGAAACTCTCCCTCATAGACGTCGCCATTCTTATAGACGGCCTTGCCCTTGCCGTTGGGCTTGCCGTGCAACACTTGTCCTGTATAGCGACCACCATCAGAGAGCGTGATGGTCTGCGTGGCAGGATTCTGCGCCTTGACGGGCACGGAGCAAGCCATCATGGCAAAGAAGATATATAGAAATGTTGACTTTTTCAAATTTATCATGCGATTCAATCCTTTCAATAACTGTCTTTCTGCAAAGTTAGCAAAAAAGCCACGACCAAACAAATTTGATAACTATTTTTAGGCAAATGTCGGATTATCGCATGGTTTATGTAGAAATTATTAAACAAACCGAAGCAGCTATTTATGTGTACCAGCACGGGCTAGGTTTGTAGGCATAAAAAATGCGAAGCCATACCTACTGCCCAGACAATAGGTACGGCTTTGCACTTTTACCCACAGGCGTGGGTGTTAACTATTTACTCCCAGAGTTGCGAGTCTTGACCAGAGTTGCGGGTCTTGACCAGCGTGGTGGGCTAGACTTATTACTCCCCCAGTTCGTCTTCGTATCCCGGTATCACTACGGAGACGCGGCCTATGCCGGGGATGATCTGTGAGAGTCCCTCGACGATCTTCTCGCGGTCGAAGCCCTCCTCAATGGCGATGAAGAGCGTATCGTCACCTGCAATAGATCCCAAGACACCCTGGATCTCCTTCTGGTCGATGTCATACGCAACGGCACTCGCATAGCCAGGACGTGTCTTCATCACGGCCAGCTGACCACTAAAGGTGAGCGAAAGAAATCCATTGCTATTCGCCATGTCGGTAGCACGCTGAGGCGAAGAGACACGCTTGTACATCGTCTCATTGGGCAACACATAGACGTATTTTCCATTCATAGAGGCAGCCTTGGCCACCTTCAACTGCTTCAAGTCGCGACTCAACGTAGCCTGCGTAATCGTAAAGCCCTCCTTGGCCAATGCCTTCAGCACCTCCTCCTGACTGCTAAGCTCCTTGCTGGAGATAAGCATCTTGAGGGTTTTCATTCGTACCGTTTTCGCTTTCATAATCCTTCATTATTCTATTTCATTTGCAAAATTACAATATTTATTCACGCCAAGCAAGTTTTATGCCCTCAAAAAGCATTTTATTAGAATATTTTTAGATTTCCTTTTGTCACACACACCCTTTCATAGCACAACTCGCGACAAACAAAATGCAAGCTACCTTGACACGAAAGCTATCGCTATGCAAGGAGGAAATGGCTACATGAAGACGAAAACGCACGAAAAAGGGGAAATATCTTTTCAGATATTCCCCCAATATACGTATTTTACCCCTATAATTATCTAAGAATATTCACTTCGTCAAAACCACATCAATTGCGTCTGTCGCCCAAGAAACGGAGCAGATAGAGGAAGAGGTTGATGAAGTCGAGGTAGAGGTTGAGCGCACCCAAGAGCGCTATCTTCTGGGAAGCCTCGCCCATATCGGGAGCCTCCAGGAGAGCCCGCTTGATCCATTGCATATCCCAAGCCGTCAGTCCACAGAAGAGGATCACGCCCAGACCACTAATGATGAGGTCGAACATCGTGCTGCGAAGGAACATATTGACCAGTCCGGCAATGATCAGGCCGATAAGCGCCATGATCAGGAAACCACCTATCGAGGACAAGTCCTTCTTGGTCGTATAGCCAATCAAGGCCATGGCGCCAAACATACCCGCCGAGACAAAGAAGGTCAGGGCTATGGAAGCCGTAGTATAGACGGCGAAGAAGACGCTCATCGTCATACCGTTGAGGATGGAGAAGGCGATGAAGCCCACGGTAGCCGTGGTGATCGAGATGCGGCTGAGGCGGGCCGACAGCCAGATGACCAGTCCGATCTCGGCTGCAAACAACACGAGCATGGGCATCTTGGAACCGAAGAGACTCATCAGGAGGCCCGGGCTGTTGCCGATACCATAGGCGACGATAGCCGTGATGGTCAAGGCCAAAGCCATCCAGGTATAGACCTTACGCATGAGGAAAGGCATGACACGTGACCGCTCCAGCTCCCGCGCGCGATCATCCACAATGTTTGAATAATTGTTGAAATCCATTTCGATTTTCGTATTTAATATGTATGTTTTCTATCGTACAAAAGCCATGCCATGGCGACCATCCTTGACAGTCTGTCACTCCTGGCAAAAGACCTTTCTGTCTGCAAATATACACCTTTAGGGCGAAACCGACAAGCACTTGACATAGATTTTAGCTATTTCCTGGTCGCTTATAGTGATTTTTAGCATTTTTCTTTCTACTTTTGCACCAGCATTTCAAGCAAGACACCCATAACGAGAGAAGACATGGACAATCAAAATAGTAAAAGCAAGAAGATCCTGATGGATGTCCCCGTGACGCGGACGTCCCTGCGAGTGATCGACAACATCATCTACTCGCAACACTACGAGAAGGGAACGATCTCCCTCCACATGACGCTCATCATTCCACGAACCAATGAGCCGAAGCCCTGTGTGGTCTATTTCCCTGGTGGCGGTTTCACGACGAGCGACTACAGCAAGTTTATCGAATGTCGCATGGGACTGGCACGTGCAGGCTTTGTCGTGGCTGCCGTGCAATATCGTACGATCCCCAACGCCTTCCCTGCCCTCCTGGAAGACGGCAAGCAAGCCATCCGCTTCCTCAAGGCCAATGCCGAGAAGTTTGGTATTGACAAGACGCGCTTTGGCGTGATGGGCAATAGCGCTGGCGGCTACCTGTCGTCGATGATTGCGACGACGATGAACGAGCCGCGCTTCGACCAAGGACAGTATCTGGACGAGAGCTCCGACGTGCAGGCCTGCTGCACCATCTTCGGTCCGTCCGACCTGGAGACCATCGACGAGGGCTTCCCTACCGAGGTGCAAGCCTACCACGACTCGCGGGCTGCCAGCGAGGCCCTGCTCGTCAATGGCGTGGTCTATGGCCGCGATCCGGGCCACCTTTTGGAGGAGATACCCGACAAGGCGCGTGCCGCCAGTCCGTTGGGCCACATCCATTCCGGACTTCCCCCATTCCTCATCATGCACGGTAACAACGACCACATGGTGTCGCAACGACAGAGCGACCATCTCTACGAGGCCCTCTGCGAGAATGGGACGGAGGTGGAGTATGTCGTGCTCGACAAGGCAGACCATGGCGACGACCATTGGTTTCAGCAGCCCGTCATAGACTATGTCGTCGATTGGTTCCGCAACCACTTGCGCCCATAGGCCATAGCAACAAGCGCACCTATAACTAACAAGGGATGACAGACAGACTGCCATCCCTTGTTTTTATTTATCTTTCGGGACCACAGGCGTGTGGTCCCTCGGGAGAATCAAAGACGGTTGAAGGTGTTCTTCAACTGCTCACCCAGTCCGATCGTATATCCCTGGGAGGAGAAGACGACACGATTGAACGTATCGGCAATGAAGAAGATCGGCAACTGCGTCTTGCTCGACAATTTCAGGTTCTCCACCATCTGCTGACGGATGGCACCATCGGTATCGATACCATAGATGATGTTCTTCGGCAGACGACCGTAGAGCGAAGCATCAAACTTCTTGGCCTCCTCGGCATTCTCGAAGAGCAGGACCATCGGACGGCCCCAACGGTCGAAGGCGTCAGCCTCCTTGGCTATGTCCACGAGCGCATGGTTGGTAGGCTCCTGGCCGACGCCAATGAGACCGATGATGTAGTAGCCACGACCCGTCTGCGAGAGCAGGCTCACCTGGTTGCCATCCATATCAAACTTGCTCTCGGAGTTGAACGAACCGATCACCTGCACCTCGTCCTTGCTCTCGCGCATGATGAGAGGTACGGTCGTGGTCTGTCCCTCCTTGATGACGAAGAACTCGCTATGAGACAAGACGCTACCGTTGGCCAGGCGCGTGCCCGTGGTCAGCAGATAGGTACCCGCCTCCAGGGGGCATCCGTCCTTGAAGGTGTTCATCCAGCTGGTCTGTCCGCCATCACCACCCTCGTCGTAGTTGAGGAGCGTAGCTGTGCCATTCTCCAGACGACTCAGGGAGAAGTGGTTGTAGTAGAGCGGGTTGTCCAGATGGGCAGCAGGCTGATAGGTCAGCACGAGCGTGCCCTGATGGGGCGTGACCGTGCCCTTGGCCTCGAAATCGACTGTCGTCCAGTTGCCATCCTTGCGATACATCAAGGCACCCGTGACCGTATCGCGCTTGGCCTCGATATTGAGGCTGCGGGCGATATCGACGAAGAGCACCTTGCGCGAGCGCTCGTCCGTGATCTTGAACTTCACGGCACCTACTGGCGTCTGGGCTATCTGCAACGCCTTCGTATCGGGGTTGAGACGGATGTTCTTCTTGATCCAGTTGGCGATCTCCATCGGATTGGCACGGAACTTCTCGACCGTCTTGCGGTCAAAATAGTTCTCGAAGAAGCACTTGAAGGGCGTGATCAACATCTCGTCCTCCACGCGCGGACTGACCTGGTCGCTCTTGTTGGCGAAGCAGTCCTCCAGGATCTGCGGCAGGATATCGCGAAGGTCCTTGTCGCTCAGCGTATTGAGGATATTCAGGGCACGCGCCTCGTTGTCGCTATGTCGGTTGAGGAAAGCCTCAATGGTACGCCAGTTGCCCTTCGCACGAAGGAAATAGGGAGCATACTTCGACGTACCGTCCTTCGGGTAATGCGTGCGACGGATGGTCTCATGGCGTATCTCGTCCTCGGCAGCAAAGCGCGCCTTGTTGGTCGCAGCCTGCTCGGCCGACACCTCGGGCACGTTGGGCGACTCCTTGGGCGGCACAATCGCCATATCCACACTCGAGACCGCATCATTGTCGCGGTCGAGGGCGATCGTCACCTCGCGATCCTTGCCAAAGGTCACCTTCTTGTAGCCATACTTTCCGTTCTTGGAAGCCCAGACAATCATGTCGCCCAGACCAGCCGTCAGGAAGGTGGCGCCCTTCGCATCCGTATATTTCGTCACGGCCGTGAAGAACTCGGCATAGTTGTAGATCTTGAAATCCACACGGGCGTCGGCCACAGGATTGCCCTGAGTGTCCACCACCTTGAAGTCGGCCCGGCTCACCTTGGCATAATTGCTGATGAGGTTGATCTCCGTATAGTTGGACGTGCGCAGCACGGTCTCCTCCGGTCCGTCATAGTCGCCAAAGGCACGGGTGTGCATCAGCAGGGCCCGTGAGGCAGGCGCGTTGAACCATCCCAGGTTGAGCACGGCCTCGGGCTCGCAAGCTCCCAGGAAGTACCATTGTCCGTCGGCCCAAGCCTCCACCCACGCATGGTTGTCGTCGGTATGGGCCCAACGAGGCGTATAGACCTGGCGGGCAGGAATGCCGATGGCACGCAAGGCAGCCACGGCAAAGGTGCTCTCCTCGCCACAACGGCCCGTGGTGGTACGCATGGTGGCCATAGGAGCGGACGTGCGGGCGTCGACCGGCTGATAGGTCACATGCTCATGGCACCAATGGTTGACCTCGAGGATGGCCTCCTTCATGCCCAGCCCCTTGACGCGGTTCTTCAGTTCGTCATAATAGACGATACGGAAGCTGTCCAGGTTCTCGTTGTTGACACGAACGGGGAGGACGAAATGGCGAAACTCGCGCTCCGGCACCTGGCTACCCCATACCATCTCCTGGCGCGCCTGGAGCGACTTGCGCACGTTGGCAAGGAAGAAGTCGGTCGAATAATCCGTCTCGTCGGCCATCGGCATGTAGGCATAGAGAAACTGCAAAGCCTCGGTCTCCACGCCATTGGCTCCCAGCCCTTTGACGTTGAAGCAATCCTTGCCCATGAGTTTCATGCGCGCGTCGAAGGCCTGCATCACCTTCTGCCGATACTGGTCGTTCTGCAGGAAATGTCCGCCCCCCTGCGCCTGTGCGCCAAGCGCCAGGAGAAGGCAGAAGAAAAGAAGTGTTTTTCTCATTATTTTTGATATTTGCTTGTTTCCACACAAAAAACGGCACTTGCGCCCGACTGAAATCAGCCGACACTCGTGCCGTTGTGTTGTTGGCTATGAAGGCAGGGGAGCCCTCTTACTTTGCCTCTACAGGAATCTTGTTCACCCTGCGCTCATGGCGACCGCCCTCAAAGTTGGCCTTGAAGAAAGCATCCATGATCTTGCCTGCCGTATTGTTGTCGATGAATCGACCCGGCAATACGAGCACGTTGGCATCGTTGTGCTGGCGAATCAGCTCGGCCACATCCTTGTTCCAAGCCAATCCCGCGCGCACACCCTGGTGCTTGTTGAGCGTGATGGCCATGCCCTCTCCGCTACCACAGATAGCGATGCCCGGATAGACCTCGCCACTCTCGACGGCTTCTGCCAGGGGGTGGGCATAGTCAGGATAGTCGCAACTGAGGTCGCTGTTGCATCCAAAGTCCTTATATGCGTACTTATGCTCCTCCAAATACTGGATGACATACTGCTTCAACGGATAGCCTGCGTGATCGCAAGCAACACCTACTGTCTTGATTTCCATAAGCGTTTCAGTTTTAATAGAGACCCCGCCTGGTGCCCTGTCTGGGCCTTTTGCGGAGTCTGCTTAGGTGATAGAATATTATGCTAAAAACTCTTTTACTTGCTTGTAAACATTCTCGGGCGTGAAACCGAGCTTCTCGTCGAGCACCTTGTAGGGAGCTGAGAAGCCGAAGGAGTTCATGCCGAAGACACGACCGTGGCAGCCGACGAGACCCTGGAGGGTGACAGGCAGACCTGCGGTCATTCCGAAGACCTTGGCCTCAGACGGCAGGACGAGCAGCTGATAGCCGACCGGCTGGCGACGGAAGATACCCTCAGACGGGACGCTCACGACGCGGCAACGAACGCCATCCTTGCGGAGCAACTCGGCACCCTCGACGAGCGTGGAGACCTCTGATCCGCTGGCCAACAGGATGATGTCATACTGCTCGTCGGATCCGGCCACGACATAGGCACCCTTGCGTGCCTTCTGATAGTCGTTGCCCTCGGGGAGGCTCTTGATGTTCTGACGAGAGAGGATCAGGGCCGTCGGCGTGTCCATGTTCTCCATGGCCATCTGCCAGCAGACCGTCATCTCGTCGGCATCGGCAGCACGGAAGACGCGCACGGAATCCTCGCCCATGTGGTTCTGCAACTTCTCCATGAGGCGCAGCTGAGCCTCGTGCTCCACGGGCTGGTGGGTCGGTCCGTCCTCGCCCACGCGGAAGGCGTCGTGGCTATAGATGAACTTCACAGGCGTGCGCATCAAGGCAGCCATGCGGATAGCCGGTTTCATATAGTCTGAGAAGACGAAGAACGTACCCATGGCCGTGATGACGCCACCATGGAGCATCATACCGATACACATGCAGGCCATCGTCAGCTCGGAGACACCTGCCTGGAAGAAGGCGCCGCTAAAGTCGCCACGCACGATGTTGTGGGTCTTCTTGAGGAAGCCGTCCGTCTTGTCGGAGTTGCTCAGGTCGGCAGAGGCGCAGATCATGTTGGGCACCTGCTCGGCCAGTACTGAGAGGCAAGCTGAGGAAGCTGCACGGGTGGCAGAATCGCGCTTCTGCTCCAGTCCGCTCCAATCGACCTCGGGAGCCTTGCCTGAGAACCACTCCTTGAGCAGGGCAGCCTTGTCGGCATGCTCCTCGGCCCATTTGCGCTCCTCCTCATGGCGCTTGGCCACGATCTTGCGCAACTCCTCACGACGGTCGCTATAGAGTTTCTCTACCTCGGGGAAGATGACGAAAGAATTCTCGGGATCGCCACCCAGTTGCTTGATCGTGTTGGCGAAAGCGTCGCCACCAAGGGGTGCACCATGGGTCTTGACGTTGTGCTCGTAGCTGGATCCGTCGGCCTGGAGCGCGCCTTTGGCCATGACCGTATGGCCAATGATGAGGACCGGGCGCTCCTTCTCCTTCTGGGCCACGGTAAGGGCCTTGCGAATCTCGTCGGCATCATTGCCGTCGATCTCGATGACACTCCATCCCCAAGCCTTATACTTCATGGCCACGTCCTCGGTATCGACGACGTTGCACTCGGTAGAGAGCTGGATCTCGTTGGAGTCGTAGAACATGATGAGGTTGTTCAGGCCCAGCGTGCCGGCAATGCGGCCCACGCCCTGGCTGATCTCCTCCTGCACTCCACCATCGCTGATGTAGGCATATATCTTGTGCTGCATGGGCGTATGGCCGAGGCGAGCCTCAAGAAACTTCTCTGCCACGGCCGCACCAGCCGCAAAGGCATGTCCCTGTCCCAGCGGTCCGGACGAGTTCTCCACTCCGTGCTCGATGTCGCGCTCGGGGTGTCCCGGAGTGATGCTGCCCCACTGGCGGAACTGCTTGATGTCTTCAATGGTAAATTTTCCCTGAAGGGCCAGGGCCGAATAGAGCATCGGCGACATGTGACCCGGGTCAAGGAAGAAGCGGTCTCGACCGGACCATGCGGGCTGATCAGGGTCGTAAACCAAAAATTCGGAGAACAAAACATTGATAAAATCGGCACCGCCCATCGCACCTCCAGGGTGTCCGGACTTCGCCTTCTCTACCATCGAGGCAGCCAGGATGCGGATGTTGTCGGCTGCGCGATTCATTAACTTCTTGTCGTTCATTGTTTGGTCGTAAAAATTGTTTGATGCAAAAATAGTGAAAAAAAAGGATTGGGCAAAATAAAAAGCCGACTATTTTCCTTTGACTTGAAAGTTTAATGGTTTTTCTGACTTTTTTCCTATTATATTATGGAATATAAGGAGAAATCGGCATGAAAAAAGGCCTGGCCTCACCCCGAGGGGGAAACCAGACCTATGATTTTGGTCCGCGCCATCCTGCCGTCTTTCCCTTTAGGGAAGGCCTTGGGACAGCCCCGGACATAGACGTTGGCAGCTTACAGCAGCTTGTCGAAGAGGGCTCTCATCTTAGACTCGTTGGGGGCACCCACGTGCTTGTTGACGAGCTTGCCGTCCTTGAAGAAGAGGAGCGTCGGGATGTTGCGCACGGCATACTCCATGGTGATGTCCTCGTTCTGCTCGACGTCGCACTTGCCGACGACCAACTTGCCGTCGTACTCCTCAGCGAGTTTTGACACAAGCGGAGAGATTGCCTTGCAGGGGCCGCACCAGGTGGCCCACAGATCTACTACCAATGGCAGGTCGCCATTTCTCAGAGTCTCAAAGTTGTCCTTTGTGATTTCTACTTCCATTGTTTCTTTTCGTTTAGATTTGGTGAATATGTTTGTTAATACACAAATATCATGCCAATGACAAAATGTCAGTTGATGTGGTACTCCAAGTCCATCGACTGCAATTCCGTCAGTAGTCTCCGGTCCACATCGACGGTCTTGGTCCGGCTCTGTAGCGAGAGGGCCGTGCGGTCGGGCAGGGCCAGGCGGACCATGAGGGTGGTGTCGCCCGGATGGTCCTCGATGATGGTCTGGAGCTCCGCCACCATCTTGTCGTCCACGCGGTCGATGGGTAGCGAGACCGTGATCTTCTTGAGGCGGTCGCGCTTGACGTCATAGAGCTGGGAGACGCTCTCCACGCGGAAGGCCAGGGCGTCGCTATTGCGGAAGCGCTGCACACACTTCGCCTGGACGAAGACGGCAAAGTCCTGTCCCAGCTGCGCCTTCCATCTCAACCAGTCTTGGCCGAAGAGCGTCAGTTCGCCCACGCCCGCAAAGTCCTCGATCGTCACGATGCCGAAGGGCAGTCCCGTGCGTTGGGAGAAACGCTCGTTGACGGCCGTCACCATGCCGCCGAACGTCACCTCGCCCCGCTTCTCCAGCGCCTTGAGGTCGGCCTCCCTGTGGATCTCCGAGCAATGGGTGTTGCACATGTTCTCCAGCACGACCGCATACTCGTCGAGCGGATGGGCCGAGAGATAGATGCCCACGAGCTCGCGCTCCTTGTTGAGTTTCTCGATGGCCGCCCATCTTTCCGTCTTGGGCAGGGGTGGATGGACCACGGTCACGTCGTCGCTCCCGAAGAGGCTCAGTCCGGCATTGGCCTTGTCCATCTGGTAGCGCTGGCCGTAGCGCACGAGCAGGTCGATGAAGAGTTCTCCCTTGGCGTTGGGGGTGAAGAACTGCTCGCGCATGACCCCGAAACCATCGAAGCCGCCACTATAGGCCAGGCTCTCGAAAGCCTTTCGGTTGACGTTGGCCAGGTTGACGCGCTCGGCAAAGTCGAAGATGTCCTTGTAGGGACCGTTCTTCTCGCGCTCGCTGACGATGGCCTCGGCAGCAGGCGTGCCCATGCCCTTGATGGCGCTCAGTCCGAAGCGTATCTCGCCCTTCTTGTTGACGCCAAAGCCGATCTGGCTCTCGTTGACGTCCGGGCCGAGGGTGGAGATCTTGAGCGCCTTACACTCCTCCATGAGTTTCGTGATCTCCGTGATCTGGCTGAATCGCCGCGTCATCAGGGCCGCCATAAACTCGGCCGGGTAGTGGGCCTTGACGTAGGCCGTCTGATAGGCCACCCAGGAGTAGCATGTGGCGTGGGACTTGTTGAAGGCGTAGCTCGCAAACTTCTCCCAGTCGCCCCAGATCTTCTCCAGCACCTTCGGGTCGTGGCCGTTCTCCGTGCCCTGCTTGATAAACTTCGGCTTCATCTGGTCGACGATGGCCTTCTTCTTCTTTCCCATGGCCTTGCGGAGGGCGTCGCTCTCGCCTCGGGTGAAGTTGGCCAACTGTCGGGAGAGGAGCATCACCTGCTCCTGATAGACCGTGATGCCGTAGGTATCCTTGAGATACTTCTCCATGCAGGGGATGTCGTAGCTGATCTTCTCGCGTCCGTTCTTGCGGGCGATGAAGGAGGGGATGTAGTCCATCGGTCCCGGACGGTAGAGGGCGTTCATGGCGATGAGGTCCTCGAAGACCGTGGGCTTCAGCTCGCGCAAGTATTTCTGCATGCCTGCCGACTCAAACTGGAACGTGCCGATGGTGCGTCCCTGCTGGTAGAGCTGGTAGGTGAGTTCGTCGTCGATAGGTATTTTCTCCAGGTCGATGACGTGGCCCGTGGTCTGCTTGACGACCTTGCAGGCCTCCTTGAGCTCCGAGAGCGTCTTGAGGCCGAGGAAGTCCATCTTGATCAGACCCGTGGTCTCGATGACGTGGCCGTCATACTGCGTGACGTTACACTTCATCTCGGGGAAGTCGGGGTCCGTGGCCGTCGATACCGGCACCCAGTCGTCGATCCTGTCGCGGCAGATGATGAATCCGCAGGCGTGGAGGCCCGTGCCGCGGACGGTACCCTCCAGCATCTTCGCATACTTGATGGTGTTGCGCTCGCGCGGGTCCTCGCTGACCTCGGCATCCTGGAGCTCGGGCGTACACTTGATGGCGTTGGCGAGGTTCATCTTCATCCCGTCGGGCAGTCGGTCGGGGATGGCCTTGCAGAGGGCGTTGGAGCGCTCCAGGGGCAACTTCTCCACGCGGGCCACGTCCTTGAGGGAGTTTTTCGTGGCCATGGTGGCATAGGTGATGATATGGGCGCAGTTGTCCTCGCCATACTTGTCCATCACCCATCTCAGGACCCTTCCGCGGCCATCGTCGTCGAAGTCGGTATCGATATCAGGCAGGTTGACGCGGTCGGGGTTGAGGAATCGCTCAAACAGGAGGTCGTATTTCAGAGGGTCTATCTGGGTGATGCCCAGACAGTAGGCCACCACGGATCCTGCCGCCGATCCACGTCCCGGTCCCACCATCACGCCCAGTTCGGTACGGGCCGCGTTGATGAAGTCCTGGACGATGAGGAAGTAGCCTGGGAAACCCATCGTCTTCATCACGTGGAGCTCAAAGTTGATATGCTCGCAGACGCGCTCCTCCAGGGGGTCGCCATAGAGGCGGCGGGCGCCCTCATAGGCCAGCTTAGCCAGGTAGTCGGCCTCAAACTTGATGCGGTAGATCTTGTCGTAGCCTCCGAGTCGGTCGATGACCTTCTGTCCCTCCTCGGGCGAGAGCTGGTTCTGTCCCTTTTCGTCGGAGGTGAACTCGTTGTAGAGGTCCTGCTCGGAATATTTCTGTCGCCACTCCTCCTCCGTTCCGAATTCCTCGGGGATGGGGAAGAAGGGCATGATGGGTCCGTGGTCGATGTCGTAGATCTCCACCTTGTCGAGCACCTCGATCGTGTTGGCGAGGGCCTCGGGCACGTCGGCAAAGACCTCGTTCATCTCCTCCCGCGTCTTAAACCACTCCTGCTTCGAGTAGCGCATGCGGTTGGGGTCGTCGAGGTCCTCCTGGGTGGAGAGACAGAGCAGGTGGTCGTGGGCCTCGGCCGTCTCGCGGTTTTCGAAGTGACAGTCGTTGGTGCAGACGAGCTTGATGCCCAGTTCCTTGGCCAGCCGTATGAGTTCGCGGTTGGCGCGTTGCTGCAGGGGGAAGGTCTCGCGGTTGGCCACGACCGAGGGGTCCTTCACCTCGTGGCGCTGGAGCTCCAGATAGTAGTCGTCGCCGAAGAGGTCGTGATACCATTGTGCGGCCTCTCTCGCGCCCTCCAGGTCTCCGTCGAGAATCTTGCGTGGCACCTCGCCGGCTATACAGGCCGAGCAGACGATCAGTCCCTCGTGGTAGCGCTCCAGGTCGGCCCGGTCCGTGCGCGGCTTGTAGTAGTAGCCGTCCACCCACGCGCGCGATACCAATTTAATAAGGTTTTTGTATCCCTTGTAGTTTTTGGCCAGGACGACGAGGTGGTAGCCACTATTGTCTCCCATGGCCTTGTCCTTGTCCTCCTTGGTGCGTCGTGCGACATACATCTCACATCCGAAGATGGGCTTGAAGGGTTCGAGGCCCTCCGCCTTGCGCTCCTTGTTAACCTTGGCGCAGCAGTCGGCCAGCTCCTTCACGCCATACATCACGCCATGGTCGGTGATGGCCATGCCCCTCATGCCGTCCCCGACGGCCTTCTTCACGAGGTTGGCTACCTTCGACTGGCCGTCAAGGATGGAGTAGTGCGTATGGACGTGCAAATGTATGAAGTCTTCCATCAGTTTTCGTATTTCACGTGCAAATGTAGATAAAAAAAATGGAATCACGGCCTCTTGGGCCGAAAAGTTGAAGTGTTAATTTGCATAACTGACAAAAAGTATATAACTTTGCACATTATTCATGAAAATGTAAACCTTCCGACATGGGAAAGAGAATAAAGAAACTCAAGAAAATCCGTCTTCATCGTGAGGGCACGGACCAGTTGTTGTATGGTGGAATCGGCATTGCCCTGGTGGCCGCCATTCTGTGGTTTGCCCTGACGACCAAGATTCCTTTCTGGGCGTTCCTCGTCATCATGGTCCCCGTCTATTGTATCGTGCTCAACTTCTATCGCTGCCCGATCCGCTACCTCAACATCGAGGACACGGAGCATATCGTGGTGGCGCCTGCCGACGGCAAGATCGTCGTCATCGAGGAGGTGGAGGAGAATGAGTACTTCCACGACCGCCGCCTGATGATCAGCATCTTTATGAGCCTCTTCAACGTCCACGCCAACTGGTTTCCCGTGGACGGCGTGGTGAAGTTTGTCAAGCACTTCAATGGCAACTTCCACAAGGCTTGGCTCCCCAAGGCCAGCGAGGAGAACGAGCATGCCGACGTGATGATCACCATCCCCGACGGCCGCGACGTGCTCTGCCGCCAGATCGCGGGTGCCGTGGCGCGTCGTATCGTCACCTATGCCAAGGATGGCGAGGACTGCTACATCGACGAGCACCTGGGCTTCATCAAGCTCGGCAGCCGCGTGGACGTCTATCTGCCTATCGACTCCGAGGTCTGTGTGAAGATGGGACAGGCGACTACGGGCGACCAGACCGTCATCGCGCGCCTCAAGCCCGTGGAGAAAGCGTAGTCCGTAGGGAAAACGTAGTTCTCTCCCCCACCCCTGGGGCGGCCCACCCTTGGCGTCTGGCCTCCAGATACCTGAGGCGTTGGCTTAGGACGAAGCCTTCCTGCTAATAGGATAGGATAAAGCCGGCCTGCTATAGGAATAGGACGAAGCCTTTCTGCTATAGGATTGGAAAAAACTTTCCTGCCATAGAAATAGGAGTAGGATAAAACTTTTCTCCTAATTAAGAATAGGAGTAGGATTTTTTCTGCTATATGAGCTAAATGATATGATGAAGCTTTACTGCTTATGATCAAGAAACATATCCCCAACAGCATCACCTGCTGCAACCTCATCTCGGGTTGCATCGCTACCTATTTTGCCTTCCGCCACGACTTCGAATGGGCCTTGGCGTGGATGGTCATAGGAGCCGTCTTCGATTTCTTCGACGGCATGACGGCCCGCCTGCTCCATGTCAGTTCGCCTATCGGCAAGGAGCTCGACTCGCTGGCCGACGACATCACCTTCGGACTGGCTCCCTCGGCCATGCTCTTTGCCGAACTGGGCGTGGTGGCCTATCCCTCGGCCCTGGAGCCCCTGCGCGAGGTGCTGCCCTTCGTGGCCTTCGTCATGGCGGCCTTCTCGGCCCTTCGCCTGGCCAAGTTCAATCTCGACGAGCGCCAGTCCCTGGGCTTCATCGGACTTCCCACCCCGGCCAACGCGCTCTTCTGGGGCTCGTTGATGGTGGGTGTGGCTCCCCATTTCGAGTCCTCGCCCCTTTGGGCCGTGGCCATGGTCGTGGGCGTGCTGGTGAGCAGCTACCTGCTCGTGAGCGAGATACCGATGTTTGCCCTCAAGTTCAAGCAATGGGGCTGGAAGGGCAACGAGGTGAAGTATCTCTTCGTCCTCTCCTGCATCCCCATCCTCGCCCTGCTGCGCATCTCGGGCATCGCCGTCATCATCGCCTGGTATGTGCTGCTCTCGGCCATGGTGGCCAAGAAGCCTGCGCCACAGAATCATTAACTCCATCCGCACATTATGATTTTCATCAAATTCATATTCCTACTCTTCGTCCTCGCCTTGGCGGCCATCGCCCTGATAGCCTACAAGTTCTACAAGCAGCTGCATCGCGTGGTACGCAGGTTCCAGCCCGAGGACAACGACTTCCAGGGCCAGCAGGGCTTCCAGGACCAGCAGTCCTCGGCCCGCACCTCGCGCCAGGCCGACGGCAACACGATCCTCGACTCCCGAAGCGAGGAGCAACGCGCCAAGAAGGTCATCAAGGACAACGAGGGGGAATATATCGACTACCAGTAGCCGTCCTCGTCCCGAGGCCATGTGGCAAGCATCCCGATCACGAGCCGACTTCTCCCGTTCCTGTCTTTCCCATCATGGCCCGAGCTATTTAAGATCATGACTCATCTTTTCTTTTCATGAACCGAACTGCCGAAGATTCCAAACGGGCTTCCTCCCTGCCGCTCCATCAGAAGACGACACGGGAGATAGCTGGCCACACCTGCACGATCTACGTCCAGGAGCGGCCCGCCTTTCTGCTGATCCAACCTGCCGACGCCAACGACCTCCGGGAGATGGACCAGGAGGTGGAGGCCATCGCCCAAGCCACGGGAGCGCACTTCGTCCTCGTGGCCGTCCACATCGCCCGTTGGTTCGACGAGCTGCCGCCCTGGGACGCTCCTCCCGTCTTCGGCAAGCGGCCCTTCGGCCATGGGGCTCCGGCCACGCTCCAGTCTATCCTTGATATCATCGACCATCTGCGCTCCTCGGGCCTCGTCTCCTCTCCCGACTGTCGCACGATTCTCGGGGGCTACTCCCTGGCGGGTCTCTTCGCGCTTTGGGCGGGCTACCAGCATCCGTTTGACGGCATCGTGGCGGCCTCCCCCTCCATCTGGTATCCGCAATGGCTCGACTATGCGGCCCTCCACACTCCCTTGTCCGCAACCTTCTACCTCAGTCTGGGCGACCGCGAGGACCGATCCCGCACCCCCATCATGACGACCGTCAGCCAATGCATCCGTCGCCAGCACGACCTCCTGATCGCCTCCTCCACTCCCTCCACGCTCGAATGGAACGAGGGCAACCACTTCCAGGACAACGGCCTGCGAACGGCCAAAGGCTTCGCCTGGGTCATCAACAGAATACAAACTCCCTGACGCTTGAGGGAACACAACTTCTTGGGACAAATCGGCTGGGCAAATCATCAAGACAATAACGTCAGGGCAAGAGGGAAAACAACAAATACAACCTTTACAACAATGTACAACCTACACGCTACGCGTGTTTACAATCTTGCTGCAAGGTAAACAACATGATACAAGGCTTCGCCAGGACATATCACCAGGACAAATCAGCAAGAAGCGTGTTCAAGGCGAAGCGTTGTATTTTGTTGTTTCGCAACAAGCAAGCCTTGATTTGCATAGGCCTCGAAGAGGCGATGTCCTGGCGAAGCGTTGTTACTTGTTGTAAAAGTTGTTCACGTTGTTTTTCCCATATATCCTCGTAGAGTCCACATTCACTTTTCCCAAGCATTCAGCCACGTTTTTCGGTCCTCTAAACGAGTCAAATCCCCAAATTCATAGTGAAATTGGCGATTACAATCCCCAAATTCATAGTAAATTTGGGGAATTGGAAAAATAACAACAGCCACAAGGAAAGCCTTTTCGCGCGGGCCAACTTGGTCATATCAAGAAAATTGCGTAACTTTGCACCCTTGTAGCAAAACGAAGATTCAGAGAAAGAACAAAATAAGGTTTAAGACATAATATGATAACGCTCAACAATCTTGCCATCCAGTTTGGCAAGCGAGTACTTTACAAAGACGTAAACATCAAGTTCACGCGCGGCAACATCTATGGCGTCATTGGCGCCAACGGAGCCGGCAAGTCCACCCTTCTTCGCGCCATCTCCGGCGACCTGGAGCCCAACAAGGGTACCGTGGAGCTGGGTCCTGGCGAGCGCCTGTCGGTCCTGGAGCAGGACCACTTCAAGTATGACGCCTATCGCGTGCTCGACACGGTTCTCATGGGCCACGCCCCGCTCTGGGAGAACATGAAGGAGCGCGAGGCCCTCTATGCCAAGCCCGAGATGACGGAGGAGGACGGCAACCGTGCTGCCGACCTGGAGCTGAAGTTTGCCGAGATGAACGGCTGGGAGGCCGAGAGCGAGGCTGCCCAGCTGCTGCAGCACCTGGGTATCGCCGAGAGCCTGCACGAGAAGCTGACGGGCGAGCTCAGCAACAACGAGAAGGTGCGCGTGATGCTCGCCAAGGCCCTCTTCGGCAAGCCCGACAACCTGCTGCTCGACGAGCCCACCAACGACCTCGACCTCGAGACCGTGGAGTGGCTGGAGGACTACCTGGGCGAGATCGACGAGAATCAGACCGTCCTCGTCGTCAGCCACGACCGCCACTTCCTCGACGCCGTGAGCACCCAGACCATCGACATCGACTTTGGCAAGGTGACGGTCTTTGCCGGCAACTACTCCTTCTGGTACGAGTCGAGCCAGCTCGCCCTGCGCCAGCAGCAGAACCAGCGCATGAAGGCCGACGAGAAGCGCAAGCAGCTGGAGGAGTTTATCCGTCGCTTCTCGGCCAACGTGGCCAAGAGCAAGCAGACCACCTCGCGCAAAAAAATGCTCGAGAAGCTCAACGTCGAGGAGATCCGTCCCTCCAGCCGCAAGTATCCGGGCATCATCTTCCAGATGGAGCGCGAGCCGGGCAACCAGATCCTCATGGTCGAAGACCTCAAGGCGGTCGATACCGACGGCACGGTCCTCTTCGACCACGTCAGCTTCAATATCGAGAAGGGACAGAAGGTGGTCTTCATCTCCCACAACCCCAAGGCCATGACGGCCCTCTTCGAGATCATCAACGGCAACCGCGAGCCGGATGGCGGCACCTATAAGTGGGGCGTCACCATCACCACGGCCTACCTGCCCCTGGACAACACGAAGTTCTTCGAGAGCGACAAGAACCTCGTCGACTGGCTCTCGCAGTACGGCCCGGGCAACGAGGTGGCGATGAAGGCCTACCTCGGACGCATGCTTTTCCGACAGGAGGAGGTGGAGAAGAAGGTCAACGTGCTCTCGGGAGGCGAGAAGATGCGTTGCATGATCGCGCGCATGCAGCTGCAGAACGCCAACTGCCTGATCCTCGACACGCCGACCAACCACCTCGACCTCGAGAGCATCCAGGCCTTCAACAACAACCTCGTACAGTTCAAGGGCAACATCCTTTTCAGTTCCCACGACCTGGAGTTTATCGGTACCGTGGCCGGCCGCGTCATCGAGCTCACGCCCCGTGGCACGATCGACAAGCTCACGACCTACGACGAGTATATCCACAACGAGCAGATCCGCGAGCATCGCGTAGAGATGTATAAGTAAGGAGCATCAGGCCGGGATGTGTAAGCAAAAAGGAGCATCAGGCCGACATATATAAGCAAGGACAGGAGACCCGTCGCGCGCCTGGGTGGACTTCGCAACCCGAAGCACGCACCCGTCCGGCCAAAAATGGCGGACGCCCCTGCCTTGGCACAATATTTGCTATGCGTCTTTTTAAAAAAGCTAAGAACAAAATGAGTAAAGAGAAGAACATAAAGGTAGAGGGCGAGACCCCCGAGACCAGCCACAACGAGGCAGAAGACGTGCGTGTGGCCGAAGGCGCACAGGATGGCGCACAGGATGGCGCACAGGATGGCGCTCAGGCCGAAGAGGCCGAAACGGCTGAGAAGGCCAACGAGCCCGAGCTCACTCCCGAGGAGAAGGCGAAGGCCGAGGCCGTGGAGTGGAAGGACAAGTATATCCGCCTCTTCGCCGAGTTTGACAACTACAAGAAGCGCACCATGAAGGAGAAGGCCGAGCTGATCCTCAATGGTGGCGAGAAGACGATCACGGCCCTGTTGCCCGTGCTCGACGACTTCGAGCGCGCCCTGGCCGACAAGGGCGAGGACGCCACGGCCGTGCGCGAGGGCTTCCAGCTCATCATGAAGAAACTGGAGAAGATCCTCGAGGGCCTTGGCGTGCGCCCCATCGACACCAAGGACAAGGACTTCGACGTCGATTTCCACGAGGCCATCGCCATGGTGCCTGCCGGCGACGACCAGAAGGGCAAGGTCATCGACTGCGTGCAGACGGGCTATACGCTCAACGACAAAGTGATCCGCCACGCCAAGGTGGCCGTAGGACAATAATATAGCGACAATATGGCAGCAAAGAGAGACTACTACGAGGTACTGGGCCTCACCAAGGACGCCACGGAGGCCGACATCAAGAAGGCCTACCGCAAGCTCGCCATCAAGTATCACCCCGACCGCAACCCGGGCGACACGACGGCCGAGGAGAAATTCAAGGAGGCCGCCGAGGCCTACGACGTGCTCCACGACCCGCAGAAGCGCCAGCAGTACGACCAGTTTGGCTTCGACGCCCCTGGCGGCTTCGGCGGCGGCAGTCCGTTTGGCGGCGCGGGCGGCTTCTCGATGGACGACATCTTCTCCATGTTTGGCGACGTCTTCGGCGGCCATGGCGGCTTCGGAGGCTTCGGAGGCCGTGGCGGCGCACGCCAGGCCCCGCGCTATCGTGGATCGGACCTGCGGCTGAAGGTGCGCCTGTCGCTCCAGGAGGTGGCCACGGGCGTGACGAAGAAGTTCAAGCTCCGCAAGGACGTGGTCTGCCCCCATTGCCACGGCACGGGTGCCGAGGGCGGCAGCGCTCCCGAGACCTGCCCCAACTGCCACGGCAGCGGCATGGAGATCCGCACCCAGCAGAGCATCTTCGGCATGATGCAGACCCAGACCACGTGCCACGTCTGTGGCGGCGAGGGCAAGGTCATCAAGAACAAGTGCAAGGAGTGTGACGGATCGGGTGTCGTCAAGGGCGAGGAGGTCGTCGAGATCCACATCCCCGCGGGTGTGGCCGAGGGCATGGTCGTCAACGTGCCGGGCAAAGGCAACATGGGCAAGCACAACGGCATCGCGGGCGACATACAGGTCTATATCGAGGAGGAGGCCAACGACACCTTCGTGCGCGACGGCCAGGACGTGGTTTATAATCTCCTGCTCGACATCCCCACGGCCACGCTCGGAGGCGAGGTGGACATACCGACCATCGACGGGTCGAGCGTGAAGATCAAGATCGAGCCGGGCACGCAGCCAGGCAAGACGCTCCGCCTCCGCGGCAAGGGTCTGCCGGCCGTCCAGGGCTATGGCAACGGCACGGGAGACCTCATCATCCAGGTGAGCGTCTTCATCCCCAAGACCCTCAACAAGGGGGAGCGCAAGGCCATGGAGAGCTTCCGCGAGAGCGAAAACTTCACGGGCGACAACCATACCAAGCGGTCGATCTTCGAGCATTTCAAGAAACTCTTCGGATAAGTCCGAAACCATTCAAGAGGCGCCTCGTGTCTTTCTCACGGGGCGCTTCGTTTTTTCAAATAGCGCTTTGAAGAAGTTTTTACAAGAATTGCTTTGGACAAATTTTGACCTGTACGGTTGAAATTACCCAATACGCCCTGAAAGGGCAGAAGCGCATAGCCCAGGGCGTCGCCCTGGGTAATTATGAACGCCAATCTGTCGCCCTGTAAGGGCAAAAGCTTTAAAGAACAGGCTATAAACAAATCTTTTGCCCTTACAGGGCGTCTTGTTGATTGCCATTATACCCAGGGCGATGCCCTGGGCTAAGGACTGTTGGGCTTTCAGCCCGTTTCAACCGTACAGTTCGACAAGTTTTTATAAGTATTGCTTCGGTCAAGCGCACATCAACCGACAACGTTCTTCGCATAAGCACGCAACAATGAACTACAAGGAGACAGTAGAATATCTTTTCAACAGCACCCCCGTCTTCGAGCACGTGGGCGCCACGGCCTACAAGGACGGCCTGGACAACTCCCACGCCCTCGACGCCCATTTCGGCCATCCACACACGCGCTACCAGACCATCCACGTGGCGGGCACCAACGGCAAGGGCTCCTCTTCCCACACCCTCGCCTCCATCCTCCAGGCCGACGGCCACAGGGTGGGCCTCTACACGAGTCCTCACCTCGTGGACTTCCGCGAGCGCATCCGCGTCAACGGCGTGATGATGCCCGAGGAGTATGTGGTCGATTTCGTGCGGGAGGAGCGTAGTTTCTTCGAGCCGCTCCACCCCTCGTTCTTCGAACTCACCACGGCCCTGGCCTTCAAGTATTTTGCCGAGCAGGAGGTGGATATCGCGGTCGTCGAGGTGGGACTGGGCGGCCGCCTCGACTGCACGAACATCATCACGCCCCAGCTCTCCATCATCACGAATATCTCCGTGGACCACACGCAGTTTCTCGGCCACACGCTCCCCGAGATAGCCCACGAGAAGGCGGGCATCATCAAGCCCCACGTGCCGGTCGTCGTAGGCGAGGCCGTGGCCGAGACGCGCCCCGTCTTCGAGGCGAAGGCGCACGCGTGCGGGAGCCCGATCTTCTTTGCCGAGGACCGTCCCGAGGTCCTTTCTGCCCACGACACGCCCGAGGGGCGCGAGTATGAGACGCGGTCCTTTGGCACGCTCCTGGGCGACCTGCGTGGCGACTACCAGACGCGCAACGCCAACACCATCCTCGCGTCCGTCTCCCAGCTTCTCTCCCGTGGCACGATCCGCCACCCCGAGAGCATCGGCGAGGGCTTCCGTTCGGTCTGCCGAACCACGGGACTGATGGGTCGCTGGCAACCGCTCCCGGGCCATCCCCATGCCGTCTGCGACACGGGCCACAACGTGGCGGGATGGCAAATGCTGGCTCCCCAGATCATGGCGCAGCCGGCCCGCAAGCGCCGCCTCGTCTTCGGCATGGTGGACGACAAGGACCTCGCCCACGTCATGGAGCTCCTGCCCCGCGAGGCCACCTACTACTGGACGCAACCCTCGACCCACAGGGCCTTCCCTGCCGAGAAAGTGGCGGAATGCGGACGGGCCCACGGTCTCCACGGCACACTCCATCCCTCCGTCGCCGAGGCCTACCGCGCGGCCCTGGCCGACGCCGCCCCCGACGACTTCATCTTCGTGGGTGGCTCCAGCTATGTCGTGGCCGACCTCCTTGCCAGCCTCCAGGAGAAACCATAACAGCCTGCTGACGAGGGAAAACAACAAGGACGCTTCGCCTTGGGTGCGCATTCCTTTATGTCCTCGTAGATTCAGCAGGAAACGTGTCCAAGGCGAAGCGTTGTTCATAGTTGTTTCCCTACAAGCAGCCTTTGGTCTGCATGGGCCTCGAAGAGGCGATGTCCTGGCGAAGCGTTGTTCATAGTTGTAAAAGTTGTTCAAGTTGTTTTCCCATGTGTCCACGTAGATTCAGCAGGCGAAAATGTCGGATACTTGTCGGAGACTAATGTCGGAGACAAAACTTACCGCTACTATGATGTATGAGAAAAGCGCGGCTTGTCGATAATCGACAGGCCGCGCTTTTGGGGTTAGCCCCTCGGTCATGAGGGGGATGGATGCGTCATGGGGGGATTAGCCCGTGATCTCGTCCGGGAGCCACTTGGCGGACGTGTTGTCCTTGATCTCCTCCTCGTAGATGTCCATGCGATATTCCTTGTTGACCTCGGGGCCCACTTCATGGCGGGGGCCGAAGCTGCGAGGAGGGTGTTGGCAGGACTGCATTTGACGACCGTGATGGCCGGGGCTATATACTTTTTCTTACTCATAAACTGATTCTACTGTTGGTTGTTTGGATGCTTGATTTTTACTTCACTACCATCTTCTTGCCGTTGACGATATAGATGCCCGGCTGCACACCCTCGAGGCTGCTGAGACGCTGGCCCTGGAGGTTGAAGACCTTGAGCTCGCCCTGCTCGTCGGCCGAGGAAACCGTTTCCAGGCCCGTGACATCGCCCTGGCCGAAACCGAAGCTGAGGGTGGTCTGGCTCTGGCTGGCCGAAGCCCAGGTCGGGGTGAGCCAGCAGCGATAGCCCTTCATCGTGTGGGCCTTCTTCAGATGGTAGAGGTTGCCCTCGTTCCAGCCGTAGTCGTCAATTTCGAGGGACTGATGATTGTCGTAGCCGCCCTGGAAGAGGAGGCTCTCAAGGCCCTGATTGTTGGTGATGAATGGGTTGAATTCAAACCCCTCGGTCGAGGGCTTGCCCATCGTCTCGTCGTAGGTGAAGTTGACGCCTACGCCCTCGGTCGTTTTTCTCACCATATAGATCTCGCCCGTGATGGAGCCTACGTCGTTCGTTATCCAAGTTTTGCCCTGATGCTCAGCCACGGTAGTCTCGTCCACCCAGATGATATAGGGCTTGTTGGCCTGGAGATAGACACCCTCGAACGTCTCCACTACCGGCTTGAATCCGATGACGAGATTCTGATTGTCCTGATAGACCTCGTTGGCCTCGGAGAGCTTGGCCGTAACGCCAAAGGCTTCCACAAACTGCGCCTTCGTGAGGTTGACGGGCAGGATGACGGAGTTCCACTTGCCGGGGACGAACGTGCGCTTGAAGTACATCGTCAGATTGTCCTTGTATCTCTTCACGCTCTTGTCGGAGATGTGTACGTCCTCGTCGAAGACGATATCCTGCTTGCAGTCCTCGCTCGGCATTTCCGTGTCGGGCGTGCCGTCGCCATCCGCGTCGTTGCGGAGCAGAATGCCATAGACCTTCAAACCATCGGCTACCTGCACGGCTGCGCCTTGGGTGATGCTCACCTCGTCATAGTCCTGCTTCGGGGTGAGGACGACGAAGCCCTTGTCGCCACGGGTGATGAGGTTGGCGCCGAGGATGCTCCAGTCGCTAAAGGTCTCCACCACGTCGGAATCGTCCGTCTTCTGAGAATCCTCAGATCCCTGCTCGTCCGCCTTGTATGCCTTGGCTGGACCGGCAGCTGCTTCTTTCTTCTTATAGGTCTTGACGACGATGCCGCTTCCCAGATCTACACCCACGCCCAAGGCGGCCTGATTGACCACCACGACAAGCTGCTTGTTGCGTGTGGCCGTGACGCCCAGCTTCACGGCAAGTATGGAACCCTCTCCTGCTCCCACGCCCATCGGGAACGTCGTGCAGGTCTCGAGCGAGCCGTCGATACAGTTGGTGAGGTCCTTCATACCATTGCCTGCTTTCAGCACACCTGCCGACTGGGTGCGGTCGGCATTGATGCTGGCGCCATTGTTGTCGAAGGAAACGATCTCGGCCCCCTCGGTCGGGTCGTCGAGGATGGCATTCTCGTCGGCCGTATAGGCGTAGTAGATGTTCATGACGCTGAGGTCGGCACCCAGCAGACCCGTGGAGTAGAGACGGATCTCGTCAAACTGCGTGCCCACGGGCACTTTGATAGCATATCTCAACTTATGCGTGTTCTGGTGGCCGATCAGCTTGGCCGCCACGGGAGCCGTGGCCACGCCGCCTTCCACTTCCTTTCCGTCTTTATAGAGTCTGACGTTCATCAGCTTGAGCACGTCTGCACTCAAGGCGCTACCCTTGGCGGTCACGACAAATCCCGCCTGGAGGGCCTTGCTGCCGTCGGAGATCAATCCCTCTTTTTTCTTGATGCTGCATAGATAAGAGTCGCCAATAGAGACGCCACCAAAATAAGAGGCAAAGCTATTGAGCTTGCTCGAAAGGATGTTGGCCGAGTTCTTGATGATGCTCAGCAGGTTGATGCCAATGCTGTTGCCGCCGCCAAGCACATAAGTAGGATTAGCGGGGTTGTCGTTGACGAGCGCAAACTCCTTCTTCGGCTTCTGCTGGTCGTTGGATCCACCATAGTTGATAGTGATCTGCTGAGAGCAGTCGTCCGTATTCGTCAACTTCATGACGACCGTCGCCTTGGCGCCATTACCCTCCAAATAGGCTTTGGACTTGCTGAAATCGAGGGTATAGTTGGCCGCGTCAAAGGTCACATTATCGTCGGTCGTGCTGACCATCTCCCAAGAGGCATCGGGATAGTTTTTCTTGTCCCAGTTGAGCTCATACTTCTCCTCGCAGCTGCAAATGTCGAGAGTGGCGGTCGGGCTCATGGTGCATTGGTGACCGGCCGTGATGGGCTCGGGGACGATAAAGGCGTATTTGGCGGTGAGAACTTTAAGTGCTTTAACACCCTCAACCTTCAATTTAATACCTGAGAATTCACATGGAGCCTTGATGGAAACTTTCTTCGCTTCACCTCCCAAATCGAGTGACAATATTTTTGTGTCGATGGCCTTTTGGTATATGTCTTTGCCATTTCTATCAAGGAGATGGATGACCGCAGTTTCCCCAATGCCCAACAAGCCTCCGGTAGTGTACACAAATCCAGCTTCTGTTCTTATCGGAAAAGTTTCGCCAGAGGTATTATTGTTATCATTTGCAATAACTTGGGCATAACCTGCTCCAAAGCTTACGAGGACTGCTAATGGCGCACTATTAGTAAGGTTGTCATCTATGAGTCTTTTAGCAGCTATAACATCAGATGCCTCCGCTTCTAATTTTATGTTAGTACCGAAATTAGTATCATATTCTTTCATGCGAGACTTCGTCAACGTATACTCACCACTACCTACAAAGGCATAGTAAATCTTTAAACCCTTGACAGCATCCACCTTGATACCGCTTTGACCGACAAGAGCTATCTCGTCATAGTCTTCTGTAGGTTGTTCTGCGGCAACGATATCCAAGGTGCTACCTGCAGCAATATTACCTATCGACAGGTTGAGCACGGAGAATCCAGCCTGCTCTATCTTGGAATCCTTCAGAATCTTACCATCTTTGTAAAAACGAATACGATAGCTGGTTTCCAACAAACTAAGTTTCAACACGTTGGATTCTGCAGAAATCTTGAAACCTGCCTTGGTGTTCTTGTCAAAGTAGTGCTTCATGTCCTTGACGGCCACGATGGGCGATCCGGCAAGGAGCGTGACGTCTGCCACGCCAGGCAGATCACAATAGTTGTCGAGATTCTCATCGCAAAGATTGGAGAGGTTCTTGATGCCCGTTCCGACACTCACGCCATCGGGGAAGCGGCTGACCATACAGTTATAGCCAACGAGGGCCATACGGGTCTTCAAGACTTGGCGGGACTCAGTAGGGTTTACCCCCCCCGTTCATAATACGTGTTTGCCTGACCTACCGCCCGAAGTGGTAGCAGCAAAACGAGAGCGGCCAAAATCATGGCTGCCTTGTGAATTTTTAACTTCATCATGCGTTAGAAAATTGTATAAATAAGTTATCTCTATTGTTGATCACTTGCTCAAAGAGGTTCGGCCCATTCCGACCGTTGTCGGAAAGCTATAGAGAAAATGGCATTTTGGACGCCCTACAGTTCGGGTATGGTTTGGGAAGGGTGGCCACAAGCATTCTTCTATGTACCGATTCACACTCATTCCACAGACGTGAACGATGTTATCTTAAATTACGGGTGCAAAGTTACTAACAATATTTGGAATAACAACAAATAATTGAGTACTTTTTTCAAATTCAGAAATGGCAAAAAACTCCCCTATCGTGTTTGTAACGGTCTAATGGATAGAGAAATAAGGGCTGAAAGCGAAATCAAGTAATCGAACAAAGCAAGGCCTCAGAATGTAACGTTTTATGATACTAAAAGAAAAGCACAAGAGTAAGAAGACACAGGAAAAATCGAACAAGAAAAAAAGAAAAAACAAAGAGTAGGTTGCAAAAAGGAAAGCAAGAATAGCAAATAAGAGAAAAAGAACAAAACCGCATGGCTGATAATGTAAAATAAAAAATATACAAAAGTACTCTAAAAATAACACAAATCTATATACAGGACTACATACAGAACAGGTTCTCCATCCTCGTGTCGCGCCCCTATCTTTTACGAATTTTTTTTGATCCATCCGAGATTTGGAGCAAAAGATGGCCTTTGCTGCCGAAAAATGCCACCTGGCTGAGTATGGAAAACAACAAGCAACGCTTTCGATAAGCCATGCGCAGAAGCGAGCTCGTTCATGTTTTGCCATGGCGAGAAAGAGTGCCATGAAATGGAACAGCTTCGCCAGGACAACCAGCAGGAAACGTGTTCAAGGCGAAGCGTTGTTACTTGTTGTTTCCCTTGCAGCAGCCCTTGATCTGCATGGGCCTCGAAGAGGCGATATCCTGGCGAAGCGTTGTTCATTGTTGTAAAGGTTGTTCAAGTTGTTTTCCTTTATGTCCTCGGGATTTCCTCTCAAGGCAAAGGGAAAACTATATGCGGGTTTATGGGTTTTCCTTTGGCCGCATGAGCGGGGAGTCGTACTTTTGCAGCAGAAAACGAGTAATAACCCTCAAAAGAAAGTCTGGATTATGAAACGTATTTTTTTAGCAACCGTAGCCGCCCTCGTCGTGATCGTCTCCGCCTCGGCCCAGCGACTGGCCGACGTGCGAGCGGAAGCCACCATCATTACCGACAAGATGATAGCCGAACTGGGCATCGGACCGGGCTACCGCAACAGCATCCTCAACATCAACCTCGCCTACCTCAACAGCATCAATAGCTATCGCGACATCGACGCCTACGGATGGGAGCGCCGCAACCGCGAGATACGCCGCTACCTCTCGCCCGGACAATGGCGCAAATACTGCAACACATACTACTTCTACCGCCCCATCGGCTGGCAAGACCGCGCCTACGTCCACCATATATATAGGAGATACCCCACCTGCCGACCGGGCTACCACCATCGCCCGCGCTACGATCGAGGCCACGGCCACCATCGCCCCCGCTTCGACAAGCATCATGGCCGTCCGGGAAAGCACGACCGAGGCTATGGCCGCCCGGGCAAGCATCACAAGCACGACCGAGGCTATGGACGTCCGGGAAAGCACGACAAGCACGACCGAGGCTATGGACGACCCGGCAAGCATCACAAGCACGACAAGCACGATCGCGATTAGCCGTCCCTGCCCCATATAGACCCCCAATCTATATCCCCCTATCTGTAAATGATCATCCCCCGAGCGATATAGGACCTTCCCAAGAAGTCTCCCATATCGCCTCGCCTTGTGGCGGAGGGGAATGGCAGACATGGGGACACGACAAGTACAACTTTTACAACATTTTCCAGACAAACCACTATTTGCAGACAATTTTTCGGGAAAAGGCAAGGGATTGGGAAAACACTACCTCGATTATATTGTGATATTTGCAATCTACAGCTCTGCTTTCAGCAGCTTCGTCTCCTCTGCCGACAGCCCAGTCATATCCATGACCGTTGCTTCATCCATACCCTTTGCCAGCATCTTCTTGGCAATCTCAAGGCTTCGCTGGGACATGCCTTGCTCCATACCTTTCTCCATTCCTTGCTTCAAGCCTTTCTTCATGCCTTCTGCTCTACCTTTCTTCATGCCTTGCTCCATGCCCTTTTCCATTCCTTCAGCAATTCCTTCTTCTTTACCCTCTTCCCTGCCTTTCTGGTATCTGTCATCCAGAAGGGTTCTTTCGACACTTACTGAATCCCAGAATTTGTCATAGGCCCGGAGCTCGGCATCCGTGAAGCCGGATATCTCCAGCTCCTCCACGGCTTTTCCTATCTCCGGATCATTAAGCAGGTCGGCAGGAATCTCCTTCGTATTTGAATTGATCTCCGTGAGGAAACGGAGCCATAGCACCATCATACGCTTGTCGGCAATGGAATGAGGAGTGAACTTCGGCAGCTCTATGAAGGTGAAATGCAAGCCTTCAATCACCTTGTTGCTGTCCTTGTCGTGCACAATGCGGTAGTTGTGGATGAAATCTGGAGTGTCATGCTCGAAGACGTCGTTTATCAGATTCAGGGAATACACAGGTTGGAGCTCGCTGTATTTTCCGCCCTTTTTGGCCTGACTCACGTAGAGCTTGGATGCATTAAACAGTACTCGCTGCTGGAAAGCGTCCGACCATTCCATCTGCATTTCCACGCAGAATTTTCGGCCTCGTGAATCCGTGCAGAGTACATCCACAATAGTGTTCTTGCCCCCTTCGAGCTGGGGCACAAGTTCCGTTGGCAGATACTCTATCGCGTGTATCTGCTCCGCTTCGCTGAGTGGCAGGAGTGCGTTCAGAAGGCTGATCAGTCTTTGGGGATGATTGCCGAATATCTTCTTGAACGTGAGGTCTGCCTTAGGATCCAAGTACTTCATCATCATCTGTCTTTTAGATATGCCAATGCAAAGATACTGCTTTTTTTTGGCTTTTCCTCAGTTGCCTGCTTTTTGTTTCCTCAGTTGCCTGATTTTTGTTTCCTCGGTTGCCTGTATTTTGTTATAAAAAACTCCTGCCGTATTTTTCAGGAAATCAACAAAAGTCTATATGCCACGATGAAAAGGTGGCGTATAG